>NZ_CP088150.1:0-877500 GCF_023375135.1 Bradyrhizobium sp. C-145 | reverse complement strand
CGTTCGGTCCTCCAGTGAGTGTTACCTCACCTTCAACCTGCTCATGGCTAGATCACTAGGTTTCGGGTCTAATACAACGAACTTGGCGCCCTATTCAGACTCGCTTTCGCTACGCCTTCGCCTATCGGCTTAAGCTTGCTCGTTAAATTAAGTCGCTGGCCCATAATACAAAAGGTACGATGTCACCCAGAACGAATCTTGGGCTCCATCTGTTTGTAGGTGTCCGGTTTCAGGTCTATTTCACTCCCCTCGTCGGGGTGCTTTTCACCTTTCCCTCACGGTACTGGTTCGCTATCGGTCGCTGAGGAGTACTTAGGCTTGGAGGGTGGTCCCCCCGTGTTCAGACAGGATTGCACGTGTCCCGCCTTACTCGTGGATACATCATCGCATTACTCGTACGGGGCTATCACCCTCTGAGGCCCAGCTTTCCTGACTGGTTCCGATTGTCTTTGATGTATCACTGGCCTGGTCCGCGTTCGCTCGCCACTACTAACGGAGTCTCTGTTGATGTCCTTTCCTCCAGGTACTTAGATGTTTCAGTTCCCTGGGTTTGCTTGAAACCTCCTATGTATTCAGAAGTCTCATACCTTCTCTTGATAACCGGAAATCCAAAACCTCGAGGGTCATGGTCCCGATCATTTCTGGTCGAACACCAAGACACAAGGTCTTGGAGTTCCGGCTATCGAAGGTGGGTTTCCCCATTCGGAAATCCGCGGATCAAAGCTTCTTCGCAGCTCCCCACGGCTTATCGCAGCGTAGCACGTCCTTCATCGCCTCTCAGCGCCAAGGCATCCACCGAACACCCTTAAGGCACTTGATTGCTCTCATTATCAATGTCCACACACTCGGCAGAATGTTGTCTGCAGAATTGCCTTGCGGCACGCGCCCTCGATGAGCGCTATCTGCAGCCGGACATTGACTAGAAAGACCAGCTTGCTTCGTAAGATCGTTCCGATAGCGAGGCGGTCAAGCTTCGCTAAAAGGATCATTTTACAACTCGCATTCAACCTCACGGCTGAAAGCGAGCGCCGAAAATGATCCGGAGATAATGAAGGCTCGCGCAACGATATGCTGCACGACCCAACTCGGATCGATCTCCTCTTTACGATGTCAGAAAACACGCAGTTCACTGTCTATCCAGACTAGTGAATGCGAAGTGATGTTTCGCGGACGACGGTACATGATCTCGGTGATCAAACCATCTGGTGGAGCCAGACGGGATCGAACCGACGACCTCATGCTTGCAAAGCACGCGCTCTCCCAGCTGAGCTATGGCCCCGTAACCAGAAGACGAATGCTCACTCGATCTAAGTGGTGGGCCTGGGAAGACTTGAACTTCCGACCTCACGCTTATCAAGCGCGCGCTCTAACCAACTGAGCTACAAGCCCTAACGCTATCCTTTTCAGGACTAGGGTCTTGCGTGCATGCATCGGCGACCAGCGCAGATGCAATCGCACAGCGCAGCCCCGGCGCGTGTTCGTCCGCGAAGAAAGAGAAACGAAGACGGCGAAATCCCGCCAATGCAGCTCAACGATCTGGCGATCTGTTGGCCACTGATGTTTCTAAAACGATCCGATAGTGAGCGTGAGCTCGCTGAAGGATCATCCTTAGAAAGGAGGTGATCCAGCCGCAGGTTCCCCTACGGCTACCTTGTTACGACTTCACCCCAGTCGCTGACCCTACCGTGGCCGGCTGCCTCCCTTGCGGGTTAGCGCACCGTCTTCAGGTAAAGCCAACTCCCATGGTGTGACGGGCGGTGTGTACAAGGCCCGGGAACGTATTCACCGTGGCGTGCTGATCCACGATTACTAGCGATTCCAACTTCATGGGCTCGAGTTGCAGAGCCCAATCCGAACTGAGACGGCTTTTTGAGATTTGCTAGGACTTGCGTCTTCGCATCCCATTGTCACCGCCATTGTAGCACGTGTGTAGCCCAGCCCGTAAGGGCCATGAGGACTTGACGTCATCCCCACCTTCCTCGCGGCTTATCACCGGCAGTCTCCTTAGAGTGCTCAACTAAATGGTAGCAACTAAGGACGGGGGTTGCGCTCGTTGCGGGACTTAACCCAACATCTCACGACACGAGCTGACGACAGCCATGCAGCACCTGTGTTCCAGGCTCCGAAGAGAAGGTCACGTCTCTGCGACCGGTCCTGGACATGTCAAGGGCTGGTAAGGTTCTGCGCGTTGCGTCGAATTAAACCACATGCTCCACCGCTTGTGCGGGCCCCCGTCAATTCCTTTGAGTTTTAATCTTGCGACCGTACTCCCCAGGCGGAATGCTTAAAGCGTTAGCTGCGCCACTAGTGAGTAAACCCACTAACGGCTGGCATTCATCGTTTACGGCGTGGACTACCAGGGTATCTAATCCTGTTTGCTCCCCACGCTTTCGTGCCTCAGCGTCAGTACCGGGCCAGTGAGCCGCCTTCGCCACTGGTGTTCTTGCGAATATCTACGAATTTCACCTCTACACTCGCAGTTCCACTCACCTCTCCCGGACTCAAGATCTTCAGTATCAAAGGCAGTTCTGGAGTTGAGCTCCAGGATTTCACCCCTGACTTAAAGACCCGCCTACGCACCCTTTACGCCCAGTGATTCCGAGCAACGCTAGCCCCCTTCGTATTACCGCGGCTGCTGGCACGAAGTTAGCCGGGGCTTATTCTTGCGGTACCGTCATTATCTTCCCGCACAAAAGAGCTTTACAACCCTAGGGCCTTCATCACTCACGCGGCATGGCTGGATCAGGGTTGCCCCCATTGTCCAATATTCCCCACTGCTGCCTCCCGTAGGAGTTTGGGCCGTGTCTCAGTCCCAATGTGGCTGATCATCCTCTCAGACCAGCTACTGATCGTCGCCTTGGTGAGCCATTACCTCACCAACTAGCTAATCAGACGCGGGCCGATCTTTCGGCGATAAATCTTTCCCCGTAAGGGCTTATCCGGTATTAGCACAAGTTTCCCTGTGTTGTTCCGAACCAAAAGGTACGTTCCCACGCGTTACTCACCCGTCTGCCGCTGACGTATTGCTACGCCCGCTCGACTTGCATGTGTTAAGCCTGCCGCCAGCGTTCGCTCTGAGCCAGGATCAAACTCTCAAGTTGGACTTGAACTTTGAACCGGCTGATCACAACGTTTGACGAGGTCCCACCATACTCGCGAAGCGATTCACATCGCTTGCGAACTGACCTCAATGAAGAGGCCATGGTGTTACCTTTGAAACGTGTACCGCCGAAGTCTTTCGTCCGGTCTCGATCAGAAAAGCCGAAGCTTTTCAGAAGCGAGACCCGCAAGGACTCCGCCGTCCACGTTTCTCTTTCTTCATCTTCACTTGTCAAACAGCCCGGGACCGTGGAGGCCCCAACCTTCCTGGGAGGAAGGGTTCCGACACCCTTACCGACGATGAATGAACTCCAACCGACTGGTGTCGATTGTTGTGTTCACTCAACAAGGTGAGGAGCATCAGTGGCGCGTTCGCTCGCCTTGGTCAGTGACCCGGCGGCGCCGCGCTCAGTGGTTGGGGTTATAGGCCCCACCTTCCGGGCTGTCAACGCCAATCGTCAACAAATCGTCGCACAGTGGATTGGCTAAAAAATTCGCGCGATTCCAGGCAGTTAGAAGGGCAAGGGGCGCGCGGACGGAGGTCGCGCGGAGAAAAAACTGAAAAAAAGTTTGCGCCCCTGCGGGCTCCGGAGGGGGCTTAGGGGGCACTTGGGAAGGGACTTGGGAGGTGGCTTGGGAGGTGGCTTGGGAGGTGGCTTGGGAGGGGGGCTTGGGAGGGGGACTTGGCAGGGGGACTTGGCAGGGGGACTTGGCAGGCGGCTTGGGGCGCCCTTCCGAGGCGGCCTCCCGCGCCCGTTCCTTCAGGAAACTTTTTCCATATTTGGCGCCGTACTTGAGCCACAATCCCGCGGCGTTCTGATAAGAGACAAGCTTGAATCGCGGGATGCCAGTGGGGGCTGCCGGCGGTTTTCATGGGGTCAGAGGAAGGCGATCTTGCAGATGACGCGGCCTTCTTCCGGCGTTCGAGAGACATCGAGAGACCTTTTTCCGTTTAGCTGTTCGTAATTTCGGCCGGCCCGTCATCGGGGCCTTCTGACCGCGAACGCCTATGCGGCTTGCTTTTTCCTGCGATATGCCTCGAAGAGGGCGACCGGGAAGAGGCTCGAGGCGGGGCTTTTGGGTCGTTGATTTGGGGGACTTGGGTTGAACCACAGGACGTCACGCGGCGCTTACGGGCGTGAGACCGGGATCATCGATCTCGGCCACGAGCCGCCGCTGTCCGTCGATGGTTCTGAGGCCGCCGTCATCGATCGCCGCCGCGTCTCGGTACAATGGTTCAGCGGGACGATTCTGACCGGACTCTGCGGCGCGGCCCTGATCGGCGGCGCCGTTTTCGCGTCACTCGACGGCGAGATGACCTTCGCCAAGGTGCCGGAGCGGGTCGAAGGCGCGCTGCGCGGTGCATTCGGCGCAGCCGATCGCGCCGCCTCGCTGCACAAGAGCGACCGGCTGCCGCCGCCGAGCGAATCCACGGCGTCGCGCAACATCGTCCGCGTCTCCACGGTCGCCCGCGTCGGCAACCGCGACGTGATGCGGGTGCGCCCCTTCGTCCGGATCGCCGGCAATCTGTCGATGACGACGAGCGATCTGTCGGCGAAGATCCCGCCGTTCAACGCCCAGCGCCTGCTCACCGACGTCGGCGCCGATCCGAAGACCGCCTCCGATGATCCGAACAATCCGGAAGCGGTCGAGCCCGACGCCGAGGTCTCCTTCGTCACCAAGGACCTGTCGCCGGTGCTGCCGAAGGCCAAGATTTCCGCGGTGGTGGCGCTCGACGACATCCTGATGCGGGTGCGCGATGCCGCCAATTGGCGCGGCAATGGCGGGGTCCGCTACGCCTCGCTCGCCAATGCCACCGCCGACGTCTCCGGCGCGACCGGGGCGTCCGACATGAAGATGGCCTACGCCACCGAAGTGTCGTCGGCCGATCCCTATGCCGGCTTCGAGACGCGCGTGGTGCCGGAAAACGTCACGCTGCTGCCCAAGACCAAGGAGCAGATCACCGGCGGCAATCCCAACGGCGAACGCGTCCACATGGTCAAGAAGGGCGACAGCGTCGCTGGCGTGCTGCGCGATCTCGGCGCCACCGCCGACGAGATCAAGGCGATCACCGCAACGCTCGGTCCGCGCGGCCGCGACGGCGGCCTGAAGGAAGGCGAGAAGCTCCGCATCCTGATGGCGCCCGCCAGCCCCGGCGCCCGCCTGCAGCCTTATCGCGTGGTGGTTGCAAACGACACCATGGTCGAGGCGATCGCGGCGCTGTCCGATCTCGGCAAATACGTCGCGGTCGACGTCTCCAGCATGAACACCGTCGCCGACGCAGCGGCCAGCGCCAACAGCGACGACGATGACGACGATGACGGCTCCGGCGTGCGGCTCTACCAGAGCATCTACGAGACCGCGATGCGCAACAAGGTGCCGATGCCGGTCATCGACGACATGATCAAGATCTATTCCTACGACGTCGATTTCCAGCGCAAGGTGCAGCCGGGCGATTCCTTCGACGTGTTCTACGCCGGCGAAGACGAGGGCGTGACCGCGAGCGAGAAGAACGAGGTGCTGTTCGCTTCGCTCACCGTCGGCGGCGAGACCAAGAAATACTACCGCTACCAGAGCCCCGACGACGGCGTCGTCGACTACTACGACGAGACCGGCAAGAGCGCGAAGAAGTTCCTGGTCAGGAAGCCCGTCAACAACGCCATCATGCGCTCCGGCTTCGGCGGCCGCCGCCATCCGATCCTCGGCTATGTGAAGATGCACACCGGCGTCGACTGGGCCACCGCCTACGGCACGCCGATCTTCGCCTCCGGCAACGGCATGATCGAGAAGGCCGGCCCCGAGGGCGGCTACGGCAAGTACATCCGCATCAAGCACTCCAACGGCTACGAGACCGCCTACGGCCACATGTCGGCCTTCGCCAAGGGTATGGAAGTCGGCAAGAAGGTGCGGCAGGGCCAGGTGATCGGCTTCGTCGGATCGTCGGGCCTATCGACCGGCCCGCACGTCCACTACGAGATCCTGGTCAACGGCCGCTTCGTCGATCCGATGCGCGTGAAGCTGCCGCGCGGCCGGTCGCTGGAGGGCCCGATGCTGGCGAGCTTCGAGAAGGAGCGCGACCGGCTCGACGGCATGATGAGCGGCCGCGGCGGCGCCATCGCCCGCATGTCGGACGCAACCGGCGGGCCGCTGCAGGTCATCAACCGCTAAGCCAGCTGAGTGGACTTCGTGGCGAGGCGGCTTGCCGCCTCACATCAGGTGCCGCGCGTTCCGCTCCTTCATTCAATTTCCCTGGAACCGCAAGGAACACGCCGGACGGTGGCCCGGTTATTTTCGCATGAGGGGGCGGAGCTGATGGAGGATGTCATGGAGAACTGGACGAACGCAAAATGGTGCGACGTCGCCAATCTGGTCCTCGGCGCATTCCTGTTCTTCTCGCCCTGGATATTCGGATTCGATGCCGGAGTAGCCTCTCAGAACGCGTATGTCGCGGGCATTGTCATTGCGATCCTGGCCATCGCGGCGCTCGCAGCCTTCGCGGTGTGGGAGGAGTGGCTTAACCTGATCGTCGGCCTGTGGACGCTTATTGCGCCTTGGGTGCTCGGGTTCCAGGGCGCCAAGACGGCAATGACGGTGCACGTCGTGGTCGGCATCCTGGTGGCTGTGCTTGCTGCGGTCGAACTCTGGATGATGTCCCAGAACCCGCCGCGGCTGACGACAGGCCGGTAGCAGGCGAAGCCCCGTCCGCACCACGGCGCGGGCGGGGCCATTATGCATTTCACTTCCGCCGTCTCCGGCAATCCGGCGCCGGAGAGCTACGGCAGCGCCCACGCCCGCACGATCACGAAGACGATCCCGATCGCCGTCAGGCCGAACGAGACGGCCGCCAGCGGCAAAAGGACATCGATCGCGGCATGCGAACCGCGAAGTTTTGCACCCCAGACCTTGAATTCGCCGGCCTCCCAGTCGTGCAGTGAGGTCGGCCCCAGATGCGGCTCGTACGGCATCCGATACCTCCTCCAGAGCCGCGAAAGGGCCCAGGGCAGCAGGATCGCGACTACGAACAGCAACGTGACGAGGCCGAGGGAAAGACTGATGTCACTGCTGCGGTCAAACACCACCCAGGCCATGAACGCGAACCATACGACAAGGCCGACCGCTGCCCCGTAGATCTTGGGATGAAGCTCGTCAAAGACACGATGATGGTGGGCGACAAGATCTTGTTTCATGGCAATATCCTGCGCTGCTCTGGGGCAACCCCAGTCCGCCGCACCAGTTTCATCAAATCGAAGGGTTCCGGCGCCCCTCGTCGGGCTGGGACGATGGAACGGTTGGACGCTCAATCGCGATTGCCGCGCGGCCACTTGCTGGAAGGCCCGATACGCAAACCTCGAAAGACCGCGGCGGGCTCGAAGCGATGATGAGCGGCCGCAACGGCGCGATCATCCGGATATCGAATGCGAGTTGGATGCGACGCTAGTGCTGTGTCTCTGACGTCTGATTCACTCAAATGTCATTCCGGGACGTTCATTCCGGGCGCAACTAAGGCGTGAGCTATGATGCGCAATTGCGCATCAGAGAATCCATTTACCCGCGTACTCTGTGGCCCAACGGATTCCGGGCTCCCTCGCCCCGCTCGGGCCCGGAATGACGGAATGAACTGTCGGAATCACAACACCAGTGAAATGAAGTCGCTTCAGTGCGTCACAACGTCAAGTTTCGTTTGCCAAAGCCGTGTGATGGGCGAATACTTTCCGAAAAATGGGAGGTCTCGCCATGAAGAACAGGCTCGCCTGCGCAGCTCTGGTTAGTGCAATTTTTTCCATCACGAGCGCATCGGCCGAGACATTGCCGGCAACCTGGGAGGTCACCAAACTCGTCCCGGGCTCCGCATTCCACGGCGTACATGGGCTCGGCATCGACAAGGCCGGCCATCTGTTCGCCGGCAGTGTCGCGGGCGCCGCGCTCTACGAGGTCGACATCGCGGGCGGTACCGCCAAGGTTGCAATCCCCGCTCCGATCGGAATGGCCGACGACATCGCGTTCGCGCCCGACGGCACCATGGCCTGGACCGGCTTCCTCGCCGGCGATCTTTACGCGCGCAAGGGCGACGGCCCGATCAAGAAGCTCGCTTCCGGTCTTCCCGGCATCAACTCGCTCGCCTTCCGCAAGGACGGCAGACTCTACGCCACCACCGTCTTCCTCGGCGACACGCTCTACGAGATCGACGTCGAGGGCGTCAAACCGCCCCGCCAGATCATGGAGAAGATGGGCGGCCTCAACGGTTTCGAGTTCGGCCCCGACGACAAGCTCTACGGTCCGCTCTGGTTCAAGGGACAGGTCGCCAAAGTCGACGTCGACAAGGCCGAGCTGACAGTCGTCGCCGACGGCTTCAAGGTCCCGGCCGCGGTGAACTTCGATTCCAAGGGCAACCTGTTTGTGGTCGACACCGCGCTTGGCCAGCTCGTCCGCGTCGATCCGAAATCCGGCGCCAAGACGATGGTCGCGCAACTGAAGCCGTCGCTGGACAATCTCGCGATCGACGACAAGGACCGCATCTACGTCTCCAACATGGCCGACAACGGCATCCAGGAGATCGATCCGGCGACCGGTCAGGCGAAGCAGATCATCATCGGCAAGCTGGCCCTGCCCGGCGGCATCGGCGTCACCTCGGAGAATGGCAAGGATACGATCCACGTCGCCGACGTATTCGCCTATCGCACGGTGGACGGTGCCACCGGCGAGGTCACCGAGAAGGCGCGCATGCACGCCGCCGGCGTCACCCTCGAATATCCGATGAGCGCGACGGCGAAGGGCAACGACGTGGTGCTGTCGAGCTGGTTCACCGGCACGGTGCAGGTGATCGACGGCAAGACCGGCGCAACGCGCGACATGCTGCACGGCTTCAAGGCCCCGCATGACGCGATCGTGCTCGCGGACGGCAGCATTCTGGTGGCCGAGCTCGGCACCAAATCGCTGGTCAAGGTGAGCGGTGAGCATGGCAAGGATCGCGCCACGCTGATCGGCGATCTCGAGGGACCGGTGGGTCTCGTCGGCGGATCGGACGGCGAGGTCTACGTCACCGAAGCCTTCTCTGGCGTGGTCTCCCGGATCGACCAGAACGGCGCGAAGACCGTGCTCGCCAAGGAGCTGAAAATGCCCGAAGGCATCGCGCGCGCCAGCGACGGCAAGCTGGTCGTGGCGGAAGTGGGCGCCAAACGATTGATCGAGATCGCGCCGGAGACCGGCAAGGTGACGGAGATCGCGGCCAATCTCCCGATCGGCCTGACGGGCGCGCCGGGCGGCCTGCCGACGCATATCCCGACAGGCGTCGCGATCGGCGCGAGCGGCGTTATCTACTTCAGCTCGGACGTGGAGAACGCGATCTACAAGGCTGTGAAGAAGTAACATCCGCCCAAGAAGACCTGACCGCGGAACCCACGCGCGGGTTCACGGTTAGACGCTGACGGAAGCCGACCAGCAGGAGGATCGCCCATGACGCGCCTCTCACGCGACGATGTCATCAAGGCTGTGGACCGGGCCGACGACGTCACCATAGCCCAGATCATCGGAACCGGCGCGACCGTCGAGGAACTCGCCGAAGCCCAGGCCTGGCTCGCCAACGACGAGCCGATGATCAACGATTTGCGGCCGCTGGCGCAGGGACGGGTGCGCGAGCTGGTGGATATTTTGTCGGAGCTGGAGGAGGTTGACGACGAGGAAGGTCCGGCCTCTCCGGGCCCCGCGTCCGCAGTCAGCTAAAGCCTGATCCGGAAAAGTGCGCAGCGGTTTTCCGAAAAGATCATGCTCAAACAACAACCTAAAGCGCGATGACGATTCATCCTAATCTCATCGCGCTTTAGCAGCAGATCCCACCCAACAATTCGCCCCGGAGAGGTGAACCTCTCCGGGGCGGCCTGTTGTTTAAGGTGGCAGAAACGATCAGTTCAGCTTCCGCTTCGCCACCGGCGCCTCGAACTGGGCGATCTTCGCGGTTTGCGGCGCCTTGCCGTTGAAGGTCAGCACGTTGCCTTCGGACGAGATCGCAACGCTGTCGCCGTCCCTGACGTCGCCGGCGAGGATCATCTCGGCGAGCGGGTCCTGGAGGTGACGCTGGATCACGCGCTTGAGCGGGCGTGCGCCGTAGGCAGGATCCCAGCCCTTGGCCGCGAGCCAGTCGCGCCCTGCGGCATCGAGCGTCAGCACGATCTTGCGATCGGTGAGCAGCTTCTGCAGCCGCGCGAACTGGATCTCGACGATCCGGCCCATCTCGCTCTTCTGCAAGCGGTGGAACAGGATGATCTCGTCGACGCGGTTGAGGAATTCGGGGCGGAAATGCCCACGCACCATTCCCATCACCTGCTCGCGCACGGCCGAGGTGTCCTCGCCTTCCGGCTGGTTCACCAAAAATTCCGAACCAAGGTTCGAGGTCATGATGATCAGCGTGTTGCGGAAATCGACGGTGCGGCCCTGGCCGTCGGTCAGGCGGCCGTCGTCGAGCACCTGCAACAGGACGTTGAAGACGTCAGGATGCGCCTTCTCGATCTCGTCGAACAGCACCACCTGGTAGGGCCGGCGCCGCACCGCTTCGGTGAGCGCGCCGCCCTCGTCATAGCCGACATAGCCCGGAGGCGCGCCGATCAGACGCGAGACCGAGTGTTTCTCCATGTATTCGGACATGTCGAGGCGGACCATCGCGGTCTCGTCGTTGAACAGGTACTCCGCCAAGGCTTTCGTCAGCTCGGTCTTGCCGACGCCGGTGGGCCCCAAGAACATGAACGAGCCGGTCGGCCGGTTCGGGTCCTGCAGGCCTGCACGCGAGCGGCGCACGGCGGTTGCGACCGCACGCACGGCCTCGGCCTGGCCGACGACGCGCTTGCCGAGCTGCTCCTCCATCTTTAGGAGCTTCTCCTTCTCGCCTTCCAGCATCTTGTCGACGGGCACGCCGGTCCAGCGCGAGACCACCTGCGCGATGTGGTTGGCGGTAACCGCCTCCTCCATCATCTCGCCGGCGTTCTCCTTAGCCTCGATATCCGCAAGCTTCTTCTCGAGCTCCGGAATCCTTCCATAGGCCAGCTCGCCGGCCTTCTGGAATTCGCCGCGCCGCTGGGCGTTGGCCAGCTCGACACGCAAGCCGTCGAGCTCGGCCTTCAGCTTCTGGGCATCGGAGAGCTTGCTTTTCTCTGCGCTCCAGCGCGCCGTCAGGGCCGCAGACTTCTCCTCGAGCTCGGCAAGATCCTTCTCCAGCGTCTGGAGCCGGGTCTTGGAGCCGGGATCGCTTTCCTTCTTCAGCGCCTCCTGCTCGATCTTGAGCCGGATGATCTCGCGATCCAGCGAATCCAGCTCCTCCGGCTTGGAATCGACCTGCATCTTCAGCCGCGCCGCGGCCTCATCCATGAGGTCGATCGCCTTGTCGGGCAGGAAGCGGTCGGTGATGTAGCGGTTGGACAGCGTCGCGGAGGCCACAAGCGCGGAATCGGAGATCCGCACGCCATGGTGCTGTTCGTACTTGTCCTTCAGCCCGCGCAGGATCGAGATGGTATCCTCGACCGACGGCTCGCTGACGAAGATCGGCTGGAAGCGCCGTGCCAGCGCCGCGTCTTTCTCGACGTGCTTCTGGTACTCGTCGAGCGTGGTCGCGCCGATGCAGTGCAGCTCGCCGCGGGCGAGCGCCGGCTTGAGCAGGTTGGAGGCGTCCATCGCGCCGTCACCCTTGCCGGCGCCGATCAGCGTGTGCATCTCGTCGATGAACAGGATGTAGGTGCCCTCGCTCGCGGTGACTTCCTGGAGCACGGCCTTGAGGCGCTCCTCAAACTCGCCGCGGTATTTCGCACCGGCAATCAGCGCACCGAGGTCGAGCGACAGCAGCTTCTTGTCCTTCAGACTCTCCGGCACGTCACCATTGACGATGCGCAGCGCGAGGCCCTCGGCGATGGCGGTCTTGCCGACGCCGGGCTCACCGATCAGGACAGGATTGTTCTTGGTCCGGCGCGATAGCACCTGGATGGTGCGGCGGATCTCCTCGTCGCGGCCGATGACCGGGTCGAGCTTGCCGTCGCGCGCCGCCTGGGTCAGGTCGCGGGCATATTTCTTCAGCGCGTCATAGGCGTTCTCGGCGGTCGCGGAGTCCGCGGTGCGACCCTTGCGCAGCGCCTCGATCGCCGCATTGAGATTTTGCGGGGTGACACCGCCCTTGTTGAGGATCGTGCCGGCCTCGCTGGACTTCTCCAGCGCAAGACCGAGCAGCAGCCGCTCGACCGTGACAAAGCTGTCGCCGGCCTTCTCGCCGGCCTTTTCGGCGGCATCAAAAGTGCGGGCGAGCTCGGGCGCCAGATAGATCTGACCGGCGCCGCCGCCGGAGACCTTCGGCACCTTGTTCAGGGCGTCCTCGGTCGCCTTCAGGATCGCACGGGAATTGCCGCCGGCTCGGTCGATCAGACCGGAAGCCAGCCCCTCAGTGTCGTCCAGCAGGACCTTCAGCATGTGCAGGGTCGAGAACTGCTGGTGCCCCTCGCGCATCGCAAGCGACTGCGCGGACTGGATGAAGCCCCTGGAGCGTTCGGTGTATTTCTCGATATTCATTGTCTTTTCTATCCCTCGGCCTGCCCCTGGGGCCCTCTAAGGCACCCCAAATGGCATCTTCACTGGGTTTCCGATTACCGCATTGACGTTTCTCAACCGGTAACGGGTCTCTTTTGCCGGCGTGGCCGCCGGCCTGAGGCAAATGTGGGAAGCGGGTTGCGGATGCGAAAGAGGCGAGTTCACAATTTCGTGCGCTCATGGGCCGCTTGGCGCGGGCCCGTCGAATCCCCTAAGTAGCGGCATGACAGCCAGCCGCACCGCCGAGATTACCGGCCTCTACCGCTACCCGATCAAAGGCCTGACCCCGGAACGCCTGACCCGCGTCGCCTTGCGGAGCGGCCAGACCCTGCCCGCCGACCGCCGCTACGCCATCGAGAACGGGCCGAGCGGGTTCGACCCGGAGGCGCCGCAGTGGAAGCCGAAAATCCAGTTTCTGATGCTGGCGCGCTATGAGCGGCTGGCCTCCCTCGACAGCCTGTTCGACGACGCGACCAACCGCCTGACCATTCGCAAGGACGGCCAGATCGTCGCCAGCGGCGATCTCGAGACCGCTGCCGGCCGCGCCGCCATCGAGAGCTATTTCAACGAGAACTTTCAGCCGGAGCTGAAGGGACCGCCGAAGGTCCTGTCCGGCCGCGACCACAGCTTTTCCGACGTCGCCCGCAAGGTCGTATCCATCATCAATCTCGACAGCGTCCGCGCCATCGAGACCATGCTGGGCGGCGCCGCAGTCCACCCCCTGCGCTTCCGCGCCAATCTCTACCTGAAGGGCTGGCCGGCCTGGTCGGAGCTCGACCTCGTCGGTCAGACGCTTGCGATCGGTGACGCCCGGCTGAAGGTGGTCAAGCGCATCGTCCGCTGCCCGGCCACCAATGTCGACCCCATCACCGCAAAGCGCGATCTCGAAATCCCGCCCACGCTCTCGCGCAATCTCGGCCACATGGACTGCGGCATCTATGCCGAGGTGATCGAGGGTGGCGAGATCGGCGTCGGCGATGCGGTCGCGGTGGAAGAGCCGAGATCGGTGTGACGAGGCACCGCTGCCGTAGGGTGGGCAAAGCGAAGCGTGCCACCCTTCCTGCTAGCGAACGCTGACGCACCGCCGGTGGGCACGGCGCTCTTGCGCCTTTGCCCACCCTACGGCTCCGTCGTTAATTCGGCATCACATACGCATAGATCCGACCGCGCGAGACCGGCGCCTCGCGGACGCGGTTGCCGTCGTTGCCGGAGATCATGATCGGATTTCCCTTTGCATCGACGCCGGTGATGATGCCGACATGGCCGCCCCGGCCGCCGCGCGACATCACCGCGATGGCGCCGACCTGCGGACCGGAGACGCGCGTGCCGTAGCGCGCGAACGAGCTCGCCATGTCGGAGCCGGTGCCCTGATGCCCGGTGTGCTGCAGCACCATGTTCATGAAACGCGCGCACCACAGGCTGCCGCGTCCGGTCGGATTGCCGCCGAGATAGCGGCGCGCCTCGGACACGAGGCCCGATCCGCCGCCGAAGCCGCCGTTGCTCATCGCGTTGTTGGCCATGCCGCCGCTATTGGCGTTCGGATCATAGCTCGCCTGGGTGTTGGCGAATCCACTCGCCTGCAACTGCGTCGCGCTGCGCTCGAAGCGCGAGCTGCGTGCATGGTGGCGGTATTGATGATGTCTGGCCTGATGCACGTAAACGTGCCGCTCTGCGCTATGACGATGATGCGGCCGCGCTGAGGCCGGAGAAACGAGCACGGCGACCGCCGCGAAGAAAAGCGCCAGCGCGACAACACAACGCGACAGGCGATACGCAAACAACTCAAACATTCTTCATCCTTGATTAACACCCCCACTTCCCATCGGCCCGTGCGGCGGCCGACATCCGAAAGGCCGTTAAGCCGTCCCATGTGGCGAGAAAAAGACGCCGCGTCGGCGAATAGCTGCGATGATTTTGCGTCAATACTCGTCTGATGCTGCCGTATTGCGGACAACAGCATTAACTGCGATCCTCCAAATGCGGCTTGAAGAGAGGGAAACGGTTAATGCCCCACGCCACGACCAGGGACGACGTCCGCATCTATTTCGAGGAGGCGGGCCAGGGATCGCCGATCATTTTTCTGCACGAGTTCGCGGCTGACTACACCAATTGGGAGCCGCAGATACGCTACTTCTCGCGCGCTCATCGCTGCATCACTTACTCTGCGCGCGGCTACACACCCTCGGACGTGCCCGATGGCGAGGTCTATACCTACACACATTTCTACACCGATGCGCTCGCGGTGCTCGATCATCTCGGGATCGAGCGCGCGCATCTCGTCGGCCTGTCGATGGGTGCCTACTCGTCGCTCCAGATCGGGCTCAACGCGCCGCAGCGCGCATTGTCGATGACGCTGGCCGGCGTCGGCTCGGGCTCGGAGATCGAGAATCTCGACGCCTGGCGCAAGCAGTGCCGCGCCAATGCCGAGCAGTTCGAGACATCTGGCTCCGCGGAAGTCGCAAAGGTCACGCGCGAGGCGCCGAGCCGGATTCCCTTCCTGGTGAAGGATCCGCGCGGCCACGCCGATTTCTACGCCGCGCTGGCGCGCCACGACGCCAAGGGATCGGCGCGCACCATGCGCGGCTTCCAGGGTGGCCGTCCCTCGATCTACACGATGACGGACGCGATCAAGCGCGCCTCAACGCCGGCGCTGATCATCTGCGGCGACGAGGACGACCCGTGCGTCGGCCCGAGCCTGTTCTTGAAGAAGCACCTTCCGGCGGCCGGGCTCGCGATGTTTCCGAAGTCGGGCCACGTGCTCAATCTCGAAGAACCCGCGCTGTTCAACGAGAGCGTGGAGCGGTTCGTCACGCTGGTGGAAGCGGGCCGCTGGCCGGTACGCGATGCGAGGTCGGTGGCGCACTAGAACGAAGGCGTGGCCACACACGCCGTCATTGCGAGCGCAGCGAAGCAATCCAGGGTCTTTCCGCGGAGGGATTCTGGATTGCTTCGCTGCGCTCGCAATGACGAAAAGCTACTTTCCCTGCCCGCGGCTCAGCAAGAACACGCCCTGCTCGCCGAACATGTTCCACACCCACCACGGCAGGTTCAGCGGCACCGGGCGGCCGTAGAGGTCGAGCGCGACCGAGCGCTCCATCTTGACGTTGATCTCGTCGCAGAGCTCGACGAAATCCTTGATGGTGCAGAAGTGGATGTTGGCGGTGTCGTACCAGGTCGCCGGCAGATTCTCGGTGCGCGGCATGTGGCCGCCGATCAGGAGCTGGAGCCGCATCTTCCAGAAGCCGAAATTCGGGAACGAGACGATGGCGCGGCGGCCGATGCGCAGCAGGTTCTCCAGCACCACACGCGGCTGCCGCGTCGCCTGCAGCGTCTGCGACAGGATCACGTAATCGAAGGCATCGTCGGGATAGTTGACGAGGTCGGTGTCGGCGTCACCCTGCACCACCGCAAGCCCCTTGGCGACGCAGCGGTTGACGCCCTCGCGCGACAGCTCGATGCCGCGGCCGTCGATGCCGCGCGTTTCCAGCAGCTGGAGCAGATCGCCCTCGCCGCAGCCGACGTCGAGCACCTTCGAGCCCGGCTTGACCATCTCGGCCACGAGCAGATGGTCGGCGCGAAACTGACCGGACGGCCCGGCCGCAACGCCGTTCAACGGCAGCACTTCCTGTACGGACATTCTAGCCACCTTTGCCGTCGAGACCGCGTGCCTTGCCTGCCGATTGCAGGAAGGCACGCGAGATGTCGAAGAATTCGGGCACGTCGAGCAGGAAGGCGTCGTGACCGCGATCGGTCTCGATCTCGGCGAACGACACCCGAGCACTCGACGCATTCAGCGCGTGCACCAGCGCGCGCGATTCCGAGGTCGGAAACAGCCAGTCGCTGGTGAAGGAGACCACGCAGAAGCGCGTCTTGATGCCCGCAAACGCCTTCGCCAGCACGCCACCATGATCGGCGGCGATGTCGAAATAATCCATCGCGCGTGTCAGATACAGATACGAGTTGGCGTCGAAGCGCTCGACAAAGGACGAGCCCTGATAGCGCAGATAGGACTCGACCTGGAAGTCGGCATCGAACGAGAAGGTCGGCAGCTCACGGTCCTGCATGCGGCGGCCGAACTTGCGATGCAGCGCGGCGTCGGAGAGATAGGTGATGTGCGCCGCCATGCGCGCCACCGCGAGCCCGCGATGCGGATGGATGCCGCGGTCGGCATAGCCGCCATTGTGCCAGTCGGGATCGGCCATCACGGCCTGACGGCCGAGCTCGTGGAAGGCGATGTTCTGCGCCGAGTGCCGCGTCGAGCAAGCAATCGCCAGTGCGGAGTACACGCGAGCAGGATAGGCCGCGGTCCATTGCAGCACCTGCATGCCGCCCATCGAGCCGCCGACGACGGCAAACAGCGTGTCGATGCCGAGCCGGTCGATCAGCATCGCCTGCGCGCGCACCATGTCGGGAATGGTGATAACAGGGAAATCGAGGCCCCAGACCTTGCCCGTGGCGGGATTGATCGACGCCGGCCCGGTCGAGCCCATGCAGCCGCCGATCACGTTGGAGCAGATGATGAAGTAGTGCTTGGGATCAATGGGTCGACCGGGGCCGACCAGCGTCTCCCACCAGCCGGGCTTGCCGGTGACGGGATGCACATTGGCGACATGCTGGTCGCCGGTCAGCGCATGGCAGATCAGAACGGCGTTGGAGCGATCGGCGTTCAATTCGCCATAAGTCTGGTAGGCGATCTGGAACGGCGACAGATCGATGCCGCAATCGAGCCGCAGCGGCTGATCGGCGCCGAAACGCATAACCTGCGAACTCGGATGATCGACCTCGTGTGACCGATCATCGGTGCTGATCGCAGGACTCGGTATCGACTTGACGCTACCCATTTTGACCATCGACCTCGTTTGCGATCGGACTTCAGACCGCAGTGACATCAGGCCATGAAAAACCCGGCCTGAACGATAGGTTCGGCCGGGATCGGAAGCGTCCCCGGCCTGTTTAGCGAGTTTTTTAACGTGGCTGCAAGCCGGCCGGCTCAAATGACCACGGAACAGGCAAAAACTACCGTCTGGGGCGGTTTTCGTCAAGTCGCGGCCCGGGTCAACCGGATTTGCCTTCGAGCGGTCGATCGAAAAGGCCGTCATTTCTCTTTGCTTTCGCTGCCTATCCTGCCTAATCAGGATAGACCGCAGCTGACCGCTTTTGCGGATCGGCACCTCTCAACAGCCCTTTGTCAGTCATGTCCCAACGTCCGCCCGCGCCACCATCGCTTCAGGAATTGCGCAAGGAGATCGACGCGATCGACGAGGGCATGCATCGCCTCCTGATGCAGCGCGGCGACATCATCGACCGCCTGATCCAGGTGAAGCAGACCCAGGAAGTCGGCTCGGCGTTCCGCCCCGCGCGCGAGGCTTCCATGATGCGCGAGATCGTGCAGCGTCATCGCGGCATCCTGCCGCTCGACACGGTCGAGAGCATCTGGCGCGTCATCATCTCGACCTTCACCTATGTGCAGGCGCCGTTCTCGGTGCATGCCGACATCTCGGTGAGCGAGCCGGCGATGCGCGATTCCGCGCGCTTTCATTTCGGCTTCACCGTGCCTTACGTCGCGCATTTCAGCGCGCAGGCGGCGGTCGAGGCGGTGGCGAAATCCAAGGGCGACCTGGCGCTGGTCTCGGCGACCTCGAGCCGCACGCCGTGGTGGCTGGAGCTGGAAGCCGACGGCGCGCCCAAGATCATCGCGCGGATGCCGTTCGTCGAGCGCGCCGACCATCCGGCCGCACTGCCGGTGTTCGCGATCTCGCGCGTCGCCGACAGCGCCCTGGTGACGGAGGTCGAGACCTTCAGCGTCCGCGTCTCCGGGTGGAACGCCGAGGTCGCGCGCGCGCTGTCGCCGCTTGCCGAGATCGTGGCAGTGCCCGATACCGCCTTCGACGGCGCGGCATTGCTGGTCTCGGTCACGAGCGCGACCAGCATCGACAAAATCAAGGCTGCCCTGATCGAGGCGGGGGCCTCGGTGCGCTCCACGGCCCTCGTCGGCAGCCACGCAACGCGCTATACGGTGCCCCCGACCGGGCCAAAATCGTAGATCGCGAACCGCCTGAAGCCACTTTCGGAGTTGAAGATGTCCCGCCCCGTGCCGAATCCCGGCATTCTCGACATTGCGCCCTACACGCCCGGCAAGAGCCCGGTGGCGGAGCCGGGCCGCAAGGTGTTCAAGCTCTCGGCCAACGAGACGCCGTTCGGGCCCTCGCCCAAGGCGATCGAGGCGTTCAAGCACGTGGCGGATCACCTGGAAGACTATCCGGAAGGCACCTCGCGCGTGCTGCGCGAGGCGATTGGCCGTTCCTTCGGTCTTGACCCCAACCGCATCATCTGCGGCGCCGGGTCGGACGAGATCCTCAATCTGCTCGCGCACACCTATCTCAGCCAGGGCGACGAGGCGATCTCCACCACCCACGGCTTCCTGGTCTACCCGATCGCGACCATGGCGAACGGGGCCAAGAACGTGGTCGCGCCCGAAACCAACTTCACCGCCGACGTCGACGCCATCCTCAAGGCCGTGACACCGCGGACAAAACTGATCTGGCTCGCCAATCCCAATAACCCGACCGGCACCTATCTGCCGTTCGACGAGGTCAAGCGCCTGCGCGCTAGCCTGCCGTCGCACGTGCTGCTGGTGCTGGATGCCGCCTATTGCGACTACGTCTCGCGCAACGATTACGAGATGGGGATCGAGCTCGTCGCCACCACCGAGAACACTGTGGTGACGCACACCTTCTCCAAGATCCACGGTCTTGCGGCGCTGCGCATCGGCTGGATGTTCGGGCCCGAGCACATCATCGACGCGGTCAACCGCATCCGCGGTCCCTTCAACGTGTCGACGCCGGCAATGTATGCCGCAGTCGCCGCGATCGAGGATACCGCGCACCAGGCGATGTCGAAGCAGTTCACCGAGACCTGGCGCAATCGGCTGACAGAAGAGATCGGCAAGCTCGGGCTGAAGGTGACGCCGAGCGTCGCCAATTTCGTGCTGATCCACTTCCCTTCCGACAGGGGCAAGACCGCGGACGATGCCGACGCTTACCTCACCAAACGGGGCCTGGTGCTGCGCGCGCTGAAGAACTACGGCCTGCCGCATGCGCTGCGCATGACCATCGGTACCGAGGAGGCCAACCGCCTCGTGATCGAGGCCCTGCGCGACTTCATGGCCGGCAAATGAGTGCGCAGGCGCACTTCCAGCGCGTCGCGCTGATCGGCTTCGGCCTGATCGGCGGCTCGATCGCGCGTGCGGCGAAGCTCCAGGGCTTAGCTGGCGAGATCGTCACCACCGCGCGCTCGGAGAAGACGCGCGCGCGGGTCGCCGAGCTCGGCATCGTCGACCACGTCGTGGCGACCAATGTGGAAGCAGTGAAGGATGCCGATCTCGTCATCCTCTGCATTCCCGTCGGCGCCTGCGGCGAGGTGGCGCGGGAGATCGCCGCGCATCTCAAGCCGGGCGCGATCATCTCCGACGTCGGCTCGGTCAAGGGCGCGGTGGTCAGGGACATGGCCCCGCATCTGCCGCAGGGCGTGCATTTCGTGCCGGCGCACCCGGTCGCAGGCACCGAGCATTCGGGGCCGGATTCCGGCTTCGCCGAGCTCTTCATCAACCGCTGGTGCATCCTGACGCCGCCGGAAGGCGTCGATGCGGCTGCCACCGATCGCCTGCGCGCCTTCTGGGCGGCGATGGGCGCCAAGGTCGAGGTGATGACGCCGGATCATCATGATCTCGTGCTCGCGATCACCAGTCACCTGCCGCATCTGATCGCCTACACCATCGTCGGCACCGCCGACGAGCTGGCGCAGGTGACGGAATCCGAGGTGATCAAATTCTCCGCCGGCGGCTTTCGCGATTTCACCCGCATCGCGGCCTCCGATCCGACGATGTGGCGCGACGTCTTCCTCGCCAACAAGGAGGCCGTGCTGGAAATGCTCGGTACCTTCACCGAGGACCTCGCCAAGCTCACCCGCGCGATCCGCCGCGGCGACGGCGAAGCCCTGTTCGACCACTTCACCCGCACCCGCGCCATCCGCCGCGGCATCGTCGAGATCGGCCAGGATTCGGCCGCGCCGGATTTCGGCCGGCCCCATGCGGCGCTGAAGAAGCCGTAGCGAAACTGCTCATTCTTCGTCATTGCGAGCGTAGCGAAGCAATCCAGGATACCTCCGCGGAGACAGTCTGGATTGCTTCGCTGCGCTCGCAATGACGGTGTGGAGAGTTCTAGCGCAAATCACCGCCCTTAATACAGCGGCGGGATCTGGCCGACCTTGACTGGGCCGAGCAGCACGGCGCCGTCGACGAATTTCAGCGGGAAGCTTCTCGCCTTCTTGCCTTCCAGCGTGCTCTCGGTGCCGATCGAATTGATGCCGGCGGCAACGCCGGCATTGGCGTTCTGCTTGATGACCTTGCCGAGGCCCGGCACGGCGCGATCGAGCGCGCCGAACAAATTGTTGAGGTCCTGCGACTTCACGCCCGGCGCGACGCGGTCGAGCGTTGCCTGCGGCACGCCCTCCTCCAGCATCTTCTCGATGCCGAGCGCCGGGATGACGCGCTCAAGGCCCGCCACCGTCATCTGCAATTCGCCGTCCAATCGGCCATTGGCTGAAAGGCCGAGCGTGCCGGCCGCAACCGCGATCATCTCGCCCTGCTGGATCCGCGACTGCACGATCTCGATATGGCCGCCGGCGGCCTGGATCTCACGGAAGCGCTGCGGCCAGGGTTTTGGCGTGAGATCGGTGAGGCCGGTGACCTTCGCGCGGGTGTCCGCCTCGAACGGCTCGGCGAGCAAGGGATGAACGCCCTGGATGCTGCCCTGCGCGACGTGGACCACCGTCTCGATCACCGGGTGATCGGATGGCGATCCGTCCGCGAGGCGGCCGTGCAGTTCGATCTGCTTGGCGCGCGCGAG
The DNA here is from genome assembly GCF_023375135.1 of Bradyrhizobium sp. C-145. NCBI lineage: Bacteria > Pseudomonadati > Pseudomonadota > Alphaproteobacteria > Hyphomicrobiales > Nitrobacteraceae > Bradyrhizobium > Bradyrhizobium sp. C-145. The sequence continues at coordinate 855,937 of NZ_CP088150.1, read as the reverse complement.
CGGCACCTGGACGCTGCCGTCGAGGCGGTTGAGGCCGGGTTCGTCGAACACGATGGAGGCGCGGTCCGGCACGGCCGGCAGACCGACCACGCTGGCGCGGCCCTTGCTCCAGTTCACCACGAAGGTGTTTTGCGTGACGCCGTCGGTCAGCGTCGCCGGCGCGGAGAACTCGGCGATGACGAGCTTGGGGTCATAGACCTGGGCGACGACCAGGATGTTGTCGAGCTTCGCCGTGAACGGCGTCTTGCTCGCATTCTGCGACACCAGGGCGACGCTGGCACCGGAGCACTGGACCTCGAAGCGGAACGGGAAGCCCGCGATCGAGCGCTTGGCGCAATCATAGATGCGACCCGACTTGGCCTCCTGCGCGCGCCAGGCGTCTGCGGCGATTTCGGCCTGCGACGCCGCATAGAACCAGAAGCAGCTCCAGGCGACGGCGAGGATCAGGACGAGAACGGGTGCAATGAAAAGGCCCCAACGGGAGCGGCGGCCTGCGGCAACGGTCATATTGGACATGCGGCGACCCTTTGCCCCCAGATTCAGGCAAATGTAAGCGAGGCTGGCCCCCGACGAAAGGCGGAGAATTCGCTTCGCTTGGGGGCACGGTTCTGGTAGCCGTGCCCGAAATGTCGGAAATCCCCCTCCCCTCCGTCACCACAGCCAAGGATGACCTCTGGGTGTTCGGCTACGGCTCGCTGATGTGGCGGCCGGGCTTCGAATTCGAGGAGCGCGTCCCGGCGCGGCTGGTCGGCGAGCATCGCGCGCTCTGCGTCTATTCCTTCGTGCACCGCGGCACGCCGGAGAAGCCGGGTCTGGTGCTCGGGCTCGACCGCGGCGGCGCCTGCCGCGGCATTGCCTTCCGCGTCGCCGAGAAGAACCGCACCGAGGTCGTCGCCTACTTGCGGGAACGCGAGCAGGTCACCTCGGTCTACCGTGAGGTGATGCGCTCGGTGTGGCTGGAGAACGATGCGCGCCAGCGCGTCTCCGCACTCACCTATATCGTCGACCGCGGCCATGTCCAATATGCCGGCCGGCTGTCACTTACCGAGCAGCACCGCCATGTCATCCAGGGCCATGGCCAGTCCGGCGCCAATCGGGACTACGTCACCGCGACGGTGAAAGCAATCGAGGCCGAAGGCTTTCGCGACACGCAGCTGCACCGGCTTGCGACGATGCTGCACGGTGATGCGCATTCTCTGCACGCGCCGGCGCCGGCCGAAGATCGAGAGAATCGCTAACTCTCCGACGGCGCATAGCTCGGCGCGGAGCCGATCAACTGCTCCTGCTCTTTCCGGCCGGCTTCGACGAGACGGCCGGTCGCGTCTTCGATCGCCGTCTGCACGCGCGCGAGAAACTCGTCCTTCGGCAGGCCCGCCGGCAGTGGATCGAGGAATTCCACCACCAGCGTGCCGGGATAGCGCATGAAGGTGCGGCGCGGCCAGAACAGGCCGGAATTGAGCGCGATCGGCAGGCACTGCACGCCGCAGGAGGAATAGATCTGCGCAAAGCCGGTCTTGTAGTTGGGGACAGCGCCCGGCGCGCGCCGCGTGCCTTCCGGAAAGATCACGAGCTGACGGCCGCTGCGCACCGCCACGCGCGCCCGCCGCGTCATGTCCAGCAGCGCCTTCACGCCGGCATTGCGGTCGATCGCGATCATGCCGGTCTTGACCAGGAACTGACCGAAGACCGGGATCTGCATGAGCTGACGCTTGAGAATGAAGATTGGACGATCGAAGAAGCCGGGCAGCACGAACGTCTCCCAGAACGACTGGTGCTTGGCCACGATCAGCAATGGGCCCTGCGGAATCTTCTCGACCCCGCGGAATTCCACCTTGATGTTGCAGATCACGCGCATCAGGACCAGCGTCGCCTTTGCCCACCATTCCGCGACCGTCAGCATGGCGCGCGGCGGCAGCGCAAAGGTCGGCAGCGCCACGATCGCCAGGCATATCAGCACGGCGTAGAACAGCACGTTGAACACGAGCGAGCGCAGGAAAATCAGAAACATCGACGATCCGATCATTGCCGGTCAATTGGCCTGTGCGGTGGCAGGCCGCTTCGGCTGCAAGCCTGAAGGCTGCTCCGACACTTCGGGCGAAAGGTCAATCCCGAAATTCTCCAGCCGCACCCTGGCCTCGGCCGCGACGTACTTGGCATATTCCGACAGCAGCAGCCGCAACGTCGACGGCGAAGTCCACCACGGCTCCTCACGCCATTTGTCGCCGACGACTGCGAACGGGATCAGCGTCGTCTGCGGCATCGCGTGCGAGAATTCCACCAGCGCGCGCGGCATGTGATAATTCGAGGTGACCACGATCAGCGATTTGAACCGGCGTCCCTCGGCCCAGCGCCGCGCCTCCGCCGCATTGCCGCGGGTCGAGAGCGCGGTGCGGTCGAGATCGACGCAACAGGTCATGAAGGACTGGTTCTCCGGCAGGGTCCGGGAGATATCGCTCGCCGTCGAGGTCGGATGCACGCCCGATATCAGGAGCCTCCTGCCGTAGCCGGCAGCGAGCAGCTCCATAGCGTCCGACACCCGCGAGGACCCGCCGGTCAGCACCACGATGCCGTCCGCCTTGCGGTCCGGCACCATCTCGGCGCCGCGCAATTGCGACAGGAACGCAACGAAGCCCGCTGCCGCGCCGACGAAGGCAAGCGCGATCGTCGACACGATTGTCGCGCGCAGCCAGCCGCGCGGCAGTTTCGGCGATCGATCTTCGGTCGGCGAGGTCATGCGATGTCGGTGATCCCTTCCCTGAGGTGATTTTAAGACGTTTTGAGGCGAAGTGGAGTCTGGTTTGTTGGGCTCAATCAACGCGATGGACAACAACGCTATCCGCGACGGCGGCTGCGCTCCCTCGCCCCGCTTGCGGGGAGAGGGTTGGGGTGAGGGGGACTCTCCGCAGGGACGGAGACAGTTGGACTCGCGGAGAGTCCCCCTCACCCGGAATCCGCGCCTTCAGCGCGCATTCCGGCCTCTCCCCGCAAGCGGGGAGAGGCGAAGAAATCTCAATCGACATCGTTCAGGGTCGCGAACAGTGTCTGGCGTGACGCGACCGCGGTGATGGCGCCGATCAGCACCGCCTGCACCGCGAGCACGATGTAGCCGGATGGCCGCAGCGAGAAGGTGCCGAGCAGGGCTGCGAACTGGTCGCCGACGGGGGTACCGGAAAACCAGCCGGCGATCGACTCGGAGAAGCCGAACAGCAGCATCGCCACGCCGCCGCCGATCACGCCGCCCTCCAAGCCGAGCCTAAGGAAATGGCGCAGGAAGTGGTTGGCGATGTAGCGGTCGCCGGCGCCGACGAAATGCAGGACCTCGACGATCGGGCGGTTCGCCGCCATGGCGCCGCGGGTCGCAAACGACACCGAGATGATGGTGGCGATGATGACCAACGCGAGGATGCCGATGCCGGCGAGGACGGTGGCATTGGTCATCGAACGCATGCGCTCGATCCAGGCACGGTGATCATCGACACTCGCGCTCGGCGCCACCTGGGTGACGCGTGCGCGCAGGGCGCCGAGATCAAGTGGCGTGCCCGGTTGCACGCGCGCGATGATCATGCGCGGTACCGGCAGATCGTCCATCGACAGGCCAGTGCCGAGCCAGGGCTCGAGCAGCTTTCCGCTTTCATCCTTGGTGAACGGCTTGACCTCGACGATGCCTGCTTGCGCGCGCATCGCCTCCGTCACCGCCGCGGTGTCGCGTTCGAGATCGCGGCCAGCCAGCGGACGGACCTGGATGGTGATTTCGCTGGCGACCTCCGACTGCCATTCGGCGGCGGAAGCGCTGACCAGCAGCACCGTGCCTGTCGTCATCGAGGCGAGGAAGGTCATGATGGCGACGACGGCGACCAGCGCGCGACCGTGGATCGAGGCACGCGGCACGATCGGCGACATGTTGCGTGCCTTGGCCGGAAGCTGCGGACGCTCCTGCCCGAGGTCGACCAGTACGCCGCGCTCGTCGGTCCTACTCATAGACGTGCAGCCGTCCCTGATGCAGCACCAGCCGCCGCGCCTCGTACTGGTCCATCAGGCCGATGTCGTGGGTCGCGATGATGACGGCCGTGCCTGATTTGTTGAGCTCGATGAAGAGCCGCAGCAGGCGGCGGCCGAGCGTCGGGTCGACGCTGCCGGTCGGCTCGTCCGCGAGCAGCAGCTGCGGGCGCGAGATCACCGCGCGCGCGATCGCGGCGCGCTGTTTCTCGCCGCCGGACAGGATCGGCGGCAGCGCATCCATGCGGTCACCGAGGCCGACCCAGCGCAGGAGATCGATGACCTCCTTGCGATAGCTCGACTCGCTACGCCCCATGACGCGGAACGGCAGCGCGACGTTCTCATAGGTCGTCATGTGGTCGAGCAGGCGGAAATCCTGGAGCACGATACCGATGCGCTTGCGCAGGTCGGCGATCTCGTCCTTGCCGAGCCGCGAGATATCGTGGCCGAACAGATTGACCAGGCCCCGCGTCGGCCGATGCGACAGGAACAACAGGCGCAACAACGAGGTCTTGCCAGCACCGGACGGTCCGGTGAGAAACTGAAACGAATGCGCCGGGATCTGGAAGCTGAGGTCGCGCAGGATCTCCGGCCCCAGACCGTAACGCAATCCGACATTTTCGAACCGAACCAAGCTCAGCTCCGTTCGAGAGGGGGCGCAGGCCACACGGCTGTGCCCCGCCATACGCGATTGACGGGTTTTGCGACCGTTATGGTTTCCGGTTCGTTAACGCTCGCCCGGTAGCATAAGGGCCGCCCGGTTCTCCACGACCGTGACATCGTCAAGACCAGTCCAAGTCCTCGTTCATGCATCAAGGCTCGTCCATGCATATCGTCTGCCCCCATTGTACGACATCCTACGCCATCAAGCCCGCGAGCTTGGGCGCGAACGGCCGGACGGTGCGCTGCTCCCGTTGCAAGGAGACCTGGGTCGCCCATGCTGAGGATGCCATCGAGGAGGCGTCCGTCCCGGCCATGGCCGCGGCCAGCCAGGCGGAGGACCAGTCCGACCTCGCCGAGCAGTGGAACTCCTACGCCAAGGACGATAGCGCGGCTGACACCCCGATGGTCGAAAGCCCCTCGATCGCCAGCGACTGGCCGACCGAGGACACCAGGGAGATCGAGGACGAGTGGTCAGCGGCGGCCCGGGCCGCCGAGGAGGACGTCGCCGGCGCGCAGCATCAGTCCTGGTTCCGCGGCCTGTTCCGTCGCCGCGGCGCGCGGGTCAGCCGCCCGGCCGCCGCCACGGCGCCGCGAAAAACCTATTTCGGCCTGCCGACCGCCTGCGCCGCCATGGGCGCGCTGGTCCTGGCGCTCGCGATCTGGCGTGGCGACATGGTGCGGCTGTTGCCGCAGACGGCAGCGTTCTACAAGATGGTCGGGCTCGAGGTTAATCTGCGCGGATTGGCCTTCAAGGACGTCAAGCTGTCCAGCGAAACCATCGACGGTAAGCAGGTGCTAGTGATCGAGGGCGTGATCGTCGGCGAGGGCAAGAAGCCGCGCGACATCCCGCGCCTGCGCTTCGCCGTGCGCGACGCGCAGGGCGCCGAGATCTACGCCTGGAACACGGTGCTGGAGCAGACCGTGCTGCGGCCCGGCGAGCGCGCCTTCTTCCGCTCGCGCCTGGCCTCGCCGCCGCCCGAGGGACGCAATATCGACGTTCGCTTCTTCAACCGCCGCGACATTGCCGGCGGCAGCGTATAATCAGCCTCGCGAGCGGGAGTTGGTCCCAAGGTTTGCTCTCATGCCGAAAATCCTGATCGCCGACGACGAGGATTCGATGCGCACGCTGGTGGCGCGCGCCATCGCCATGGACGGCCACGAGACCGTCACCGCGCAGGACGGCGCCGAGGCGCTGGAGATCCTGACCCGCGAGGACGGCGCGTTCGACCTGCTGCTCACTGACATCCAGATGCCTGTCATGGATGGCATCGCACTGGCCCTCTCCGCTGCACGCGATTTCCCCGGCCTGACCATCCTGCTGATGACCGGCTTTGCCGACCAGCGCGAGCGCGCCTCGAACCTCAACGCGCTGGTGCACGACGTCGTGACAAAACCGTTCTCGGTCGCCGACATCCGCACCGCGGTGGCGGATGCGCTGGCGGCGAAGAAGAGGTAGCGGCTGGGCGAGCTACACATTCCGCTGTCATGCGCCGGCTTGCCGCCTTCGCTAAAGCTTCGGCGGCCGAGCACCCTTGTGGCCCCGGCGTAGCCTTGGCGGAGCTGGGACCGGGGCATCCAGTACGCCGCAGCCTCTCGACTCAATCACTTCCGTCTCTGGAATACTGGATCGCCCGGTCAAGTGTTCAGCCCGGGGACATGACCGACGGGTGTTCGGGGACATAGCCGACACTTTCTCCGCTCGCCAAGTCGATGATAGCGATTTGGTGGGCGGCAAAGAAGATCCCGTATTGCGCATCGTTTGCCGAGGGGCGGATGGCGAGGCGCTCGCCACGGAAGGCCTGTGGCACTTTCCACAGACGTCCCTTGAAGCTGACATAGGCCTTGGTCGTGGAGACGCGGCGCACGATCTCATGGCTGTCGTATTCGACCTGTGGCAATCGATCGGGCATTGGTCGCTGGCTGGGCCGATATCGACTGGCCGGGACCTGTTGTCCGAGCGCCTCGTGTGGCCGTTCGAAGTTGTAGACTTCCCGCCAGGCGTCGAAGGCACGCTGCGTCTCTGCGAGATCGCGGAACTGTCGCAGTGCGAACACCTCAGCCGCGAGGGTGCGGTGGAATCGTTCATTCTTGCCGCGGCTTTGCGGGTGATATGGGCGGCTGCGGATGACGGCGACGCCAAGCTTGAGCAGCCACACCGAGAACCGTGTCCATCGCTCGCCGGAAGGATCACCCCAGGGCGAACCATTGTCGACGAAGAAGGCCTCCGGGAGCCCGTAGTGGCGAAAGGTCTTCTCCAGGCGGCTGCGCACGGTATCTGTGCGTTGATCGGCACAGGCCTGCAGACACAGATCATAGCGGGAGTGGTCATCCACCACCGTCAGAGGATGGCACTGGGTATCATTGCCGAGCCGAACCCAGCCTTTGAAGTCCATCTGCCACAACAGATTGGGGGCCGGCATCTCGAAACGCTGGCTTGCCATCGGGCCGCCGATCGGAGGCTTGATGCGGCCAGACCGACGCAAGATCTGATGAACTGTTGAGACTGCTGGCGAACGCAAACCATTGCGCTCCAGGCAGTGAGCTATCTTGCGAGCTCCCCATGCCGGATGGGCATCGCGCACCGCGAGAATACGTGCCTCGAGCTCGCAATCGGTCTGTCCCGGGCTCGCATGCGGTCGGCGCGAGCGGTCGTTGACATTCTGATCCGCTTGCCATCGTGCAAGCCACTTGTAGCCCGTGTCGGGATGGATATTGAACCGCCGGCAGAGCTCCCGCCGGTTCGCTCCCTCCTGCATCGCAAGCCGCACGAACTCCCGCCGCTGATCCATCACCGACACCTCTCGCCAGGGCATGGACTTGGCCTCCTTTACCGCCAAATCCCTGCACTATGATGTGTCGGCTATGTCCCCGAACACCCGTCGGTCATGTCCCCGGGCTGAACATCAAGCCGGGCGATGACACTGGGTGTGCGGCCAGAAATCGAGTTGTCAAAAATCCTTCAGCAGCCGCTCGAGATAGTCGAGCTCGATCTGCGGGCGCGAGGTATCGCCCAAGCGGCGGCGGAGCTCTTCGAGGATGCGGCGGACACGCTGGGCGTCGATCTCGCCGGGGATCTTGACGGTGTAGTCGTCGCTCAGATCGCGGCCGTGAAGCGGACGGCCCAGCGGATCGGTCTGATTGCCGCCGCTCTGCTGACGGCCGGCGCGATTGCCGGGACCATCGCCCTGCCCGTCGCCATCACCCTGCTGCATCGCCTCGGCCATCTTCTGCGCGCCCTTGCGCAAGGCCTCGAGGGCCTTGCCCTGCGAATCCACGGCGCCGTCGGCATTGCCCTCGCCGAGCTTCGATCCGGCATCGCCCATGGCCCCGTCGGCGTCATCCAGACTGCTGTCGTCATCGCCCTGGTCGCCGTCCTGATCGCCATTCTGGCCGGACTGGCCCTGCTCGCCCTGCTGCCCCTTCTGCCCCTGCTGCTTCTGACCTTTTTGTCCCTTCTGCGCGAGGCCGCGCTTGGCGAGCTCGTCCTGCAACTTCTTCAGGCGGTCGCGCAGCGCCTGCTGGTCCTGCTGAAGGTCCGACATCGACTGATCGCCCTGCTTGCCGCGTGAGCGGTCACGCCGGGAATCCTGGCCCTGCTTGAATGTCTTGTCGCGCAATTGCTGCTGCTTGCGGATCATGTCGCTGAGCTCGTTGAGCGCCTGCTCCATGTCGCTGTCGCCGGATTGCCCGGGCTGCGCCATCTGGAGATTTTCCATGATCTGCGCGAGCTGCTCGAGCATGCGCTGGGCCGCCTCGCGATTGCCTTCGCGCGCCGCCTTCTCGATCTGCCTCAGGAGGTCGTCGAGATCGCGTTGCGTGATGACGTTGCGATCACGGCTGGAGGATTGGCTCCGTTCCGTCGCCCGCTTGTATTCCTCGAGCTTCTGGATGGCGTCGGACTGGTTGTTCAGGCTCTTCCCGGATTCCTTCTGCCTGAGGCTGTCGCCGGAATCCTGCATGGCCTTTTCGGCGCTGTCGAGCAGCGCATCGGGATCCTGATCCAGCTGGGCAGCCGCAGGAGACAAGCCTCCCAACAAGAAGGCGAGACTGGCGATCGACATCGCCCTCAAGACTGGCACGCGTGCTAGCTTCCGCATTTCCGGTCTCGCGTAAACTGGTTGGCCCCCTCGTTACCCGCCTTGGCCCGGTTGCTCGCCGACTTCCGATAGGCCTGAAGCTGCTGGCGAAGTGCGTCCTGCTGCTGCGCCAGCTCCTCGAGCTGCTCGGGCGTCGCATGCTGGGTCTTCTGTCGCAACTCGACGGCCTTGTCGAGGATGAGCTGGACCTCCGCGGGGAACGGCTGCCGCGGTCCGAGCGGATTTTGCTCGGCGCGCCGGGCGAGGTCGCGCACCTTGCCGGCCATGGCCTCGCGGAGCTTTTGCGTCAGCACCCTGATCTCGTCCTCGCTGGCGCCGCGTTCCAGCGCCGCCTTGAGCGCGTCCTGCGCCGAGCGCAGCGCCGCGTTGACGCTGCCGGCGACGCCGTCGTCCTCGATGGTGACCGCGAACGCCCACATGCTCGCCACCACCTCGCGCAGCGCGTCGTCGGTGCGGGCCGCCTCGAGCTGGGACGCCAGGCTGCGGAGGCCGAGATAGCAGCCGGCGTCCGGCGTGAACAATTCGGGCGCTATCATCAGCGCGTCGAGCGCGGTGTAGACCTCGGAATTCCTGTTGGCGTCTAGCGCGAGGATGCGGCGCTGCTCGATCAGCGCTCGCGCGAGCGAGTTCGTGAAGAGACGCTCGGGCAGGCGCAGGTTGAAGGGCTCGCTGCGCGCCTCGTTGCCGGCCTCGTCCTTGGCGGTGAGCGTCAGCGTGACGTCGGCGCCGGCATAGGGATCCTCGCTGAGGTCCTTCACCGTCTGGCCGACGCCGTTACGGGTGCGCGCGTTCGGCAGCACGAGCGGGAATTGCGGCGGCTGGAACAACGGCCGCGCCGCGCCTTTGGCGTCGGCGTCCTTGCTGTTGTCCTTCGCGTTATCCTTGCCGCCATTCTTGCCGGCATCCTTGATGTTATCCTTGGCGTCGGAGGAGCGCAGCGCAATGTGCGCATCGGCGCCGGTGACGCCGTAATCGTCCTCGATCTTGTAGGAGAGCTGGAGCGCGCCGCGCGCCTGGCGCTCGGGGTCCTTGGCGAGTGCGATCGTCGGCGGACGATCCGGCGTTGCCGCAAACGCCCATTGCGGCTGGCCCGAGGGCGCGCGGACATGCGCGGTGCCGTCGGCGGCGATGGCGAAGTGCTTTTCGTTGGTGCCCTTGGGCGCGGCTTCCGTGGGGGTGACCTCCTTGAGACCGCCGGAGACCGCGACATCCAGGCTGCCGCCGGAGGAGCGCACGATCAGGGTCGAGCCGGCGGGAACGGCAAGCGGGCCGCTGGCGGGCAGTGCTGCGGCCTCCTTGTTGGCGGCCGACAGGATGATCGGCGGCTTGCCGGTGTAGAGCGGCGGCGTCACCCAGGCGTCGACGCGAACATTGGTCGGGGCCAGCACGCCGTTCCAGTCGAAGGCGGCCCCGAGCCGCATCGCACGTTCGTCGCCGGCGGCGAAGAAGGTCGCAACCAGCATCACCATGACGAGCGCGCGCAGCGCCCAGGGATCGTGGAGCGCGAGCCGCGGATGCGGCAGGCCGGCGCGGATGCGCTTGAGCGAGGCCAGCGTGCGCTCGCGCTGCGCCTGCCACAGCGCCTTGGCAACCGGGTCCTGCGAGGTCAGCGTGTCCGTGAGCGTGGTCGCCGGGCGGTGACGGATACCGGAGCCACGATCGAGCCGGCTCAGCGCCTCCTCCCGGCTCGGCCAGCGGAAGCGAATCAACGGGAACAGAGCGGCAATCGCGATGCCGACAAAAATCACGAGACCGATGGCGCGGGCGACGAACGGCAAGGATAGCCACAGCCCGGCCCAGGACACCACCAGGAACAGACCGATGACGGTCAGAAGCCGCGCCAGGTTCGGCCAGGCACGCTCCCACGCGATGGCATAAATGGCCCGATCGAGGGCCTGCGCCAGCTTCAGCCGCGACAGAGCGTCGCCATCGCGGATCGGGTCTGACGGGTCGGGGGTGACGCCGTTCAATCAGCTCTCCAGGTTGCCCGGTAGAGAGAAGCCTATCACAACGGCAGCACTGAGGCATCCGTTCCTGGACGGGAGACACCCCTTTTCCCGCATAACACGAGGACGTGACTGGCCCGGCTCGACCCCGTAATTTCCGCGGCGCCATCCCGAGGAAAACGAAGGAAACGCCATGGACAAGAAGATGCACGACAAGGGCCTGGAAGTCCGCAAAGCGGTGCTGGGCGAGGCCTATGTCAACAACGCCCTGAAGAACGTCGACGATTTCAACCGTCCGTTCCAGGAGATGCTCAACGAATATTGCTGGGGCACGGTGTGGGGCCGCGAGGAACTGCCGCGCAAGACCCGCAGCATGCTCAACATCGCGATGATCGCGATCCTCAACCGCCAGCACGAATTCCGCGCACATCTGAAGGGCGCGCTGACCAACGGCGTCACCCGCGAGGAGATCCGCGAGATCCTGATGCAAGTCGCGATCTATGGCGGCATGCCGGCGGCCGTCGACAGTTTCCGTATCGCGCGCGAGGTATTTTCGGAGATCGATGGGAAGGCGTGATCGGCAAGCCACCCTCCGCCGTCGTCCCGGACAAGCGTAAGCGCCGATCCGGGACCCATAGCCACAGGCCGATGTGATTGCGGGGACTCGGAGTTACCGCTTTCGCGCAACAATTCCTGCCGTGGTTATGGGTCCCGGATCGGCGCGCGCTTAAGGCGCGCTGGTCCGGGACGACACCGAGGGTGGAGTGCGCATCTTTCACAACAACGAACAACAACGACAAGGAAACACCATGGACATCGGATTCATCGGGCTTGGAAACATGGGCTTCCCGATGGCGCGACGGCTGATCGAGGCGGGACACAAGCTCGTCGTGTTCGACATGCGCAAGGAGGTCATCGACAAGCTGGTGGCACGCGGCGCCACTGCTGCGACATCACCGAAAGACGTCGCCGACCGAGTCGAAACCGTGATGGCGAGCCTGCCTTCGCTGCAGGCTTCGCTCGAGGTCGCGACGGGCGCAAACGGCGTGATCGAGGGCAAGCGCGCGAAACGCTTCATCGATCTCTCCACCGTCGGCTCGGCGATGGCTGCGAAGATCCACGGCCTCTTGGCCAAACGCGACATCGTGCAGATCGACTGTCCCGTGTCCGGCGGCGTCGGCGGCGCCGAGAAAGGCACGCTGGCGGTGATGGTCTCGGGGCCGAAGGCAGAGTTCGAGCTGCTGAAACCCGCGCTCGACGTGATCGGAAAAGTGTTCTTCATCGGCGAGAAGCCGGGCGCGGCGCAGACCATGAAGCTCGCCAACAATTTCCTCTCGGCCACCGCGATCGTGGCGACGTCGGAAGCCGTGGTCATGGGCGTCAAGGCCGGGCTAGATCCCGCGGTGATGATCGACGTCATCAATGCGGGCTCCGGCATGAACACCGCGAGCCGCGACAAGTTTCCGCGCTCGGTGCTGCCGCGCACGTTCGATTTCGGCTTCGCCACGGGATTGATGGTGAAGGACGTGCGGCTGGCGCTGGAGGAGATGAAGCAGCTCGGCCTGTCGATGGAAGTCGCTGATGCAGTGGGGCGGTTGTGGGAGACGGTGATCAGCGCGGAAGGCGCAGAATCCGATTTCACCGCGGCGATCAAGCCGATCGAGCGGAAGGCGGGGGTGGTGGTCGGAGCGAAGGCTGGGTTGGCGGGGAAGTAGCATCGCGTCCAATTCCCCCGATGTCGTCCTGGACAAGCGAAGCGCAGATCCAGGACCCATTCAGCCCTGGGGTCAAATCAGCCCTGGGGTAATGGGTCCTGGCCTTCGCCAGGACGACATCGGATTTGTTGAGCCGCCGCGCGCCTCACAACCAAGGCGCCGGCGTATCCATCGCAATCAGCTGCTCGACCTCGATGCGCGGGCGCACCACGGCGTATTGATCGCCCTTCACCAGCACCTCCGGCACCAGCGGCCGCGTGTTGTAGGTGCCGGCCTGTACCGCGCCATAGGCGCCGGCGGTCATGATGGCGAGCAGGTCGCCCGGCTGCGGCGTCGGCAGCGTGCGGTCGAGCGCGAGGTAGTCGCCGGTCTCGCAGACCGGGCCGACGACGTCGGCCATGATGGTGCCAGTGCCCTTGGCGGGCTGCGTCACCGGCAGGATGTCGTGATGCGCCTCGTACAGCGTCGGGCGGATCAAATCGTTCATCGCGGCGTCGATGATGACGAAATTCTTGCCGTCGCCGTGCTTCACGTAGATGACCCTGGTGACCAGGATGCCGGCATTGCCGACGATCATGCGCCCCGGCTCGAACATCAGCGTGCAGCCGAGATTGTGGCTGACGCGCTTGACCATGGCGGCATAGGCGTCGGGTGCCGGCGGCGCCTCGCGGTCCATGTAATAGGGAATGCCGAGGCCGCCGCCGAAATCAACATGGCTGATGTTGTGGCCGTCGGCGCGCAGCGTCTGCACGAATTCGGAGAGGATCCGGAACGCGGTCTCCATCTTGGAGAGGTCGGTGATCTGGCTGCCGATATGTACGTCGGTGCCGGTCACCTCGATGCCCGGGAGTCTTGCGGCGCGCGCATAGACCTCGCGGGCATGGGCGATCGGAATGCCGAACTTGTTCTCGGACTTGCCGGTGGAGATTTTTGCATGCGTGCCGGCATCGACGTCGGGATTGACGCGCACGGAGATGCGCGCGGTCTTGCCCATCTCGGTTGCAAGCCGCGACAACAGTTCGAGCTCAGGCTCGGATTCGACGTTGAGACAGAGGATGTCCGCGGCCAGCGCGGCGCGCAGCTCGTCTTCGGTCTTGCCGACACCGGAGAACAGGATTTTGCTGGCGGGAATGCCGGCGGCCAGCGCCCGCTTCAACTCGCCGCCGGAGACGACGTCAGCGCCGGCTCCCAACTTGGCCAGCGTGCGCAGCACCGACTGGTTGGAGTTCGCCTTCATGGCGTAGCAGACCAGCACCTTCTCGCCGGCGAAGGCCTCGGTGAAGACGCGATAGTGCCGCTCCAGCGTTGCAGTCGAATAGCAATAGAACGGCGTGCCGACGGTTGCGGCCAGCTCGGACAGGTTCACCGCCTCGGCGTGCAGCACGCCGTTGCGATAGTCGAAATGGTTCATGGCGCAGGCTCGGTTGTCCCGGCTTATTTATTGCCGGGAGGTTCGTCCAGGAGCGGGTCGAGAATAAACGGTTTCTTCCTGCCCTTGGCCGCCGCAGGCGCGGCGTCCACACCGTAGGTGGGATTGAACACGCTCGGCGTCCTCTGGGCTTCGGTCTCGGTGTCAACAGGCGCAGCACCGTTGACCGTGGGTGCATTGGAGGCGGTCGGCGGCAGATCCAGCGGGCCCTTGCGGCCGCAACCGGCGAGCGCCAGCGCCGTCAGGCTAAGGACAATGATGGCCCACCCCGAGCCGGCCGGGCGAAACTTTGACGTCACGACGAAATCCCCACTACGCGGCGCGCACCATACAGAGATTGGCGCGCTCTGGCGAGAGCCGGATGACCATGAAACATAAGCGAAATTTTGCCCTCAGCCCGATTTTCGCTCTTTTTCCAGCCGCTTCGCCCAGGCCTTGGCCTGCGACGCCACGTTCTTCGGCGCGGTGCCGCCGAAGCTGGTCCGGCTCTTCACCGACGATTCGACCGAGAGCACGCCGAGCACGTCCTTGGTGATCTTGGACTCGATCGCCTGCATCTCCTTCAGCGGCAGCTCGTGCAGCGCGACGCCGCCTTCGGCGGCCTTGGCCACGATGCGGCCGGTGACGTGGTGGGCCTCGCGGAACGGCATCTTCAGCGTCCGCACCAGCCAGTCGGCGAGATCGGTCGCGGTGGCGTAACCCTCGCCTGCGGCCGCCTTCATCTTCGCTTCATCGGGCACGAGGTCGCGGACCATGCCGGTCATGGCGCGGATCGCCAGCGACAGCGCGGCAAACCCCTCCATGGCGCCCTGCTTGTCCTCCTGCATGTCCTTTTGATAGGCGAGCGGCAGGCCCTTCATCACGATCAGGAGCCCGTTGAGCGCGCCGATCACGCGGCCGGTCTTGGCGCGCACGAGCTCTGCGGCATCCGGGTTGCGCTTCTGCGGCATGATCGAGGAGCCGGTCGTGAACTTGTCGCTGAGGCGGATCAGGCCGACCAGCGGCGAGGTCCAGATCACGATCTCCTCGGCAAAGCGCGACATGTGCACGGCGCAGATCGAGGCCGCCGACAGCGTCTCCAGCACGAAGTCGCGGTCGGACACCGCATCGAGTGAGTTCGCCATCGGCCGGTCGAAGAGGAGCGCCTTCGCGGTGGCGTGGCGGTCGATCGGGAATGAGGTGCCGGCGAGCGCGGCCGCGCCCAGCGGCGATTCGTTCAGCCGCTTGCGCGCGTCCTGGAAACGGCCGCGGTCGCGCGCGGCCATCTCGACATAGGCAAGCAGGTGGTGGCCGAAGGTGACGGGTTGCGCGGTCTGAAGATGCGTGAAGCCGGGCATCACGGTTGCGGCGTGCTCCAGCGCGCGCTCCACCAGGGCCTGCTGGAACGCGGCGAGCGCCGCATCGGTCTCATCGATGACGTCGCGGACGAACAGGCGAAAATCGGTCGCGACCTGGTCGTTGCGCGAGCGCGCCGTGTGCAGCCGTCCGGCGGCGGGGCCGATCAGCTCGGACAGGCGGCTCTCGACATTCATGTGAATGTCCTCGAGCGCGCGCTTGAACGCGAAGCCGCCCTTGCCGATCTCTGACAAAATCGTGTCTAGACCCTTGCCGATATTTTTCGCATCAGAGGCCGTGATGATGCCCTGGCTGGCGAGCATCGCGGCGTGGGCCTTGGACGCAGCAATGTCCTGGGCGAAGAGGTGACGATCGACGTCGATGGAGACGTTGATCTCTTCCATGATCTCATCGGGACGTTCCGAGAACCGGCCGCCCCACATCTTGTTGCTCATGATCCCCTGCTCACGCCCTTGCTTGTCGCTAGCCACGTTTGCTGGCCGCCGCCAGCCGTATTAAGAGGCCCCTGATAGCCATATCTGCGACCGGATGACAAACGATATGCTCGACAAGACGCCCTCCGCCACGCGCCGGATCCCCCTCGTCATCGCCACCGTGGCGATCGGCGGTCTGGCCGGCTTCGCCGCGCTGTACGGGCTGGGCCTGAGCCGGTCGCCGTCAGGCGATCCGTCCTGCCGGTCCGCGGTGGCGACCGCGCAGAAGATCGCGCCGCTCGCCCATGGCGAGGTGGCGGCGCTGACCATGGCGAGCGCCCCGTTGAAGTTGCCCGACCTCGCCTTCGAGGACGCAGGCGGCAAGCCGAAGAAGTTGTCCGATTTCCGCGGCAAGACGCTGCTGGTGAACCTCTGGGCCACCTGGTGCGTGCCCTGCCGCAAGGAGATGCCGGCGCTGGACGAGCTTCAGGGCAAGCTATCGGGCCCGAATTTCGAGGTGGTGGCGATCAATATCGACACCCGCGATTCGGAGAAGCCCAAGACCTTCCTGAAAGAGGCCAATCTGACCCGGCTCGGCTATTTCAATGATCAAAAAGCCAAGGTTTTTCAGGATCTTAAGGCAATAGGCCGGGCACTGGGGATGCCGACATCGGTGCTGGTCGATCCGCAAGGCTGCGAGATCGCGACGATCGCGGGGCCGGCGGAGTGGGCGAGCGAGGACGCGCTCAAGCTGATCCGGGCCGCGACCGGCAAGGCTGCCGCGTCGCTTTAGTTATTGGCGCATGATCTGATCGGAAAACCGGTGCCCACTTTTCCGGTTCATGCGCTGAGGGTTAGGCCGTGACGTTGAGATTGCCGCCGACGCCGGGGCCGACATTGGCGAGCGAGGGCTGACCGGCGCCCAGCAGCGTCAGAACGGTGGATTTCTCCATGTCCATGTTCTGCTTGGTCAGCGTCGCCGCGATATTCGATTGCAGCGCGCCTTGCTGAGCAGCCAGCATGGTGCTGACCATCGCCATCATGTCCATTACGCGAACCCTCTTACCGGCCGTAACCTAGGCGCGAGGGGTTAATGGGACATGAATTGTCACGAAGCGGATGCGCGCCGAAGAACGACGGTGCCGTAGGGTGGGCAAAGCGAAGCGTGCCCACCAATCAGGATCCTGGTTGCGGAGGGATGGTGGGCACGGCGCTTTGCGCCTTTGCCAACCCTACGGCACCGTTGCTTTACCTTGTCGGAACCGGCTTGGCGCCGCGATAGTCGTAGAAGCCGCGCTGGGTCTTGCGGCCGAGCCAGCCGGCCTCGACGTATTTCACCAGCAGCGGGCACGGACGGTACTTGGAGTCGGCGAGGCCCTCGTGCAGCACCTGCATGATGGAGAGGCAGGTGTCGAGGCCGATGAAATCGGCGAGCTCCAACGGGCCCATCGGATGGTGCGCACCGAGCTTCATCGCGGCATCGATCGCCTCGACGTTGCCGACGCCTTCGTACAGCGTGTAGATCGCCTCGTTGATCATCGGCAGCAGGATGCGATTGACGATGAAGGCCGGGAAATCCTCGGAGACCGCGACCTGCTTGCCGAGCCTGGCGACGAACTCCTTGGACGCCTCGAAGGTCGCATCGTCGGTGGCGATGCCGCGGATCAGCTCCACCAGCTCCATCAGCGGCACCGGGTTCATGAAGTGAATGCCGATGAAGCGCTCGGGCCGGTCGGTGGCGGCGGCGAGCCGGGTGATCGAGATCGACGACGTATCGGAGGCGACGATCGCCTCCGGCTTCAGCACGGCGCAGACCTCGTGGAAGATCTTGCGCTTGACCTCCTCCTTCTCGACCGCGGTCTCGATGACGAGATCGCAATCGGCGAGGTCGTCCAGCTTCTCGGCAAGCTTGATCCGCGCTATCGCCTTGGCCTTGTCGTCCTCGGTGACGGCCTTCTTGGAGACCTGCCGCGCCAGATTGCCATTGATGGTGGCCATGCCCGACTTGAGGCGGTCAGCCGAGACGTCGTTGAGCACCACGTCGAAGCCGGCCAGCGCCGCAACATGCGCGATGCCGTTGCCCATCTGACCCGCGCCGATCACGCCGACCTTCTTGATCACTGCCGCCATAATGTCATCCACCGGAACGGCGCGCATGTCGCGCCTGCCTATCCCCTTGAGCCGGGAGTCCGATTTAATCAGAACCTTGGCTCGAAACCTAGATTGGATCGCTTCGAAGGCGGCCCCACACCAAAGAAAACGCCTCAAAAAAGCAACACCGGCCGGAGTTTATAGCTCCGGCCGGTGTTTTTGGCTCGTTTTACTTGCCGAGCTTGCCGAGTTCGGCGGTCAGCTCCGGAACCGCCTGGTAGAGATCGGCCACCAGGCCGTAATCGGCAACCTGGAAGATCGGCGCGTCCTCGTCCTTGTTGATCGCGACGATCACCTTGGAGTCCTTCATGCCGGCCAGATGCTGGATCGCGCCGGATATGCCGACCGCGACATAGAGCTCGGGGGCCACGACCTTGCCGGTCTGGCCGACCTGCCAATCGTTCGGCGCATAGCCGGCATCGACCGCCGCGCGCGAGGCACCGACACCGGCCCCTAACTTGTCCGCGAGCGGCTCGATGTATTTTGCAAAGTTTTCCCGGCTCTGCATGGCGCGGCCACCGGAGACGATGATCTTGGCGGAGGTCAGCTCGGGACGGTCGCTCTTGGCGACTTCCTCGCCGACGAAGGACGACAGGCCCGGATCGGCCGCCGCCGCCACGTTCTCGACCGGCGCGCTGCCGCCTTCGCCTGCTGCGGCGAAGGTGGAGGTGCGGACCGTGATGACCTTCTTGGCGTCCTTCGACTTCACCGTCTGGATGGCATTGCCGGCATAGATCGGACGCTCGAAGGTGTCGGGGGCGACCACCTTGATGATCTCCGAGACCTGCATGACGTCGAGCAGGGCTGCGACTCGCGGCATCACGTTCTTGAAGCGCGAGGTCGCAGGCGCAACGATCGCGTCATAGCCGGAAGCCAGCGATACGACCAGCGCGGCCAGCGGCTCGGCGAGATCGTGCGCGTAGGTCGCGCCATCGGCGAGCAGCACCTTCTTCACGCCGGCAAGCTTGGCAGCGGCATCCGCCGCGGCCTTGGCGTTCTGGCCGGCCACCAGCACCTCGACGTCCGCGCCGAGTGCGGCAGCCGCGGTGAGAGCCTTGTTGGTCGCATCCTTGAGCGACGCATTGTCGTGTTCGGCAATCAGAAGCGTCGTCATCAGAGCACCCCGGCTTCGTTCTTGAGTTTCGACACCAGCTCGGCGACGTCCTTGACCTTGACGCCCGCCTTGCGGCCCGCCGGCTCCGTCGTCTTGAGAATCTCGAGACGCGCGGCGACGTCGACGCCGTAATCGGCGACGGTCTTTTCCGCGATCGGCTTCTTCTTGGCCTTCATGATGTTGGGCAGCGAGGCATAGCGCGGCTCGTTGAGACGCAGGTCGGTGGTGACGATCGCCGGTCCCTTCAGCTTCACGGTCTGCAGACCGCCGTCGACTTCGCGCGTGACCTTGAAGTCAGAACCTTCGACCTCGAGCTTGGAGGCGAAGGTCGCCTGCGACCAGCCGAGCAGCGCGGCCAGCATCTGGCCGGTCTGATTGGAGTCGTCGTCGATCGCCTGCTTGCCGAGGATGATCAGGCCCGGCTGCTCTTCTTCAGCAACCTTCTTCAGGATCTTGGCGACCGCGAGCGGCTCGACATTGCCCTCGGCCTTCACCAGGATGCCGCGGTCAGCGCCCATCGCGAGACCGGTGCGGATCGTCTCCGATGCCTGCGCAGGTCCGATCGAGACCACCACCACCTCGGTCGCCTTGCCGCCTTCCTTCAGGCGCAGCGCTTCCTCGACCGCGATTTCATCGAACGGGTTCATGGACATTTTGACGTTGGCGAGTTCAACGCCCGATCCATCGCTCTTGACGCGGACCTTGACGTTGTAATCGACCACCCGCTTTACCGGCACTAAGACCTTCATCGATCCTCTTTCACTCAATTTGGGAGGGGAGTTATCAACTGGCGCGGAACCTAAAGGCCTGATCAGGCCCGGTCAACGCGCGAACGAGCCAAATTTTAGACCTTAGAAATGCGCCCGCTCAATGGGTCAGCGGTTCTGGCCGGGAACCCAAAGCACGTCGCCGGCGCCATTCCCGTTGGCGGCTCGGCTGGCCACGAACAGGAAATCCGACAGGCGGTTCATATATTGGATGCCAGCCGCGCTGACCGGCTCGCCGGGCTGAGCAGCCAGTTTCACCATCACCCGTTCCGCCCTGCGGCATATTGTGCGCGCGACGTGAAGATGAGCCGCGGCCGGCGTGCCGCCCGGCAGCACGAAAGAGGTCAGCGGCGCGAGCTTGTCGTTGAGTGCGTCGATGTCGCGCTCGAGCCGCTCGACCTGGCTCGCCACCACCCGCAGCCGCTCCGCTTTGCCTTCGCGCTCGGGCACCGCAAGATCGGCGCCGAGATCGAACAGATCGTTCTGGATACGGCCAAGCATCGCATCGAGCTCGGGCATATCCGAGGTGTGGAGCCGCACCACGCCGATCGCGGCATTGGTCTCGTCCACGGTGCCATAGGCCTCGATGCGCAGATCGTATTTCGGACGACGCTCGCCCGAGCCGAGCGCCGTCGTGCCGTCGTCACCGGTTTTCGTGTAGATGCGGTTCAACGTGACCACGTAGACCTCTTAATTTTGGGGCATGATCTCGTCGGAAAACCGCTTCACACTTTTTTCCGGATCATGTCCTATCGCCCCATGGCCCAGACTGCGAGCATGGCAAGGATGATCGCCACAAACTGAAGCAGCACGCGCCAGCGCATCAGCTTCTGCGAGGTGTTGGGCGAGCCGCCACGCATCATGTTGACGAGCCCGAGCAGCAGCACGAGCGCCACGGCGCCGACCGCGATCGGCAGGATGAAAGTACTCAAGATAGATGCCATTAGGGGTAGATAACACTGTGCTTGCAGATGCGCCATGGTGCCGCGGCAGCCGCCGGCGTCATTCCGGGCGATGCGACGGGAGCGCGCGACGCGGCGCGGAGCATCGAGCCCGGAATCCATCGCTCCAGGTACGTTGCAGCTAAATGGATTCCGGCCTCGCGCTGCGCGCGCCCCGGAATGACGCCGGAGAGGGACAGGCTATCGCCTGCGCGATATGGCTTTTAGGCCAATAATATCAGATGGTAGCGGAATGATTTCCGATTTGCGCCAATTGCCTGTTTACCCCACCTCTCTCCCCGCGCGCGGAGAGAGAGCAGTGTAGGTCGTGCATGAAAGCGATCCGCTACATCTACGTCGTCGTGATGGACGCGTTCTACACGTTCCTCGCTGACGACGGCTGGGCGATCGCGAGCCACATCGCCCTGTCGACGCTGATGGCGCTGTTCCCGTTCCTGATCGTGCTGACCTCGCTTGCCGGCTTCTTCGGCTCCAAGGAACTAGCCGACCAGGCCGCCGGCCTGATGCTCCAGATCTGGCCCAAGCAGGTCGCCGATTCGATCTCCGGCGAGGTCCACGACGTGCTGACCACCACCCGTACCGGCATTCTGACCATCGGCGCGGCGCTGTCGGTCTATTTCGCCTCCAACGGCGTCGAGGCACTCCGCGTCGCGCTCAACCGCGCCTATGCCGTGGTGGAGATGCGCCGCTGGTACTGGCTGCGGCTGGAATCGATTGCCTACACGTTGATCGCAGCTTTCACTGCGCTTGCCATGGCGTTCCTGATCGTGCTCGGTCCGCTCCTGATCGAAGCGGCGCGACGCCATATCCCGCTGTTCGTCGAGTCCAACGAGAGCATCCTGACCTGGGTGCGGTACGGCATCACCATCAGCGCGCTGGTGGTGGCGCTGTTCATCCTGCACGCATGGCTGCCGGCGGGACGCCGCAGCTTCCTCCAGATCATGCCGGGCATCGTTTTCACGGTGGTGGCGTCGCTGGTCTCCGGTGTCGTGTTCGGGCAATATCTGGCGCGCTTCGCCAACAATTACGTGACGATGTATGCGGGGCTGGCCTCGGTCATCATCGCGCTGGTGTTTCTGTATTTCATCGCCGCGATTTTCGTGTACGGCGGCGAGCTCAATGCCGCGATCATCAAGTCGCGGCTGCCTCACGGCGTGTCGCTTCAAGCAGCGCAGTCGCTAAAGCCCGCGGAGACACAGGCTTGACCAGGAAGGCGTCGGCACCGGCCTCGCGCGAGGCCGCCTCGTCCTCGCCGCGACCGGAAACGCCGATGATGGGGATCTGAGCCAGCGGCGTCGGCAGCGTGCGGATCCGCCTGATGGCCTCGACGCCGTCGATGCCCGGCAGCACCATATCCATCAGCACCGCGTCGAACGCTCCTTGCGCCAGCCGACCGACCGCATCCTCGCCGCGACCGATGAACTCGGCATGATGGCCGAGCTCGGTCAAAATGGTGTTGAGCACCACGCGCCCGAACGGATTGTCCTCGACGCTAAGCACGCGGAGGGCGGTCACCGCCTCGGGCTCGCTACCGTTCTTTCCTTTGCGCGATTTGCCCGATCCCGCCGCATCCAGCGATACCGTCAGCGTGAACGTGGCGCCGCCGCCGCGGCGCGGAGCGACCGTGATGTCGCCGCCCATCGCGCGCGCGAGTTGCTTCACCGAGGATAGACCCAGACCGGCGCCGCCGAAGCGCGATGCAATGGTGACATTGGCCTGGGTGAATGGGCGGAACAGCCGCTTGATCTCGGCCATGGTAAGACCGATGCCGCTGTCGGACACCGCGAAGGCGATGCCGACCCTGCCCTTATCCTTGGCTTTGCCTTTGCGCTCGTCCTTGGCGGGACGCCAGGGCGCCACCGTAAGCGCCACGCCGCCCTGATCGGTGAATTTCACGGCATTGTCGATCAGGTTCTCGAGCGCAGCGCGCAGGCGGACGGGATCGCCGACCACCAGCCCCGGCAACTTCTCGGAAATGTCGACCTGGGCCTGAAGACCCTTGGCCGCGGCGCGGCCGGCCAGCGAATCGCCGGCGCTGCGGGCAAGCGTCCGCAGGTCGAACAGGTCCTGCCGCAGCTTGCTTCCCCCCTTTCCTGTCCGGGCAGCGTCCACAAACACCGTCGCAAGGCTCGCCAGATGTTCGGCGCCGGCCTTGATGGTGTCGGCCCAGCGCCGCTCCCGCTCGCCGAGATCGGAGGTCGCGAGCAGGTCACTGATCGCCAGAATACCGGTCAGGGGGGTGCGGACCTCGTGGGCAAAGGCGGCGAGCGCGGCCTGGACCACGTCAGGCGCGACCGCCTTGGTGCTGCGCTTACGCAACCGGCCGGCCGCCCCGGACCGCTTCCGAGGCGGTCGCCTGGACGTTCGCGTGGTGCGCATTGGGCGCGTTTTCGCCGCCATAGATCCCCTTCGAACCCCGGGCTCTCGGGCAAGCATGGCACGGCGGAACACCCGGAGTCACGGCGGCGTTTGGCTAACCCCCAGAGAAACTTAACCTAATCCCACCGATCGACGGATGCCGGCCGGCGTGGCACCGGCGGCGCGCAATTCCCGCAGGCCGGTCGAGCGGCTCGATTTCGACAGCTTCCGCCCCTCGCCGTCGCGGATCAGAGCGTGGTGGCGATAAGCCGGTTCCGGCAGGCCAAGCAGGATCTGCAGCAGGCGGTGTACCGATGTGGCGTGAAACAGGTCCTGGCCCCGCACGATCTCGCTGACGCCCTGGTGGGCGTCGTCGACCACCACGGACAGATGATAGCTGGTCGGCGTCTCCTTGCGGGCGAGTATCACGTCGCCCCAGGCTTCCGGTCGCGCCGACACGATGCCGCGCTCGCCATCCGGCCCCGCGCCGAGTTCGTTCCAAGTTAGGCCGGCGACGCGCCGACAGGCAGCCGCCATGTCGAGCCGCAGCGCGTAAGGCGCGCCGGATGTCATCAGCCGCTCGCGCTCGCCGGCCGACAGCGACTTGGCGTCGCCGGGATAAAGTGGCGCGCCGTCGGGATCGCGCGGCCACGGCCCATCCACCTCGCGCGCGGCTATGAGCCCTGCGATCTCGGCGCGGCTTTCAAAGGCCGGATAGACGAGACCGAGCGCAGAGAGCTTGTCCAGCGCGGCACGATAGTCGGCAAGATGCTCGGACTGTCGCCGCGCCGGTGTTTCCCAGGAAATCCCGAGCCAGGCGAGATCCTCGTAGATCGCCGTCTCATAGTCCGGCCGGCAGCGCGTCGCGTCGATGTCCTCGATCCGCAGCAACAGCCGCCCGCCGGTCTCGCGTGCACGTTCGAAGTTCAGCAGCGCGGAATAGGCGTGGCCGAGATGCAGGAAGCCGTTCGGGCTTGGGGCAAATCGGAAAACGGGTGGCATGAGTTCTCGGTGTATTCGTCATTGCCGGGCTTGACCCGGCAATCCATCTTCCAGGACTCTCGTTAGGAGATGGATGCGCGGGTCCCGCCTACGCCGAAGGCTTCGGCGG
Organism: Bradyrhizobium sp. C-145; assembly: GCF_023375135.1. Lineage (NCBI taxonomy): Bacteria > Pseudomonadati > Pseudomonadota > Alphaproteobacteria > Hyphomicrobiales > Nitrobacteraceae > Bradyrhizobium > Bradyrhizobium sp. C-145. Next base: position 831,859 of record NZ_CP088150.1, on the reverse strand, counting down.
GCTTTACGGTATTGGGCCAGCGTAGCTTTAGCAGAGACGGCAAGCCCGCGCATGACGAGTTGAGCAAGCAATGACCATCCACCTCGAATCCCAGTCCGATCTCGAAGAGGCCGTCCATGCGCTGATCAAGCGCGACCCGCGCCTCAAGCCCGTGCTGGAAATCGCCGGCATGCCGGCCTTGCGGCGGCGCGAGCCGGGTTTTGCGGGGCTCGCCCATATCGTGTGCGGGCAGCAGCTCTCGACGGCGAGCGCGGCGGCGATCTGGGGGCGGCTGGCCGCCGCCCTCGATCCGTTCGACCATGAGGCTGTCCGCCGCGCCCGCACCGACCGGCTGGGGCGGCTCGGCCTGTCCGCCGCCAAGATCAAGACGCTGAAACACCTTGCGCGCGAGATCACGGCGCAACGGCTGAACCTCGAGGTTCTCGCCGAAGAGGATGCCGACGCCGCGCATCACACGCTGATCTCGCTGCCCGGCATCGGCCCCTGGACGGCCGACGTCTATCTGCTGTTTTGCCTGGGTCATGGCGACGCCTGGCCGGCCGGCGACCTCGCCGTGCAGGAGGGGATCAAGCTTGGTCTCGGCCTGAAGACGCGGCCGACGGAGAAGCAGATGGCGCCGCTCGCCGAGCCCTGGCGTCCGCTGCGCGGCGCGGCGGCGCATCTGTGGTGGAGCTACTATCGTGCGGTGAAGAAGCGCGAGGGCGTGCTCGCGGGGGCGGGCTAGCCCCGTAGCCGCGCGCGGTCGGCCCGGGCGCATTCGGCGACGAAATCGACCACGGCGCGCACCGCCGGCAGCTCGACAAGGTCGGGATGGGCCAGCAGCCACAGATCCGCGACGCTGGCGAGCTTCTGCGGGGCGACGCGCACGAGCTCGGAATAGGCTTCGGCGACGAAGCACGACAGTGCCGAGATTCCGATCCCGGCGCGGACCGCCGCCAGCATGTCCCCCTGGGAGGAGCAGCGCATCACCACCCTCGCCTGCCGCGTGACGACGTCGCTCCAGCGCGCAAGCTGCGCATTGGACGTCTGGTCGGCGAAGCCGATGACGCTGTGCTCCTTCCACTCGCCGCGCCGTTCAGGCAGTGACCGCCCGGCGGCATAATCGCGGGAGGCATAGAATCCCGTGCCGAGACGGCCGATCTTGCGGCCAACCAGGTTTTCCTCGCCGCTGTCGACAGGCCGCAATACCACGTCCGCCTCACGCCGGCGCACGCTTGCCGGAAACGGATGGGTGATGATCTCGAGCTGGATATGATCGTGCGCACGCAGGAAGGCAGGCAAGCGCGGCATCAGCCAATGCGAGGCCAGCGTCGCGCCGATCGATAGCTTGACGATACCGCGCGCCTTGTGTCCCTTCGCCGCAACGGCGGTCTCGGCCCGTAGCGCCGCAGCTGCCATCGCCTCGGCGTGCTCGCGCAACGTCCTTCCATCCGCGGTCAGCGCCAGGCCGTCGGCGGCGCGCGCCACCAGCCGCGTGCCGAGCTGGGCTTCCAGCGCCGCGATGTTGCGGCTGACGGTTGGATGGCTGGTGTGCAGCCTGCGGGCGGCGGCGGTGAAGCTGCCGGTATCGGCGACCGCAACGAAGGTCTTGCAAAGGTCCCAGTCCATCGGCAGCCTTGTTCAAATCTAAAGGGTCATCCGTTCATTATTGAACCGCCGGGCCGCGCCGTCCAACCTTATAATGGGATCAAATCTGCAACACGGGCGCCAATCCGCCCGGGCACAATCAACATGGAAACGCCTCGTCATCCGCCCGCCGGCGGTGCCGCGTTTCAGGAGGACATGATGGCGCTGCCCACTGTCTTGAAGGATTCACTCGAGCTGCCCGTCGTCGGCTCGCCCCTCTTCATCGTCTCCGGCCCGGAGCTGGTGATCGCCCAATGCAAGGCAGGCGTCGTCGGCTCGTTTCCCGCGCTCAATGCCCGTCCGGCCGAGCAGCTCGACGAGTGGCTGAGCCGGATCGAGGACGAGCTCGGCGAATACAGATCGCGCAATCCCGGCAAGAAGGTCGCGCCCTACGCCGTCAACCAGATCTGCCATGCCTCCAACGACCGGCTGATGAAGGACATGGAGACCTGCGTCAAGCACAAGGCGCCCATCATCATCACCTCGCTGCGGCCGCCGGCGGAGATCGTCAAGGCCGCGCACTCCTATGGCGGGCTGGTGTTCCACGACGTCATCAACGTCAAGCATGCACGCAAAGCCGCCGAGCAGGGCGTCGACGGCCTGATCCTGGTCTGCGCCGGTGCCGGCGGACATGCCGGCACGCTGTCGCCCTTCGCGCTGGTGCGCGAGGTCAAGCAATGGTTTGATGGCGCGATTCTGTTGTCGGGCGCGATCAGCGACGGCTTTGGCATCGCCTCCGCGCTGACGCTGGGCGCCGACCTCGCCTATATGGGCACGCGCTTCATCGCCACGAGGGAAGCCAATGCCGACGAAGCCTACAAGTCGGCGCTGACGCAGCACGCCGCGCACGACATCGTCTACACCAACCTGTTCACCGGCGTGCACGGCAACTATCTCGGCCCTTCGATCGCTGCCGCCGGGCTCGACCCGGACAATCTCCCGGTCGCCGACAAATCGAAGATGAACTTTGGCTCCGGCGGCAACATGAAATCGAAAGCGTGGCGCGACATCTGGGGATCGGGCCAGGGCATCGGACAGATCACCGATGTCCCTCCCGTCGCGGAGCTCGTCGACCGCATGAAGAGTGAATTCGATCAGGCCCGCCAGAATTTCCTGATGCGTGTGAGCGCCTGACGTCTCGGACCGGGCAAGAAAGAGCGGGAGGACATCATGAAGCTGGCAGCCGCACTGATCGGCCTGTCCCTGCTGGCGCTCGCCAGCGGCCGCGCCCATGCCGAAGGCAGCGGCGAGATCCGCATCGGACAAACCCTGCCCTATAGCGGTCCGGCCTCCGGCTTCGGCGCGATCGGGCGGACGCAGGAGGCCTTCTTCGAGAAGGTCAATGCCGAGGGCGGCATCAACGGCCGCAAAGTCACGTTCATCACGCTGGACGACGCCTACTCGCCGCCGAAAACAGTCGAGCAGACCCGCAAGCTGGTGGAACAGGACGAAGTGCTGATGATGTTCGGCTCGCTCGGCACCGCCACCAACAGCGCCGTGCAGCGCTATCTCAACGGCAAGAAAGTCCCGCAGCTGTTCGTGCTCTCGGGCGCGACGAAATGGGCCGATCCGCAGAAATATCCGTGGACCATGCCCGGCATGGCCGCCTACGAGTCCGAGGGCGTGGTCTATGCCAAGCACGTGCTGCGGACCAAGCCCGACGCCAAGATCGCCATCCTGTCCCAGAACGACGATTTCGGCCGCGACTATGTCGCGGGCTTCAAACGCGCGCTCGGCGCCAAGGCCGCCAGCATGATCGTTGCGGAGCAGACCTATGAGACCAGCGCGCCGACGATCAGCTCGCAGCTCTCGACCCTGAAGGCGTCGGGCGCCGACGTGCTGTTCGGCGTCGTGCTCGGCAAGTTCACCTCGCAGATGATCAAGGGCGTGGCTGAGATCGGCTGGAAGCCCGAGCTGTTCTTCGTGCCGACCTCAGCCTCGTCGATCTCGTTCCTGGAGCCCGCCGGGCTCGACAACGCCGTCGGCCTGATCTCGTCGAGCAACCAGAAGGACACGATGGACCCGCAATGGGCCAGCGATCCCGGCGTGAAGGAATATTTCTCCTTCATGAAGCAATACATGCCGAACGCGGATCTCTCCAATTCCAACTACGCAGCCGGCTACCACTATGCGACGCTGCTGATGACCGTGCTGAAGGCGTGCAAGGATGATTTAAGCCGCGACAACATCATGCGCCAGGCGGCCTCGCTGAAGGAGGTGAAGCTGCCGCTGCTGCTGCCGGGCATGTCCGTCACCACCGGCCCCGACGACTACCTGCCGTTCCAGCAGCTTCAGCTCCGGCGCTTCAATGGCAAGAGCTGGGTAGGGTTCGGTGACGTGCTGGACGATCGCTAGACTCGAGGACACACAATGATCATCAGCGGTGAGCGCCAGATCGGCAACGACGAGATCCAGGCGCGCATCAGACGCGCGGCGAGCGGGCTTCGCGCCCTCGGCCTTGCCGAAGGCGCGCCGGTCGCCATGATGCTGCGTAACGATTTCGCTCTGTTCGAGGTGGTCGCGGCTTCGGCCGCGCTCGGCAGCCCCGTGGTACCGATCAACTGGCACCTGAAAGCCGAGGAGGTCCGCTATATCCTGACGGATAGCGGTGCGAAGATCCTGGTCTGCCACGCCGACCTGCTGCCGCAGATCCGCGCCGGCTTGCCCGAGGACGTCCGCCTGCTCGTCGTCGCGACGCCGCCCGAGCTGGCGACGACCTTCGCCATTTCCCATGAGCTGACCGAGGTCCCGGCCGGACTGACCGATTGGGACGGCTGGCGGGACAGCCATCCGGAAATGCAGGAGCCGCCGCGCCGTGCCGCGGCGATGATCTACACGTCGGGGACCACGGGCATGCCGAAGGGCGTGCGGCGCATGCCGATGCAGCCGGAACAGGCGGCCGCCTCCGAGCGCGTCGGCGCGATCGCCTACGGCATCAAGCCGCGCGAGGACCAGGTCGTGCTGATCAACGGCCCGATGTATCACTCGGCGCCGCATTCCTACGGCATGATGGCCTTCCGCAACGGCTGCACCATCGTGCTCCAGGCGCGGTTCGACGCCGAGGAGTTGCTGGCGCTGATCGAGCGCTACCGTGTGACGCATATCCACATGGTGCCGACCATGTTCGTCCGCCTGTTGCGCCTGTCCGAAGCCGTCAGGCAGCACTACGACCTGTCGTCGCTGCGCTTCGTCGTGCATGGCGCCGCGCCCTGCCCGCCCGAGGTCAAGCGCGCCATGATCGATTGGTGGGGACCGGTCATCAACGAATATTTCGGCTCGACCGAGACGGGCATCCCGGTCTGGCACTCGGCCGAGGAGGCGCTGAAAAAGCCCGGCACGGTGGGCCGCGCCATTGAAGGCGGCATCGTCAAGATTTTTCGCGATGACGGCAGCCTTTGCGACGTCAATGAGGTCGGCGAGATCTACATGCGCCAAACGGCGGTGCCGGACTTCGACTATCACGGCAAGGCGCAGGCCCGCGCCGAAGCCGGACGCGACGGCCTCGTCAGCGTCGGCGACGTCGGCTATCTCGACGAAGACGGCTATCTGTTCCTGTGCGACCGCAAGCGCGACATGGTGATCTCGGGCGGCGTCAACATCTATCCCGCCGAGATCGAGAGCGTGCTGATCGCAATGCGAGGGGTGCGCGACTGCGCCGTGTTCGGCATTCCCGACGCCGAATTTGGCGAGCGGCTGTGCGCCTGCGTCGAGCCGGAGTCCGGTGCGCAGCTCACGGCCGCGGGCGTGCGGGCTTTTCTGCGCGAGCGATTGGCCAACTTCAAGGTGCCGAAGGAGGTCCAATTCCTGGACGCGTTGCCCCGTGAGGCGACCGGAAAGATCTTCAAGCGCAAGCTGCGCGATCCTTATTGGGCAAACCACAGTTGACGGCACTCCGGGTAAAACGCTTTTGACGTCAGCCGAACCAGTATAGCGTCAGCTCATTTCGAAGCATGATCGCTTCGGAAAACCGCTGCACACTTTCGGGATCTGTGCCGCGCAGCGAAGCAATCCAGGCTGTCTCCGCGGAGGGATTCTGGATTGCTTCGCCGCGCTCGCAATGACAACGTGGGGACTGCATCGCACCCCCACTCGGGAATTGAGGGAAGATACACATGCCAGCCATTCTCGGCACCGGCGAGCACCGCTACCGCGTCGTCGAAAATTTCGCAAAACTGCCGGACGGCTGGCAGCTCACCGACGTCGCCTCCGTCGCGGTCGACAGCAAGGACCAGATCTACGTCTTCAACCGCGGTGCCCATCCGATGGTGGTGCTGGACCGCGAGGGCAACTTTTTGCGCAGTTTCGGCGAAGGCCTGTTCTCGCGCGCGCACGGCCTGCACATCGACGCCGACGACAATCTCTATTGCACCGATGACGGCGACCACACGGTGCGCAAATGCACCACTGACGGCAAGGTGCTGCTGACGATCGGTATCCCCGAAAAGCCGGCGCCGTTCATGAGCGGCGATCCCTTCCATCGCTGCACCCACACCGCGCTGTCGCCGAAGGGCGAGATCTACGTCTCCGACGGCTATGGCAATGCGCGCGTGCACAAGTTCACGCCTGACGGCAAGCTGCTTAAGAGCTGGGGCGAGCCCGGCACCGATCCCGGGCAGTTCAATATCGTGCACAATATTGCCACCGACGCCGACGGCTGGGTTTACGTCGCCGACCGCGAGAACCACCGCGTGCAGGTGTTCAACGGCGAGGGCAAGTACGAGACGCAGTGGAACAACCTGCACCGCCCCTGCGCGCTATGCTGCTGCGGCGGGGCTAAGAGCCCGACCTTCGTGATCGGCGAGCTCGGCCCCGGCATGGCCGTCAACCGCAAGGTGCCCAATCTCGGGCCGCGACTGTCGATCGTGGACGCCAAAGGCAAGCGTATTGCCCGGCTCGGCGGCGAGGAAGGTCCGGGCGTCGCCAGCGGCAAATTCCTGGCGCCCCACGGCATCGCGCTGGATTCGAAGGGCGACATCTATGTCGGCGAGGTCGGCGTCACCGACTGGAAGACGAGCTTTCCGGACGAGGAGATGCCGGCCGCGGTGCGCACGACTCGGTGCCTGCAAAAGCTCGAGCGGGTGCGCGAGTAAGCTAAGGTAGGCGCAACGCACCGGGAAGGCGGTTCCAGGCCTGCCGCATGGCCCTGCCCGGAATCGCGGCTTTTTGGGCGCCTTTGCCACCCCGCCGCCGCATTGCTCGCGACTGAATAAGTCGCTCAACGGGCTTCACAATCCCGTCACGCTGCATGTAGTATGTCAGTACATGCTGCTTCGCAGCGTATATTGGAGGCCGGGAGCGTTACTTGAACGCACATGTCTCGCAAGGCAGTTGGCCGGTGTTGGTGCTGAATGCGGACTTCCGGCCGCTGAGTTACTACCCACTGTCTCTGTGGTCGTGGCAGGACGCGATCAAGGCGGTGTTCCTCGACCGCGTCAACATCGTCGCGCATTACGACCAGGCGGTTCGAAGTCCGACGTTAGAGATGCAACTGCCGAGCGTGGTTTCGCTCAAATCCTTCGTCAAGCCGACCACCCATCCCGCCTTCACCCGTTTCAACGTCTTCCTCCGCGACCGCTTCAATTGCCAATATTGCGGCTCGCCCGAAGACCTCACCTTCGATCACATCATCCCGCGCAGCAAAGGCGGCCAGACCACCTGGGAGAACGTGGTCGCGGCGTGCTCGCCCTGCAATCTGCGCAAAGGCAATCTCACGCCAGCGCAAGCAAAAATGTTTCCGCGCCAGAACGCGTTCGCGCCGACCGTGCACCAGCTCCACCGCAACGGCCGCCTATTTCCGCCGAACTATCTGCACGACAGCTGGCTGGACTATCTTTACTGGGATACCGAGCTGGATCCGTAAGGGCATTTCGGGTGCTGAAGGCGATTGTCGTATCGAGTGCGAACTAATTTACCCGCGGCGTATTCCTGTCCACGCACCGCGACGACGGCCACCGCACATCCCTATCCCCGCAGCTGCTCCATACATGGGCTATCAGCTGCTCTTCCGGGGCCATGCTGACGCAAATTCTGTAGCAGTCGTTACCGTCCCTTAAACCTCTGGTGGCAGTTTGGCCGGGATCCGCGGAACCGCGTGCCAGGCCGCGATCTGTCAGGTTCGAGGTCGTCACCAATGTTTGCCGAAACGCTGGAAGCGGTTCAATCCTCACCGTCGAAGCGAACGATTTATGTCCGCTTCGTGCTCGCGACGCTCGCGGTGATGGTGCTGTTCAAGACGTTCAGGTTCGGCCGCTGGAGCGCCTGGCAAGTCCGCGAACTGTCCGATTTCGACGCCTTCTACCTCGTTGCGCGGCAGATCTGGCATGGTCAGCTTGATCTCGTCTACCGGTTCGAGACGCTGGTCCAGCTTCAGCAGGCGTTCAACGGTTCGACCAGCTTCATGCCCTGGACTTATCCGCCGCAATTCGACCTGCTGGTGGCTCCCTTTGCGCTCCTGCCGGCCGGCATCGCCTATCTGCTGTTTATCACCGCGACGCTCACTGCCTATCTCCTGACGATTCGGGCCATCGCCCGCAACAATTTCGCGCACATCTTGGTCGTGCTGTTTCCCGCGCTGGCGATCACGGTCGGCTGCGGCCAGAATGGCTTTCTCACCGGCGCCCTGATCGGCATCGTTTGCCTCAACGTGGAGCGGCGCCAGATCACCGCTGGTCTTGCGCTCGGAGCAATGGTGATCAAGCCACATCTGGCTATCGCCGCGGGCCTCTACATGCTTGCGACGCGCCGCTGGACGGCGCTTGCAACCGCCGCAGCAGTCGTGCTCGCAAGCTCGCTCGTCTGCACGCTAGTGTTCGGATGGCAGATTTGGGCCGCATGGCTAGGCGCAATCAGGGAATCTGCGATCTTCCTCGACCGCGGCTTTTATCCGCTGTTCCGAATGGTCTCAACCTACGCTGCGCTCAGTCGGGCCGGCGTACCCCCGAGCATTGCCTTCTGGGCACAGGCAGCTGCGGCGAGCCTCGCCTTGTCTGTGATCGTGCTTGCCCTCTGGCTTGGAGCGGCGCGCAGAATGTCGCCCTCGTTTGCGCTCGGTGTCGTCGCCATGGTCTCGGTGATGATCAGCCCGTACGCCTATGACTATGACCTGCCGATCATCGGGATTGGCCTCGCGTTGATGCTCCCCGACCTGGCACAAGTGGCAAACGTGCGCGAGCGCAGCTTCGTCTACGGGCTGATCCTGCTTGCCGGCGCCTATGGAATGCTGCAATCGGCAAGGCTCGCGGCGCAGTTCGGCAATGAAGCGGATCTGGATGACAAGTTTACGCCTTCGCTCGGAGGCTTCGCGATGATGGCGCTGTTGGCCATGTTGCTGCGGCTGCTGTGGCGTGGACTGCAGCCTGCCCCCATCGTGACGCAGGCCGCGGAATAGCCTACCCGAGCGTGACACCATCGCGCAGGACGGAACCGGACCGGCCGGCGCTCGTTCAGATGAGAGCGCACGCTGCGCCGTGCCGCGGCGCAACCGAGGGAGGCTCATCATGCCCACAGCCGAACATGATCACGTCTACAAGATCCTGGAACTGGTCGGATCATCCGAGACGTCGATCGACGATGCGATCAAGAACGCGATCGGCCGCGCCGCCAAGACCATTCGCGAGATGAAATGGTTTGAGGTGGTGCAGACACGGGGTCACATCGAGAACGGCACTGTCCGTCACTATCAAGTGACGCTGCGCGTCGGCTTCACGCTGGAGGGATGACGCAGCGGACGCGGATGAAGCTGTCGCGCTGCGGCAAGGTGGTTAACAACCGCCGAGGAGAGTCAATCAAGATATCGTCAACCCCCTCCGGTTGAATACGGACGCACAAAATCATCGCAGAAGTTGCAATAGGCCGTTAAGGCCAAAGTGAGAGGTTTGCTCCGAAATGGAGCAAGCCTGATGGTGACGAGCCGCGAACTCGGCAAGACGCGCCTTCCGCTCTGGGCCGCGGGATTCATCGTGCTGATTTGCGTTGAGATCCTCGGCTTGAGCGCCTGGCGCGAATGGGAGGCGCGCAATGCCGATCTCAGGACCGCCGAGATCGACGTCACCAATCTGGCGCATTCGCTGATCCAGCACGCGGACGATACGTTCGAACTCGCCGATACGATCCTGGTCGGGCTGGTTCACCGGCTCGAAATCGACGGGACGGGTCCGGATGCGATTGCGAAACTCCAGGCCTATCTGCCGACACGCAAATCATCAGACCGCATCCGCGGCATCTTCGTCTACGACGCGACCGGCCGGTGGCTTGCCGCGACTGAACACCTCGACTTCTCCAAGCTCAACAACAGCGACCGCGACTATTTCCGTCACCATCGCGACTCGCCGGCGACGGGCACGCTGATCGGACCGCCCGTCAAGAGCAAAGCCGGCGGCCAATGGATTATCACCGTGTCCCGCCGGATCAACGATTCCGACGGCGGCTTCGCCGGCGTTGCCCTGCTCACGATCGACGTCAGCTATTTCGTCAAATTCTACGAGCGCTTCGACTTCGGGCCGAACGGCTCGGCCTCGCTGCTCAACAATAGCGGCACCATGCTGGCGCGCAGTCGCGACGAGAGCGGCGCCTTCGTCGGACGCGACCTGTCCAATGCGCCCTTGTTCAGAAGTTGGAAAAGCCGCCCCGCCGGGGCGGTCTACTATTTTAGGTCGCCGATCGATGGCGTGGACCGGCTGAGCTACTATCAGCGCAGCAGCCGCTATCCCCTGATGGTGCTGGCGAGCAAGTCGCAAGACGACGTGCTGGCCTCCTGGCGGCGCGCAGCGACCACACGCATGACCTTCGTCCTCGGCCTCGTTGTGCTGATCGCATTGATCGGCTCCTACCTGGTCCGTCAGCTGGTGCAGCGGCAGCGCATGGCCCAGGCCTTGGTCGCCGAGGAAGCAAATTTCCGCCTGCTGGCCGAGCAATCCAGCGACATGGTGACCCGGATCGGACTGGACAACCGGGTGCTCTACGTCTCTCCCTCATGCGCGCGCATCACCGGCTGGTCCGCCCAGGAATTGCTGGGCACGTCGGCGCTCGCCGGCATTCACGCGGACGACATGGAACGGGTCCGGCAGGCCATCACCGCGCTGAGGAACGGCGAGGCCGAGGAGGCGCGGTTCGTCTATCGCCAGCATCATCGCGACAAGGGCGAGATCTGGGCCGAGGCGGCGCTGCACGTGACGCTGGCGTCGGACAGCGGCGCGATCGACGGCGTCGTCGCGGTGGTGCGCGACATGACCGAGCAGAAGGACCTTCAGGACAAGCTCGCCTCGCTGGCAACGACCGACGGCCTCACCGGTCTCGCCAACCGGCGCGCATTCGACGAACGCCTTGCCGACGAATGGGCGCGTGCCCGGCGCGACGGCACGCAGCTCTCGTTGCTGCTGATCGATGTCGATCATTTCAAGAAGTTCAACGACCATTACGGACATCTGGCGGGCGACGCCTGCCTGCGCGCGCTCGGCCGGATCCTGTCCACCTACGCGAGACGTCCGGCTGACCTCGCGGCGCGCTACGGCGGCGAGGAATTCGCGGTGCTGTTGCCGAACACCGGCCCGGATGGTTGCGCCGAGGTCGGCGAAGGAATCCGCCATGCGCTGCTCGATCTCGCCATGCTGCACGCGCAGAATCCGCCTTCCCGGCTGGTGACTGCGAGCGTCGGCGGCGCGGCTGCTCTTCCGTCCCAGACCACGATGGACTGCAGCACGCTGGTCGCTGCCGCCGACCGCGCTCTCTACGCCGCCAAGGACAGCGGCCGTGACCGGCTGGTGATGTCGGGACAGGTGGTCCCCTGGCCCGCGAAGAGCGCGTGACGTCGGAGATTTCGCCCTCGAAACTCGCCGACGTCGGGCCTCGCATGGGCTGGTTTCTGCTCCGCGTTTGTCGCCCTGGTTCGGACAGGATATGACTCGGATCACGGCCGGATGTCCGGCCACTCCGAGAGTGCTGCCGTGACTAATGGGATCAAGCTCGTCCTCTTCGACATGGACAATGTCCTGTGCGACTACGACAGGGGAAAACGCGTCGCATGTCTGGCGGAGCTTGCGGGATCGACCAGCGAGTTCATCCACAAGGCGGTCTGGGACAGCGGATTCGAGCTGCTTGGCGATTGCGGCGCTCTCGATGCCGCCGACTATTTGCGGGGCTTCGGCGAGCGCATCGGCTATCCGCTCTCGCTCGACGAATGGGTCGAGGCGCGGCGCCGTTCAATGCAGGCCAAAGGCGCGATGCTGGAGATTGCCGGCAGCTTGCGTAAGACCGTCGACATTGCCGTCCTGACCAACAACACCACGCTGGTCGCTGATCATATCGACACGCTGCTACCGGACTTGCGCCCGCTGTTCGGCTCCCGAATCTACACCTCAGCCCAGTTCAAGACCGCGAAGCCGGACCCGCGCTGCTACCGCCTCTGTCTGTCGGAGCTCAACGTCAGGCCGGAGACCGCCCTGTTCGTCGACGATCTCATGGCCAACGTCGCCGGCGCACGCGAGGCGGGTCTCTTCGCGCATCACCACACGTCAGTGGAGAGCTTCAGGCAGGCCCTTTCGGAGCTCGGCCTGCTTCACGAATGATCCGCGCCGCATTCCGCCGGCATCAAGCCAGATGGCACGAGACAAAATGCCCGCCCGCCCCTTCTCTCAGCTCCGGCGCGCTTTCCGCGCAGCGCGGCTGGGCGATCGGACAGCGCGTGTGGAAGTGGCAGCCGGATGGCGGCTTCATCGGGCTCGGCACGTCGCCCTTGAGGCGGATGCGTTCGCGCTTGAGCTTGGGATCGGGCACCGGCACCGCGGATAGGAGCGCCCTGGTGTAGGGATGCTGCGGGTTGCGGTAGAGGTCGCTCGCCTTCGCCAGCTCGACGATGCGGCCGAGATACATCACCGCGACGCGGTCGGAGATGTGTTCGACCACAGAGAGATCGTGCGCGACGAACAGATAGGTGAGGTTCAGCTCGGCCTGGAGATCTTCCAGGAGATTAATCACCTGCGCCTGGATCGACACGTCGAGCGCGGAGACCGGCTCGTCGCAGACGATCAGTTTCGGTTCGACAGCGAGCGCGCGCGCGATCACGATGCGCTGGCGCTGGCCGCCGGAGAATTCATGCGGATAGCGCCGCATGTGCTCGGCCTTGAGCCCGACCTTGACCAGGAGAGCCGCGACGCGCTCCTCGCGCTCTTTCGCGGATGAGGCGAGATTGTGGATGGTGAAGGCCTCGCCGAGGATCGCGCCGACCGTCATGCGCGGATTGAGCGAGGCGAACGGATCCTGGAACACCAGCTGCATGTTCCGCCGCATCGCGCGCAGATCGTTGCCGCCGAGCTTGCGCACATCCTGGCCGTCGAAGGTGACCTCGCCGTCGGTCGGCTCGATCAGGCGCAGCACGCAGCGTCCCGTCGTCGACTTGCCGCAGCCGGACTCGCCGACGAGACCAAGCGTCTCGCCGCGATTGACCGAGAACGACACGCCGTCGACCGCATAGACGGTGCCGACCTGGCGCGACAACAGGCCGCCGAGCACAGGGAAATGTTTCTTCAGGCCGCTGACGCGGAGCAAGGGCTCGCTCATGCCGCGTCTCCCAAATTAGTATCTCCCAGATGACAGGCCATGCGGTGGCCGGGCGCGATCTCGCGCAGCAGCGGCTCCTTCTCGGTGCAGACCTTCATGGCAAACTTGCAGCGCGGGGCAAAGCGGCAGCCGACCGGCGGATTGATCAGGATCGGCACCGAGCCGCCGATCGCCTCCAGCCGCGTCTTGTGCTCGCTGTCGAGGTCGATGCGGGGAATCGAGCGGATCAACCCTTGCGTATAGGGATGGCGGGGATCGCCGAAGAGGTCGTCGACCAACGCCTCCTCCACCACCTTGCCGGCATACATCACGACAACACGCTGCGCGGTCTCGGCGACGACGCCCATTGCATGGGTGATCAGCATCACCGCCATGCCGAAGCGGTCCTTCATGTCCTGGAGCAGGTCGAGGATCTGCGCCTGGATGGTGACGTCGAGCGCGGTGGTGGGCTCGTCGGCGATGATCAACTTAGGCTTGCAGGCGAGCGCCATCGCGATCATCACGCGCTGGCGCATGCCGCCGGAGAACTGGTGCGGATAGTTGTGCACGCGGCCTTCGGCATTGGGGATCTGCACCAGCTTCAGCATCTCGATGGTGCGCTCGAGCGCCTGCTTCTTGGTCACCGCTTCATGCCGGCGTAGGCTCTCGGCGATCTGCTCGCCGATCGTCAGCACCGGATTGAGCGAGGTCATCGGCTCCTGGAAGATGAAGCCGATCTCCTTGGCCCTGATCTCGTCGAGCTGATTGCTCGTCAGCGGCACGAGATCACGGCCCTCGAAGATGATCTGGCCCGCCGCGATCCGGCCCGGCGGCATCGCGATCAGCTTCAGGATCGACATCGCCGTCACGGTCTTGCCGCAGCCGGACTCGCCGACGACGCAGAGCGTCTCGCCCCTGTTGATGGAGATGTCGACGCCGTCGACGGCCTGGAGGATGCCGTCGTCGGTGGAGAAGTGGGTTTTCAGGCCCTTGATTTCGAGCAGCGGAGCCATCAGATCACCCGTCGCGCATCGAGCGCGTCACGCAGGCCGTCACCGATGAAGTTGATGGCGACCACCGCGATGAAGATCGCGCCGCCCGGAAACAGCGCCCAGTGCGGACCGATGTCGAGAAAGTCCTTGGCATCGAACAGCAGCCGGCCCCAGGTCGGGGTATCCGGCGGGAAGCCGAGGCCGAGGAAGGACAGCGTCGATTCCGCGATGATCGCAGCGGCGACGTCGATGGTACCGGCGATGATCACCGGGCCGACCGCATTGGGCAGGATGTGGCGCACCACCTGTCGCACCGGACTGGCGCCGAGCGCGCGCGCGGCTTCGACGAACTCCTTCTCACGGATCGACAGGAACTGCGCACGCACCAGGCGCGCCACCGGCATCCAGCGAAGGCCTCCGATCACGAGCACGATCAGGATGAAGATGCCGCCCTCGGGTCCGAACAACTGCTTCAGCCCGTCGCGGAAGAGATAGATGAGCAGCAGCAGCAGCGGCAGTTGCGGCAGCGACAGGAAGAGGTCGGTGAGCCACATCAGGCCGTGTCCGAGCGCGCCGCGCGACATGCCGGCGAGCGCGCCGATCAGCGTGCCGATAAACACCGAAACCAGCATGGCGGCGAGCCCGACCGCGAGCGAGATCCGCCCGCCATAGATCATGCGCGCCAGGATGTCCTGGCCGAGATCGTCGGTACCGAAGGGATGGGCGAGCGATGGGCCCTGCATGCCTGCGATGATGTCGATGTCGTTGATCTTGATGCGCCAGATGAACGGGCCGATCACCACCGCCAGCACCAGGATCAGGAGCAGGAAGGCGCTGATCACGGCGAGTCTGTGGCGGCTGTAGCGCCGCCACGTCTCGCGCCAGGGCGAGTAGACGCCCCGCTCAGCGGAGGGAGATGCGAGGGTCAAGCCAGCCATAGAGCACGTCCGCGATGAGATTGAACAGCACGACGAGGCACGCGAAGACGAAGGTGACGGCCATCACCACCGGCGTGTCGTTGGAAAGGATGGAGGAGATCAGCAGCGAGCCGATGCCGGGGATGCGGAAGATCTGCTCGGTGACGATGGCGCCGCCGAACACCGCGGGCATCTGCAATGCAATCAGCGTCACGACCGGGATCATGGCGTTGCGCATCACGTGCTTGATGATGACCTTGGCTTGGCCAAGGCCCTTGGCACGCGCCGTGGTGACGTAGTCGAGCCGGATCACGTCGAGCATCGCCGAGCGCACGAAACGCGTCATCGACGCCGCCTGGAACAGGCCGAGCACCGCCACCGGCATGATCGCCTGCCTGATCATTTCCAGCACCCAGCGGATGCCGGTCGCCTTGATGTCGGTCGTATAGACGAAAGGCAACCAGTCCAGCGTGACCGAAAAGATCAGGATGAACAGGATGCCGGTGAAGAAGGTCGGCAGCGAGAAGCCGACGAAGGCGAGCGTATTCGCGATCTGGTCGAACAACGAATACGGCTTGGTCGCGGCATAGACCCCGACGGGGATTGCGATCAGGAGCGCCAGGATCTGCGCCGAGCCGATCACGTAGAGGGTGGCCGGCAGGCGCTGGAGGATCAGCGTGTCGACGTTCATCCGGCTGACGAAGGAGAAGCCCCAGTCGCCGTGCAGCATGGCGTTGAGCCAGTGCAGGTAGCGGAGGTGAATCGGATCATCGAGGCCGAACTTGGCCCGAAGCGCCGCCTGCACTTCGGGCGGCACGTTCGGATTGGTCGCCAGCTCGGAGAACGGATCGCCGGGCGCGAGCGCGAGCACGACGAACAGCACGACCGAGATTCCGAGCAGGCTCGGAATCGCGATCAGCAGGCGACGCAGGACGTATTGGCTCATGAGGGAAAGGCCCCGTCTAGAGTTGGGGGATCATTCCTCGCGGTACCAGTCGAACAGATTGTCGGTTTCGTTGGCCCAGCCGGAGATCACCGGGCGCAGCGTGTTCGAGGCCGCCTCCACCTTGAGCCGGTGCTGCGCCGGAATGAACACGGTGTCCTGGAACAGGAGGTCGTTGGCCTTGATGTAGAGCGCCGCGCGCTTAACCGGATCCATCTCGCCGTCGGCGGAGTCGATGGTGGTGTCATACTCCTTGTTGACATAGCGCGGGAAGTTGGTGCCCTGCCACTTGTTCTCCTTCGTCGCCACGTTGCTCGAATGATAGCGGCGCATGTGCTGGGCCGGGTCCGGCTGGCTCATCGGGATCTGGAACATCTCGATGTCGGCGTAGAACTTCGCATAGGTGTCGGGATTGGCGACGTCCGACGAGAAGAACACCGAGGCCACGACCGACTTCAGCTCGACGTCGATGCCAGCCTTCTGACAGGCCTGCTTGACGATCGCCTGGGTCTTCTGGCGCGGGCCGTTGATCGAGGTCTGGTAGAGCAGCTTCAGCTTCTTGCCATCCTTCTCGCGGATGCCGTCCGCGCCCGGCTTCCAGCCTGCATCGTCCAGGATCTTCGAGGCCTTCTCGATGCTGAACTCCCATGAGGTGTTCTTGGAGACGAACTTTTCGGGGCCATTGAGGAAGTTCGCGGTGGTGCGGCCGGCGCGGCCATAGATGGCCTTCTTGATGGACTCGCGATCCACCAGCAGCGACAGCGCCTTGCGCACGGCGGGGTCGGAGAACAACGGATGCTTGGTCTTCATCGAGGAGCGTTCGCCGTCGACCTCGGTGTTGGGATCGGTGAAATTGAGCGCGATGAACTCGGTGTCGCCACCCACGGCATAGATGGTCTTGCCCTTGCCGCCCTTCTCCAGGCGCAGGAGGACGTCGTCCTCGACCTGGATGTTCCAACCGAAATCATACTCGCCGGTCTGGATCACCGCGCGTGCGGCCGACACAGCGTCGCCACCGCCCTTCATCTCGAGCGTGTCGAAATAGGGCCGGTTCGGCATGTGATAGTCTTTGTTGATCTCGCCGCGGATCAGGTCGCCGGGCTTGAACTCGAGGAACTTGTAGGGGCCGGTACCGACGGGCGCGAGGTTGTTCGGCGCTTCGCGAGACTTGGAGCCCTTGTACTCGGCGAACAGGTGCTTGGGCAGAATCTGTCCGGTTGCACCGACAAAGGCGTCCGCCCAGAACGGCGTCGGCTTCTTGAAGGTGAGGCGAACCGTGAGGTCATCCACCTTCTCGACCGTGATGTCGCGGTAGGTCGCCACGGTGACGGCGGCGGTCGCCGGATCGATGATGTATTCCCAGGTGAAGACGACGTCGTCCGCCGAGAACGGCTTGCCGTCGTGCCATTTCACGCCGGGCTTCAGCTTCCACGTCACCGACTTGCCGTCGGCGGCCAGCAGGCCGTTCTGGGTCGAGGGAATTTCGGACGCCAGAACGAGCTTCATGTTGCCGTCCGGATCCCAGCAGGCGAGCGGCTCGTAGAACAGGCGCGAACCGTCCTGATCCTTGGTGCCGGTGGCGAAATGCGGATTGAGCAAGGTCGGACCCTGCCACCACAACAGCTTCAATGCGCCGCCACCGCCGCGCTTGGTCGGCTTGTAGGTCGAGGCGCCCTCGGCCATGGCGACACCGCCGAGCGCGAGGATCTGGTTGGCCAGCGGTGCGGTCAGGCCCACGGCAGCCAGGCGCTGGATGAAGGCGCGGCGATCCATCCGCCCGTCCTTCACCTGGCCGATCATCGAACGCAGTTCTTTATCCAGCATGGTTGTCCCCCGTCTGGTTTCCATAGTGATGAAGGCGGCCGTGAAGTGCGGCCGCCTATTTGGCTGGCAGTAGATGGCACACCGAATGGGGTGGACGTCAACTGGGACCGTGTGTGTGCAAACGGTCTTCTGGCTGCCTGTTGGGCAAAACGGCGTTCCGTGAGCCCATCCGTTCGGCAATCCAGCATCAAAACATGCTGGATTGCGCGCTGCACTGCGGAAAATTTGTTCGCCGGATCAGACGAAGTATCGAGGCGAAATTCTACGCCACGGACATATCGAGCGGCGGCGCGACGTGGTCCGGCAACGGACAAACGTAAGGCGTCTTGGCCGTCCGCTTCTGAAGATCCGCCTTGGCAGACTTGATCAGCTCCGGTTCCGTCAGCGCCTTGATGCCGAGCCCGGCCATCGCCTTGGCCGCCTGCACCATGGCCTTGTGTGCATGCGGGCTCTTGCCTTGCGCGACCACCTGCCAGGTGTGGAAGGGCGTGCCAATTGCAACCGTCGGTGCGTGGACCTGCACGGTCGGGACCACCCAGCTCACGTCGCCCACATCGGTCGAGCCGACCAGCGGGTTGCGCTTGGCATCGAGCGGCACCAGGAAGTCGGCCAGCGGCCGATCGGTCGGCTCCATGCCGATCGCGTAGTAGACCGACGAGATGTCCTTGTCGCTCAGCGTTGCACGGATCTGGCCGGCAAAGCTCTTGTCCGCGTCGTCGAAATGCGGCGGTCCTAGCTCTTCCATCACCCGGTGCAGCGCCTGTTCCAGCGGCGTGTTCGGCAGGATGTTGGAGACCGCGGAGATGATCTTCATTTCCACCTTGGTCTCGGTCATCAGCGCCGCGCCTTGCGCGATCTTGGACACGCGCTCGACCAGCTCGTTCATGCCGGGAAGATCGCGGGCACGGATCGAATAGCGCACGCGCGCATGGGCCTGCACCACGTTGGGCGCGATGCCGCCGGTGTCGAGCAAGGCATAGTGCACGCGCGCGTCGCTCGGCATGTGCTCACGCATGTAGTTGACGCCGACGTTCATCAATTCCACCGCGTCGAGCGCAGAGCGGCCGAGATGCGGCGAGGCCGCCGCATGCGATGTGCGGCCGGTGAAGATGAAATCCGCGCGCGTGTTGGCGAGCGACGGCGTCACCGCCACCTCCCAGAAGCTGTGCGGATGCCAGGTGATGGCGATATCGGCATCTTCGAACGCACCGGAGCGCACCATGAAGGCCTTTGCCGCGCCACCCTCTTCCGCAGGGCACCCGTAATAGCGCACGCGGCCCGGCACCTTGTTCTCGGCGAGCCAGTCCTTCACCGCGGTCGCGGCGAGCAGCGCGGCGGAACCGAGCAGATTGTGACCGCAGCCATGGCCATGGCCACCGGTCTCGATCGGACGGTGCTCGGCGACACCCGCCTCCTGGCTCAATCCCGGCAGCGCGTCATATTCACCCATGAAGGCGATGACCGGACCGCCCTCGCCCCACTCGCCCATCAGCGCAGTCGGGATGCCGGCGACGTTCTCGGTGATGCGGAAACCCTGATGGCGCAGCTCGGCGAGATGCTCGGCGGCTGATCGCGCCTCGGTGTAGCACACCTCGGGCGTGCCCCAGACCTTGTCGCTGAGGTCGATGAAACGCGCCTTGATCGTGTCGACGCCACGCCAGATGTCGCTGCGGTTATCCATGCTTCGATCCGTGATCCCTGGTCAAACGAAGCGGCAATGGTTAGCAGCTTCGTTGCACGCCGCCTAGCATCTCGCCGGACACCAGCCATGCGGCGGCGGCCGGATCGAAGTGACGCCCGCCGTCTGTGCACGAACCGTCGCTAAGCCTTTCGAAGATTTCACGCGGCGTTCTCTGGAATAGTTGGGAACGAGGCTTTCAAGACGGCGTCCTCCGGCCTAAATTATGCGTGCTTCGCGCCTCGTTCCGCCGGTCACGGCGGAGCGATGCTCTCAGCCAGGAGAACTCCATGCCCACCCTGACCGAATGGAGAGTGCCGCCGGCCAATCAGCCGCGTGCGAGCGATTATGGTTTCGATCTCGACCGCGCGCTCGGCTCCGTCGTCGGCCTGCACGCCATCATCCCGCCGGACGCCTTCAGCGCCGAGACGTTGGGCACCGAACGCGCCGGCAACGGCGTCGTGATCGACGACGGGCTGGTGCTCACCATCGGCTACCTCATCACCGAGGCGGAATCCGTATGGCTGCACCTCGCCGACGGGCGTGTGGTCGAAGGGCATGCGCTCGGCTTCGATTCCGTCACCGGCTTCGGCCTCGTACAGGCGCTCGGCCAGCTCGACGTCGAACCTCTGCCGCTCGGCACCTCGGCGGAAACGCGGATCGGCGACCGCGTCGTGGTCGGCGGCGCCGGCGGCCGCACGCGCTCGGTTGCGAGCCAGATCGTGGCCAAGCAGGAATTCGCCGGCTATTGGGAATATCTGCTGGATGAGGCCATCTTTACCTATCCCGCACATCCGAATTGGGGCGGCACCGCGCTTCTCAACGAACGCGGCGAGTTGATCGGCATCGGCTCGCTCCAACTCGAGCGCGAACGCGACGGCAAGGCCGAGCATGTCAACATGATCGTGCCGATCGACCTCTTGAAGCCGATCCTCGACGACCTGCGCAAGTTCGGCCGCGTCAACAAGCCGGCACGGCCCTGGCTCGGGCTCTACTCGACCGAGATCGACAACCGCGTGGTGGTGATCGGGATCTCCGCCAACGGTCCGGCCGCGCGCGCCGAGCTCAAGACCGGCGATGTCATCCTCGCCGTGGACGGCGACAAGGTCACGAGCCAGACCGGTTTCTACAAGAAGATGTGGGCGCTCGGCGCCGCCGGCGTCGACGTGCCGCTCACCGTGCATCACGAAGGCGTCACCTTCGACGTCACAGTGACCTCGACCGATCGCTTCAAGCTTTTGAAGGCGCCGAAGCTGCACTGACCCAAAAGCTTGAGGAAGCCGCGATGACCGAGGCCGTGGTGGACGACATCGTGGCCGTGCTGCCGCCGCTGCTCAACGCGCTGGAGGCGCTCGGCTTCTTCCAGCGGCATCTGCACCCGCCGGCCTTCGCGTCGGTGATGAACGCGATCGGCGCGCCTGACGAGGCGCTGCAAGCGGCGCAGGCAGCGATTGGCGACTGGCCGGAGCAGTTCACCGGCCTACGCGGTCGGCTCGATCGCGCCTGCGACGAGACGCTCGCCGCCTTTGCCGGCATTCGCGAGGTCGAGCGTGGCAATGGCGACCTCGTCGCGGTGTTCCGCGCGCTGCGCCACCTGCCGCGCGCACAGGAGGCGCTCTATCCGCTGGCCCTGCAGTTTCCCCCGGTGAGCAGCTTCTTTCTCAACGCTGCCAATCGCGAAAATGCCGACCTGTTGTCGCGGCTCGAAGTCGGCGCGAGCGAAAATACCGGCATCTTCCACGATCACAACGAGCCCGGCAGCCGCGGCGGCTTCTCGGTCTATGTGCCCGAATATTACATGTCCGATCGCGCCATGCCGCTGGTGATGGCGCTGCATGGCGGCAGCGGCAACGGGCGCGGTTTCCTGTGGAGCTGGTTGCGCGATGCGCGCAGCCTTGGCTCAATCCTGGTGGCGCCGACGGCAACCGGCCCGACCTGGGCGCTGATGGGCGACGATGGCGACACGCCCAATCTCATGCGCATCCTCGAGACCGTGCGCGGCCGATGGACGGTCGATGCCTCGCGAATGCTGCTGACCGGCATGAGCGACGGCGGCACCTTCTGCTACGTCACCGGCCTCGACGGCGCCTCACCATTCACGCATCTTGCGCCGGTGTCGGCGACTTTCCATCCGCTGATGGCGGAGATGGCGGACGCCGCGCGCCTCCAGCGCCTGCCGGTCTTCATCACCCACGGCAGGCTCGACTGGATGTTTCCGGTGCAGACCGCGCGGCAGACGCAGGCGGCGCTCTCTGCCGCTGGCGCCGACGTCACCTATCGGGAGATCGACGACCTCAGTCACACCTATCCGCGCGAAATCAACGCGGAGCTGCTGCAATGGCTGAATGGGACATGAACGATCCGTCCTTATCTGTGCCGTACTGCCGCGGGAACCATTGCTCCGGGCCGACGTTATCGCCGGTCACCGGAGGTTCGCTATGCAGACTTTTTTTGGAATGATCCTGGGCGCACTGCTGCTCGCGGGCGGCGTTTACGTCTATGATTCCATGCAGACGTCGTCGGTCGCCAATGGCGAGGTCGCGACCACCAATCGCACCATCGTGAACTGGGATGTCGCCAAGGCCGATTGGGACGCGCTGCGCGACCGAGCGCACAAGGACTGGGTCCGGATCTCGTCGAAGTAGCGACGCCGCATCATGAGCAAGGCGCCGTCGCGAACTCCGCGGCGGCGCCTTTGTGTTGCGTGATGACTAAAGCGCGATGAGATTAGGATGAATTGTCATCGCGCTCTAGGTTATTGTTTGAGCATGATCTTTTCGGAAAACCGCTGCGCACTTTTCCGGATCATGCTTTAGCGCTCGGCTCAGTTCATCTTGGCCTTGCGTGCGTCGGCAATGACCTGCTCGAACTCGTTCATGCTCAGCACGCCCGGTACGCGGTACTTGCCGACAATGAAGGACGGCGTGCCGCGGAAGCCAAAGGCTTCAGCTTGCTCATTGTTGCGCTTGAGAATGGCGTCGATGTCCTTGGCATGGCCGGCGAGATCGCGCTTCAGGCGGTCCATGTCGACGCCTGCGCCAGCGAGAAGCTCGTTGATGCGCGGCTCGGTCAGGCGCGAGCTGACGCCCATCATGGCGTCGTGGGCCTGATGGTACTTGCCCTGGAATTTCGCCGCGAGCGCGGTCCGCGCCGCCGTGACCGAGACCGGCCCGAGGATCGGCCAATCCTTCATCACCAGCCGCACCTTGCCGTCGTCCTGGACGACTTGGCGCAGCTCGGGCTCGAGCTTGCGGCAATAGGGACAATTGTAGTCGGACCATTCGACGATGGTGATGTTGCCGTCGGGATTGCCGGCAACCGGCGTGTCGGGATCGCGCAGCACCTTGGTTTCGGTCAGCACCTCGTCGTCATCGGCGGCGGCGCGCGCGAAAGTGATCCCGCCCGCCGCCAAGGTACCCGCCCCGATCAGCGTCAACGCCGCGCGCCGCGTCGCCACAAGGCCCTTATTCCCAGATCCAGCCATATCTCGTCCCGTTTCGGTCCCATCGCTGCAAATACGATTCGGGACCGGGAATTGTTACGGCTGATATAGAGCGTCGCGGGCGCGATGTCATCGCCATGCTATGCGCGGATCGCGGCCGGCGCTGGCGGAGCCGCAGCGCGTGGCAGCATCGCCATCAGCGTGCCGGTCATGGAAGCGATCAGCGTCGTCTTGCCCTGGTGCTCGGCAAAGGCCCTGGCCTCGCAGAAGGTCAGCGTGCGGCCGGGTTTGACTACCTCGGCCCTGAAGACAAAGCGCGCACCGCGAGCAGGTGCGAGCAGCGTGGTCTTGAACTCGACGGTGAGGATGTCCGCTTCACGCGGCATCAGAGTGAAAGCGGCGACGCCGCAGGCATTGTCCAGGCCTGCGGTGATGATACCGGCATGGACAAACCCGTTCTGCTGCGTGAAGGCAGCCGAATGCAGCATCGCCAGCTCCACCTCGCCCGGGGCGAGATGGACAATCGAGATGCCGAGCGTGTGCATTGCCGGCTGGGCCGCGAACATCGCCATGGCCGCCGCGGGGTTTTTCGGCTCGAATGCGACCATGGTTCACGCCTCCGCCGGCACGGAAAGGTGCTTCATGGCGATCTCTCGGATGGCATCGGTGAACGGTACGGACTTCCGTAATTGGCGATCCATGTGCACGCCGGTGATCTCGCAGGTCGCCGCGAATTCGCCGGTCTCCGCATTCATCATGTCATGCCGGAAGCGGATCGACTTGTCGCGAACTTCAAGCAGATAGCTGCGGATCTCGACGATGTCGCCGGCGAGCAGCTCGCGCTTGTAGGCGATGTTCTGCTGCACCGCGGCCATGCCGCGGCCCGAGCTGCGCAGATAGCTCGGCGTCAGTCCGAGCCGGGCGAACAGATTCCAGTTGGCCTCGTCGAACTTGCCGACATACCACATGATGTTCATGTGGCCGACATGATCGCATTGCCACGGATAGACCGTGCCGCGATAGGTCGCCTCCTCCATCGCAATTCGCTCCCTGTCCTTTTCTTCCGCCTTTGCGGATTGATACGGTAGCGTATCAGAGCTTCGTCGCGCTAGCAATACGGTACCGTATCAAGAAACCGGCGAGGCTTCCTTCATGAGCGACGGCAAGGGCGATGTCTGGGTCGAGGCAGGGTTTAGCGAACTCGCCCGCTCGGGGGTCGAGGGGGTGCGGGTGGAGGTGCTCGCCAAGAATCTCGGCGTCACCAAGGGCGGTTTCTATCGCCGTTTCGCCGACCGGGCCGCACTGCTCGAAGCCATTCTGGAACGCTGGCGCGAGGGACGTATCGCGGCGATCGTGCAGCAGACGAGTCTCGACGGACAACAGCCCCGCGAGCGGCTGAAGGCGGTGATCCAGCTCTATTCCGAGCGACTCAATCCGGCAGCCATGGCGATCGAGCTCGCGATCCGGCAATGGGCCCGCTCCGATGAGGGCGCAGCGGCGGCGGTGGCGAGCGTGGATGCGGCGCGGCTCAAGCACGTCGCCGAGCTCTATCGCGCGACCGGCCTTGCGGCCGAGGAGGCCGAGGCGCAGGCCTTCCTGTTCTATTGCTTCATCTTCGGCCAGAGCATGTTGTTCGTCGAGCGCGGCCCGCGCAAGCGGTCGCAGCTCGTAGCGAAATCGGCCGAGAAGCTGTTGGGCTAGACAAAACGGCCGGAGCGTTGCTCCGGCCGGTGCATGGTTCGAAGCTCAGGCGGCGCCCTTCAGCTTCTTGGTGCATTCGCTGTAATAGCCGCCGCCCTTCTGGATCCACTTCAAGCCGCCATTGCCGTTGGTGGCCTTGTTGGCATTGTACTGGTCGACGCAGGTGTGGAGTCGCGCCTTGCCGGGGGTCTCCTTGGCGTATTTCGGATCGACCGCGTTCGGATAGATCGCGGGTCCAGTCGGCAGCGTGGGCGCGGCGGCGGGCGCGGCCTCCTTCTTCGCCTGCTTCGGCTCGGCAGGAGCGGCGGGCGCAGCCGGAGCAGCCGCCGTGGGCGCAGCGGCAGGCGTTGCGTCTGCACCGCACTGGGCCTTGCGGAAGTCATTCCATTTCATGGTGCCGAGCGAGCCGTCCTTCTTGGCCGCCTGATATTTTGCGCTGCACTCCTGCGCGGTCAGTGCCTGCGCCGGCGCGCTCACCATCAATGCCGCGACAGCTGACGCTGCAATCGCACACAACAATTTTGTCTGAATGGTCATCCCTGGGTCTCCTCCTTGATCTTCCTCGAGGGAAGTGAAACGAGGATTGCTATCCTAGCGTGTCGATCGCTTGCGACAAGGATGCGATGAGTTGCGCCGGCAAAATATAGTGATCCCGTCGCTCAACTCATTCATGTCGCGTTCAGCAAGGCGAGCCGACGTTTCCAAGCCTTCGCAATTCTCCCAAGAAGAGTGCAACACATGACCTTCACCTCCCGCCTCGCCGCCCTCGCTCTCGTCTCCCTGCTCGCCACCGGCACCGCCTTCGCACAGACCGCCGCGCCGGCCGCCAAAACCGACGCTGCTGCCACCGCCGACAAGAAGGCGCCGAAGGAGCGCTCGGCCGAATCGCTCGAATGCTCCAAGCAGGCGGACGCCAAGGGATTGAAGGGCAAGGAGCGCAAGAAATTTCGCCGCGAGTGCATGAAGGAAGCAAAGGCCGGCACCGCCGCGCCCGCCGCCCCTGCCGCCGACAAGAAGTAAGTCCGTCCCGACCTCCGCGAACATCAGTGAGAGGCATGCGCATTGCGGCATGACGAACCCGCAATTGTGCGCTTCTCGCTGATTTGCGATAAGGCGGCGTGAAACAAATCGTCGCCTCCCTGCCGTTCGAATGGCCGAGCCGTGCCAATGTCTTGAGCACGATGGAGACGCTTGTCATCGGCACCGCCGGTGGCCTCGTGTTTCTCGTCGCGGGCCTTCCCGGCGGGCTGATCTCGGGCGCGATGATCGCGGTCGGGATCGCCGCAATCGCCGGCCGCCAGCTGGCGCTGCCGCCGATCCTGACCCAGACCGTGCTGGTGCTGCTCGGCATTTCGCTGGGCTCGGTGGTCTCACGCCATCTGATCCAGCAGGTCAGCGCCTATCCCGTCACCATCGGCCTGCTTGCGCTCGCGACCTTCTGCTCGACCTTCGGATCGAGCTATTACCTCCAGCGCGTCCATGGCTGGGACCGCACCTCGGCCTTCCTTGCCGGTAGTCCCGGCGCGCTGTCGCAGATCACGATCCTGGCGGTCGAGCGCGGCGCCGACCTGCCGGGCATCGCGGTGGTGCAGACCATGCGCGTCATCATCCTCACCGCGGCGCTGCCGATGGTGCTGGCGATCGCGGACGTGGCGCCCTCAGCCGCACCGTCGCTGACGACGACGATCGCCTCGCCGCTCGGCCTCGTGGTGCTGGCCGCAGCTTCGCTGGCGGTGGCGCTCTTCTTGCGGCTGATCAAATTTCCGGCGAGCTGGATGTTCGGTGCGATGATCGCCTCCAGCGTGCTGCATGGCGCCGGTTGGGTCGAGGGCGGCCTGCCAAACTGGGTACGCGGCGTGGCGCTGGTCGGCATCGGCGCCCTGATCGGCAGCCGCTTCGCGCGGATGCGGATCAAGACGCTCGCGGGTCATATCAACGCGGCGCTGGGCTCGTTTACAGTGGCCATCGCCGTCTCCGCCCTCTTCGTCGGCATCGTCGCGCTCACCACGCCGGTGAAATTCTCCGATGTCGTCGTCGCCTTCGCACCGGGCGCGATGGACGCCATGCTGGCGCTGGCCCTGACGCTGCACATCGACCCGATCTTCGTCGGCGCCCATCACCTGTCGCGCTTCGTCTTCGTGACGATCGCGACACCCGGCATCGTGCACTTGTTCGGGCGCACGCAAGATGATGTGGATGATTGACGGGCTCTCGGAGGGTGGGCAAAGCGCAGCGTGCCCACCAGCGACTGGTGTGAGCGTCGATGAATGGTGGCACGGCGCGCGAAGAGCGCGCCTTTGCTCACCCTACGGCAGCTACCTAACGCTTCGGCGTCCGCATAAATCCCCATGCGGCGATTGCGGCCATCAGCAGCGAGATCAGCACGTTGTAGCCGGCCAGCGAGAGGCCGAGGAAGCGCCACTGCACCTCGTCGCAGCGGACCACCTTCACGGTGTCGAGCCGCGAGAAAAGGTCGCCAGCGTTGCCGAGATTGACCACGGGACCGGAGCAGTCAGTCGGCCCCTGCCAAAACCCCCATTCGACACCGGAGTGATAGGTGCCGAGACCGGCATTGGCGAGCGTCGCCAGCGCGAGGATCGCCAACGCAGCGAGCAGCAGCGGCCGCGGCGCGCCGCTCCTGGCCGCAAGCGCGGTAAGGGCACCGAGCGGGATCGCGAGATAATAGGCGTAGCGCTGCTCCAGGCAGAGCGGACAGGGCACAATCTCAAGCACGAGCTGGAAGAACCAGGCCCCCGCGATCGTGGCGGCGGCGATCAGCGTGACGAGCAGTGAGGCGGTCAGCGCGGGACCGGCGCTGGCCGGCTTGAAAGCTGGTATGGCAGCACTCCGGGTCGTCACGGCAGCCTCTCTCCGATGGGTCGCGCGTCTAAGCCTCTAACTCCGGCCCATGCGGCTGTCGAGAACGGCGGGGATCACTTTGGCGCGGGTTGACCCCGTCCTGTCCATGGCTATAGTCCGCCGGCTTCGCGACGTCCCTTGGGCCGACCGAAGGCCCCTGTGGCGGAACTGGTAGACGCGCTCGACTCAAAATCGAGTTCCGCAAGGAGTGCTGGTTCGATTCCGGCCAGGGGCACCAGCCTTCGCTGCTTCGCAGCTACGGCTGGGCGAGCCAGGCGCAAGTCTATCCAATGCGAAGGAGCGAAGGCTGGCCCGCCGGAGCCTTGGCGAAGGCGGACTGGCTCAACGTTGCTCCTCTCTCCCCTAGCCATGCTCCCATCCCCACTGTATAAGCCCTCAGCTTCTTCACTGAACCGAAGGAGCTCACATGAACGATCTGCACGCGTGGCTTTCCCAGCAGCACCACGGTTTGCGGACCTTCCAAATCTTCCAGCAAAAGCTCGAGAGGCTCGGCCGGGACGATCCTGCCCAGCGTGGCCTGTGCCGTCTGCTCAGCGGTGTCGTCGGCAGCTATGTCGAGGCCTTTGACGAAGCCCCGCTGCCGGTCGAGGTCGCCGACGGCGCCTATCGTCGCCTGCTGACGCTGCTCGCCAGCCTCGATCTCCACGGAGACGCCACGAGGCGGCTCGCCGACATCAACCGCGTGGCGACCTGCGAATTGTGGCGGTGATCGGCGGCATGAGCGTGCACACTTCAATTTTCAAACAGCGAGACACGCCTGTACAGCCTCGCGACGCATGACGCCCGAGTCTTGTGCTTCGCTTGACGCCCCTTCGTTGGAAAGGGCGCAGGGAAGACCGGGTGCTGGCTGGCACCCGCGGTCCGCTGTGCGCAAATTGCGCGAAGACAAATGCACAGCGGCATACAGGGCAGCCTGGACATCCCGGCCTTTCCCTGCGCAGTGGTTTGAAGGCTTATGGCGCGCTCTCCCCGGGGAGCGATGCACTATTGCCCCCGTCGCCTTGCGGATGGCTGATGCGCGCCCGGTCGGGCCGCACGTACCACCGCAAGCCTTGACGCACAGACCCCGGGCGCCAGGACCACACGCTTTTGCCGTACGCGAACCGCACCTGTCGTTTGCGCACCGCTCAACCGCTCACGGGCCAAACCCGCCCTGCGATTGCCCAGCGCGCCGATGCGCTCCACGCCCACCGCCACCCGGCCCGCGTATCGTGACGATCGCGAAACGCCCCTTATCCATGGGCCGGGATGAGCGATACATACGATATTTCCGAATTTCGGTCAATCGGAATCTTTCGGCTTTCCGAAGGGCTAGAGTTCTGACAGACCTTGTTCCGATAGGGAATCATCTTCTGCAGATCGATGGCCTCATTCTTGCCCCGGCTCTATCCACATCGTCATTGCGAGCGCAGCGAAGCAATCCAGGAATGCATCCGCGGAGATAGTCTGGATTGCTTCGTCGCAAGCGCTCCTCGCAATGACGAGGAGGAGAGATTACGCGTCCGGTACTGCCGGAGGCATTCGACTTCGCCGCGCAATTCCCTATATCCTGTGGCAACCGATCTGATGCAGCGGACAGCTCTGATGGCGAGAAGACGTGCGACGCAAGCGGACGCCGACGACCTCCCCCGCTTCTTCGTCTGGGTCCGGGGCCTCGAAGGGCCCGAACCTCAGAAATGGATGACGATGGATTTCGGCGTCGGCGACTGGAAGCGGCCGCTCGTGCTGGCCTATCTGGAGCTGCCGGAAGACGAACGGCATCTGTCCTTGTCGGTGCTGGCCCGGCGCTATCCACCGCCGCGGGATGATCTTTCGTGAGCCGGGCTAGGGTGTGTAACGTCGGCTCCGCAAGGCGAAGCGGAGGTCACCCCGCTTGAGCGTGATCGGCGGCTTGTGACCCAAGGCTGCTCGTGCACGCGGTCGTATTGTGTGCGGGGTGCGTAGGCGAAGGCTGGGACCAGAGGATCAATACTACTCGTGCCGAATTAATGGGACAGGCTACACGTTTCGGAGGAGGTTCGAAATGTACACGCGCGTTCTGGGACTCACGATATCTGCTCTCATGCTGACGTACGGCCCGGTCGGTGCGATCGCACAAGACCGAATGATACCCCAGCCAGATCAGCAACAAATGCAATTCCATCCCACGGGCCAGGAAGGCGCGAGCACGATGGGGCAAGGCGGCATGTTGGGGCACGGAATGATGGGAGGACGTATGATGGGGCGCGGCATGATGGGTGGGAGCGCGATGGGATCACCCTTTATGATGCGCATGATGTTCGCTCTGATGGACGCCGACGGCGATGGGACCATCTCACTGCAGGAGTTTCAGGCAGCTCACGAACGGATTTTCAAGGCAATGGACAGCAATAAAGATGGCAAGCTGACCCTGGAGGAGATGCAAGTGTTCATACACGGCACGAGGTGATCGTCTCCGGCGGATGGCGCGCGTCGCGTGCGCCATCCGCCCCCGAAGAAATGAGCCTTAAGCCTTCAGGTCCGTGATCCGCATAATCGCGACCACACTCCCATCGTTGTACGCCTGTTCTTTCGTGTCCTTGTTGCAGGTCCAGACAAAATTCTTCTTGCCCGTAAAGGTCTTTCCCTCCTGGTCAAGTCGAAGCTCCCCTTCGGTGATATGGCAGACCATGGCATTCATCATCGGGGGCCCCATGGTCTTCGACCCCGGCTGCATAATGATATCGCGCATTGAGACGGTCTTAAAACCTGGGATCAGGGATGGTGTCTCGCCTTCATATTCACGCACCACGACGCCTGGCCAAGGCGTCGTATCCTTGTAGCCTGTGGTTTGCGCGGCGGCTGGCTTGATCATGGCAGCTGAAGCCGCTGCCAACCCGAATCCCAGTGCAGACCTTCGATCGACCTTGCTCATCGCTTTTCTCCCGACATTACCGAACGAGCCGTTGCATAAGCAGCGCGCAAAGTTCGTGGTGAACGGTGGAGCGAAACCGAAAAAAGGACGGTCTCTAAGAGAGCGTGCCTGCCGATAGCACCAGTGCGGCTCATTTACCCGGACGGAGATTTCGGCACGTCCCGCCTCAAGGGCAGTAATATTCTACGTCACCTGAGGCATCCGGGGAACAGGTGGCGACGCACGAAGACACTGCGGCCGAATGTCCGGAATTGGCCCAACTCGAACGTCTAGTGTGCTGCGGTAACGGGCCGGTGTCGGAAGGCGGAGCGGACCTCATCCGCGCCCTGAGTGCAGCGCCGATCATGAGCACGCGCTCCAGCCTAGGCGCAAGCCACGACCGTCTGTCCGCGCCTGGCGCGGGACCGAGTTATCGTCGCCCCCATGATTATGGGTGTCACGGCATCCGTGCTGCGGTTAGACTTGCCTCGCGCCGCGGGGGACACGCGGGTCGCGGGACGATGAACATGAGCGAACAGGGCGAGACGGGTGAGACCATCACCATCCTCCTCGTCGAGGACGATGCGCCGACCTGCTGGCGGCTGCAGGACGCGCTGGTCAAGGCCGGCTACGAGGTGCGTAGCGCCGGCACGCTCGGAGAAGCCCGGTCTGCGCTCGGCGAGGGCACGCCTCGCGTGCTGCTCACCGATCTCAGGCTGCCCGACGGCCACGGCATCGAGCTGATTCGCGAAACCCGGCAGCGCTTTCCCGAGACCGAGATCATGGTGATCTCGGCGCTCGGCGACGAGGAAAGCGTAATCTCGGCGATCACCGTGGGTGCGACCGGCTATCTCCTGAAGGATGCCTTCCCGACCGACATCGCCACCACCGTGCGCGATCTGGTCGCCGGCCATTCGCCGATCTCGGCCTCGATCGCCCGTTTCATCGTGCGGCGAACGCAGAGTTCGGCGGAGCCCTCGCCCGGCCCCGCGCTCAACACGGCCAAGCTGACCCCGCGGGAGATCGACATCCTCTGGGGCATCGCCAAAGGCTTCAGCTACGCCGAGATCGCGAGCCATCTCGGCCTGTCCAGGCAGACCGTGCCCGGCCACATCAAGAACATCTATCGCAAGCTCGAGGTGCACACCCGCAGCGAGGCCGTGTTCGAAGCCGTGCAGCAGGGCCTGATCAAGCTGTGAGCGAGATCGCGGCGAAGATACTCACGCGCCCGCGGCGCCGGCTGATTGTGTCGCGCCTTGTGCCTTATCTACTGCTCCAGGCCCTGATCGTCATCGTCACCGTGCTTGGGCTCCGGCTGCTGCAACCCGGCGATCCCGAAGACTTCGCCGTGAGCGATTTTTCGGCGCGCGAGGACGGCACGATGCGCGCGGTGAGGCTGCCGCACTTCACCGCATCGCGCTATTCGCTGGCCGACCCGCCGCTCTACACCGCCGCCTTCACATTCCGGCCGGGCGATGCGGGATCGGGATGGTCGGTGTATCTGCCGCGCTTCAGCAACGCGGTAGAGGTCGCCGTCAACGGCGTCGTGGTGCTGGATTCCCGGCGTGACGCCAATGCCAACCGGCCGGACCGCAACACGCCGCAAATCGCGGCGATTCCGTCCTCGCTGCTGCGCGACGGCGCCAACGATATCACGGTGCGGCTGTTCGTATGGGGGCCGCTGAAGGGCTTTCTCGACACCGTCTATGTCGGGCCGGACGCCGCCTTGCGTCCCGCCTATGAGACGCGCACGCTGCTGTTCGTCACGCTGCCCGTCGTGTTCTCCGCCTGGCAATCGATCCTCGCGGTCATCCTTGCGATCATGTGGCTGATGCGGCGTCACGAGCCGGTTTACGGCGTGCTGGCGGTGGCGATGGTGCTCGGCGTGGTGCAGGCGTTCGTGCCGCCGCCGGTGCCGCCGGCCACGACGTCGCGGCTCGCCGCCGTGCTGCTGGCATCCGCACCGATCGAGAGCGCGCTGATCGTCGTGTTCGGCATGCTGTTCTTCGGTTGGCGCTGGCCGCGGTATGGCACGCTGCTGTTCGTGCCAGGCCTCGTCGTGTTCGTGGTCGGGCTGATCGGGGGCCCGCCGCTGCCACGCATTCTCTTTCTGGTGCTCGGCATTCCCACGGTCGGGCTGTGCCTGTTCCTGATGGCCTGCGTGACCGCAGCCGCAGTGGTCCGGCGGCAGGACGCGGCAAGCTTCACGATCGGCTGCGCCGTGACCATCGTGCTGGTCTGCTGGGTCCAGGACATGCTCACGGTGTTGGAGATCGCGACCAACAATCGCATCTTCGTTTCGCGCCTGTCCTATTCGGCAATGCTGGTCGCGATCGGCGCCGGGCTGACCTGGCGCTTCGCGCGCGCGCTGAACCAGGTCGACAGCTTTGCCGGACAGCTCGTTGCACGGGTCGGCGAGGCCGAGGAACGGCTGAAGGCAAGCTTTGCCCGCGAGGAGGCGCGCGCCCGCGCCGCTGCGCTCGCCAATGAGCGCACGCGGCTGATGCGGGACCTGCATGACGGCCTCGGCGGCCAGCTCGTCAGCATCGTCGCGCTCTCCGAGCGCGGCCATGAGGGCGCCACCATCACGGAGGCCGCTCGCGCAGCACTGAAGGATCTGCGCCTCGTCATCGATTCCATGGACGACATCGGCGGCGACCTGATGCTCGCGCTCGGCTCCTGGCGCGAGCGCGCGACGGCGCAATTGCGGCCGCACGACATCGCGCTCGACTGGCGCGTGGCAACGCCGCAGGGCCTGCCGCTGCATCCCGAATTGCGGCCATGGCACGTTATCCAGATCGTGCGCATCCTCGACGAGGCCGTGACGAACGCCGTCAAGCACGCAGAGGCGCGCCACATCGCGGTCAGCATCGAGACGCTCGACGACGATCACGGGCCGTATGGCGTGATCAGCGTGACGGACGACGGCAAGGGCTTTGCGCTCGCCGGCAATGGCGCGAGTGCCGGCCAGACCGCGCGGGGCTTGCGCAACATGAGGAGCCGCGCCGCCCGCTGCGGCGCGGTGCTCGATCTGAGCTCGGATGCCTCAGGCACGCGCGTGCGGCTGCAATTGCCGCAGCGTTTTCCCGACAGCGATGCGGCTGCGGGCTGAAAAGCCCCCTCCCCGAACGTGTGGGGCGCACGGAGAGAGGGGACGGGCCGGGTCCTCTGCGGAGGACGGGGGGTGTTCGTCCGCAGGGGCTCCGTTGGCCCGAAGCAATGCAATCAAATCAATCGAATGGAATATCAGCGCACGCCGACGCGATTGACCGGGCCGCCGCGGTTCATCGGGGTACCGGCGCGCACGCCGACACCGGGCGCGCCGACGCCGGGAGTCGCGACCGCGGCCCGCGCAACCGGAGCTCCCGGCGCGACCACCACTGCTGCAGTCGGCCGCACCACGCAGCCCTTGGGCACGCCGACCGTCTTGCAATAGACCACGGCCTGCGCCGGGCTCGTACCCAGCGACACCATCGCCGCACCCGCCAGCGCCATGATCGTCAGCCCGGCGCTCAGCGCTCCCGCTCTTTTCGACATCTTGCTCTCCTGCTTCCCGTTCGGCGTCCCGGTGCAATCACCGGGTTTCGCAGCCGAGGTGCAGCCTGAATGGCAAAAGACCGGGCGCGGATACATGCCATGAAGATGGGGGTGCCATGCCCGAGAGGGCGCACCCGGTGCCATGAACATGGCATGGACCGGCGCCCGGATTTCGCGAGATCGTCCGCCCCGCTTGATCCCAGGCGGGACCAACGACAATCCCAAAGAGGTGCTTTATGAAGATTTCGGTTCTTACCGCGCTGCTGCTCGCCGCCACCGCCGTGTCCGCCGCTGCGCAATCCGGTCCGACGCCGCAGGAGCAGATGGCCTGTCGCGGCGATGCCAGCAAATTCTGCGCCGAACATATCGGCAAGCCGCCGGAGATGAATGCCTGCCTGCGCCAGAACAAGACCAAGCTCTCCGACTCCTGCCGCAAGGTCGTAGAATCGCACGGCGGCTGAGCCGGCCCTCAAGTCCGGGAGCGCTCCAGCCGAGCGAGCCCGGACTCTGTTTTGCGGATCATGCTTTAGTCGTCGTCAGGCCCGAACAGCCTGATCTGCGGGAAGCCGCTGCGTGGGCGGCTTGCGATATCGCGGGCATCGGAGTCTTCTCGGATGTTGCGCGCGACGTCGTCCCAATCAGTGCGGTCGCGCGGGCCGCGCATCTCGCGGGACTCGTAATAGTGGCGGCGCGCGGCCCAGCGTTCGCGGCGCTCCGTCCGGCGCCGTTCGGACGCGGCGCGCTTCACGTCGGAATCCCGCGCCTTGGCATAGGCGTTGTCCGGCGAAGCGGCCGGCTCTGTCGCTGCCTGCTGCTCCGCAGGCCTGGGCGCGGCTGATGCCGGCTTGGACTGTTCCTTGGACGGCTCGACCGCGGCTGCTTGCGACGGCCGCGGTACTGGCGGTTCAGCGGTCGCTTGAGTGGTCTGCGTATCGGGCTTGGCGGGTTCAGACTTTGCCTCGGCCTGCGCCGGTGCGGCAATGATCGCGCCAAAAGCCTGCGAACCGGTGAGATAATTCACGCGCTCGGATGGTGCGTTCATCGCCGCCGCTGTGGCAACGGCATCGGCGCGCTTGCTGGCGTCCGGTCCCTGCTTGGGCGCGATCGGATTCATGATGTTGCCGGCGAGGATGCCGCCGCCGAGACCAATGGCGATGGCCGCGACAATGGTTCCGGCACCGACGAAATAGGCGGTCGAGGCGCGCATTGATCCACTCCCTCTTTGGGGCGAGCAACGCACGTTGATTGCCGGATGTTCCTGATGCCGCAGCAGTTCCCAAAGGAACTGTCAGATCTGCTGCGCGACTTTCTCCAGCCCGATGATGCGGGCGAGCTTGCGCACTTCCTCTTTCTGGTCGTCACGCAGCTGGAACAGCAGCGGCATCGCCGCCGACTTCAACTGCTGAACCTCGTCGCAATTCGGATCGATCGGCACGCCCGGCGCGTTCGGATTGGAGAGCTTGTTTGCCGAGATCTTGCGGACAACGTTGCGGAGCGCCGTCTCGACCGAGGGCCAATAATATTCTTGCGACGACGACAGTTTCAGGCGATCCCTGATGCCCGCGATCTGTGCGTCGGACAGCAGCGCATAGGATTTCTGCGGCTGCGGCTTGGCCACCACCTTCGGCTTGGCCGGGACTTCGACGGCGGGGACCTCCGCTGCGGCGGGCGCCTCGTGCGAACTTGCCTTCGGCATCGGGAAATCGGAAGGCGTGGCGGCGGCAAAGGCCTGGCGCAGCGGCTCGGTCAGCACAGGCGTCTGGGCGAGCTTGTCGGCGGCGACCTGCACCGGCTCGATTGCGGCCGAGGCCAGCGCCAGCGTCGGAACCAGACGGTCGGCCTTGGCGGCGCGATTGGTGGCGAGCGGCTTGGCCGGAGGCGCCTGCGTGATCATCTCCGCGCTGACACTGGGCACGCTGTCACGGCCGAGAATGGCGGTCGTCGCAGCGCCGAGGACGAGGAAACAGGTCAGCGCGACGATGGTGATGGCTTTGGACAAACGTCTCTCCGCGCCCAACTTTCAAGTCCACGTGATCACTGCCCGGAAACTGGGCGATAATTAAGGCTTAACCGTGCAATTGCGGCGGCAATCGCGCGGACTGCGGCGACATCGCCTGAAATGTTCAACGAAATCAGGCAGCTGCCGCAAGTTCGTAGGCATCCTGGATGTCGGCCACGATCTCGGAGGCCTCCCAGACCGCGCGCGGCTCGACCGATTGCAGCGTCACCGTCCAATTGCCGCCGCGGCGGGTGCGAGCGACGCTGACGATGTCGAAGCGCACGTTGCGGCACAGCGGGTGTCGGGCCAGCGCGTGGGCCACGCGAACGCGGATTTCGTCCAACGTCGCGGCTGTCTTGCCGTTGAGATAGTTGAAGTCCATCGCCTGTCCCTCTCGGTCCTGATTGGCGGCCTTGAAGGGATTCTTGGCGGGCGATGGTTAATCTGCCGTTAAGTGAGCGGGGCGGAAGAGCGCGGGATTAACCGTGAGCGGGGCGTCTCCCAGCGTCATGGCCGGGCTCTACTGTCCGCCCGCCTCGCGATATTCGGTAACCGTCCGCGCAACGAGATCGTCGACAGTGAGCACGTCCGTCACCCCCGATGTCGAGTGCCCACCGCTCCAGATGTCGCGCCAGCGTTTCGGCCGGCTCTCGCGCGCGGCGACGTCGATGTCCTTGGCGATGTCGATCGCCCCGCGCGCCGGCAGGTCGTCGGGATCGAGACCCGCGGCCACGATCGACGGCCTCAGCATGCTGGTCTGCAGTCCCGTGAAGGCGGTGGTGAGCAGGACGTCGTCGGCGCTGCTCTCGACCAGCATCCGCTTGTAACGATCATCCGCCATGCTCTCGCGCGTCGCAATGAACTTCGTGCCCATGTAGGCGAGATCGCAGCCGAGCACTTCGGCGGCATGCAGCGCGCGGCCGTCGCTGATGCCGCCGGCGAGCACGATGATGCCGTCGTAGAATGCGCGCACCGCGCGGACGAAGGCGAACGGATTGAGCCAGCCGGTCTGGCCGCCGGCGCCCGCGGTCAGCAGCACCAGCCCATCCGCACCGGCTTCCGCCGCGCGTTCGGCATGGCGGATCGAGGCGACATCCGCCAGCACCAACGCGCCGGCGTCATGCAGCGGCTTCGCTACAGGCGCGGGCGAGCCGACCGAGGTGATGACGATCTCCGGCCTGTGCCGCAGCAGCACGGCGAGATCCTGCTCCAGCCGCGCGTTGGAGTGGTGCACGATCAGGTTCGGACAAAGCGGCGCCGCCTTGCGTCCGGTTTGCTCTTCGTGCTGCCGCAACCGGGTTTCGATCGCGGTGAGCCATTCGTCGAGCTGTTCCGCGCTACGGCAATTCGCGGTTGGGAAGCTGCCGATCACGCCGTTGCGGCAGGCCGCGACCACGAGCTCGACGCCCGACACCAGAAACATCGGCGCCGCGATCAGCGGCAGATCAAGACGATCGCGGAAGCGCTGCAGTCGGTCTGATGGCACGCCAATCTCCTTGTCATTCCTGCCGCCCTGCGCGGGCTTTGTCGTTCCATCCCGCATTCGCTGTGCTAGCGTCGTCAGCAACATTGGCACGCCAGAAGCCGATGACAAAGCACCGAGGAAACATATGTCCGATCCGCTCCACGCATCGTCCCCGGCTTGTGCGCAGACGCTACGGGCGCTGTCGCGCTATCCCGGCCGCACCGCTTTTGCCTGGCCTGAGGGATCGCTGAGCTATCATGGCACCATCGACCTGATCGGACGCATCCAGGGCGTGTTCATGCGGCTTGGATTGCAGCCCGGCGCGCGCGTCGCCTTCCTCACCGCCAACCGCGCCGACACCTGGTGCGCCGGCGTCGCGGCGCAGTTGTCGCGGCTCTGCATCACCTGGCTGCATCCTTTGGGATCGCTGGAGGACCAGCTGTTTCAACTCGAGGATTCCGACGCAGAGATGCTGGTGGTCGACGTGGCCGCCTTCCGCGATCGTGGCGGCGAACTCGCCGCGAAGGCCGGCCGGCTCAAGGCGGTCTTCACCATGGGACCAGCCAGCTATGGCGTCGATCTACTGGCGGCGATCGAGACTGCGGGACACGCCAGCGCGCAGTGCCTCGCCGGCCCCGACGATCTCGCCACGCTGAACTACACCGGCGGCACGACCGGCAAATCCAAGGGCGCGCTGCGCTATCACCGCGAGAATGCCGGGGCCGCCGCCGCGATCCTCGCCGACTTCGAGATCCCCGAGGCCGCGCGCTATCTCACGGTCGCGCCGATCAGCCATGTCGCCGGCACGAAGGTGCTGCCGACCTTGATGCGCGGCGGCACCGTGCACATGCTCGAGAGTTTCGACCCCGAGGCGATGCTGGCGACGATCGCGCGCGAGCGCATCAATTTCACGCTGCTCGTGCCGACCATGATCTATGTGCTGCTCGATCATCCCGCGCTCGGCAAGACCGACCTGTCCTCGCTCGAGCTGGTGCTCTATGGCGCCTCCGCGATGTCGCCGAGCCGGCTGGTCGAGGGCATCGAGCGCATCGGGCCGGTTTTCTCGCAGCTTTACGGACAGACCGAATGCTATCCCGTCTCGGTGCTGCGCAAGGCGGATCACGATCCCAAGACACCGGAGCTATTCCTGTCCTGCGGCTTCCCGATCGCGGCCTGCGAGGTCAAGATCCTCGACGATGACGACCAGGAGGTGAAGACGGGGGAGCCCGGCGAGATCTGCGTGCGCGCGCCGCACGTGATGGCGGAGTACTGGAAGCGGCCCGACATCACCGCCGAGACGCTGAAGAACGGCTGGGTCCACACCGGCGACATCGCGCGCAAGGACGAGCGCGGCTACATGTTCATCCTCGACCGCAAGAAGGACATGATCGTCTCTGGCGGCTTCAACATCTTCCCGCGCGAGGTCGAGGACGTGCTGTCGCAGCATGCCGACGTCGCCATGGTGGCTGTCGTCGGCGTTCCCGACGAGAAATGGGGCGAGGCCGTCACCGCCATCGTCGTGCCGCGCGAGGGCGCAAGGCCCGATCCGGACGAGCTGATCAACCTGGTGAAGATGCGAAAGGGCTCGGCGCACGCGCCCAAGCAGATCCAGTTCGTCAAGCAGCTGCCGATGACCGGCGTCGGCAAGGTCGACAAGAAGGTGCTGCGCGCGGGCTTCTGGAGCGGGCGCGACCGGATGGTGGGGTGAGCGCAGCTCTCGTGTCCCGGACGCGGCGCAGCACGCAAGTGATGCGGCGCAGAGCCGGGACCCACTGCTGCATGCCCCGGCCGAGACATGGGCCCCGGCTCGGCCGCGCAATGCTTCGCATTGCACGGCGTCCGGGGCACGAAGGCCGCCTTACCTTTTCTCGATCACCAGGCTCTGCACCGCCCGGCCGAAATAGCCTTGCCGATCAGCCAGCCGCGACATTGCCAGCCCCGCGCCGTCGGGGCCGATCCAGGAGTCGCCGTCGAGCAGGATCCACTCGCCCACCGGCTGCCGCGCAAAGCTCACGGTGAGATCGGCGTTGATGTAGGTCCAGGCGCGGAAGTCGAGCGTCGAGGCGGTGCCGTTGGAGAAGTCGGCGGCGACCACGGCGCGCATCGCCTGCGAGATCGCCTCGTCTGCGATCAGGGGATGATCGACGCGAAACCAGATCGCCCCGGCACCGGCCTGGCCGAAGCGACCGCGCGCGGCACGCATCGAGACCGAGCGCACGAACGGACTGGTGGCGGCGTGACCATCTTCGACCAGCGAGTCCTCGGGCGAACGCAGCGTAACCGGCAGCTCCTTGACGTCGTCGGGCAGGCTCAGCGCCTGGCGCCTGATCTTGAGCACGGTGGCACCGACCACCTGCACGCCGTCGGCGAGCAGCTTGATTTCGCAAAGCTGGATCTTGCGGCCCTCACGCAAGACCTCGGTCGCGATCGTCAGTGGCGCCACCGGCACCGGACGCATCAGATCGATCGTGACCCGCGCGATCTCCATCGGAACAGGCGTCGGAATGCGTTCGGCTGCCCACGTCACCAGCGACGCCGGCGCAGAGCCGTGCTGCATGCGGCGGTCCCACGGCCCCGCGGCGTCCGGGCTGGTGACGACGCTGTTGCCGTCGACGCGGTAGATGGGGGGCATCGTTTCAATCAGTCTCAGTTGACGTTCCCCGGACGCTGCGCAGCGCGTAGCGGTGCGCTGCTGATCCGGGGTCCATGCGGTGTGCGGCGATGGGTCCCGGCTCTGCGGAGCAATGCTACGCATTGCACCGCGTCCGGAACACGAGAACTACAACGGCGGATCGATCGCTTCGTCGTATTCCTTCTTGAAGCGCGCGATCAGGTCGGCGGCGGGCAGGATGCCCTCGACGCTGCCGATGCCCTGGCCCGAGCCCCAGATCTCCTTCCAGGCCTTCGGCTTGGCGCGCTCGCCGGAGGCGTCGGTGCCGAAGTTCATCTTGGAGGGATCGGAGGTCGGCAGGTTTTCCGGATCCATGCCGGCGGCGAGGATCGAGGGCTTCAGATAATTGCCGTGCACGCCGGTGAAGAGGTTGGAATAGACGATGTCGTCGGCGCTCGAGCCGGCGATCATCTCCTTGTACTTCTCGACCGCGTTAGCCTCCTTGGTCGCGATGAAGGCCGAGCCGATATAGGCGAAGTCGGCGCCGAGAATGCGCGCGGCGCGGATCGCCTTGCCGTTGCCGATCGCACCCGACAGCGCGATCGGGCCGTCGAACCACTTCCGCGTCTCGGCGACGAAGGCGAGCGGCGAGATGGTGCCGGCATGGCCGCCGGCGCCGGCGGCGACCAGGATCAGGCCGTCGGCGCCCTTCTCGATCGCCTTGTGGGCGAACTTCTGGTTGATCACGTCATGGAAGACGATGCCCCCCCAGCCGTGCACGGCCTGGTTCAGCTCCTCGCGTGCCCCGAGGGAGGAGATGATCATCGGCACCTTGTACTTGGCGCAAAGCTGCATGTCGTGATCGAGCCGGTTGTTCGACTTGTGCACGATCTGGTTGACCGCGAACGGCGCCGACGGCTTATCGGGATGCGCACGGTCATGGGCCGCGAGCTCCTCGGTGATCCGCGCAAGCCATTCGTCGAGCAATTCCGGCGGCCGCGCGTTCAGCGCCGGAAACGAGCCGACCACACCCGCCTTGCACTGCGCGATCACGAGATCGGGCACCGAGATGATGAAGAGCGGCGAACCGATCACGGGGATCGAAAGGCGCCCCTTGAATAAGGCAGGCATGGACATTGCGGAACGGTCCTCTCTTGGCGGTCAAACGAAGGCTGGGATCATACCAACAAGGCAATCTTTCCACTGTCAAGTATTGCGTTGTGACGCCGCGGCGGATGCGGCTACCGCAATTCCAACGCGCGGAATTCTTACCCGTACAATCTAACCGTCTTCTTCGTCATTGCGAGCGCAGCGAAGCAATCCAGACTCTCTCCGCGGAAGGATTCTGGATTGCTTCGTCGCAAGGGCTCCTCGCAATGACGTGCAGAAAAAGCATCGATCTCCCATGCGCACCGGAAGTCGACGCGATGACTTCACCCGATCAAATCCGGGTTGATCAGCCGCTCGAACGAGAACATCTCGTCCCACTTCTCCTGCGTCAGCAGCTTGCGCTCGACCACCACGATCTGGTGCAGCGACTTGCCGCTTTTGTAGCCCTCGCGCGCGATCTCGGCGCATTGCTTGTAGCCGAGCAGCGGCTTCAGCACCGTGACGATCCCGAGCGAGTTCAGCACCATGTTGCGGGTGTGCTCCTCGTTGGCGGTGATGCCGACGACGCAATGCTCGCGCAGGCTGTTGACCGCGCGCTCCATGGTGCGGATCGAGAAGAACAGCGCGAACGAGATCACCGGCTCCATCACGTTGAGCTGGAGCTGGCCGGCGCTGGCGGCCAGCGTCACCGTGGTGTCGAGACCGATGACGAGGAAACTGGTCTGGTTCACCACCTCAGGAATGACGGGATTCACCTTGCCGGGCATGATCGAGGAGCCCGGCTGAAGCTGCGGCAAGTTGATCTCGTTGAAGCCGGCACGCGGGCCGGAGGCGAGCAGGCGGATGTCGTTACAGATCTTCGTCAACTTGCTGGCGGTGCGCTTGAGGATGCCCGAGAGCTGCACATAGGCACCGGTGTCGGAGGTCGCCTCGACGAGATCGCCGGCGAGAACGAACTCGACGCCGGTCAGCGCGCTCAGATGCCGGACCGCGAGCTTGGGATAGCCGACGGCCGCGGTCACGGAGGTGCCGATCGCGGTAGCGCCGAGATTGATCTCGCGCAGCAGCGCACGGGCCTCCGAGATGCGATCCACCTCCTCGCCGATCGTGGTGCCCCATCCCCGGAATTCCGCGCCGAGCGACATCGGCACCGCGTCCTGAAGATGCGTGCGGCCCATTTTCAGCACACGGTCGAACTCGCGGCCCTTGGCGAAGAAAGCTTCCTGGAGCTGGCGCAGCGCCGTCATGTAGCTCTCGAGCCGCAGGATCAGCGCCAGGCGAAAGGCGGTCGGATAGGTGTCGTTGGTGGACTGGCCGTAATTGACGTGATCGTTGGGGCTGACGTGCTGGTAATTGCCCTTCGCAAAGCCGAGCGATTCCAGCGCGAGGTTGGCGATCACCTCGTTGGCGTTCATGTTGGTCGATGTGCCGGCACCGCCCTGAATGAAGTCGGTGACGAACTGATCCATCATGTCGCCGGCAATGACGCGGTCACAGCCCAGAATGATCGCGTCCGCGACCTTGGCGTCGATCGCGCCGAGATCGCGGTTGGCCATGGCGGCCGCTTTCTTCACGTAACCAAGCGCCTTCACGAAGTAAGGCTCCTGGCTCATCGGAATGCCGGTGATGTGGAAGTTCTCCTTCCCGCGGATGGTCTGGACGCCGTAATAGATGTCGTCGGCGATCTCACGCTGTCCGAGGAAGTCCTGCTCCGTACGACTCATGGGCGCTCCTTGTTGCATGCGCGCAGGCCATCACGTCAGTTCTGGCACAGCGCGCTGGTCACGAAAGTGTCGGTGCGGCAATCGTCCGGCTTGCGTTGCCGGCCCGGTATCAGGACCTTGGCCGAGCATTTCTCGGCGGAGTCGGCGTTCAGGCTCTTGCCTTCGCGATAGCCCTTGGTCTGGCAGAGCTGGTCGGCGGCCTGCTTGCAGTCGGGCGCGCCGTTCGCGGAGGCCGGACAGGCCACGCGCCCCGAGACCATGGTGGACGGCTTCGCCAGCCGCGACAAATCGTTCATGGTCTCGCTCGGGCTTTTGATCGCCGGCAGGATCGAGGGCAGCTTGTCGAACAGCTTGCCCATTTCGTTGATCAGCCCGGGATTTTCCTCGCGCGCCGGCGGCGCGGAAGGAGCGGGTGTCGGCGGCGGCGGCGCGGCCTGCGTCCCCTGCTCCTGGAGGCCGAGCACGGGCGGCGCGGCTTGCGGCCATGCCGTCCTGCCGGCGAAAACCAGGAGCAGCACTGCTGACATCAGCGTCCCGAACCGCATGGCCGGTTTGCCGGATCGAACCATCATGACGGCAAGCGTAGCCGATGCCGGCGCGGCGGCAAAGCGCCGCGAGGTTATTGAGCGAGCATGGTCCTCGCGCAAACGCTAGATCAGCTTGATCGCCACCACGAAGCCGAGCACCAGCACGGCGGCGCCGATCGCCACCCAGAGGCCGAGATGCTTCTCGATCCTGACCCGGATCCAGTCGCCATAGCGGTTGAGCAGGATCGCGACGACGAAGAAGCGTCCGCCCCGCGCAACGATCGAGCACAGGATGAACAGAAGAATATTGTAGCCGGCAAAGCCTGAGGTGATGGTGACGAGCTTGTAGGGGATCGGCGTCAGCCCCTTCAGCAGGATGATGATCGCACCCCATTCCGCATAGGAGGCGCGGAAGGCATCGACCTTGTCGCCGAGGCCGTAGACCTGGATCAGCCACTGGCCGACCGAATCGAACAGCAGCGCTCCGATGGCGTAGCCAACCATGCCGCCGACCACCGAGGTCACGGTGCAGATCGCCGCATAGACCCAGGCGCGCTGCGGGCGCGCCAGCGACATCGGGATCAGCATCACGTCCGGCGGCACC
This sequence comes from Bradyrhizobium sp. C-145, assembly GCF_023375135.1. NCBI lineage: Bacteria > Pseudomonadati > Pseudomonadota > Alphaproteobacteria > Hyphomicrobiales > Nitrobacteraceae > Bradyrhizobium > Bradyrhizobium sp. C-145. The sequence goes on along the minus strand of NZ_CP088150.1, from coordinate 787,875 downwards.
GGAAAGAACGAGCTTTCTGCGAAGGCCACGGCTCCCATGATCCAGAGCGCGTAGGGCTTGTGGGCGGCGTCGATGCACCAGTCGTAAATACGTTTCAGCATGGCGCCGCGATGAAGCACCATGGGACGGATTTGTCCATGCCGAGATTGAGGCGAATTATGACGTTTCTAGTGGCGCTTGCGCGTGGCACGGCCCTCGAGCGCGACAATTGGCCGCCTTGAGGCAATTCGCGGTGACGCGACCTTGGGCAGCTTCATCCGCGATTTCGGCAGCTTCTCGGCGATGCCGAGCAAATCTTCACGCCGCGTCATCTCCCGCCAGACGTCCTCGGGACGGACCCCGGCCGAGGCCCACAGCACGGTGAGATTGTAGAGCAGGTCGGCGCTCTCCCGGATCACGGCCTCGCTATCGCCGTTGACCGCGTCGATCACGACTTCGATGGCCTCTTCGGCCAGTTTCTTCGCCATTTTGGAAGGCCCGCGCTGAAACAGCCGGGCTGTGCGCGATGTTGCCGGATCAAGATCTCTGGCCGCGAGCACAGCCAGATATAGCCGCTCAAGCGAATCACTCATGGTATCCAAAACTACTCTAAACCCATGGCGAGCGCGTTAACGCGCGACAATAAAAGCGAAAAACAGGCCGGCGCGGCAAGCGCGACGGCCCGTTGTAGTCAACCTTTGGTAGCCGGAGCTAGTAGCAGTTGGTGTAGTAGCCCTGGCCGCAGTACTCGGACGGAGCCGTACCGCCATAGCGCTGATACTGGTAATTCGGGCCCGGACCATAATAGGGCCCGTAAGCAGGACCGCTGTAATAGGCAGGTCCGCCATAATAGCCGTAGCCCGGACCGTAGTCATAGGCGTAGGCGTCACGGCTTGCGGCGATGGCGAGGCCCGTGCCGATGGCTGCGAAAGCCGCAGCTGCGGCCGCGCCGCCTCCACCGCCATGCCAGTGGCGGCCGCCGGCGTATGACGCGGTCGGGGCAATTGCGGTCAGTGCCAGCACCGCGGCGGTGGCAAGAACGGCCTTGCGGCCGGCAAATTTCGAAAAACTGTCAAACATGTGGACCCTCCTTGGGACCTCGAATGGTGTCTATAGACAGGCTCGTGTCTCTCAAACACCCGCATCCCATGTTGGGTTCCCCAACCCCAACACAAGCTGAATGGGGTTGCGTAATCGTGACGCAACCTCCGCTCATCCGCCGTTCATGTTGGCGCGGACAGACTGACCGCCAGCCGGCGCTGCGAGCGTCACGAAACCATAACAATGCGGGACCGGCGCACCCGATGTCGGAATTCAAGACGATCGTCCTTCGTTGTCTGCTGGCTCTCGTGATCTCGCTTGCGGCACTGATTGCACGCGATGTCAGCATGGCCGAGACCGCCGCCCCATCCGTTGCGATTCACTTCACCTTCGACCGGCCATTGGATGCGAGCATGGCGCCGTTCTTCCTGGCCGCAAAGGACGGCAGGTTCGGCGCCGAGCATCTCAGCGTGTCCTTCAACACCGCAGCCGGATCGTCGGAAGCGCTCGCGCGTGTCGCCAAGGGCGACAGCGAGCTCGCGCTGGTCGACATCAACGAATTGATCCGCTTTCGCGACAAGGAGCAGGCCGCGCCGGTCAAGGCAGTGTTCGTGCTGTTCAACCGCGCACCCTACGCGATCGTCGCGCGCAGGAGCCGCGGCATCCACCTTCTGTCCGATCTCGACGGCAAGACCGTCGGCGTTGCCGACAGCGACCTGTCGATGCGGCTGTGGCCGGCACTGGCACAGCAGAACGGCATCAATGCAGCGCACGTCAAATTTCACAAGATCAGCGCGGCGGTGCGCGAGCCGATCCTCTCCGCGGGCCAGGTCGATGCAGTCGCCGGCTTCAGCTATCTGTCGGCGGTGAACCTGCGCGACCGCGGCGTGCCCGAAGCCGATCTCGTCGTCCTGCGCTATGCGGATTACGGCTGCGAAGCCTACGGCTTTGCCGTGGTGGTCAATCCCGCTTTCGCCGCAGCAAAGCCAGACGCCGTCAAGGGCTTCGTCCGCGCCTTGATCGCGGGCATCAACGCGACCGTCATGGAGCCGGGGCGCGCGGCGGAGGAGGCCGCGAGCCGCATCGAGGACGGCGACCGCAACCTGGAGCTGGAGCGCCTGCGCACCGCCCTCGCCGACAACATCCTGACCGACGAGGTCAGGCGCAACGGCCTCGGCGGCATCGACCCGGCGCGGCTCGATCGCTCGATCGGCCAGGTCGCGCAGGACTTCAAATTCCGCAAACGACCGACGGCGATCGAGATCTTCGACGACCAATTCCTGCCGCCGCTGGCGGGGCGGCTGATCAACTGAACAAAACCGAAAGCTTCCGCTGTATCTCGCGTACGATCCCTGCTTAGAATACAGGCTCCGTCGTCGCCGAGTTCCTCGCCCGCATGTCCATCCTCCGTCTCTACACCCGCGTTCTCGAACTGCTCGGCAAGGAGGCGCGGCTGGGCTGGCTGCTCGCGGTCGCCAATCTGCTGCTGGCAGGCTCACAATTCGCCGAGCCCGTGCTGTTCGGCCGGATCGTCGACGTGCTCTCGGGCAAGACCGTAGCCGGCTCGAACTCGGCCTGGCCGTTCCTGGCCACCTGGGTCGCCTTCGGACTGTTCACCATCGCATGCAGCGCGCTCGTGGCCTTGCAGGCCGATCGGCTCTCGCACCGCCAGCGCCAGGCGGTGCTGACCGATTATTTCGAGCACATCCTGCAACTGCCGCTGACCTTCCACTCCGGCACCCATTCGGGCCGGCTGATGAAGGTGATGCTCAACGGCACCGACGCACTATGGCGGCTATGGCTCGGCTTCTTCCGCGAGCATTTTGCCGCGATCCTCTCGGTCGTGGTGCTGCTGCCGCTGTCGCTCTACCTCAACTGGCGGCTCGCGATCCTGCTGTTCGTGCTCTGCATCGTCTTCACCGCGCTGACGACCTTCGTGGTGCGCAAGACCTTCGGCATGCAGATGGAGGTCGAGGAGCACTACAGCGAGCTCTCTGCGCGCGCCTCCGATGCGCTCGGCAACGTCGCGCTGGTGCAGAGCTTCGTCCGCGTCGAATCCGAGGTCAAAGGGCTGCGCTCAGTCGCCGACGAGCTGCTGGCCGCGCAGATGCCGGTGCTGTCATGGTGGGCGCTCGTCACCGTCATCACGCGCGCCTCGACCACCATCACCGTGCTCACGATCTTCACCGTCGGTATCGCGCTGCACGACCAGGGGCTGACATCCGTCGGCGAGATCGTGATGTTCGTGAGCTTCGCGACGATGCTGATTCAGAGGCTCGAGCAGGTCGTGAGCTTCATCAACAACGTGTTCATGGAAGCGCCGCGGCTGCGCGAGTTCTTCAACGTGCTCGACGCCGTGCCCGCGGTGCACGACAGGCCCGACGCGATCGATGCCGGCAGATTGTCCGGCCTCGTCGAGTTCCACGACGTTACCTTCTCCTATGACGGCAAGCGCCCTGCGGTCGAGGACCTCTCGTTCACGGCGCTGCCCGGCCAGACCATCGCGCTGGTCGGTCCGACCGGCGCCGGCAAGTCGACCGCGATCGCGCTTTTGCACCGCGCCTTCGACCCGCAGTCCGGCTTCATCAAGATCGACGGCATGGACGTGCGTGGGATCACGCTGACGTCGCTGCGGCGGAACATCGGCGTGGTGTTCCAGGAGGCGCTGCTGTTCAACCGCTCGATCGCGGAGAATCTGCAGGTCGGCAAGCCGGATGCGACCGAGGACGAGATGCGCAAGGCGGCCGCGCGCGCGCAGGCGCTCGAGTTCATCGAGCGCAGCGGGGGCTTCGAGACCAACGCCGGCGAACGCGGCCGCATGCTCTCCGGCGGCGAGCGGCAGCGGCTGTCGATCGCCCGCGCGCTGCTGAAGGATCCGCCGATCCTGATCCTGGACGAGGCGACCAGCGCGCTCGACGCCGTCACCGAGGCCAAGGTGAATGCCGCTCTCGACGAAGTGATGAAGGGCAGGACCACGTTCGTGATCGCGCACCGCCTCTCCACCATCCGCAACGCCACGCGGATCCTGGTCTTCGAGAACGGCCAGGTGACCGAAAGCGGAACTTTCGATGAACTCGTGGCCAAAGGCGGCCATTTCGCCGAGCTCGCCAGGGCCCAGTTCATGGTCCAGGAAAACGCACGGGCCAGCGTGACGGCAGCCGAGACTGCCGCGACTCCGGTCAAATCCCAGTAGCAAGTCCCCATAGGCCCGTCGAAATTCGGCCTATTTCATTGCGGAATACCGCACCGATCCCCCTATTCTCGACGCATCAGCCGGTATAGGTTTGCGACGCCGCAAGCGGCGGCGCTGGATTTCAAAACCGACCATCAGATCACGAGAACCGCAGGGAATCGGCGGGTCTCCAAGGACCGGAATCGGATAGTGCACGCCCCTCGCCCGCTGCTTCGCAAATCGCTGTTCAACCTGTTCGCTGCGGGCCTCGCATGCGCCGCATTGCTCGCGCCGGGCGCAGCGCGCGCCGAAGCGCTGCTGCTGATCGAAGCCGACAGCGGCAAGGTGTTGCAGGCCGATAACGCGACCATTCCCTGGTACCCCGCCTCCGTCACCAAGATCATGACCGCCTATGTGACGCTGAAGGCGGTCAAGGACGGCAGGCTCACGCTCGACACGCTGCTCACGGTGTCGCCGACGGCAGCCTCGCAGTCGCCATCGAAGATGGGCTTCCGTCCGGGAACGCAGCTCACCGTCGACAACGCGCTGAAGATGATGATGGTCAAGTCGGCGAACGACATGGCCGTGGTGCTTGCCGAAGGCGTTGGCGGCTCGATCGACGGCTTCTCCGCGATGATGAACGACACCGCGAAGAAGCTCGGCATGACGCAGACGAGCTACGTCAATCCCAACGGCCTGCCCGCCGACGGCCAGATCACGTCCGCGCGCGATCTCGGAATCCTGGCGCGCGCGTTCCTGCGCGACCTGCCGGAATACGAGTACTTCGTGCACATCCCGGCGATCCGCTTCGGCAAGCGCATCACCGGCAATTTCAACAAGCTGATCGGCCGCTATCCCGGCGCCGACGGCTTCAAGACCGGCTTCATCTGCGCCTCCGGCTACAATCTCGTGGCATCGGCCACGCGCAACGGCCGCCGGCTGATCGCGGTGGTGCTGGGCGCCAATTCCGGCACCGCGCGCGCGGTGAAGGCGGCGCAGCTGCTCGAGCGCGGCTTCAGCCAGGACAATCTGACATGGCTGCGACCCTCGCTCGGCACCGTCGACAATCTCGTGCCGGTCGACGCCTCGCCGCCGAATTTGCGCGACGAGATGTGCGGGCCCAACCGCAAGCGTCCGGCCAGCGACGATGACGATGCGCTGATCGCGGCCAATGGCAGCACGACCGGATCGGCCTCGGCCACCGGCGGCGAAGCCCAGGTCACCTTCTTCACGGCCGGCCTGCAGCCGCCGCTGATGAAGGCCTCCGAGCTGATGGCCTCTGCTCCGGCCGCTGCCGAGCCCGTGCTGGTCTATACCGGCCCGACCCGCACCGGCCCGGCCCTGATCGCGGCGGTCGCGGCCGATGCCGACCAACAGACGGTGGCAAAGCCGCGTGGCAAGAAGTCGCGCGTCGCCAAGAAGCCTGACGCCGCCGACAAGCCGAAGGACGGGAATAAGGACGCGGGCAAGGAATCCAAGACGGCGGCAGCGAAGCCGGCTGCCAAGCCTGACGCCAAGACCGACACCAAGAGCGATACCAAGACCGCAGCCAAGCCGGCCGGGACCAAGCATGCCGCGGCCAAGCACGATGCGGCGGCAAAACCCGCCGAGAAACCGGCGGCAACCGGCGATCAGGCTCCCAAGCCCGCCAAGCCCAAGGCCGCGACCAAGCCCGCCGCCACCAAGCCGGCCAACAACAGTTAACGGCCCCTCAGGCTGGACCGCGCCCGCACTTCGCACCTGCGGCAGCGCGGTCTGTGATGATTCCAGTAGCTACTCCCGGACCTTTGCCCTAAGCCTCGACGGCTTGCCACCCGTTCCAGCAGGCTCGATACTGGCGGCAATGAGGCAAGCCCGAGACACAACGGGCTCAGTTAGATGAGGGGAGTTTCCATGGAGCGCATCTGGCTCAAGCAATATCCGCCCGGCGTGCCCGCCGATATCGAGCCGACGCAATACGCCTCGCTGGTCGACCTGCTGGAGGAGAGCTTCACCAAGTTCGCCGACCGCAAGGCGTTCATTTGCATGGACAAGTCGATCAGCTATCGCGACCTCGACCAGATGTCGGTCGCGCTTGCCGCCTATTTGCAGGGCCGCGGGCTGCAGCGCGGCGCTCGTGTCGCCATCATGATGCCTAACGTGCTGCAATATCCGGTCGCGACCGCTGCCGTGCTGCGCGCCGGTTTCGCGGTGGTCAACGTCAATCCGCTCTATACCCCGCGCGAGCTCGAACACCAGCTCAAGGATTCCGGCGCCGAGGCCATCATCGTGCTGGAGAATTTCGCCCACACGGTCGAGCAGGTGATAGCGAAGACGCCGGTGAAGCACGTCATCGTCGCCAGCATGGGCGACCTGCTCGGCTTCAAGGGCGTGATCGTCAATCTCGTCGTCCGTCGCGTCAAGAAGATGGTACCGGCATGGTCGCTGCCGGGCGCGGTGCCGTTCAACGACGCGCTCTCCGCCGGCCGCGGCATGACCTTCAACAAGCCAAAGCTCTCGCCGGGCGACGTCGCCTTCCTGCAATATACCGGCGGCACCACCGGCGTCTCCAAGGGCGCCACCCTGCTCCACCGCAACATCGTCGCTAACGTCTTGCAGAACGACGCCTGGCTCCAGCCGGCGCTCGCCGCGCCGCCGCATGTCGATCAGCTCATGATCGTCTGTGCGCTGCCGCTCTATCACATCTTCGCGCTGACGGCCTGCTACCTGCTCGCGGTGCGCGCCGGCGGCTGCAATCTCTTGATCCCCAATCCGCGCGACATCGCCGGCTTCGTCAAGGAGCTGGCGAAATACCAGGTCAACAGCTTCCCCGCCGTGAACACGCTCTACAACGGCCTGATGCATCATCCCGACTTCAAGAAGCTCGACTTCTCCAAGCTGAAGATCTCGAACGGCGGCGGCATGGCGGTGCAGCGCTCCGTGGCCGATCAATGGAAAGCGATCACCGGCTGCTTCATCGCCGAAGGTTACGGCCTGTCGGAGACCTCGCCGACGCTGACCTGCAATCCCGCGACGGCAACGGAGTTCACGGGTACGATCGGCATCCCCGTGCCTTCGACCTGGATCTCGATCCGCGACGACGACGGCAACGAGGTGCCGCTCGGCCAGGCGGGCGAGATCTGCGCCAAGGGCCCGCAGGTCATGTCCGGCTACTGGAACAGGCCGGAGGAGACCGCGAAGGTGATGACCGCTGACGGATATTTCCGCACCGGCGACATCGGCGTGATGGACGAGAAGGGCTACACCAAGATCGTCGACCGCAAGAAGGACATGATCCTGGTCTCGGGCTTCAACGTTTATCCCAACGAGATCGAGGAAGTGATCGCGAGCCATCCGGGCGTGCTCGAATGCGCCGTGATCGGCATCCCCGATTCCAAATCGGGCGAGGCGGTGAAGGCCTTCGTGGTCAAGAAGGACCCCAACCTCACGGCGGAAGCCGTGATCAAGTTCTGCCAGGAGCAGCTCACCGGCTACAAGGTGCCCAAGCACATCGAATTCCGCAACGACCTGCCGAAGACCAATGTCGGCAAGATCCTGCGCCGGCAGCTTCGCGACGAGAAGAAGGCGGCGGCGGCGTAAGGCCGCTTTCCATTCATGCTGGAAGTCGGCGACATCACGCCATCGGACATTCTCGCCTTCTGGCGCGAGGCCGGCCGCGAGTGCTGGTACAAGCGCGACGACGCTTTCGACGCAGAGGTCAGGCGCCGCTTTCTCGCCCTGTGGCAGAAGGCGGCCGCCGGCGAGCTTGCATCATGGGAGATGAGCGACGACGGCGCGCTCGCGCTCGTCATCGTGCTCGATCAGTTCCCCCGCAACATGTTCCGCGACACGCCGGAGGCTTTTGCCAGCGACGCGCAGGCGCGCGATGTTGCCCGCCGCGCCATCGAAAGAGGCATAGATCGCAGGATCGATCCCATCCTGCTCGAATTCCTCTATCTGCCCTTCATGCATTCCGAGCACCTGGCTGACCAGCTGCATTGCGTTGCGCTGTTTCAAAACACCGACAATGCCGTGAACCTGAAATATGCCCGCGAGCACGCCAACATCATCCAGCGGTTCGGCCGCTTTCCCCACCGCAATCGCCTGCTCGGCCGTGACACGACTGAGGAAGAGCAGGCCTTCCTCGACGGCGGCGGTTTTACGGGCTGATGACATCACGGTGAACAGCCGCTGCCTTCGCCGCTTCCGCCGCCGGCAATATTGTGCAGGCCGGCGCCACGGTCTAAAAAGCGGGATCGATATTCAGGGAGACTGATGATGGCGATCCAGACTGGCGACAAGCTGCCCGAGGCGAAATTCCGCGTGATGACGGCGGAAGGTCCGCAGGTGAAGACCACCGACGATATCTTCAAGGGCAAGAAGGTGGCGCTGTTCGCGGTGCCCGGCGCCTATACCGGCACCTGCCACAAGATGCATCTGCCGAGCATCTTCCTCAACGCCTACGCCATGAAGGACAAGGGCGTCGACACCATCGCCATCGTCTCCGTCAACGACGCCTTCGTCATGAACGCCTGGAAGCGCGACACCGACCAGCGCGACGAGGCCATCTTCCTCGCCGACGGCAATGCCGATTTCACCAAGGCGATCGGCATGGAGCTGGACGCCTCCGCCAACGGCCTCGGCATCCGCTCCAAGCGCTATTCGATGCTGGTCGAGGACGGCGTGGTCAAGAAGCTGAACCTCGAGGCGATGCCCGGCAAGGTCGAGGTCTCCGGCGGCGATACGCTGCTGGGGCAGCTGTAAGGCACGACACTCTCGCGCCACTTGCACAACTGTCATCGCCCGCGAAGGCGGGCGATCCAGTACGCCGAGGCTTCTCGGCTCAATCACAGCCGTATCTGGAATACTGGATCGCCCGGTCGGTCAAGCCGGGCGATGACACCGGAGAGCTTGGCGACGTCCGAGACGACGGCGTCGTCTACTCCCTCACCCTCTGCTGCAACCGCGCCATCGCGATCCCGTCTCGCGCGAGCTGATCGGCGCGCTCGTTCTCCGGGTGCCCAGCATGGCCCTTGATCCAGTGCCAGCGGACCTCGTGCTGCTTCAGCGCGGCATCCAGGCGCTGCCATAGCTCGACATTCTTCACCGGCTTCTTGTCGGCGGTGCGCCAGCCGTTGCGCTTCCAACCGAAGATCCACCCCGTGATGCCCTGACGGACATATTGACTGTCGGTGTAGAGATCGACCGTGCACGGCTTCTTCAGCGCTTCGAGCGCGGAGATCGCCGCCATCAACTCCATCTGGTTGTTGGTGGTGTGGCGCTCGCCGCCGTTCAGCTCCTTCTCCTTGTCGCCGAACTTCAGGATCGCGCCCCAGCCGCCCGGCCCGGGATTTCCCGAGCAGGCGCCGTCGGTATAGATCGTGACATTGGGAAGCTCGCTCACGCCACCAGTCCTGAGGGCATCAGCCCATAGTCGCGAACGCTCGTCACGCTCTGATGGAAGCGCAGCTTGCGGACATATTCCAGCGGATCCTTCGGCTTCACCAGCGCGCCCGGCGGCACGTTGAGCCAGTCGACCAGCCGCGTCAGCAGGAAACGGATCGCAGCGCCGCGCGCCAGCAGCGGCAGCGCAGCCTCTTCCGCCTCGGAGAGCTTTCGTACCCGGCCATAGGCATTGAGGAAGGCGCGCGCCTTGGTGACGTTGAAGGAATGATCCGGCTCGAAGCACCAGGCGTTGAGGCAGATCGCGATGTCATAGGCCAGCATGTCGTTGCAGGCGAAGGTGAAGTCGATGATCCCCGAGAGCCGGTCGCCGAGAAAGAAGACGTTGTCGTTGAAGAGGTCGGCGTGGATCACGCCCTCCGGCAGGTCGGTCGGCCAGACCCCGCTCGAGAGATGATCGAGCTCGGCGGCGAGAAAGGCGCGCAGGCCCGGCTGCACCTCGTCGGCACGGCTTGCGGCCGCATCGAACAGCGGCCGCCAGCCCGCGACCGAGAGCGCATTGGCGCGCTTGATCGCGAAGTTGGCGCCAGCCAGGTGCATTTTCGCCAGCCCCTCGCCGACGCCGGCGCAATGGGCCACATTCGGCTTGCGCGGCCACACGCCTTCGAGAAAGGTGATGATTGCGGCGGGGCGGCCCGACAGCTCGCGCAACGCCTCGCCGTCTCTTCCCTTCACCGGCAGCGGACAATTGACGCCGTGCTCGGCGAGATGCGTCATCAGCGCGAGGAAGTAGGGCAGGTCGTTCTTCGCCACGCGTTTCTCATAGAGCGTGAGGATGAACGATCCGGTCGTCGTATGCAGCAGGAAGTTGGAGTTTTCGACGCCCTCGGCGATGCCCTTGTAGGAGAGCAATTCGCCGAGATCGTATTGCTTCAGGAAATCCGCAAGCTCGTCGGCGGCAACGTCGGTGTAGACCGCCATGCAGATTTACTCTGCGGCGGCTTCGGGGCGCACCGAGCGCGGCAGCGGGAAGAACTCGTTCTCTTCCGCGGCCGAGACCGTCTCCACATGCAGCGTGTAGCGCTCGGCGAACGCGTCCATGATCTCCTCGACGATCACTTCCGGCGCCGACGCGCCCGCAGTGATGCCGAGGCTCGTGATGTTGCCGAACTTGTCCCAATCGAGGTCGGTGGCGCGCTGCGCCAGCACCGCGATTTTGCAGCCCTCGCGCTCGGCGACCTCGCGCAGGCGCTGCGAGTTCGACGAATTCGGCGCGCCGACCACGATCAGGGCGTCCACCACCGGCGCCACCTTCTTCACCGCGAGCTGGCGGTTGGTGGTGGCGTAGCAGATGTCTTCCTTGTGCGGCCCGTTGATGTTCGGGAAGCGCTCCTTGAGCAGCGCCACGATCTCCGCGGTGTCGTCGATCGACAGTGTGGTCTGGGTCACGAAGGCGAGGTTGTCAGGGTCCTTCGGCGTGATGGTCTTGGCGTCCTCTGCGGTCTCGATCAAGGTCACGGCGCCGACCGGAAGCTGGCCGAGGGTGCCGACCACTTCGGGATGATGCGAATGGCCGATCAGGAAGATCTCGCGACCGCGCTTGAAGTGGATCGCGGCCTCGCGGTGCACCTTGGTCACCAGCGGGCAGGTCGCATCCAGCGAGAACAAATTGCGCGACTGGGCATCGGCCGGAACCGACTTCGGCACGCCATGGGCCGAGAACACCACCGGCGCGGTGGTGTTCTCAGGGATCTCGGCGAGCTCCTCGACGAAGATGGCGCCCTTCTTCTTCAACCCATCGACGACATACTTGTTGTGCACAATCTCGTGGCGAACATAGACGGGGGCGCCGTATTTATCGAGCGCCCGTTCCACGGTGTCGATCGCCCGGACCACCCCGGCGCAGAAGCCGCGGGGAGAACAAAGCACGATCTTGAGGTCTGGTTTGGCTGACATTGAGCGATCTCGGGACCGAATCACCCGTTTCGCCTTCCGGCGGGGGCGGTCGATGGATGGAATTGGGCTTAAAACAGCTGCTTGGACCTTACAGCGACTTTAAAAGGAATTGGGCCCCCTTTCGGGCGCTGTCAAGGCACTATCTATAGCAGAACCATTGCGTGGCTACCCCCTCCGGGCTTATATAGCGCGAATTCCCTGTCATCGCTGATGACCACCGGTTTCGCCTCCAGAGGGGTGGGCGAAGCACAAAGGAGATTTGCCATGAGCAACGCACCTCTGATGCCCAAGGCGACCGCCGTCTGGCTGCTCGACAACACTGCGCTGACCTTCGACCAGGTCGCCGATTTCACCAAAATGCATCCCCTCGAAGTGCGCGCGATCGCCGACGGCGACGCTGCCCAGGGCATTAAGGGTATGGATCCCCTCTCAAACGGTCAGTTGACCCGCGAGGAGATCGAGAAAGGCGAGAAGAACCCGGACTACCGGCTTCGCCTCCAGGAGAGCAAGGTGGTGCTGCCGCCCCAGCCCAAGCGCAAAGGCCCGCGCTACACCCCGGTCTCACGCCGCCACGAGCGCCCGAGCGCCATCCTCTGGCTGCTGCGCAACCATCCGGAGCTGAAGGACGCCCAGATCATGCGCCTGGTCGGCACCACCAAGAGCACGATCGCGAGCGTGCGCGACCGCACCCACTGGAACACATCGTCCCTGACCCCGATCGACCCCGTCACCCTCGGCCTCTGCTCGCAGATCGAACTCGATTTCGAGGTGCAGCGCGCCGCCAAGGAAAAGCCGATCGACGCAGCCTATGGCGGCGCCACCCTGCTGCCGGCCTCCGAGACCACCAAGAAGGACGAGTACGAGCCCGCGGAGAAGTCCAGCGACGACCTCAATGTCGACGCCGTATTCGCCAAGCTGAAGACGCTCGGCGGCAAGAAGCAGGAGGACGAGGAGGAGTAGGCTTCCTTCCTGCACCGCATCCGGTTCGAACGCGGCGGATCGATCCGCCGCGTTTTTGTTTGCGGCCGGGAACTTTCGCGACACCGCTCCCGGAACGATGCGGCTGACGTCGCATTGTTTCCAGCGCGGAGGATGAGCGATGCGGGACGAAAACCATTTTGCGTTGATGCTGGGGCGCGCTGTCCTGGCAGCGTGGGGCGACATGCCCCGGGATATCCAGGAAGCCCTGTTCGAGATTGCCCTGACGGACCGCCCTGGCGATCGCGACGATTTGGCGAAGCTGCTGCATGAGCGGCATCCGCGGACGGCGCACGCGGGATAGCCGCTTCTCACCCCTCATCTTATCGCATTCGCTGGTGAGACGATGCCAAGCACCGTCAATGTCAGGCCCCGGCGATGACGATCCCATAACAATCAAACGGAAACTACACCGCGGCGCCGGGGCCCTACCCGGCGCCGCGAAACGCCGTCAGAACTTGTAGGTGACGCCCGCGCCGACCAGCCACGGGTCGATATGCGCAGTGCCGGTGACGGGCAGGCCAGAGACGGTCGCCGAGTAGTCCGGCCGCAGCCAGAGCTTCTTCACGTCGACGTTGAGACCCCAGTGCCGGTCGAGCATGTAGTCGAAGCCGAACTGCACCGCCCCACCCCAGGCATTGCTGACGTGCAGGCTCGTGGTGGTGGCGACGATCGCGGGCGGCCCGACGATCGCGGCCGGCGTGTTGGCGGCCGAATTGTTGAAGAACACGGTGTAGTTCACACCGGCGCCGATATACGGCTTGAACGCGCCGAAATTGTCGAAGTGATATTGCAGCGTCAGCGTCGGCGGCAGCAGCGTGGTCTTGCCGATCGGCAGGTTCGCGAGCGAGCCGGTGCCGCTGATCGAATGCCTGGTCACACCGAGAATCAGCTCGGCCGCGATGTTCCTGGTGAAGAAATAGCTGATGTCGAGCTCTGGCACGACCTGGTCGCTGATCGAGAGGCCCGAATTCGGCGACGACAGCGACGGCACGCCCGCAACATTGACAGTGCTGCCGCCGGCGTCCGGCAACACGCCAAGCACGCGCAGGCGCACCATCCAGGGATTGAAGCTTTCTACCTGTGGCGGCGCCTTCTTGTAGACCGGCAGATCGGCGGCCTGCACTGAGGCAGAAGTCACCGCGAGCATCGCGCCAATCGCTGCGAGCCGTGACAAGTTTCTTATCGTTCCGTCCATCTTCATTCCCCTTCATCTCTCGCGCGTCGTTGCGCGATACGAGCGTCAGAGCAGAAAGGAGATGATGAAGGATTTGACGCCGATCAAATCAGGACAGGCCGCCTGCGATTCGGTCGCGGCGTGGCAGATGTGTCACGGGAAACGTGAATGCGGGCAAGCGGCGCGGCATGATAATTCCGCGCCAGCGTTCACGGCCGTTCCGGATGGTTCAGCATGTATTCGCCGAGATCGCGCTGACGGCGGTCGGCGCGCGCGGTGGCCGCATTGCGCTGGACGTCGCGGTCCTTGCGGCAGGCCACGTATTCCGGCGAGCCCTGCGCATAGCCGCGGCTCTGACAGACCGCGTCGTCGTCGTCGCCGCCCACCGCCACCGGCGTCTGGTAACGCGCAGAGCAGGCGGAGAGAGCTATGGCGAGAGCTAAGGCTGCAAGCAGACGCGACGTGGCGGCGAGTGGCATACGAGGTCCCCTATTGGCCGGCACTGTTTAACGCGGAATGCGGAGAATGTAAGTCCTTGGATACCGTCCCATCTCGCTGTCATTCCCCGCGACCCGGCTACGCCAAGGCTTCGCCGGGGTTGAGGTCCAGGGGGCGCCGAAGCTTTAGCGTAGGCGGCAGGCGGGGAATCCAGTACGCCGCGGCATCTCGGCTCTGGCATCGCCGCCTCTGGAATACTGGATCACCCGCTTTCGCGGGTGATGACAGCGGAAGTTTGGTGAAGCGGTACGCACTCACTGGCAGGATAGCGCGCCTCACACCCTCCCCTTCAGCGCCGCGCCGATCTCGTCGAGCACCTTGGGATCCTCGATCGTCGCCGGCATGGTCCAAGCTTCGCCGTCGGCGATCTTCTTGATGGTGCCGCGCAGGATCTTTCCGGAGCGCGTCTTGGGCAGGCGGCCGACGGTGACCGCGAGCTTGAAGGCGGCGACCGGGCCGAGCTTGTCGCGCACCAGCGCGATGATCTCCTTCTCGATCTCGGCGGGCGCACGCGTCACGCCCGCTTTCAGCACCAGGAAGCCGCAGGGCACCTCGCCCTTGATCGCGTCCTTGACGCCGAGCACCGCACATTCGGCCACATCCGGATGCGAGGCCAGGATCTCCTCCATGCCGCCGGTGGAGAGGCGATGGCCGGCGACGTTGATGATGTCGTCGGTGCGCCCCATGACGAAGACATAGCCGTCCTCGTCCTTGTAGCCGGCGTCCGAGGTTTTGTAATAGCCGGGAAATTCGCTCAAGTAGGATTCCTTGAAGCGCTCGTCCTGATTCCACAGCGTTGGCAGGCAGCCCGGCGGCATCGGCAGCTTGATGACGATCGAGCCCATGGTGTTGGGGCCGACTGGCTTTGCCGCTTCGTCGACGATGTCGACTTGGTAGCCTGGCATCGGCACCGTCGGCGAGCCGTGCTTCACCGGCAGCATGCCGAGGCCGACCGGATTGCCGGCGATGCACCAGCCGGTCTCGGTCTGCCACCAATGATCGATCACCGGCACCTTCAGCTGCTGCTCCGCCCATTCCACCGTCGGCGGATCGGCGCGCTCGCCGGCGAGGAACAGCGTGCGGAATTTCGAAAGGTCATATTGCCGGATGAATTTTCCTTCGGGATCCTCCTTGCGGATCGCGCGGAACGCGGTTGGCGCCGTGAAGAAGGCGACCGCCTTGTGCTCAGAGATCACGCGCCAGAATGCGCCGGCATCGGGCGTGCCGACCGGCTTGCCCTCATACATGATCGAGGTCGCGCCGTGGATCAGCGGCCCGTAGACGATGTAGCTGTGGCCGACCACCCAGCCGATGTCCGAGCCGCACCACCAGACCTCGCCCGGCTTGACCCCATAGAGATTGAACATCGACCAATTCACCGCGACGAGGTGACCGCCATTGTCGCGCACCACGCCCTTGGGGATGCCTGTGGTGCCTGACGTATAAAGGATGTACAGCGGATCGGTGGCCGCGACCGGCACACAAGGGGCTTTCTTGCCGTCGTTCATCGCCTTGCGGCGCAGGCTCGCCCAATCATAGTCACGGCCGGGCGTGAGGTCGCAGGTGTGCTGCGGACGTTGCAGCACGATACAGGCCTTCGGCTTCGTGCTCGCGAGCTTGATTGCCTCGTCGAGCAGCGGCTTGTACTGCACGATGCGGCCGGGCTCGATGCCGCAGCTCGCGGAGAGAATGAGTTTCGGCTGGGCGTCGTCGATGCGGGTGGCGAGCTCCTTGGCGGCAAAGCCGCCGAACACCACGGAATGCACCGCGCCGATGCGCGCGCAGGCGAGCATTGCGACCACCGCCTCCGGCACCATCGGCATATAGAGGATGACGCGTTCGCCCTTGGCGACACCAAAATCCCGCATGATCGCGGCAAGCGCCTGCACCTCGCTCAAGAGCTCGGCGTAGGTGAACTTGGTGACGCTGCCCGTCAGCGGCGAATCATGGATCAGCGCGACCTGGTCGGCGCGGCCGCGTTCGACATGGCGGTCGAGCGCATTGTAGCAGGTGTTGACCACGCCGCCGGCGAACCAGCGGCCGTAGGTTCCTTGCGTGGAATCGAAGATGGCCTTCGGCGGCTCGATCCAGTCGATCTCCTTGGCCGCCTCGGCCCAGAAGCCCTCGGGGTCCGCCAGCGAGCGCGCGTGGACCTCGTGATAGAGACTCTTGCCCTGGATGTTCATTCCCGCGCTCCCGCTCCCTTTATGGCCTGGCCCTGACCCTTGTGGCAGGATAGGCGTCCCGCCATGACCAGGATCAAGTACCGGCCTTGTTTGAGGGCTATTTTCCCGGGAACGGGCCGCGGTTCAAGCCGAAAAGGATGACGTCCTTCCCCCTCTCCCCGCTTGCGGGGAGAGGGTCGGGGTGGGGACGGCGGCAGTTGGACTCGCGGAGAGTCCCCCCTCACCCGGAATCCGCGCGTCGTGCGCATTCCGGCCTCTCCCCGCAGGAGGTAGGGCTATCGCATATGGCGTGAATAATGCTTCGGCATCGGCAGTGGGCTCCCTCTCCCGCTTGCGGGGAGGGCTGGGGTGGGGGTGCCTCCGCGTCGGGATTGTCGAGAATTGCGGAGGCGATCCCAGTGCGGTGAGAGCCCTCACCCGCCGCGCTCGGGACGATGCTTCGCATCGCCCGGGACGCGTCGGCCTCTCCCGCAAGCGGGAGAGGCGGAGCAAACTCGCGGGTGGTCCCCGCGAAATGCATATGCGATAGCCCTACCGCAGGCGGGGAGAGGCGAGAACCCGACTACCCCTCCATCGCATTCAGCCTCTGCAGCCGCTCCTGCATGACCTTTTTCAGATCATAGCCGGGGCGACGGAAGCTCGCATCGCGCGTGGCAAGGAAATCGCGCTGGGACTTGCGCAGGCCATCCGCCGAGCGCTTGCTCGCGGATTTCAGCACCCGCTCGTAGGCCTCGGCGATCTGGCGGTCGAGCACGCCGAGCTGCGGATCGGCGCAGATCACCTTCTCGACCTCGCGCTTGGCGGAGGCGCAGTCGAACGACGGTTCGCTGGGAGCGGCGTTCAGCACACTGCGCGGCTCGCCGCCGAATTTTGCGATCTCGGCGATCATCGCGCGGCGGCCGTTGAGTGCGTTCTCATTGGCGGGATCGAGCCGCAACGCCGCCTCGTAGTCGGCCAGCGCCTTCTTGCGCTCGCCCATCTTCTTGTAGAGCACGGCGCGGTTGTTGTAGGTCTTGGCAAAATTCGGATCGAGTTTCAGCGCGTCGTTGTAGTCCGACAGCGCAGCACCGAGCTCGCCCTTGAACTGGTAGGAGTCACCGCGGTTGGTCAGGAAGTTCACCCGCTGCTCGAGACGGATCGCCTGATCGTAATCGGCGATCGCCTTGTCGTACTCCTTCATCGCGGCATAGGTGAGACCGCGGTTGTCGAAATACTCCGGCACCTTTGGATCGAGCCGGATCGCCTCGCTGTCGTCTGCGATCGCCTTGTCGAGCTCGCCGAGCTTCTTGTAGGCGGCGCCGCGGTTGGTGTAACTGCGCGCCCGGCTCGGATCGAGGCGCAGCGCCTCGCTGAGGTCAGCGACGGCCTTGTCGTAGTCGCCGCGCAGATAGAAGGTCGCGCCGCGGTCGGACCAGGCCTGGGCGAAATCCGTCTTCAGCTTGATGGCCTGATCGTAGTCCGCAATGGCGCGGTCGAGGCGATGCTGGTTGGTGTAGACGACGCCGCGCGACTCGTACGCCTCCGCATCCTGCGGATCGAGCTCGATCGCCTTGGTGAGATCCGTCCCCGCCCGATTGAGGTCGCCGCCGGCCTCGCGCAAGAGGTTGCCGCGCACGCGCCAGGCCTTTGCGTTCTTGCCGTCGAGCGCGATGGCGCGGTCCAGATCGCGCAGCGCCTGCGACTGGCCTCCGGAGGTTCGCGCATTCGCTTCGGCGCGAGCGACGAGCGCCATGGAGCGTTCAGACGCCGGATTTGCGCTCTGGTCGATGATGGCGCTGCACGCGGGGATCAGGTCCGCGGGAATAGCCTTGCTGCCCGGCACGCAATCGATGCCGGCGGCGGCTGGAGCGACGAGGGCTAGGCTCATTGCCGCGCCGAGGAAGGACGCGCGCAGCGAAATTTTGGCAAACGAGGGCGTTTGCGCGGGATAAGGCGTGCCGCACATGGCATAGGGCTCCGTGACGTCGGGTTCTCACCGTTGTCGCGGCTGGCGAGGGATGGGTTCAATGAGGGCCGTCAGGGGAGCACTGGCGCTTCTCTCCCTCGCCTCGCACGCGGGGAGAGGCGAAGGGCTCAATATCCGTCCACCCCGTTCAGCCGCTGCAACCGTTCCTGCATCGCCTTCTTCAGGTCGTACCCAGGCCGGCCGTACCCGGCATTTCGGCGGGCAATGAAGTCGTCCTGCTCGCGCTGGAGCGCCTTGGCTTCGCCCGCATTGCGCGCCTCGCGGATCACGCGGGCATTTGATGCAAAGATCTCCCGGTCGAGATCGGCGAGCTCGCGATTGCCGCAGATCGCCCTTTCCACAGCATGGCGCGCTCGCGCGCAATTGAAGCTGGGCTTGCCGGCGACCGCCATCTGCGCCCCGATCCGCTCGAGCTCGCGCGCCATCGCCTTGTGATTGGCCTTGGCCTTCTCGTGGTTGGGATCGATTCTGAGCGCCGCACCGAAATCCTGTACCGCCTTGGGCTTGTCGCCCTTCTTCAGCCAGAGCTCGCCGCGCGCGTTGAAAATGTCCGCGAGGGCGGGATCGAGCAGAAGTGCACGGCTGTCGTCGGCGATCGCGCGGTCGACCTGGTCGTGACGCGCATAGAGCGCGCCGCGCGCGATCAGCGCCTTGATCAAATCTTCCTTCGCGGTCTTCTCGTTGTCGATCACGGCCGCGCAGGCCGTGACGGCCTTGTCCATGTCATCGGCCGCGGTCGCCGCAAGGCATGGTGCGACGTCGACCTGCGGCACCGCGACCGGCTCGCCGCCCGTCGCGGCATGGGCCGCGGTGAGCGAGAGCGCGCAGAGCAGCCCGGCAGCTGACAGTTGAATGAGAAAAGAACGCATGCTCGTTACAGTCGGAAAGTCTTGCTTGTCGTCAGCCTTGTAGTCGGCCTCGCCTTCAATCTTGCCTTGTCGCCCCACTATCCATCATTGCGGCCGGATTGGTGCTAGCTTGTGGCGTCGCTCAAATCGGTTTCGGGGATCATCGTGTCGACATTCGAATGGATCATCGTGCTTCTGCTCGGCGCCGTTGGCTTATCGGCGCTGGCGCGGCGGATCAAGGTCCCCTACCCGACCTTCCTCGCCATCGGCGGCGCGCTGATCGCCTTCGTGCCGTCGAGCCCGTCCTGGACGCTGGAGCCGGACCTGGCTTTAGCGCTTTTTGTCGCACCGGTCCTGCTCGATGCCGCGTTCGACACCTCGCTGCGCGATCTGCGCAACAATTGGGTTCCGGTCTCGACCCTGGTCGTCGCCGCGGTCGGCCTCACCACGGTTGGCGTGGCCTATGTCGCGCACCGGCTCATGCCCGACATGCCCTGGGCCGCTGCGGTCGCGCTTGGAGCCATCGTGGCGCCGCCGGATGCCGCGGCCGCGGTCGCGATCCTGAGCCAGGTGAAGCTGCCCCACCGCATGGTCAAGGTCCTGGAGGGCGAGAGCCTGCTCAACGACGCAACCGCGCTACTGATCTATCGCATCGCGGTCGGCGCGATCGCCACCGAGCACCTGACGTGGAGCCAGGTCGCGCCGACCATGGCACTGGCGCTGGTCGGCAGCGTCATTGCCGGCCTGCTCGCAGGGCGCATCATTCCGCTGTTCATGGAGCGGGTAACGGAGGCGCCGAGCGCCATCATCGTGCAGTTCGCCACCACCTTCCTGGTGTGGATCGCCGCCGAGCATCTCGGCCTCTCCGGCATCCTTACCATCGTGGTTTACGCCATCACCGTCGCGCGCACGGCGCCGGCGCGCATCCCGGCGCGGCTGCGGGTGCCGTCCTATGCGGTCTGGGAGACGACAGTGTTCGTGCTCAACGTGCTCGCCTTCATGCTGATCGGCATGCAGATGCGGCCGATCTGGACGCGGCTCGATGCCGACGTGCGTTGGGAATATTGCGTCGCCGCCGCCTGGATCCTGCTCACCGTGGTGCTGGTCCGGCTGCTATGGGTGACGTTCTACCGCACGACGCTGCGCGTGCTGGTCGCCCGCGGCATCTATCATCCGAAGGATCCAAAACAGGTCGCCTCGGCCAAGGGCGGTCTCATCATCTCCTGGTGCGGCATGCGCGGCCTCGTCACGCTCGCCACCGCCTTCGCCCTGCCGGAGAACTTTCCCTATCGCGACTTCATCGTCTTCATCGCCTTTGCAGTGGTGCTGGGTTCGCTGGTGATCCAGGGCTTGACGCTGCGGCCGCTGATCCTCGCCTTCGGCCTCAAGGACGATGATCCGGTCGGCACCGAGGTCGCGCGCGGACGCGCCATCGCCTATCGCGCCGCGCTCGACGCCATCGAGAGCGATCCATCGGAGGAAGCGGAAATCCTCAGGCTCGAATATCGCGCCATCCTGATGCAGGCCGAGACCGATCCGAACGGCGGCATCGCCAATGGCGAATTGCCCGCCGATCCCCTACGCCGCCGCGCCATCGAAGCCGCGCGCAAATCGATCTTCGATCTGCGCGCCACCGAGGTGATCGGCGACGACGCCTTCCACAAACTCGAGGAAGAGCTCGATCGCGCCGAATTGAGCGCGGGGGGATAGGCCAAATCGGCCGTCGTCCCGGACAAGCGAAGCTCCAGACAACGCGCAGCGTTGACGGGAGCGGAGCGCCGATCCGGGGCCCATAACCACAGGATGTGGTTTGACGAAGACTCGGAGTTGCCAGCTCGTGCGGTAACTCAACCCTGTGGTTATGGGTCCCGGATCTGCGCGCGCTTGAGGGCGCGCTTGTCCGGGACGACAGCGGAGGGGTGAACGGCAGGCGTTTGAACCAAACCGCTCCTTCCCAGACTCATTCCAGATGACGACCCTGATCGACGACCGTCGTGTCCGCGCGCGAGATGCGTCGCCTGCACGATATTTTTATCTCCACATGGCGCTGGCTTGCGCCGCCACCGCGTTTCTGGGCTTTGCACCGACCTATTGGGTGCCACTCGCCAACCGGACGTTTTCCGCAAGCCCGGTCATCCATTTTCACGGACTCTTGTTCTTCACCTGGTCGCTCTATTTCGTGCTCCAGACCTGGCTCGCAGCGTCCGGCCGCGTGGTCAATCACCGCTCGCTCGGCATCGCCGGTGTGTCGCTGGCGACCGCGATGACGATCTTCGGCTTCCTCGCCTCCGTGCATGTGATGCAGCATTCCGCGGCGCTCGGGCAGAAGGAGGCCGGCATCGCGTTCTCGATCGTGCCGATGAGCGGGATCGCGTTCTTCGCGGTGGGGTTCGTGCTCGCGATCATGAACACGCGGAGGCCCGAGATTCACAAGCGCCTGATGCTGCTCGCGGCGGTCTCGATTCTGGATGCCGCGATCGCGCGCTGGTTCCTCACCTTCCTTGCCCCTCCCGGACCGCCGGGCCCGCCGCCGGTGCCCGTCACCATCGCGCCGGCTGTCGTCGCCTCGCTTCTGCTCGTCGTCGCCATGGTGCGCGACTGGCGCACCGAGGGCCGCGTCCACCCGGTCTACATCTACGGCACGCTCGCGCTGCTGGTGGTGAAGGTGCTGAACTGGCCGGTCAGCGAGACGGCGGCCTGGCATGCATTTGCCGGCGGGATATTAGCGCTGGCGCAGTAGACGGCAGCCAAATATTCAGCGTCGTCCCGGCCTAGTGCGCAATTGCGCACTAGGCCGGGACGACGGCTGAGATGGGACTACGCCCCCGCCTTGCAGGTGATCCCGCCGTCCACCACGAGTTCGATCCCCGTCACGTATTTCGACTCGTCCGACGCCAGGAACAGTGCGGCGTTGGCGACGTCGAAGGCGTCGCCCATGTGGCCCATCGGCACTTGCGCGTCACGCGCGCGCCACATCGCCTCGACGTCACCCTTGGCATAGCTCGCGGCGAGGCCGGCAGAGTGCTCGACCATCGGCGTCTTCATCAGGCCCGGCAGGATCGCATTGACCCGCACATGGTGGCGCGCGAACTCGATCGCGGTGGTGCGCGTCATCTGGTTCATTGCCGCCTTCGAGGTACCGTAGGTGACGTAGGAGATGCCCATGTGGCGGATCGAGGCGATCGAGGAGATGTTGATGATCGAGCCGCCGCCCTGTTTCACCATGACGGGAATGACGTGCTTCATGGCGAAATAGGCGCTCTTGAGGTTGACGCTGAAGACGCGATCCCAGCTCTCCTCGGTCACCTCGACCACGCTGCCCATCTCGGCGATGCCGACATTGTTGTCGAGCACGTCGATGCGGCCATGGGCCTTCAGGCACGCCGCCACCATCGCCTCGATCTCGGCAGACCGCGAGACGTCGGCCGTGAACGCCGTCGCCTTGCCGCCTTCGTCATTGATGATCTTCGCAGTCTCCTCGGCGGCCGCGCCGTTGCGATCGACGCAAAACACCTGCGCGCCCTCGCGCGCAAAGGTCACTGCGGTCGCCTTGCCGTTGCCCCAGCCGGGTCCAATCGAGCCGGCCCCCACCACCATCGCAACCTTGCCCTTGAGCCGATCCATCGTGATCTCCCCTATTTCTCTTGTTGTTTGCAGATGCTCATTTTGGTGACGTTATCACCGATCGGATGCCCCACAATCTCCGACAACGTCCGGCACCGCCCGTCATCGCACAACCGCCACTCTCCCGCCGCGCCGGAATTGCCGAGCACGACCTCCGGCATCGGCGCGCGGTCCGGCCGCCACTGAAACCAGCCGCCAATCAGCCGCGCCTCGGGCGGAGGCTCCATGCCGGGGCCGGTGCCCTTGACGCGGGCCTGCACCAATTCGAGACCGGCGGGGGTGACGCGCCAATCTTCCTGCCAATCGACCTTCGCGATCGAATGGGTCCACACCAGCGTGAAGGCGGACAGCGTCAGCGCCTTCACGCCGCCTGCGGTTGCGAAGCAGAGGCTCACACCGCCTCGACCACTGCCGGCGGACGCTGCCGCCATTGCCACAGCACGAGCGCCGCGGAGAGCACGAAGCCGGCAGTATCGCTGAACGGGAAGTCGCCGAGCAGGCAGAACGCGGCGCCGAGCGCGACCAGCCGCTCGATCAGCGTCAACCGTGTAAACAGGAAGCCGATCGCGACCATGCCGAACAGCGCGATCGCCACCAGCGCCTTCAGGCTCGCGAGCGCGACCGCGCCGTAAAAGCCGAGCTTGACCGCCATGGGATCGCCGGCTTGCAGCATCAGGGCCGGCGAATAGACGAAGATGAAGGGGATGACGTAGCCGGCGAGCGCGATGCGCATCGCCTCCCAGCCGATCTTGTCCGGGTTCTCCTTCGCGATCGGCGCTGCCGCAAGCGCAGCCAGCGCCACCGGCGGCGAGAGGTCGGCCATGATGCCGTAGTAGAACGCGAACATGTGGCTCGCGATCAGGGGCACGCCGAGCTTGGCAAGCGCCGGCGCGGCGAGCGCGGCGGTGATGATGTAGGTCGGGATGGTCGGGATGCCGGTGCCGAGCAGGATCGACAGCAACATGGTCATGATCAGCGCCAGAAACAGGCTCTTTTCGCCGAGACCGATCACCCAGCCGCCGAAGATGGTGCCGACACCGGTCTGCGACATCATGCCGATGATGACGCCGACGATGGCGCAGGCCATGCCGACGGTGATGGCGGATTTGGCGCTCTCAGCGAGCGCATCGCGGCAGGCGCGCAACGCCGCAAAACCGCCGCGCACGAAGGCGGTGATCACGATCAGCCCGACCACGACACAAGCAACCGGCACGATCTGAAGCCCGTCCCGCGAGAGCGCGGCGACGACGAGCGCGAGGCCGATCCAGAAGATGTAGCGGATGACCGTCGCGGACACGCCGGCCGTGATGCTGGTGCCAAGGATCAGCGCCACCGTCAGCGCAAGGCCCATGCTGCCGGCATAGAGCGGCGTAAAGCCTTCGAACAGCATGTAGACGAGGGCGGCGAGCGGCAGCACGAGGTACCAGCGCGTCACCAGCGCCTTCCAGGCGCTCGGGATCTCGGAGCGCTTCATGCCGACGAGGCCATGCTTGCCGGCTTCGAGGTGCACCATCCAGAAAGCTGATGCGAAATAGAGGATCGCAGGAATCGCCGCAGCCTTGACGATCTCCGAATATTGCACGCCGAGCGTCTCGGCCATGATGAAGGCGACAGCGCCCATCACCGGCGGCATGATCTGCCCGCCCATCGAGGCCGTCGCTTCGACGCCGGCCGCAAACGCGCCGCGGTAACCGAACCTGATCATCAAGGGAATGGTGAACTGGCCGACGGTGACGACGTTGGCGACGCCCGAGCCGGAAATCGTGCCCATCATGCCCGAGGCGAACACCGCGACCTTGGCAGGACCGCCACGGGTGCGGCCGAACAGGCCGAGCGAGACGTCGGTGAACAGCTGGATCATGCCGGCGCGCTCCAGGAACGAGCCGAACAGGATGAACAGGAAGATGTACGTCGCCGAGACGTAGATCGGCACACCGTAGAAGCCCTCGGTGCCGAACGACAGATGCGTGACGATCTGATCGAAATCATAGCCGCGATGGTTGAGCGGCGACGGCAGGTATTGGCCGAAGAACCAGTAGACGAGACACGCGCCGCACATCAGCGGCAGTGCCGCGCCCATCAGCCGCCGCGTGCCCTCGAAGATCAGCACCGCGAGCAGCGTGCCGACCGCGAGATCAAGTCGCGTCGGATCGCCGTCGCGGGCAATCAGATCGGCATAGAAGATCCACTGATAGAGGCCGCAGAAGAAACCCGCGCCGCCGATCACCCATCCGAGCGCACGGCCGAAATTGCTCTTCGCCGTGAAATTGGCGATCAGGCCGAAGGTGAGCAGAACCAGGAAGCCGACATGGACGCCGCGCACCACCTGGCTCGGCAAATAGTTGAAGGCGGCGACATAGAGCTGGAAGGTCGCAAACGCGATGCCGATCCAGTATGCGAGATGGCCCCACCAGCCCGGACCAAAGCCTTCCGGAAAGCCGTGCTCGAAATTGTCGAACTCGACCTTGATGGGCGCAGCTTCGGTGCCCTCTGCCTTTTCCAGCATCTCATTCGTCCTCAGCCTGTCCATGCCGGATAGCATTGGCACGTGGCTCCAAAAACGTCATGCCCGGGATTGTCCCGCCTGTGGGGCCGAAGCCCCTTCGGCGCGGCGAAGGCCCGGGCATTCGCGATAATCCTCTCCGTCATTCCGGGGCGATGTGACGGGACCGCGTAGCGCGGCCCGAAACATCGAACCCGGAGTGACAACGGAGGGAGGCTACTTGATCAGCCCCTTTTCCTTGTAATAGCGGATCGCGCCGGGGTGCAGCGGAACCGGGCTCCCGGCGGCCGCAGTCTCGAGCTTGATCTCCTTGCCGGCCGCATGCGCGTTGGCGAGCTCGGGGAGCGACTCGTAGACCAGTTTTGTCATCTGATAGGCGAGATCGTCAGATACCGCGGAACTCGTGACGAGATAATTGACCACGGCAGCCGTCGGCACGTCCTTGTCCTGCCCAGTATAGGTGTTGGCTGGAATGATCGCGGAGATGAAGGGCGGGCCGATCTTGTCGACGGTCTCCTTCGGCACCGACACCACCGTGATCGGGCTCGAGGTCGACAGGTCCTTCAGCGAAGCGACACCGAGGCCCGCCGATTGCAGCGTCGCGGCGAGCTGGCGGTTCTTCATGAGATCGACGGATTCGGCGAAGGGCAGATATTCGACCTTGCCGAGATCCTTGTAGCTCATGCCGGCCGCCGAGAGGATCGCGCGGGAATTCAGCTCGGTGCCCGACTTCGGCGCCCCGACCGACAGGCTCTTGCCCTTGAGGTCGGCGAGCGTCTTGATGCCGGACTCAGTGGTCGCGACGATCTGGATGTAGTTCGGATAGATCGCTCCGATCGTGCGGAGCTTGTCGAGCTTGGTCTTGAAGCCCGCCTCCTCCTCGCCATTCCAGGCCGCTTTCAGCGAGTCACCCAGCGTGAACGCCAGTTCGCCGCGGCCCTGCTGCAGCAGGATGAGGTTCTCGACCGACGCCTTGGTGGCCTGCACCTGCGTCTTCACGTTCGGAATCTTGTCGCCGTAGATCTTCCCGATCGCGACCCCGAGCGGATAGTAGACGCCGGAGGTGCCGCCGGTCAGCACGTTGATGAAGGATTGCGCATGTGCGCAAGGCGCCGACGCCGCCAGAGCAAGAGCCGCGGCCACGCCGAAGAACGTCCGTTTCATGGTTGTTGTACTCCCCAAACCGGCGGCGAAATTGGCCGGATGAGGGCAGCGGGTCAACCCATCCAAAAGGCAAAACAGGACTGCGGTAAATGGCCGTTCCGGCTGGATTTTTGGGAACCCGGCGGTGCGGCGAGGTGGCGCAGCGCTCACCTCTCCCGCTTGCGGGAGAGGTCGCGCCGAAGGCGCGGGTGAGGGCTTTCTCCTCTAGGGGATTATCCCGTTGTGGGAACACCCTCTCCCCGACCCTCCCCCGCAAGCGGGGGAGGGAGCGCAGCTTCTACGAGACGACGCCCCCTCACTGGAACGTCATGTCCAGGCATTTGGAGATGTCGGAGCCGAGGCCTGAGGAGATGATGATACAGCCGCGCACCTTTTGCGCGCTGACGTCGGTGGCCCAGACCGAGTAGCCGCCGGGGCCGAAGAACGAGTTGGTGTTCGGCGGCTCGGTCTCGGTGGCGTCGAAATCGTATTTGCCGTCGGTCTCGAAGATGCGCGGCTTCTTGGTGCAGCCGCCGTCGGTCTGCACGTTGATGACTTCCTTGTTGTCGCGGGTCAGCGCCAGCGAGACCTGGCAGCGGAAATATTCCGAGGTCTTGGTGTTGAAGAGATAGGTGTAGGACTTGCAGGTGGCGGTGTTCAGCTTGCCGGGGGCAAGGCCGCGGCTGCACGAAATGCGCTGGTTGTGGCTGAGCTGGTAGTCATCGGCCCGCGCGGCCGGCGCCACCGCCGTCAACGACAATGCAGCAGCCCAGCAAAGTTTGATCACATGGCGCATCCGAATCATCCCCACCAATAATTTTGTCGAGTTGCGTTCTAGACGGAAAGCGGAACATAGTCGCGAGGGGACGAAGGGAAAATCACAAACTGCTGGGCAGAACGTGATGCGCTGCGGCGCTTTCGCAAATTGACCCGGAAATGCCGTTCGTGATTTGTTCAAGCCGGCACCCCAGCGACGGGGAGGATGGATGATGGCATTTTCAACGAAGACATTTGCACTTGCTTCAGCAGCACTCGTCACGGTGCTCGGCGCGTTTGCCGTGCCCGCATTGGCGCAAGTCCCGGCAACGCCGTGGGAGCTCAAGCCCGACATGGGCTACGCCTATGACAGGGACGGCAAGACCTATTCCTACAAGATGGGTACCAGCAATGCCGGCGAGCTGCTCAAGGGCGCCAAGAAAGTGCCGAAGGGCACGCTGTTCTTCATCGGCCACAACGGCCAGCTCTACATGCGCACCGGGCCGTATCTCGAAGGCGACGGCAAGTTCAAGTTCGGGCCGGATCAGTAGGCGCAGAGCCGAGAAACTGTAGGGTGGGCAAAGGCGCGGCAGCGCCGTGCCCACCATCGGTCAGCGCATTCCGATCGAGAATAGTGGGCACGCTTCCGCCTTCGCCCTTCGAGCTACGGCGGACAAGTCGCTTTGCCCACCCTACGGCAGCTTCGCCGGGACGACATCTGATATCCAAAACACCCCTGCCAGCTCCCGCGCGCCGGCTTTGCTGCCGTTCGAATCCATGCGCTCATCCGTCACGGCCAGCAGCTTCGCCACCGTGTTGTGGCGGATCGCGACCGGGTTGCGCTCGTAGCCGCCGCGCCGGAAGAAGTTCGAAGTCGGCACCTGCTCGCGCATCGCCTGCGGCATCGTCACCATGTCGAGGCCGGTGCCGTCGCCGGTGAGGTTCATCATCTCGAGCTCGGCTGCGGTGAGCGGCCGTGTATAGCCCTTGGCGCGCGCGAACAGCACCGAGGTCAGCAGCTTGTGGGTCTGCAGCATCGGGCCGACGTCGACGTCGAGCACCATCGCATGCATGGCCCAGCCCTGCGCGGTATTGCCGATCTTCTCGTGCTCCGACCAGGTGTCGGGCACCGACTTCGCATGCGCGACCATTTTCTTCAGAACAGCGAGCTTGTGCTCGAGCGACTGGCGCGCCGGCCCTGAGCTGCGCGCCACCTTGTCCGAAAGCGCGCGGACGAATTCATGGCCCTGCTCAGCCAGCAGCTCGACGCTGTTGGTGGTCAAGAGCTGATTGTAGCCCATCGCAGTCGAGATCGCGCGCTTGCCGCCGTGCTCGATGCCCGCCTGTACATCGTAACTGCCGGTGCCGCCGGTCTCGAACGAATAGACCCGCACCGCCTGCTCGCGCGTCAGCCCCGAGGCGAGCGCGTAGCGCGCATAGGCGCGCTTGAACTCGACCTCACTGGTTGGGCGCTGCGGCGTGAACTGATAGAGCTCCTGCGCCGCGCGCAGGAAATCAGCGACCACCGGAATGGGTTTTCGGGGCGGACGCTCCGGCGCTTCCTCCGGCTCCGGGTTCACCGGCCGCTTCGGCCCGGTATAAAGCGGCGGATGCTCCAGCACGTAATCATCGAGGGTCACCTGCTGCCCGCTGCGCCGCTTGGCGTTGCGGGTTTTCCGCTTCTCGGAGATCTGGCTCCAATAGGCGCCCGCCTCGGCGTCGAAGGCGGCGCGCGCCGCCTGGTATTCCGCGAGCTTGCGGCGATATTCGAGCACGGCCGGCGAGGCCCCGCCTTGCGCAAAAAACTGCGACAACAGCTGAGCATTGGCATTGCTGACGGCGGGCGGCAGCGCGTCGGCCTCACCGCCGCGCGCGGCGGGCGCGAGCAGCACGAGCGCGAATGGAACCAGCGTCAGGGCGAGTCGAATCGGTGTGTGATGCATGCTGCCCTCTTAGCAGGCATCCGGTAACCGTCACGTTAACGCGCCGTTTACCATCGTCACTTCCAGGCGAACACCGGCTGTTCCAGCTCGGTCACGCGGGTGGGTCGCCCCGCCAGCACCTCTCGGAACTGGTAGATCAGCGCCGCCGTCGGCGCGTGGATCAGGCTCATCTGATGATGGAAGCGGATCACGCGGCGCGCGCTTTCGGGGATCGCGATGAAGTCGAAGGCGTCATCGCGCTCGATCGTGGCGAGCGCGATGCGATGGACGGACGCGACCTCGTCCGGGTTCGGCCTGATCGCGGCGCTCTCGGCGGCCCAGACCACGACCGGCGTGATCAGATAGCCGGAGCGTGTCGGATAGTCGTCGAGCGTGCCGAGCACGTCCGCGCCGGTGAGGCGGAGGCCAAGCTCCTCGTCGAGCTCGCGCAGCGCCGCCTCGACCGGCGTCTCGCCGGCGTCGCAGCGTCCGCCCGGCAAGGCCCATTGGCCGCGATGGGCGCGTAAGTGCGATGCGCGCATCGTGAGCAGCAGCGCAGTCTCGTCGCCCTCGCCTGCTGCGGTCAGCGCAACCGCCACCGCGGCACGCTTCAATGCCGGCTGCGCTTCTTCCTCAGGCAGGCGCGCGAAGGCCGCGCAGGCATCCGCGATATTCCGCCGTGTGGCATCGTCGAACGGTCTCATGATGCTTGACTACACCACGTCCGGCCTCGATGAAATGAGATCGAAGGTCCGCACAGGAATGGACGACGACATGACCAACAAGGCCGCCGCAAGGCTGAAATCAGACGGCTGGACCATCCTCGAGACCACGGGCTTCATGCACCTGATCGGCCCGTTGTGGGAGCGCAAGATCGACGGCCATTACGAGTTCGCCCTCGCGACCGAAGACAAGCACCACAACCGCCGCGGCATGGTCCAGGGCGGCGTGATGATGACCTTCGCCGACCGCACCTGCGGCATGACCGCCCGCTACCTCTCCGGCAAGGAGTTCATGGCGACGGTGCAGCTCGACACCCATTTCGTCGAGGCCGGCCAGATCGGCGACATCCTGATCTCCCGCCCGCGCGTAGTGCGTTCGACCCGCAGCCTCATCTTCATGAGCACCGAGGTCACGGTAGACGATCGCTGCATCGTGATGGCCAATGGCGTGTTCAAGATCTTGAAGGGGCCGGGGTAGGGCGCGTCTCGTCGGACCGCCGCTGCGCACCACACCCACCGCTGTCATTCCCCGCGAAGGCGGGGGAATCCAGTACGCCGCGGCGTCTCGATCAATTGCAGGCGTCTCGGCGTACTGGATCGCCCGATCAAGTCGGGCGATGACACCGATTGTGAGGCATGAGCGTACCCCACACCGTCATTGCGAGCGCAGCGAAGCAATCCAGCATGTTTCCGCGGACGCTGTTCTGGATTGCTTCGCTGCGCTCGCAATGACTGACGTAGCTGGCTATGCTGGCACCAACGCAAGCGTTGAGGAAGCAGCCCATGCAATACCGCCAGCTCGGCCGCAGCGGCCTGAAAGTGTCGCCGATTTGTCTCGGCACCATGATGTTCGGCGGGCCGACGGATGAAGCCGCGTCCAAGCAGATCATCGCGAAAGCGTTCGACGCCGGGATCAACTTCATCGACACGGCGGACGCCTATTCGAAGGGCGCGTCCGAAGAGGTCGTTGGCCGCGCCATCGCCGGCAATCGTCACGCCTGGGTGCTCGCCACGAAGCTCGCTAACCCCATGAACAACGAAATGGGCGACGATCCCAATCGCGGCGGCCTGTCGCGGCGCTGGGTGCTGCAGGCCGCCGACGAGAGCTTGACGCGGCTCGGCACCGATCACATCGACATCTACTACCTGCACAAGGAAGATCATGCGACGCCGCTGGAGGAGACGGTACGCGCGATGGGCGACCTGATCCGCGCGGGCAAGGTGCGCTATTTCGGCGTCTCGAACTACCGCGCCTGGCGCGTCGCCGAGATCTGCAACATCTGCGACCGGCTTGGCATCGACCGGCCCGCGGTGAGCCAGCCCTATTACAACGCCATGAACCGCATGCCGGAGGTCGAGCATTTTCCGGCTTGCGCCTATTACGGCCTCGGCATCGTGCCCTACAGCCCGCTCGCGCGCGGCGTTCTCACCGGCAAGTACCAGCCCGACGCGGCGCCGGACGAGGAGACGCGCGCGGGCCGCAACGACACCCGTATGATGCAGACCGAATGGCGGCCGGAATCACTCCAGCTCGCGCAGGAGATCAAAGCCCATGCCGAGAAGAAAGGCATCACCGCCGGCCAGTTCGCGGTCGCCTGGGTGCTGAACTCCGCTTTCGTGACCTCCATCATCGCCGGCCCCCGCACCGACCAGCAATGGGACGACTATATCCGCGCACTCGACTATCGCTTCACCACGGAGGACGAGGCGCTGATCGACCGGCTGGTCGTGCCGGGCCATCCCTCGACGCCCGGATACAACGATCCGGCCTATCCGATCGAAGGACGCCGCGCGCGGACGGCTTGAACTCCGGAGACGACCATGGCGCTTGAAGACCGCTACGGCCTGCCGCTCTCCACCACATCCGATGCGGCAGCATCCGCTTATCGCGAGGGCGTCGACCTCATGCTCGCGGGGTGGACCGGCACGGCGGAGGCGCTGGAGCGCGCGATTGCGGCCGACCCGGATTTTGCGCTGGCCCATATCGCCCGCGCTCGTGTGCATGCCTTCTATCAGCAGGGCGATCTCGCGCGCAGCAAGGCGGCGGTCGCGCGCGAACGCGTTGCGAAGCGCGGCACGGAGCGCGAGCGCTCCCATGTCGAGACGCTGGCGCTGGCGATCGAGGGCCGGCTGCCCGAGGCGATCGCAGCGATGCGCAAGCACATCGAGACATGGCCGCGCGATGCATTGGTGCTGTCGCTGCCGCTCGGCGCGTTCGGTCTGTTCGCATTCTCTGGCATGGCCGATCACGACCGCGCCCGGCATGAGCTCTGCGAGAGCGTCGCGCAGCACTATGGCGAGGATTGGTGGTTCCTCACCATGTATGGCTGGGCGATGACGGAGAACGGCGATGTCGCCCATGGCCGCAGCGTCACCGAGCGCGGATTCAATCTGCGCCGCGCCAATGCCCATGCCGCGCATGCCGTGCTGCATGCGATGTTCGAGGACGGCTCGATCGACGACGCCGATCGTCTCGTCGACGACTGGATCCCCGCTTACGACCGCGCCGGAATTTTGCACGGCCACATCCGCTGGCACCAGGCCCTCGGCGCGCTCGAGCACGGCGATGCAGCGCGGGCGCTGTCGATCTATGCCGACGTGCTTCAGCCGTCAGTCGCGCAGGCGCCTCCGCTCAACGCCGTCACCGACGGCGCCTCGCTGCTATGGCGCCTGTCGGCCTACGGCCATGCCGTGCCCGAGGCGCTCTGGCGCGATGCCGACGCGGCCGCGCAAAAACTATTCCCGAAATCCGGCCTGCCGTTCGCCGACGTCCACATGGCGCTGTTCGCCGCCGCAACGCA
Organism: Bradyrhizobium sp. C-145; assembly: GCF_023375135.1. Taxonomy (NCBI): domain Bacteria; kingdom Pseudomonadati; phylum Pseudomonadota; class Alphaproteobacteria; order Hyphomicrobiales; family Nitrobacteraceae; genus Bradyrhizobium; species Bradyrhizobium sp. C-145. The sequence goes on along the minus strand of NZ_CP088150.1, from coordinate 755,221 downwards.
GAACCACGAGGCGCTTGCCGCGCGCCTTGCGGTGATCGAGCAGCGGCTCGCGGACGGCAAGCTGCCGGCCGGCCCGGTGGTGCCCGCGATCTGCCGCGCGCTTCTGGCCTTTGCAGATGAGAATTACGCGGCCTGCGTGCAAACGCTCGCGCCGGTTCTCGCCGATGTCGTGCGCATCGGCGGCAGTCACGCCCAGCGCGAATTGATCGAGGACACCTATATTGTCGCGCTCATGCGCAGCGGAGAGCTGCCGCGTGCCCGCGCCCTGCTCGAGGCTCGCCTGCACCGCCGCCCGTCCCTGCGCGACAGGGCCTGGCAGGCGGCGATGGGCTAGCGCTGCCACGAAAAAAACACCGGCCTGACGGCAAGTGCCACTGGATGGATTTGGGGCGATCTCGCGAATCGCCGTTGGGGTGGCGCGGTGGTATTCCGGTCGGGTTCGGCAAGACAAACGGGATCGCAACCAATTTGCGGTTCGATGGTTATCGGACGGAACTTCTCCGTGGTTCCCTGGCATGTGAGCCTTCCGATGCGCCTCCGCCGACCTGCCCTCGGTGCCGCTCTCATTGCCCTGGCAAGCCCTTGTTTTGCTGAGACTTCCGCCCCCGTCCCGGTCAACAATCCGCTGGTGCAGCAGAATTCCTTTATCGACCTGCTGGCGCTGATGTCGGGCAAGTGCAAGACGCTCAAGGTCGCCGGGCGCACCTATGCCTGCAAGACGGTGGCCTACGCCCATGGCGACAAGGGCCGGGTCAATTTCGCGGTCGCGGTCGACGATCCCGCCGACGCAAATCACGTGGTGTCGTTCTCCGGCGAGAACGGCAAGCGCGCCGACGACAATTCCTACGAGTTGCCGATCGATCGCATGCTGCTCAACTCCAAGGACCGTCCGAAGGTCGATGGCCTGCCGGTGCCGGCCGAGCAGACCTCCACCGGGGTCTGCCGCCAGACCGGCAATTTCGCCGCCAGGAAGGTGAACGACGTCACCTGCTCCGCCACCGACAGCGAAGGCCGCAAATACGAGCTCCTGTTCGTCTCCGACGGCACGCCGGTCAGCGTGCGCCGCATCCGGCAGTCAGCGCCGTCGATCCAGGATCCGTTCAAGTAGCGGCAGCCTTGCCGCCCGCGCATCGTCATCAAAGATGTCGCCAATGCGTCAATCGAGGCGAGGTGATGGCAGCATCGCGATCGACGTCGGTGCTGCGGCGATAAATCTCACGACATGCGATCATTCGCGCGAACCGGACGTCGCATGCTGCGTCGTTTCGACGCCTGCGCTGGCCGGAACGCGCCGGATGCTCATCTGTTGTCACACGACGTTTAACTGGAGTGATGACATGAAGTATCTCATTGTCGCGATGGCCGTTAGTGCTGCGGCACTTGCCGGCGGATCGGCGGCGAACGCGGCCGGTGGTTCAAGCGCGGGGCAGACCGCGCACGAAAGCCAGTCCACCGACATTAGCGCGCACCGCAGGTACCACCGCTGGCATGGTCACCATCATTGGCGGCATCACGGCTACTATCGGCCCTACTATAGAAGCTACGGCTATTACCCCCGGCACAGCTATTATGGTGGTAGCCCCTACGGATATTACGGCGGCGGTCCCGGCGTGACATTCAGCTTCGGCGGCGGTCGCTGGTGAGACAAAAGGCCCGCAGAGATGCGGGCCTTCTTCTTAGCTCCGCAAGATCGTCCTCGCCGTCTCCAGGCCGCTAGCCAGTGCCGCTTCGACCGTGCCCATATCGCGGCCGCGATAGAGCGCTTCGCCGGACAACAGCACCAAGCCATCGGCGCGGGCGAGAATCGCTTGCGCCTCGCGCGTCCGCGGCGTCGCCCAGGAATAGGCCCCGCGGGCGAAGGGGTCGTGCGCCCAATTGGTTGCAGCCGCCGCCACGAGATCGCGCGCGATATCATCGCGCGACCGCTTGAAGATGGCGGCGAGCGAATCGAGCCCGGCCTCGATCAGTCCTTGCGGCTCGAGATGCGACAGCTCCGCTGTCCGCGGGCCGCCGAACCAGCCGGTGAGCAGCGGATGCTGGTCCGGATATCGCGTCCACCACACCGGAATCACTTCGTTCGACAGCAGGAAGATCATGTCGGCGAGGTCGTCCTGTCGGTCGCGCCACCAGGGCCGCGCGAAGCGGAGCAGGATCTTGATGACGTTGCCGAAGCCGATGTCGTCGGCGGCAGCAAGCCTCGCGCCGACGTGTGCTGGCAGCGCGATCTTGCGCAGCAGCGGCAGCGGCACGGTGAGGATCGCCCGGTCGCAGGTAAGTCCATCGCCGCTGGCGCAGCGAACCACCACGGCGCCGCCCTCCTCCTCGATCACCGATACGGCGCAACCGAGCCGGATCGCAACGCCGCGGGCGCGGCACTCGGCCGCTAGACAATCGATCAGCACGCCATAGCCACCATTGATGCGCGCCTGCGGAGAGTGGCCGCCATCCATCCACTCCTCACGCAGCGCCAGCGTCGAGGCGCGCGCGGGGTCCGCCGCATCATAGCCCTCGACCATTCGCTCGATGGAATGGCGCAGCCGCGCATAGTCCGCTCCGGCAAAATGACGGCGCAGGAAGTCGGCGACGGCGAGATCGTCCTTCAAGTCCCGCAGCGCAGCTTGCAGCTTCGCCTCGTGCGGATCGTGGCGGTCCTCGCGCGAGAGGATTGCGCCGTCAAAGCTCCATTGCGTGCCTCCGATCGCCTGAAGCGACAGACCGGCCTCGCGCAGCAAAGCCCGCGTGACCGGCGCCTCACCATGGACGAACTCGGCGCCGCCATCGGCGGGGTAGCCGAACTGCGCCGCCGGCAGCGGATGGATGCGCCCGCCGCAGCGCTCGCGCGCCTCCAGGATGGTCACGCGTCTATCCGCACGCGCCAGCTCCCGCGCCGCCATCAGGCCGGCGGCGCCGGCACCGACGATGACGATGTGCTCCGATGGTCCCGACATGCCGGCGCGCTACTTTACCGCGGCCTGCGGATCGTTCTTGATCAGATAGCGCAGCAGCAGGACGCCGCCGCCGAGCTCCCGCGTGCTCTCCAGCGTCATCGCCGTGATCGGCGCGCGCTTGTCGCTGTCCGCTGCCGTCGAATCGAATACGAACGGTGCGCCGCTCGCGCCATCCACTGCGGGGCTGAGGATCAGGTTGAATTCGTCGATGAGGCCGGCGCGCAGGAACGCGCCATTGGCAACGCCGCCGCCCTCAACCAGCAGACGCTTCACGCCGAGCTCACGGCTGAGAATGTCCAGCGTCAGCGCCAGATCGATCTCGGACTTGCCGGCGAAGATGTAGGACACGCCTTCGCCGCGCAGCCCTGCGAGATGCGAATCCGGCACGCTCTCGGTCAGCACGACGACAATTGGATCGCCGCCGATATCGGAGCGGCCCCAGCCGATCTTGCCCTGCGCGTCGAGCACGACACCGTAGATTTTTGCATCGCGTCGTGCGAACCGGTTCTCGCGCGGAAATTTCTCGCTCGTCCCGGTCGGGTACGACTTGCCCTTGGCGAATTCCGAGCCGGTGACGCGGCCGATTACCCAGGCATCGCCGCCGAGCTCGTCATGGATTTTCTCGAACCAGTCCGTGCCCGCGCCCTTCGGGCGCCAGCGGCTGGGATGCGTGCGGCCATCCAGGCTGGCGTGCATCAGGCAGATGACATAAGGCTTCATGTGATTCTCCGGTCTCAGGCCGCCGATCCGCCGCCCTTGGCGCGATCGTTCACGATCACCGCAAGCGGATTGAGCTTTGGCGGCGCGATGAGCTTGAGCGTGTTGGTGTCGTGGTGATTGAACGGCGCGCCGCGCACGAACAACTCGGTCTGGATCAGATAGGTCCAGCTGCCGTCGTCGTTGAAGCTGATGTCGCAGCGATAGGAATCGGTGCGGAAGGCCTGCTCCAGGAAGTCGGTCGAGCAGATCCCGTAAGCGGTATCGCCGCGCTTTGCCGTGACGGAGATCTTGCTGCCGTCCGGCCCGGCCTTGCCTGAGGCGAGCAGCACCTGCCCGCGCGGGATCGCCAGCGTCTGCATGATCAACCCGGTCGCGGGCTCCCACAGCCAGTAGCCGACCTGGTCGTGGAAGGTGATGTCCTCCTCGGGCGTGTTGATGTGGATGTGGTAGCGCAGCCCGTAGAACAGCTGCGGCCCGTTGGCCTGCGGATCGATGGGATCCATGCGAATGCGCTCGATGAAGGTGCGCCGCTCCGGCCCCTCCGCCTTCGGATTGACGTCGATGCCCTTGTCCGCCTGCCAGCTGCCGGCGAGACGGCGGAGCGGACCGAGATTGGCAAGACCGTCGGGCGAGACGTCCTCGGGCTCGGTGAAGATGTCGGCAGGAAGGGGAAGCATGGTTGTCCTCGCGCAGATTGCGAGGGCAGCAATAGCACGGAGGCGAGAACGCGGCTCGTGCTCAAGTCTCACAATTGCGAATGGACATAGGCCCCACGCGCAGACGGTTGTGGGAAGGAGCTTGCCAAGGGAGCGAAGCCGGGACGGTCAATTCCATCCCCGACGGGGAGGATAGCACGCGCGAATTTAAGATCCGCGTCCTGCCCTTCTCCTCACGCCGCCGCCCGCCGCCTCCGCCGCGTGGCGGGAGCTTGCCACGACAAGCCGGCGAGCGGCACGGGCTTGCTGAAGTAGTAGCCTTGTCCTAGCGGAATTCCGAGCGAATGGAGCTGTCTGAGCTGTTCGGAGGTCTCGACACCCTCGGCGACGATCGAGAGCTTCAGGGTCTCGGCAAGCTGTACGATGGATTTCAGCACGGCGACGGTCTCGCGCCGGTCAATCCTGTCGATGAAGGATTTGTCGATCTTGACCTTGTCGAACGGAAAAGCCGTCAGATAGGACAATGACGAGTAACCGACACCGAAGTCGTCAAGCGCAATGGAGACGCCGAGCGCCTTGAGGCGCTGGAGCGTCTTGAGATTTTCCTGGGTATCGGCGAGGAAAACGCTCTCGGTGATCTCGAGCTCGAGCCGGGTTTGCGGAAGTCCACTCTGCGCCAGTGCGAACGTCACGGTGTCGACGAGGTTGGTGCTGGCGAACTGCAGGGCGGACAGGTTGATCGCGACCTTGACGTCGTCCGGCATGGTCATCGCATCCCGGCACGCCTTGGTCAGCACCTGATTGCCGAGTTCAACGATCAATCCACCCGCCTCTGCAACCGCAATGAACTCGGTGGGGGAAATGAAGCCCCTGGTGCCGTGATGCCAACGCGCGAGAGCCTCGACCGATTTCACACGGCCGGTGCCGAGCTCGGTCACAGGCTGATAGAACACTTCGATTTCCTCGCGCCAGATCGCCTCACGAAGCTCGATCTCGAGCACGTTGCGCTGATCCGCTTCGGCCTTGAGCTCCACCGAGTAGGTATGGAAGCAGTTCCGGCCGGCGTTCTTCGACTTGTAGAGTGCAAGGTCGGCGTTACGAAGGATCTCATCGACGCGGCTGCCATGCTCGGGAGCCACGGCGATGCCGATGCTGCAGCCGATCACGATGGGATGATCGTCGATCTGATAGGGCTCGGCAATGGCCTGAACCAGCCGCGCGGCGAGGCTGGCGGCGCCGTCGTGCATCGCGCCCCGGCCCGGCGCAACGATCACGGCAAACTCGTCGCCGCCGATCCGCGCCGCCGTGTCGGCGTCACGGATCTGCGCCTTGATCCGGCCCGCGACCTGCTTCAGCAAGGCATCGCCACATTGGTGACCAAGCACGTCGTTGACGGACTTGAACTTGTCGAGATCCAGCAGGAGTACGGCGAAGGGAGCTCCCGAGGCACCGGACGTCGCGAGTGCCTCGTCGATGCGCTCCTTGAACAGATTGCGATTGGCCAATCCGGTCAGACTGTCGTAATGCGCGAGCCTTTCGATCCGGTCCTCGGATGCCTTGCGTTCGGTGATGTCCTCATGGGTGGCGACCCAGCCACCGCCCTCGCGCCGTCCGTAGGAGACATAGACAACCCGCCCATCCGGAAACTGCACGGTGTTCGAGGTGTGCTCCGACTTGGCGAGCCGATTCTTCAGATCGACCAGGTAAGCCTCGACGTCGAGAACGGCGGTCTGTTTTGCAAACACCTCGCGGAAGTCCATGCCGATCCGAATCTCCTCCGGCACGAGACCATAGAGTTCGAGCCATTGTTGATTGAATGCGATCAGGCGGTCGCTGCCGTCGAACATGCTCAAGCCCTGGGGAAGGTTTCTGAGCGCGTCTTCGAACTTGCTGGCGAATTCGCGCAGCTCGCGCTGGGCGCGATCCAGCGCCTGTCGGCGTCGCCAGTGGAACATGGTCGCAGTCAGAATGATGAACGTGAGCAGCAGCGCGCCGCCGAGATAGACCTTTTGCCTGGTATCCGCGCGCGAATAGATCTCGCGCTCCGAGATACCTACGGTGAAGATGAGTGGAAACAGCCGCGATCTGCGCGCGGTCACCAGCCGGTCATCGCGGTTGGGATGGTTCTCGTTCCAATACTGGGCATAGAAGCCGTCCCGAAGCTCGCCTTCGACGCGATTCGGCGCACGCAGCCCCAACACCGCGTCCTGGTTTATGCCCCGCGCGGCGAGCACGACCTGGTTTGCATTTCTGAGGACCAGCGTTCCTCCTGCGCCGAGCTTTGCGGTGTCGTAGAATCGACCGACGACATCGACGCTGATCGAGCCGACGACCACGCCCACGGGATTCCTGGCAAGATCGAAGAGCTTTCTTGCGAGCTGTATGGTCCATTTGTTGGACGCGCGGCCCAGAACCGGTTTCGCCACATAGAGGCGATCGTCGGCCTGCGACATGGTTTGAATGAAGTGCTCGCGATCGCCGAGATAGAGCGGCGGACCGGAATAGCCCGTCGTCGTATCCGTCATGTAGCCATCCGCCCCGATCAGGGCGAACTGGACCACGTCGCCGGTGGCGATGCGAGCCTTCTCGGACCAGAACTTCAGGCTGAAGGTCAACGGGTCCTGGGCGTAGAGCGCTCGCACCACCAGCAACGACTGGTCCACGCGCTCGAAGATGCGCTCGGTGTTCTCCTCGAACAATTCGGCGACGCTGTTGCCGTGCGACCGCGCCTGCTCGACCGCGTCGGTCCGTTCCGATGACGTGATCGCGAAATAGCCGATCCAGACCAGGGGCAGGAAGAACAATGCGATCTGCAGCGGAGCATTCCGCAGGATCGTTCTTCCGGCTTTGCGGACGGAACTTGCGGGAATCACGACACGCGCCCTCGCCTCAGCCGCCAGGGCAGAACTGCGCTCGCCGCCAGTGATGGCATCGCCTGTCTCCGCCTCGATTGAGACCGCCGCGGCCGAAAGTGGCGCGGGTGCTGTTCATAGCCCGAAGCTAGGCGGGACAGCCTTAAGTTTCTGTTTGGATAATGCTCAATTCTTTAGCTTACAACATCCGTATGACCACGGATGTCGGCTGTTTTTGAGCAACCACGCGGTATTGGCAGGGCGATACCTTTGGTCGTCTTTACCGGCCGCTCAGATCGCTCGCGCAAGAACGATCGTGCCGGACAGGATGAGGACCGCGCCTGCCGCATGACTCAATCGTTGGCCGAACGGCAGCAGCTTCTCGGCGACGACATAGAGCGCGATGCCGATGATCCAGGCCAGATTCATCACGCCGCCGACGAACAGCAACACCATCAGAAACCAGCAGCAGCCGACGCAGTAGCTGCCATGGCGAAGTCCCATCCGGAATGCTCCGCGCGTGCCGGGCCGCCAATGCCGGCTGAGAAACAGCAGCGGGCTCTCGCAGTAGCGCAGGCAGGCATGTTTGAGCGGCGTGAACTGATAGAGGCCGGCGGCAAGCAGGATGATGCCGCCCAAAACCGCGCTGGTGCTGGCCATCGCCATCGACAACAACCCGAAATATTCGAGCGCCCATTGCGCCAGGACCGCAACGACACTGAACGCGGCCCATGTCACGAGATAGCCGGCGAGAAAGATCCAGGCATCGATTGCCGCCTGGGATGCAGTCTCCTGCTTGCGCTTGACGGTCGCATACAAAAGAACGGTCGGCGCCGCGCTCGGCGCCATCATCGCGATCATCATCACCCACCACATCACGAACAGCAGCGCGGCATAGAGCGGCGTCCACGGCATCGGCGCCATGTCCGGCATGTCGGCCATCATCTCTGTGTCCATGCCGGCGCCGCTGGCGAGATAGGCCCAGGCGAGTGCTACCACTGCGGCGGTCCCGATCGCGACGATCAGCCGGTCGCGGTGGAGCAGGTGTTCCAGCATCAAGCGCCCCTGCATGGACTTGCCCAGCCTAGCGATGAGGAGCTGACACCGAGATCTTGTCTCGATGTCAGCGCCGCATCATGCCGCAACGCCCTCGGGCGTCTGCACGACATTGGCGAGCGAGCTGTGCGTGCCCTTGGTCTCGAACGGGATCGCACCGGTCGAGCGGATGTTTGCGGACGCGACCTCGGCAGCCCTGTGCTCGAACCCCTCGGGCATCACCACCTGGATGCGGTGCGGCTGACCCGTCACCGGATTCTTGATCGGCTCGACGTCGGTTTCGAGCACGCCCCTGACGACGAGTTTTGCGACGCGTCCGTCCTTGTCGAAGGAAAATTCGAAGGGCGCAAAAATCGGATCGTGAATGGTGGTCACGATCAGGCTGAAGATGTGGAATAGCGTGCCCTCGGCCGAATGCTTGCCCGACAGAATGTTGAACAGCGCCTGCCGTTGCTCCGGTGTGGCGCGCTCGTCGACGATGGGCTGCATCTTGCCGTTGCCTTCATGCAGCGCGCCGGGGAAATCTACGACCACGGCGAAACAGAGGCCATCAAGCTTGACGCCCTCAAAATGTCCCGCGGTGATCCGCATGCCGACCATGCCCTTGCAGTATCCGTGGGTGGGGGGAGCATTGAAATCGCAGGGGCAGCCAAACGCGCAGTTGCAATTCTTCATCCATTCGCCTTCGAGACGCCAGTCCGGTGCAGCCATGGCACATCTCCCAATGTGAGCGGGGAACGCGGCAGCCGTAGAGGATTTTGTTCAGCGTTATGTCGAGGCAATGCGAAAAAGCGCGAGCGGGATCGAGTCCGATCAGAAGGCCGGCATCGCGGGAAAGTCTGTGGCCAGCTGCCATTCACTGTCCCTATGGCCAAGAGCATATCAGCGGCAGCCGGGCGCGTACAGCGAACGGACGCGGCAGAGCAGCCGGGCTTTCAGGACGTCCGAAATCAGAGGAATGGAGCTCCATTTAAAATAAAGCTGCGGACTCCTATACGATTGAAATATCTATATAATTCCAACCAGCCGCTTTCCCGCTCATGGCCGTGGCGACGGCGAGTGCTTTCCATGAAGGCGGGATTGGCCTCGTCTTGCCATCACACCGAACCGTCCCTGGCAAAAAAGTCCGTGCAGCGGCGGCGTGCATGGATAGCGCTGGCGTGGCGCGTGCGTTGCGGCCTCCGCGCCTGGGATCACGGATGAGGTGAGCGTGCGCTTCGAACGTCCAACTCAGTTGCGGCATGCGAGGGCAAGGCCTATGCTGAAGGCCGGCAATCACGCAGCCGCCCATCGTGCGGCGGGGGCAACCTCACGGTGGATGGTTGCATCCATCCGAAAGGCGAAGCCATGTCCATCGCCCCCACACTGCATCGGTATCTGGCTGCCGAGAACATCCAGTATGCCGAGATTCCGCACGATCTCACCATGTCATCCACGCGCACGGCGCAGGCTTGCCACGTCTCGGGCGATCGTCTCGCCAAGGCCGTCGTGCTGCGGCACGACGGCGGCTATATGCTCGCGGTCGTGCCGGCATCGCACCATCTCAACCTGCCGGACTTGAAGGAGAGGCTTGGCGAGGATCTCGCCATGGCCAACGAAACCGAGATCAACCAGCTGTTCATGGACTGCGCGCACGGAGCCATTCCGGCGGTCGGCCGGTGCTACGGGCTCGATCTCATCGTCGATGACAGCATCCGGGCCCAGCCCGAGGTCTATATCGAAGCCGGCGATCACGAGACGCTGCTCCAGCTCACCCATGCGCAGTTCGAGCGCCTGACGGCCAGTGCACCGCATGGACGCTTCAGCATGCATGACTGACGCGACATGGCGGCGAGATGATCCCGGTACGCACCGTCACGGCGTGCGTGCGGCCGCGCTCGGTTCGATGTATAGTCAATTCAGCGGGGGCTGCGTTCGCAACGGAGGTCCTCCATGAAAGTCAAAGACGTGATGCACAAGGGCGTCGATTGGGTCAGCCCCGACACCCCGATCATCGAGATCGCGAAGTTGATGCAAGGGCACGACATCGGCTGCATTCCGATCGGCGAAGGCGACCATTTGGTCGGGATGGTGACCGATCGCGACATTGTCTGCAAAGGTCTTGCGAGCAGGGACTTCAACGCCGCGCGCATGACGGCGCGGGACGTGATGACCGAAGGTATCCATTGCTGCCGGGAAGACGATGATCTGGCGAAAGCCGTGCATCACATGGAGACGCTGAAAATCCGCAGGCTACCCGTGATCAACAAGAGCAAGCGGATGGTCGGCATGATCAGTCTCGGTGATATCGGCCAATCCGCCACCCCTGATCTGTTGACGCAATGCGTCAAGAGCGTGTCGGCCCATCATCATTGAGGCAAGGCCGGCTCGATTCCGAACCTTCGTCGGATCGCCCGCAGCCCCCCGCGGGCGCGGAGTGCTCTTGAGCGTGCATTGAGCGCACTGTTCACCGCAGTTCGGCTTCGCCGCGCTCGGCAGCGAGCGCTGCGGCGCGTCATCACCGCAGTCCGCGTCGTAGCGTCGCATCGTTCCGAACATTCTTGCCAAACCCCTGCGCAAGACTTTGACTTGTTCCAATAAAAAAGCAGCCGATCCGCAAGGGATCGCTATTTCCAAAGGGGAGGAGGCAACCATGACCAAATCAAAGAAGGGCAGCACTTCGAGTCGTCGCAGCTTTCTCAAGGTCGCTGCTGCGGGGGCCGCCGCGACGGTCGCCGCGCCGAGCGTCGTCAGCGCCCAGGGGCCGATCAGCATGCGCTGGCAAAGCACCTGGCCGTCAAAGGACATTTTCCACGAATACGCCCTCGACTACGCCAAGAAGGTCAACGACATGACCGGCGGCGATCTCAAGATCGAAGTGCTGCCGGCAGGCGCTGTCGTGCCCGCCTTCGGCCTGCTCGATGCCGTGTCCAAGGGCGTGCTCGACGGCGGCCATGGCGTGCTGGTCTATCACTACGGCAAGCAGACCGCGCTGGCGCTCTGGGGCTCGGGACCGGGCTTTGCGATGGACGCCAACATGCTGCTGGCCTGGCACCGCTATGGCGGCGGCAAGGAGCTCCTGGAAAAGCTCTACGCGTCGATCAACGCCAACGTCGTCTCGTTCCCCTACGGTCCGATGCCGACCCAGCCCTTCGGCTGGTTCAAGAAGCCGGTCGCAAAGGTCGAGGACGTCAAGGGCCTGAAATTCCGCACCGTCGGCATCTCGATCGACGTGTATTCGGGAATGGGTGCAGCCGTCAACGCGCTGCCCGGCGGCGAAATCGTAGCTGCCATGGACCGCGGCCTCCTGGACGCGGCCGAGTTCAACAACGCTACCTCCGACCGCGTGCTCGGCTTCCCCGACGTCTCGAAGGTCTGCATGCTGCAGAGCTTCCACCAGAACGCCGAGCAGCTCGAGATCATGTTCAACAAGGACAAGTACAACGCGCTGCCGGACAAGATGAAGGCGATCATCGCCAATGCGGTGGACGCGGCTTCGGCCGACATGTCGTGGAAGGCGATCGACCGCTACTCCAAGGACTATGTCGAGCTGCAGACCAAGGACAACGTCAAGTTCTACAAGACCCCCGACGCCATCCTGAAGCGGCAACTCGAGATCTATGACGATGTGGCGAAGAAGAAGGCGGCGGAGAACCCGTTGTTCAAGGAGATCGTGCAGTCGCAGATCGAATTCGCCAAGCGTGCCACGCAGTGGGAGCAGGATACCGTAGTGAACCGCCGCATGGCCTACGATCATTATTTCGGGCCGAACGCCGCGGCCAAGAAGATCTGATGACGAAATAAAGCCGGCAAGGCGCCGTCCGGACCACCCGCCGGACGGTGCCTTGTGCTATATTGGGGGTCATATTTAATGCCGAACCTTATCACATGAGTGTACGGCGCTTACTGCACACGATCGACGGCATCTCCACCTGGGTCGGCAAGGCGACAGCCTGGCTGATGATCCTGCTGATGAGCGTGGTCTGCATCGAAGTGTTCAAGCGCTACGCCGTGAACATGCCGACGGCGTGGATCTTCGACGCCGAGAACATGATGTACGGGTCGCTGTTCATGCTGGCCGGCGCCTATACGCTGGCGCAGAACGCCCATGTCCGCGGTGACTTCCTGTACTCCTCGATGCGTCCGCGCACGCAGGCCGCGCTCGACCTCGTTCTCTACTTCGTGTTCTTCATCCCGGGCATCGCCGCGCTGATCTATGCCGGCTACTTCTACGCCGCGGATTCCTGGGCCATCAACGAGCATTCCAACGTCACGGCCGAGGGGCCGCCGGTCTACCATTTCAAGACCGTCATCCCGATCGCGGGCGCGCTGATCATGCTGCAGGGGATCGCCGAGATCATCCGCTGCATCGTGTGCCTGAAGACCGGCGAATGGCCGAGCCGACTTGCCGACGTCGCCGAGACCGACGTCATCGAGGAGCAGCTCGCGCACTCTGAATTCGTGGACGAGGAATCACGCAAGCTCGCCATCGAGGGCGCGCAGCGCATCGATGAAATGGCGCGGCAGCGCGGCATGGGCGGGGACCTGAACACATGAGCGATCCGGCACTCGGCCTGTTGATGCTGACGCTCATCGTCGTCGTCATCATGATGGGCTTCGCCACGGCCTTCACTCTGATGGGCCTTGGCATGTTCTTCGGCTTCATCGCCTTCTACGACCCGTCGCAGAACTGGACGCACAACAAGGTCTTCGAGCTGATGGTCCAGCGCAGCTACGGCGCGATGACCAACGACGTGCTGATCTCCATCCCGTTGTTCGTGCTGATGGGCTACGTGATGGAGCGCGGCGCGCTGGTCGACAAGATGTTCTATTCGATCCAGCTCGCCTTCCGCCGCCTGCCCGCCTCGCTCGCGGTCACGACCCTGATCGTGTGCACGTTCTGGGGCATCGCCTCCGGGCTCGTCGGCGCGGTGGTGGTGCTGATGGGCGTGATCGCCTTCAACCCGATGCTGCGCGCCGGTTATGACGTGAAGCTCGCCTCCGGCGTCATCACCGCGGGCGGCACGCTCGGCATCCTGATCCCGCCTTCGGTGATGATCATCGTCTATGCCGCGGTCGCCGGCCAGTCCGTGGTCAAGCTCTATGCGGCGGCGATGCTTCCCGGCTTCTTCCTGGCCTTCCTCTACCTCGTCTATATCGTGGCCTGGGCGATGATCAACCCGAAGATCGCCCCGGCGCTGCCGGAGGAACAGACCCGCGTCAAGGTGCCGGAATGGATCAGGAATTTCGCGACGCTGTATTCGCCGAACCTGTTCGTCGGCCTGTTCAAGGCGCTGCTCTCGCCCGCAAAGGCGAAGATGCTCCAGATCGACGGCAAGCCGATGGGCTATGGCGCGATCGTGCAGAACTTCGTCATTTCGCTGGTGCCGTTCCTGATGACCGCAGCCGCGCTCGGCACGGTCTGGTGGTACGTCGTGATCCACCAGCAGGCCGGCGCCGCGAGCGAAGCCGTCGAGGGCCTGCAGCAGCTCGGCAGCCCGGTCGAGCCGAGGGAGCTGTCACCCGCCGAAAAGGGACCGGACACCCAATTCTACATCTGGTTCGCGCTATCAGCCGCCGTGCTGGCAGCGTGGACGGCGCGCTCCTACTTGCGCATGGACGGCGAGCGCTTCGAAGTGTTGAAGCTCTTGACGTCGTCGGTGATGCCGCTCGGCATCCTCACCGTCGTGGTGCTGGGGGTGATCCTGTTCGGCATCACGACTGCGACCGAGTCCGCCGGAGTCGGCGCCGCCGGCGCCTTCATCCTCGCTATCCACGCCCGGACGCTCGACTGGAAGCGCACCAAGGAAGCAGTGTTCCTGACCGCAAAGACGACCGCGATGGTGTGCTGGCTGTTCGTCGGCTCGGCGCTGTTCTCGGCGGTATTCGCCATTCTCGGCGGTCAGGCGCTGCTGGAAAGCTGGGTGCTGTCGCTCAACATGACGCCTGTACAGTTCATGATCTTGTCGCAGGCGATCATTTTCGTGCTGGGCTGGCCGCTAGAATGGACCGAGATTATCATCATCTTCGTGCCGATCTTCCTGCCGATGCTGAAGCACTTCAACATCGATCCGATCCTTTGGGGCACGCTGGTGTTCGTGAACTTGCAGGCCGCGTTCCTGTCGCCGCCGGTCGCGATGTCGGCGTTCTATCTCAAGGGCGTCGCCCCGAAGCACGTTACGCTGAACCAGATCTTCGCCGGCATGATGCCCTACATGCTGATCGTGATCCTGTGCATGGTGATCATGTATCTCTGGCCCGGCATGACGCTGTGGCTGCCGAACTATCTGTACGCGAGTTGAGGCGCAGCGGGGCGCACCGGGCGCCCGAGAGGCGCGCTCCCTGAGCAACGAGCGAGAGCGTTGCTCAACGGTGCGGCCCCATGAAATCAATCAATCCGGCTGCAAAGCCTTCAGGATTCTCCTCGGCGATCCAATGGCCTGCACCGGGGAGCGGGAGGACCCTCGGATCGGTGCTGACCTCCTCCATCATGCCGCGTACAGGGGAGGCGGTCGGGCTCGTCGCGCCGACCGCAACCAGCACCGGAATTCTCAGCTTGCCCTTGTTGGCGAGAAGATCGCGATTGTCTTTCGAATCCTGGTCAAACGATCGATAGAGTTCGAACGCCGCGCGCATGGCGCCCGGCGCCGTGTAGGCCGTCAGATAATCCCGGAAATCCGCTTCGGTGATGGCTGCCGGATTCGATATCCGGAAGTTGAAGAACCATTGCAAGTATTCTCGTTCGCGACCCGACACCAGTAGCTCGGGCAAGTCCCGGACTTTGTGGAACGAAAACTGCCAGTTGCGCGAATTGCCGGACAGTTGGTCGAAGATCGCCGTTCCCGGTAGCGGAGCATCGACTGCCACGAGATGAGTGACGTCCTCGTGATAGGTCTGCGCGAACGCGTAGGCCACCATGAGTCCGATATCGTGGCCGACCATCGCCACCGGGCACGACAGCTTCAGGTGCTCGTAGAGCAGCCGATAGATGTCAGTGGCCATCGTGCGCTTGTCGTAGCCGGAAAGCGGCTTCGACGAATTGCCAGCGCCCCGATAGTCAGGGGCAATGACGCGAAAGCCCGCATTGGCCAATCGCGGAATGATGTGACGCCAGGCTCGCCACGTCTGCGGAAACCCGTGCAGCAGCACAACCGTCCGCGGCCCGCTTCCGGCGACCACATAATGGATGCTGACGCCAGGTTCGATATCCGCGGTGGCATGTTGCAGCGATGGGCTGTCCGGTTTGCCGATACTGGATGAGGCAACGCGTTGTTCCACGTGGTTCTCCTCTCAATCTTCCTGACTGAACTCGCCACTAACGCGCGCTGGTATTTGGCTGAATCGCCATCGCGCGCCAGCTCCTTGATTGAGCACGATCTTTCCGGAAACCTGCTGCATACTTTTGCGGATCATGCTCTGGACTAGAACATGCCGTTGGCGTTAGCCGCCGTTGCTTCGGTGAGGGGCTGGCGCACGTCCCAATGCTCGACGATCTTGCCGTTCTCGAGCCGGAAGATGTCCACGATCGCCAATCCCAATTCGCTCGGTTGGCGCTGCGCGTGAACGTGAAGGATGACGAAATCGCCTTCGGCGAAGACGCGCTTGATGTCGCTGCGCAGCTCGGGAAATTGCTTCTTGAGGTCATGGACGAAAGAGCGAAAGCCGTCGATGCCGTCCTTGATCATCGGATTGTGCTGGATGTAGCGCGGTCCGAAGTGGGTGGCGGCGGCATCAAAATCCGACTGCCTTAGTGCGGCATCGTAAAATGCCAGCACGGTCTGCTTGTTGGCTTCGCGGATGTCGTCTCGGGCCTGGGATGTTCCGGCATGAGCCGGCACAGCGCCGGCCGAAGCCAAAGTGAGTCCGAATGTTCGCCTGTCAATCATCTGGCTTCTCCTGGAAATGCGGGGGGCTTGTCAGCCGGGATCATACGGTCTCAATGACCTTGCTCGGAGCGTTGTCGATGCCCGGCTTGGCAACCGGCTGATGCGATCGGGCGGCGCTTGGCAATCGCGACGACACCAGCGCGGCGGTCGCCGAGAGCCCGGCCGTCAACAGCAAGACCGCGGAGTAGCCGGCCGCCATGGTCTTTGCCGTCGCGAGATTTCCAAAGCCGCTGAACACGGCGACGGCCGCGGCCGCGCCGCAGGCCCATCCCAATTGCCGCATCGTATTGTAGATGCCGGACGCTTTGCCCATGTCGGCGGGCGCAACGGAGCCGAGTACCGCGCTCTGCACCGCGGGCATCGCTAGGGCTATTCCAACGCCCGCCAACACCAGTGGCGCGACCCAGGCGCCATAGTCATAGGCGCCAGCGCAAAGGGCTGACATCCACAGCAGCGCAGCGCTCTGCAGCAGCAGACCCGCCACGGCCGGGGCCTTCTCTCCGAAGAGACCGGCGGCGATGCCGCCAAGGGGCGCAACGGCGAACAGCGATATCGTCCAAGGCAGCATCCTTTCACCGGCGCCCGACGCCGTCGCCTGCTGGGCAATCGAAAAATACTGCGCCATGAACATCAACGTACCCATCATGCTCATGAACATCAGCAGACACGCGAGATTGCCGGCCCTGAACTGAACCGAGGCGAGCAGCCGGCTCGGCACCAGCGGATGCAAAGCCCTGCGCTGCCAAGCGAAGAAGGCAAGCGTTGCCGCGGTCCCGGCCGTCAGCGCCGTGACGACCGTCACCTCGGACCAGCCAGATACATTGCCTTCCGACACGCCCCAAACGGTAGCTGTCATCGCCGTCGTCAGCAGGGTGACGCCGAGCCAATCGATTTGAGCGGCGACACGATCGTTGCGCTCGATGCGCCAGCCCGCGAGGAGCGCGGTCACGGCGCAGAGCGGCAGATTGATCCAGAACACCCAGCGCCAGCCGAAAGCGTCGACCAGCAGGCCACCAATGACCGGTCCGGACAATACGGCAAGGCCCGTGATGCTGCTGAACAGGCCCATCGCGCGCGGCCGTTGCGCCGGCGTCACCGCCGTTCCGAGCATGGCCATCGCGACCGGTACAAGCAGCGCGGAAGCCGCGCCCTGCAGCGCCCGGGCTGCAATAAGCCATCCAATCGAAGTCGCGGCTGCGCAGCCTGCTGACGCAACGGCGAAAGCGGACAGACCAAGAATAAACATCGTACGGCGCCCGATCCGATCGCCAAGCGCTGCGCCCGCCATCAAGAGCGCGGCGAAGCTCAGGCTATAGGCCGTCATCGTCCAGTGCAGATCTGACAGCGGCGGCGACAGGTCGCGGCGGATGGCATCCAGTGCCGTGGTGACGACCATGCCGTCCATCACGGCGATGAACGAGGCCGCCGCGATCAAGCCCAGCACCCAGCGCTGCTGGCCGGTGAATCTTTCGACACTCACGTCTGCTCCTCATCATTATGGACTGATCGGTCCGCATTAGATCAAAAAATTTTTATGTCAGTGCATTCAGCACCAGCGCGAGCGTCTTCCGCCGGCCGTCGGTTTCGAAACCGGCGCGTCCCAGCACCTGAAGGCCGTAAAGATTAGTGATGAGAAAGCCCGAGAGCGCATCTGCATCGACCCCGGACGCGAATTCTCCTCTCGCCTGCCCCCGCAGGATGGCGTCACGGTACGCCCGCTGCAGCCGCTCGAGTCCGCGACGAACGCGCGTGCGGACGAGTTGGTCGTGCCCTGCCAGCTCCGTCGCGCAGACTTGCAGGAAACAAATCTTGGAGGAAGGCACAAAGCCCAGGATCTTCTCGAAGCTGCGCATGATCGCCACTCGCGCGGGTCCGCGTTGCAAGTCTTCGATGTTCGCCTGCAGCACGGTATCAATGTAACGGTCAAGTGATGCCAACAGCATTTCGTGCTTGCTACCGAATACTCCGTAGAGGCTGCTTTTGCTCAAACCAGTCTTTTCGAGCAGATCGTCGAGTGACGTCGCCTCGTAACCGGCGCGCCAGAACTGCTGGAGCCCGCTGTCCAAGACCTTCTCGTAATCGAATTCTCTAGGTCGCGCCATTTTTTGGACCGATTGGTCCGAAATTGATATTCCCCCAAATCGATCTAGTCAATCCCCCACGGATGCCCAAGCTATCCACCGATGGAGGCCCGCGAATGTGTATTTCCGCCCACGATTTACAGGCGCAGGATCACTGGTCCGACAGCCTCTCTTGAAGCCAATCGCCTGTATCCACGTTCGAAGTCCCCCATAGAGACTGGTGCTGTCTATTGAGCAGCTGCCGGTTTGATGGACGCCGGGTTGAGCTGGTAGCTGCGTCCCATGGTTCAAGCGATGGAGGGACGATCCAAAGCTGGCTGCATAACCATCGCTGCAAGACGGATGCGAAACCTCGTCTCAGCTGCAGCGGCTCCGCCGAAACAATTGATCGCTAACCTTCCTGCTCCAAGCGTTTCGATTGCCATGTCGATACCGCGGCCGACCATTCGACGAATAGCCCATCGCGCACCCGCAGGATTTCGATCCCAAACACCTCCATCCGTATCCCGGAAACGCTGTCGATCCACGTACCCGTCCATGACGAAGCGATTTGGGAATCTCGGATGAATTCCAGCTTCTTGGAAAGCCGGTAGTCGCGCATCGCCGAGAATCTCCGGAGCAGCAGTTCTCGCAGCGCGTCCTTGCCTGCAAACGGGGGATTGGCGCCGTAGCGAACGCACACATCGTCGGCAAATCCTTGCAGGATTCCATCGACGTCACCGGCCGCGAACAGCTTTTCATATTGTCGCAATGCGGCCTGGACGGCTTTGTCGGTTGGCTCAAGAAGCTGCATGTCATTCTCCTGTCGATCAAACCGGACGTTGCCCTTCGCGGCCCGCCGCCGCGTCGCCGGCAAGGTCGGCAAGGAAATCCGGAACCGGTCGCTTGCTTGAATAGAGAAATTTCACCATTGGCCCGACTACGCTGCGTACCGCCGGTCGGGCGCTCATCGCGTCGCGCCAGCGAAGCAGGGCCGGCATCGTCGCATCCAGCGGCGCACCCATTCGTTCAGCGAACAGCTGCGCCATGTAGAAAGCGATATCGGCGTAGGAGAAGCTTCCCGCGAGGAACCGGCGGTCGGAGAGGATCGCTTCCATTTCCCTGTAATACGCCAAAGCAACTTGCTTCGCTGCGGCGGCGGCAGCTGCATCCGGGTTCTTTCGCAAATTCATCAGCCGGATAATGTGCGCAAAAAACACCTCGTCCGATTTCAACTCGAGAATCCTCGCCCACGCTCGCGCCGCAGGTCCCGACGGCCAGAGCGCCGGCACCGGCTTGAGATCTTCGAGATATTCGAAGATTTGGGTCGAATCGAAGATTTCGAGATCACCGTGCACCAGCACCGGCACTTGCTGCTTTGGATTGATCCTCACGACCTCGGGATGCTTGGGCTCGTAGTCCGAAACGAAAGGGACCATGATTAGCTCAAAATTGAGCCCCTTCTCCCGGGCCGCGATTTCGGCCTTGGCTCCAAACATGCTGAGCGGGCCGGAATAGATGCGCATGGTCGGCTCGACGCTGGTCATCGCAGTCTGCCTTCACTTTGGGAGAGCGTGAATGCTGCGGGTGACTTCCGCTCTCGGCTACGGCCGCAGTAGTGAGCGCGAGGTCGGCGACAGCCGCAAGACTTGCGGCCTCCCGTACAGCCTGCGGACCAAATCGGGGTAGACTTCCGACCGCCAGCCCCCATCATGGCCGATGGCCGTCAGATATCGATGATACGCATCGATGCTATCGAGGGCGGCGAATGACACCACCACATGCTCGTTCTCACGCAATGGCAACCGCGGGAAATTGTTGGCGCTGTATTCGCGCGTGAAAAGGCCGAAGGATCTGGCGCCGGCCCGCGCCTGCAGCGGCTCTACGGCATTGAAGAAGAACTCGAAGAAATCCGGCTCTGGACGATCCGGGAGGTAATACAGCGTCACCACGATCAGGCCGCAGGGAGGCGGCGATTCGAGCGCGGGGCGCAGCGCCGGATCGTGCAAGCGGAAACCGCGCTCTCCGCTTACCGGCTTCAGCATCAGCGCATCGGTACTGTCTATCATGCTCGACCGGGCCTTCTCGCCGTAACGCGCCCATGCCTCGCTGTGAAGATAGAATGCATTCAGCGCCCGCGCCCTCGACGGCATGTCATCGAAGCCGCGCATCCATACGAACTTGTTGGGATCGCCGAGATCCCTGAACTGACCGATCAACCTCATGTCGCAGGCTTCCTGCGTCTCCACGAACTGGCCATCGAACAGGTTGATGAACTCGTCGCGCGTTCCCGGATAGAGCGTGTATTGCCGGAGATCAATGATCGGACTGGCGAACGCCCCGGCATGTATTGGGCTCTCTGATGCCTGCGCTGTGTCAGTTGCCACGGATATCTCCAAACAGACCGATTGATCTGTTTGTAATACAGACCGGTTGACCTGTTTTGTCAAGTTGCTATTTTCTGGGAATCGAAGCCTTGAGGATTCTATTGATGCCAATAGCAGCACGCAGCCGATCGAACGCCCCTGACGAGACCAAGCGTCGCGTGCTCGACGCTGCTGCCGCGGCCTTCCAGTCGCGCGGCTATCATTCGACCACGACTCACGAGATCATGCGCGACGCGGCGGTCACGGCCGGCGCCATGCATCACCATTTCCCATCCAAGAAGAGCATTGGGCTCGCGGTCATCCGCGAACGAGTGTCGCTCGCGGTAGAGCAAACCTGGATCGAGCCCGTGCGGTTGGCTCGAAGCGGGGCGGAAGGCGTCAGGCAGGCATTCGCCGCGATCGCGAACACACTGGACAGGCGCGGGAGCGTGCTCGGATGCCCGCTTGGCAACTTGGCCATCGAGCTGTCGCTGGCGGACCCTGATTTCCGTAGAGAGCTCCAGGACGTCTTTGACAGCTGGCAGCGGGCAATCGCCGACAAATTCAGGGCCGATCACAAATCTGGCGAACTGAGGCATGGCAGCCCCGACGAGCTTGCTACCTTTGTCGTGGCTTCTTACTCGGGTGCGATGGCGATCGCGAAAGCCCGGCAGGATTCACTGCCGCTCAAGAGCTGCGCAAAGCAACTCGCCGCCTTGTTCGAGGATCACGCGAACCGGCGGCCAACTAAGGTAAAGCCGTCAAAATGAAAAAGCCCGCCAAAGGCGGGCTTGCTTTACTTGATGTCGGCGGATTGGTTGCGGGGGCTCGACTTGAACGTACGTGAACTTGGCGACCCCTAGGGAGAGAAATCCGCGAACGTTCCGCCGATCATCTAGCGAACGCAATCGCAAGATCGTGCTGCAGCATGGAAAAGCGTAGTTTTGGTGCGCCACTCAGAATAAAACTGCGAACTCTTATGTAATTGAAATCACTAGGTAAATCAACCATACTTTTTTGCCGACCGCTTAAGGATTGGACCGATCTTAAATGGGACAAGCACGCCGGCTGGAAGGACCAAGAGAAAGAGAAAGCGAGCGGCCTCAAGTGCCGTCATGCAGCCGAGACCGGCGTGACAGCCTTCCGATAGACAACGTCCCCCACGTCGCCAGCCGCAAAGAGGCCTGGCTTGAGCATCGCGGGTCGGTGAGGCCTACGCTCGCCTGCGCTGATCATCCGAGGAACGAGAATACGTTCTGCTCCTTCCAACAAGGTATCGTGCGCTCCAGCGATTGGTAGCGTACTGCAACGGCTCTAGGTAAAGTGATGATCCTATGACGATCGTCGAGAAGCGGGAGACCAGGCAATGATACGGGATGAGAAGCTCGAAAGGACCATCGAACGCGCTATCCAATCAGCTTTCGTTGATTTTCCGGACGCGGGAAACGGGACGGTGTGGCCGAAAACCTACAAAGAGCCCAACGAATGCAAGACTATCGCAACAGCCGTCCTCTCCGCTCTCGAAAATGCAGGCTACAAAATTTCGTTCAATTCAGACTGAGCATCACGGGAAGCTGGCATGAGGGATCTGCGCGAAGGTCTAAGATCCGCTGCATTTCCTGCAGCGCATCGAAGCGGTATCCAGGTTTGCACAGCACTTCCGGGAGGCTCCGTCTATCGCCCCTCTCTTCAGTCTAAAATTCGCACCGACACCAGGGTAAGCGATGGAGGGAAAACTCCGAGGGAGCATATGCCAAGGAAGCCGGGAGAGTGCATGAGGTGGCTTCGCACGCGCTACCGACGCTCACACAACCTTTCCAACAACTGCGCCAATTCCGGCCGTCAATCCCATCGCGCAGGCTCCCCAGAATGTCACTCGCATGGTTGGCTTTAACAAGCCGGCGCCTCCTGCCTTGGCGCCGATCGCGCCGAGCAGCGACAGGAAGAGCAGCGAACCTGCAGCGACGGCCGGGATCAACACATTGGATGGCGAGACCAGGACAAGCACAAGCGGCGCTGCCGCTCCGGCGGAGAAGGTCGCAGCCGATGCCAACGCTGCCTGCACCGGACGAGCGGTGCTGATTTCCGAAATGCCAAGTTCGTCCCGGGCATGCGCGCTCAACGCGTCCTTTGCCATCAATTGCTTCGAAACCTCGCGGGCGAGACCGGCCTCGACGCCTCGCGCGACATAGATCTGAGCGAGCTCTTCCCTCTCAAACACCGGGTCGTCTGCCAGTTCACGCTTCTCACGCGCGAGGTCGGCATGTTCCGTATCCGACTGCGAACTGACTGAAACATATTCGCCAGCCGCCATGGACATGGCGCCGGCGACCAACCCGGCGATCCCGGTCAAGAGAATATCGCCTCGGGAGACGGCAGCCGACGCCACCCCCAGGATAAGACTTGCTGTCGATATGATCCCATCATTGGCGCCGAGCACGGCCGATCTCAACCAGCCGATGCGCGCAACGAGGTGGGCCCCTTTGTGGAGTCGGCTCATCTGTCCAGATTCTCTCGACCGGTCCTTGCCCGCCCTGCGGAGGCAGGTTGAAGAGCCTGGCATCATGATTGAATGCCTTGATCTTAAGTATCCGGGACTTGGCGCTTGCCGTCCAAAATCAATAGGGGACTGCATAGCGGCGGTTCTGAGCGAACAGACGCCACCCGCATCGGCATAAAGGTCAACAAGATTGCAGTCGGCGACGCGAGCCGTTGGTCGGGGGACAACGACAGGGAATGAGCAGAAGAGACGCCCGCGGTTGGTGTCCTTCAGTCAGATTTGCTGTCAAACTTCGCAACTTTGCGAGAGTGCTCCCATAGCTCGACATTACTGAAGTTCGTGAGCTGCTCTGCAAGTCTCTTGCAGCGTCATCGTCGACGCACTCAAGGTCGACAGCTCTAATGTGATGGCCGTCTCGAGAAATGAGGTAGGCTTTATAATTTGACATGGCCAACGCTCCTTGGTTGGCGGGAGCATGCAGCACTCTCTGTCACCGATAACAGCCAACGACGGACGGTGATGGCGGTCATTGTGCTCTGCCTTTGTGTTAGAACGCGTCCGAACCCGATCATCGGGGGTAGACCGGGTCGAACGCCTCAGTTGCTCCAATGTCGCCTGCCGTGAGCTTGTGGTTTCGGGCAAGGCACGGCGAGACTGCTACCAGAAACCCTGCCTCAATAGCTGGGCGTCATGAGGCTGCGTCCGTCCGCTCTGATACGCCTACCCGGACGTCTTATGTGTCGCTGAGCACGGGCTTATCGTACAAAACCGGGTCCAGCAACGAACCGACGACCTCGATTTTCCGTTGTAGTTGATCAAGCCGGGTCCGCCCCGACCTTCCGGGCCACCTGTGACTTCAATCATTCGCTTTCGATCCAGTTTCGCTTCCCACACTCGCAAGTGAACATGCGGATTGTACGCCCTGTTCGGGGCACTAGGATGCTGGTGATGAACTTGGGTCGCCTTCCGCAATCTGAGCAGGTCAGTGCGATCGACTGTTGTGACGGTTGGTTTTCCATGGGTGTCTCCCGTTCGTGAGCGGGAGCACTGCCGGGTCTCTCAGCCACCGGAAGCCCAACGGACAGGGCCGGTGATTACGACAGAACGGCCACGAGGCCATTTGGTTGCAAATCATTGATGGATGCCTTGTGGGACAGCGGCACTGTCTCGCATTTCCTTCCCTAGCCGACAATGAGGCTTGCGTTTCCTGCGCAAGACGCGGCTAATATTGAATCTCGCGCACCACGCGGCTAAGTCCGTTGGAGGGCGCAATGAATGATTACATCAATCACGAAAATATCCGGAGCTATAAGAAGCTCATCGCCATCAGCGAAGGTGACCGCATCGAGATGAGGCTCGCCACGAAACGTTGATCCGGCTTCTAGCCGAAGAAGCCAAGCACACGAAGCCGGATGACTGGCCCAACAACATATAGGCCGGCGTCCGCGCTGACGATGGGCGATCTGTGGGGGAGCACAGACTGCGGCATGGATGATCCCGCCCCCTTGGTGGGATCCCCCGCCATCGCAGGCTTTCCGGCCCCGTTAGGCGTTTCGCCTATGCCCACAGCCAGACAATGGCGGCTCGCAGAAGCAAAAAGAGCACGTACAGCCAAGCACACATTGCTATAGTTATGGTGATGAAAAAGGTTAGGCGCCAATTGCGAAGTCAGGCAATGTCTGCCACTTTGCGGGCGCCGCTGGCAAGCTCAGTGCTGGATCAATCGGGAAGTGCTCGACCCCGAAGGGCTGGGCCATGTTGCTATCCTACGTTGGCGGGGGGAGCGCAAAGGCGTCTCTCAGCCACCGAAGCCTGCGTGACGAGCCTTGACGGGTGATGCGGCCCAACGCGCCCTGATGGGGAAGGTTCAGTTCGTCCACGCTCTCAGCCAAGCTGCTTATGGTTTGGCTTCGGACTTCTTGGCGGGTGAGCAAAACGGTACAGCGGCGGAACTCCGGTCAGTCCATTGTTGATAGCTGTCCCAGATCTCCCCGCTCTCAACGAGCCGCTTCCCAACCATCCCCAATAGCCACAGACCTGTTCGCGACGACATTTTGGACTTTGCGTTCCCTTCCCCTGAAGATCCAAAGTTGAAATCTGACCAAGCTGCGCTCTGGAAGACCCAATCCGGTCAGTCATCTGGCTTGGCTGCATCAACGGAATCTCAGGCATTGAGAAGTGACGGAGATGCCGCCCACTCTCCTGATGGAGCGATCGGAGATACCGTCACGGCCCTGCGACAAATGTGGTGTGCCTATGAGGCATCGGCTCGATCTTCGCAGTGTTGGCGCCCGCCCAGCTCAACGGATATTCCATTGCGATAATTGCCGCCACGTCGTTTCAGAGAAGTGGTGAATGCGTCCGGCAGTCGTCGGAGACGGCTTATGTCTCAAGAGTGGGCGAACTGGTGCATCACGGGACTCCATCTACGCCTCGATCAAGCCACGCTCATAACAGGCTTTATCGTAAGGAAGAACGACCGCCGGATCCGGCCTCTGGAGACGACGGTGCCGTCCGGGATAGTTCAGACGCCACAGCATATCGCGAATGACATTGAGCCGCGCATGTTCCTTGTCGCCGGCCCGGACCACGGTCCAGGGCGAGGTAACAGTGTGCGTCCGCTCCAGCATCTTGTCCCGTGCTTCGGAATAGGCCTTCCAATACTTCTGCGCCTTGGCATCGATGCGACTCAGCTTCCACTGCTTCAGGGGATCCCTTTGGCGGTCGGCGAGCCGCCGCTTCTGCTCTTGTTTCGAAATGTCAAGGTTGTCATTCGGCCTGCAAAATTTGCAAGCCGATTGACACAAAGCACCCTGGACGGGCATCTGCCGTTCCTGGACGCGCAGTGGTCAGGCGGCTGTCGCAACGGTGCCGAACTCTGGCGCCGTTTGAAGGGACAAGGCTTCAAGGGATCGCTGCGCGTGGTGGCGGAATGGGCGACGCGACGGCGGCGCGCCGAGACTATCAGCCATCAACAATTGCAGAAGGTCCCCGCCGCCAGGACGATACGCAGCTGATGACGACGAAGCGCGACCACCTAACCAAGGCCGAGACCGTCACGCTTGCCGTCATCGAACAAAACGTTCCTATGCTGGCTGATGCCCAAGCTCTCGTTGGCCGCTTCCACGCGATGATCCGAAGGAACGCCGAGATGGAGCTCGAACCTTGGATTGATGAATCCAAGCGGAGCCTCATTGCCTCCTTCGCGAATGGAATCGCCAACGATAAGGGCGCAGTGCACGCCGCTATTACGCAACCATGGTCCAATGGCCAAGTGGAAGCTCAGATCACCAAGCTCAAGCTGGTCAAACGGCAGATGTACGGGCGCGCTAAGCTCGATCTCCTTCAGGCTAGGCTGATTGGCGCGCCATAAAAACAATCACGGTCATCGAATATGCGTCAGAGCCCAACTTTGACCCCGCCAATTCGAGATCCATCAAGCACTTGAAACGCCGATCGGCGCAAAAGCCGGTCGGCGCTGCGTCCGACCGCTAAAGCCTACCATCTTTCGTTGGTGGTTCGTCTAAGCCTCGATCGAGCCACGCTCATAGGCATCCGGCGTGGGCCGCAACCTCTGGCAGTTCCAATCGCCTGGCGGTCGTTTCCAAATAGGGAAGCAGCCTCACAGGGAGGATCAGTCCCGAAAAGCAGGTTCTCTCTTTGTTGGAATGATGGCGAGCAAGTTAAGCAGTGGCGGCAGATGAAATTACCGACATGCCGAACAGGAGAAGTGCGTACAATGAAGCCGAGAGAGGGCCTGGTGGTGCTCCAGCGCATGGACATCGCTGGCTTACCGGAAGCGGATGACAGCGGGACCGACAACTACAATCCACCGAAGGGATGGTGGCCCGGCCGACACAGCGTTGGTACCGAAGCCCACGACAGGTATGATCAAGCTTTCAACCTTCACTACAGGGATAGAGAAGAGTACAGGCAGTGCATCGTCCTCTTTGCCGCTCCAAACTGGCGATTAGCTCTTTGATTCACGGACCAATCGACATTGTCCCGCAGGCCTCACGTTGATCTTTGCGAGCTCGCGACGTTCGTCGTCCGACAACTGCCAATCCTCGCACTGACCGCAAAGCTGCCAGAACACGTCATATAACTTGCTTCGAGCGACCTTGACGATTTCGGTGTCGTCGAATTCGCAAGAGCTCAGAAAGATTGGCAAGGCAAAACTGGTCTGATCGCCCTCGAATTGAAACGTCAAACGGATGTCCATGCCTCGTTCGTTCGGCGAAATCATCTCGATGCGTGCGACCCCTATCTTGAAGTTTCCCATTGTCTCACCTCGCTGGGTCGACTTTGATCGATCTTTCCGTATGAAATATCACTTACCACGGGTCATTCGGACGTCGTGGTCTTCATGTCGTCATGGTCGCCGCCTCGGCTTGGTCTCGATCGGGTCTCAACAGCAATGCGGCCGCGATCGTAACCAAAATGCCAGCGAGGCTGGGCGCGATCTGCATCGCAAGCTCATTGGAGATGTTGAGCAGGCGATGTGGCTGGCAAGCGCAAGCAGAACGCCGCCTTTCGATTTAGAGTGCCATCTGTCGCGCGTAAGTGCGCGGCGCGGTATATCGCGATGCCCGTCAAGGTCGACGCGCATTTCACCGTCAAGAACTGATCGTTACCATCTCGAGGAAAGGGCTGCGGGGCGCCGGCGCTGGCACCACGATCCTTGTGGCAACGTAAAGTCTGGAGAGGACAAATGCCTCCATCGACTCTTCGTCGGCAGAGCGGGCCGGTAACAACCGTTCGATCCGGAACGGGTGCTTGAGCACCACCGATTTCTGTCGCGATCGGGTCGTCGTCATGGTCATTCTCGCGCATTGGCTCATGAGGCGCCGCGTAGCGGACGGACGCTGAACCTGGATATCTCGTCGGGCGCAAGTGGCAGTCCGCATTGAGGACGTCACGGCCTCGATTGCAAACTTGATTGACGTTGGCGGTGCGCGGACGGCGCGGGAGCCATTTTTTCATTGCGACGCCTCTACGCAGGATACACCTCCGCGCCGACACCACAATTGAAGACCACCGGACGGTGCACGCCTTTTGCTCGAATAGCTATCCTTTTCTTTGGCTGACCGAGTCATTCATCAGAGACCAAGCTCCAGTTCATGCGAGCACCGGGTCATCGTCTCTTGCTCTCTCGCTCGACGAGCAGAAGAGCCGCTCCGCGGCGTCCGAAGCTAAGACGGACAGCTTGTCTTACCATCCCGCAGCGAATCTCTTTGGATCGATAGAACAGAAGCTTAGCGTGCGAACCAGCGCCGGGCCGCGATTGCCGTGGTTCCGTCTGTCAGCACCACTGATCAGACCGTCCCTGACGGGCCTCTCGTTCTGGTCGGACGCTGTCGGGCACCTGCTTCTTCGCCGCAAATTGCAGCTGACGCTATCGCTCGCAACTACGGTGCGGTCGAAGATAGGAGTGACTTGTTTCTGATTGCAGTCCGCCGCAGCGGCCCTTTTCCCAGGCGGGACGGCTGGACGCACGGCAAAGCTTATCCGCGCACTCCTTTGGCAATCTTATTTATGCCACGGACTCGTTATTCAGCCGTTCGATCCCCATATCCAAATCTACCCTGGTCAACCATCGAGATTGGCCGGATTGCGCGGAGACTTCCAACGAAAGGGCTCTGCATATGTTCAAATCTCAGCAACATCGCGCAAGAGCAACCGCGTCCGGCGAACTCGTCAAGGGTTCGACCCGCGCTGAGGAAAGCCGTAAATTCAAGGCTTGGAGGGCTGGCTTCGTCTTATTGACGGAGCTCGGGGACAAGAATGAAGTCGGTCGCAACAAGCTACCTTTAGCAAAGGATAGGCCTAGCGCTACGAGATCGGGCGCTGCCGCTCTGTCGCGGTGGGAGAACGAGGGAGGCTCAGTCCGCGACGAACTGCCGATGTGAGTAAACGCGGAAAGACAGGAGGACTCCTAATGTCACTTACACAATTTAGCGTCGATGACGGCCCCCATAGTATGGATGGGCTACGGCTTTTTGCTCAGGATGGAACTGAACGCGTCGAGGCGTTCGTCGGCCGCAAAGTGATGGACGTCTGGGCCAAATCTACCGAGCACCATGGCGGACGGCAAAGTCTGTTCCGCGATCAATACAATGCGCTCGGAAAGCTAAATCTTGCGGCAATCCAACGGATTGTGAGCGCGAAATACCAGCGAGGGGCTGCGTTCAACCGGCAACATCCATTTATCGAGGTTCTGTTCTCGGACATTGCAGAAAGCGGCGAGGCTTTAGATCTAAGTCAGCTCGTGCGAGAGGTTTTGCCGCCAGCATTTCATAGGCTGGCTTGAGATCTGCACCACGAGAATACCGCGAAAAAGTCGCCGGACAAGACTCAGTCGCGATAGCCAGGCCCCCTCAAGGAGGATAATGCGACTACGATTCAATTCCCGCCCCCGAAGCAGCATCAGCTACAGCCTGCCTTTGCGGGGATAGCCGACGTGATCGAGCTTAGGAGGGACGGGAGGGACGGATGTTCATTCGGACGCGAGATTCCCATTTTCGCTCCTTGGTCAAAGCTGTCAGCTGGAGGATCACCGGTAGTATCGACACCTTCGTGCTGAGTCTTATCTTCACCGGTAGCGTCAAGGTTGCAGGTTCGATCGCCGGTGCTGAGGCCATTACGAAAATGATCCTCTACTATCTGCACGAAAGAGCCTGGTCCGCCATTCGCTGGAACCAGCAGGGACAAACTGGCGGCGGCCCCAGTTCGCCCTGATCCGCTATCGCGTGGGCTGATGGCACGCGTTTGGCCTGGGCAATCGGCCATGCATTGGATTGACCGCGCGGCGGTCAATCCTTCCGGTCTATCTCGGATTTGTCGCGCAGCACCGCGTTCAGAAGCGAGCTATGAACCTCGATCTTTCCATTGTAGCTGATGAAGCCGAGCTTGCGGAACTTGTTCATGAAGAAGCTCACCCGTGATCGGGTCGCACCGATCATTTCGGCCAGCGTTTCCTGGCTGATAGTGACGCCTATGGGTTGCGAGCTGGCTTCCTTGCCGAAATTCGCCAGCAGAAGCAGCAGGCGCGCCAAGCGTTTCTCGCTCGAATTGAAGAGTTGGTCGATCAGGTCTTCTTCAATCCGGCTATTGCGCGCGAGCAAATACGCCATGAACAACTGAGAGAACTTCGGCTTGCCTTCGAGCGCTGCAATCATCGCGGTCTTCGATATTCTCGTGATGATACAGGGCTCCATTGCCGTAGTCGTGGCAATACGCAATGGATGACCATTGAGGCAGCCCTCGCCAAAGAATTGTCCCGGCTCCAGAATTCCGACGACCGCTTCCTTACCTTGGTCCGAAACGACCGTGAGCTTGATCTTTCCCTCTTGAATGTAGAACACCGCATCCGCGACATCTCCCTGTGCGAACACGTTCTGACCTTTGCCAAATTTAGAAATCGATTTTCCGGCCCCGACCTTGGCAAGGAAGGCTCTGGGATCAAACAAGTCCTTCGCCGCTTTCACCAAGGCAGGACTCTCGTTCGCTGGATCGCTAACACGCTATCATACTACCACCTACGACAATTTGAAATCATGTTCACCGGTTGGAAGGCGGCGTGGCGTGCGGCAAATTGGAACTGAAATGACGAGAGGAAGCCTTCGGCTCGACGTGGGCTTCACGGATTTCGGCTTCTTCGAGTTCTTCGTTCAAAGTCGATACGACTTGATGCTTGACCATCTGGCGACGACTGTCTGGCCAGCTTTGCAAGAGCCCCTTCGACTGCGCGAGATGCAGACTGGCGTCTATGCGCGGATTTGCGCCGCGCGACTTGCCTGACTATCCCCCCAGCTCCACAGCTTTCTTGCTACCAAGCGATTCGGCACAAGCTATTGCAACGGCTGAGTTTGGCTCAGAGCTTCCCGGCATCGTGGCCCAACCGCCTTTTTCGACGAACTTGCTCTGATCCCATGCATAGGTCGCCTTCTTCATTTCGACCAAGTTCGCCGACGCATCAGCGGCTTGTCGGAACCTGTCAATGCAGATGGGTGTGAGAGCTGCGACGACAGCCGTTGCAGCGCGGTTCGTCGCGAGGGTCTCGGCGGCCCCGCCCGTCATCCAGCCGCCCCAGCTGAACCCCACCATCGCCAGAGCAATTGCTCCGGCCGCAGCTCCCCACAGTGCCGGCCGCACGGCAGCTTTTGTCTCCCTGGAGATTTCCATGATTTTCACCTGACTAAGAGGTATGTTGAGCTTCATCCGTTGGTGAGGCTAGACACGTCTAGGGATCGGCGTCTGTACCAAATTGCTCACTCAGCGCGTGCGGACACTCTCGGGATGGCCTGATGCGCCGGCTCGCTGCAGTCTGGCGACGACGAGCATCTGCCCCGCGATGCTCCTGGAAATGCAGAGCCTTTGTGAGATTCTCTGCATCCGAAGTTGAGCGCGGGCGGTGCCAATAATCGGTTCAGGTGTTCCTTTTTGAACAGACGGCGACGACTCTCCCCGATTTATTCCGTGCATTGCCTGACTTGGAATATATTACCGATCAGCCCGGCCCTCGTGGCCGGGCTTTTCGCTTGGGAGGCCGTTCGCGGTCGAGGCCGATGGAGCAGCAGCCTCACCTCGGCGTCTCGGCAAGCGAGAAGAAGCTTCTTGGAAAGGTTCGTCGGACCGCGGGGTAGGCAGGCGGGTCTCAACTTGCTCGCTCTTTCTGTTGAGAAAATAGTCGTTGTAAAGAAGTAAGGGTCGTCTCCGTTCGAGGTCTGTTGACAGTAGTCCTGGCTATTGCCGCGTAACGGGCGCATGGTCGTACTCCAAGCGTCGGTTGGGCCCCTCTTCTCGAAAGGTAGGCGTGCATGACCATCCCGCGCGCGGCGAGAAACTGTCACGTTCAAGCATTTCTTTCGGATCCGCGGCATCGAGAGGCTGCTGGCCGCCGGAGCATATGATGTCTTTCAGACGAGAAGTCGATCGAGGGCCTCACCAGCCTATCGCCGCGTCGCTACGATGATCGCGGTGCCCTCGGACGACGTCCGCGGCTCCATGGAGATGCTCTCGATCGGGTCGATCGATCTTGCTAATGCGCGGGCTGCCTATGCAAGCGCAGTGCAGTGATTGACAGATGAACTCTACGAAATTGCCGGAAACGTCACCTGTAGGTAGGGCGCGTTGCAACCGCCTGTGGTCGATCGCCACGAGAGGGAAGGCGCTCCTGTCCGTCACGCGCCGTTCCGTTCGCGGGCTGAGGTGCACGTGCTGAAATTTATTAAACTCACTGCAGCGGTGGTTGCTGCGCTCCTCTGGATATCTCACCTCACGAGATACTACGTTTTTCCTCGTGATCGCCTGATAGAGGTTATTACGCGTTGTGAGAACGATTCCGATAAGCTCATGGTGGCGGATACTGCAAAATCGGCCGAAGCTCACCATGATGGTGTATTCAATCCGTATCAACGGCAGAGAGATGAGCGGGTGGAGACCTGTATCAAGGCGGATGGTTGGTGTTCGATGAGCGACGAAAATGCTGCCAAGCCTAGCCACCCTACTCCTGCTACGTTCGCGCCGCGCGACCCTATTGCGCGAGCAGTGTACGGATGGCGGTATGCCAACAAGCCCATTGAGTTTTGCCGCTATTAGGGCCGCTTCGCCGAATGCGCTTCGCAATTCGGCAAGCAGCGACCAATACTGCGCTGTTTCAGCAGTCGCGGCAAATGTTCTTTCAACTTAGCGGCGGTTCGGGCTCCTGGCGAAGGCACCCGCTCGATCGTTTGCGACGGCCGTGTTGGCCGAGATCTTTTGGCGGGTCAAGATCCTGCGCAAGCGGCTCAAGCTGACGGATGAGCAGTTTACCAGCGTCCTTTGCAAATCGGGCATTTCTAACTCGGCTATCGCCAAGGAAGCCTCTACTTTGAAGTAACGAACAGCAGCGCATAAAGATCGTCTTGTCTTCATTGTCTTGCGACGCAATTGATTGTCGTGTCGATAGTCCGGCCGATTGTCCCAGTAGCTCAATCGTGACAGACGCTTCCAGATTCGTCGGCGTATCGCCAACGATATAGCGCTCGGGCGACCGGATCACGCGGCGCGAACATGGCTGGATTACTGAATGCCGGCCGGTCATCACTCATTGAACACCAGCCGTCCGCCTTAATGCAGACCTCGACTCGAGCATCCCTTTGCGCTCGATACGGATTATTTGTCCCACCGTTGTGAGCTTCCGTCCATTTTGCCGCGTCGGAGGCCGTTAACTTGTCTGAGTCGGTCTCGCACTGCTTTGCGATCTGAATCAGACGGTCGCGGGGAAAAGCATAGTATCTCACGGCATGGGGGATCAGCGCGAGCGCAATGGCTGCTGCCAACGTGATCTTGATCAATCTCAGCAAATGGCGCCCCAGCCGGCAAACAAAACAGTAGAAGAATGCTCGACAGGCTTCACCTCGGGGCCGCACGCTGCGCCAAGGTATTTCACTGCTTCACAGGCTCAGTCGGTTTCGCGGTATCCCATGGGCGTTTGCCGGACGCGTCACGATCCCATGGGCGCGCAACCGATCCTGCTTTCTCTTCCAATACATCTTTAGCGCGTGCGGCCTTGATCTGGTCGCGAATTGACATTTCGGCTGCAGCAGTCGCTTGCTCGGCCGATCGAACAATAGCACTGGATGACAGGAAGAGGATCGCGCCGACCACTAAGATCCTTTTCATCAATGCCGATAGCACGATCACCCGTTGTTGTCCGATTTATCTTCGGCCCCAGCGCGGAGCTAACAACAACGATCGCCTTCCACGCAACGCAGTCGACGCAGTGATAGTCCCCCGAAGGCTGCCGTGCAGCTTACGCAAGTGTGCCAGGCTAGACAGCGGACTTTCGGATCCTCGTGCGGGCCGTCGGACCAGCAACCATTTGCTGCCACATCTGTTGTCCTCCATCACCGATCGAGGCTGCACAAGGGGCATCGGTCGCTGACACATGGAGCTCCCGTCTGTCTCCGGAGCGCGTCATGACCCGGTACTACTTCGATCTCGTCGACGATGACGGCCTGTTCCTTGACGAAGAAGGTCTGGAACTCTCGGACTTTCGGGCGGTGCAGGTTGAGGCGGCAAAGTCATTGGCCGACATGGCACGGGATGCGATGTATGACTCTGGCAGATCTTCAAAGCGCCATATGGCGATTGAGGTACGGGACGACGCCGGTCCCGTGATGCATGTCGGGTTCGAATTTGGGAACGAAAGGCGGCAACAGTGACACGGGTTGTGGGTCCCGGCGTCGCTCCTCGATCCATCTTCGAGCATCCACGAGGTCGCGCCCTCGCCGCAATAGCGATCAAGCGTCCGCCTCAAGCTTGATTGCGCCGCCTACTTCTTTTTCGCCGGCCCGAAATCCGGCTGCCAGGCGATCTCTTTTCGGCTGGGCTGTGCCGCGATCACCTTGGCCTTTTCCTTCTTCGGCTTCTTGGCTTCGCGATTGCCGCGTTGCTGTCCCTTGGCCATGACGTCCATCTCCCGTTGGGGTTCAAGTTCATCCAGTTCGTCCGACTGCAGGATGCGCCCGCGCGGCGTACAGACGCGGACATCCATGTAGCCGTCACGCAACAGCTTTCGCGCGAGCCGCAGTGCAACGGTCGCGCTGCCGCGCCCGAGATTTGCGCTGCCATATTCGTTGGTTCCCGTGACCAGGTAAGGCACGCGCTTTGCCCTAGCCATTGAGGATGGCCGCAGCACACACCAGAAGCAAAAGGAATAACGGAACGATCACCGGCGGGACGATCCATTCCGAGGCGCGAAAACGCGACATCGAGTGCTCCTGCAACTCTGTCGGCGGGAGCGCACGTGACCCTCAGTCACCGGTCGATGCCGTTGAGAAGAGCGGTGATGCGTGAACCCTACGCCTGCGGAGCGCCAATAGCGAGTACAAAACGCCGTTCGGGCAAGGCTTCATTGCGGCGTCAGCGCGCGGCAGCGACGAATGTGCTGGCTATTGCCCCATCATAGGCGCATGGTCGTCGCCGTCGGTCGGTTAGGGCCCCTCTTGCAAAAGGCAGGCGTGCATGACCATCCGCTCACGGCGAGAGACCGTCACGTTCAGACATCCGTTCCGAATCCGCGGCATCGAGCGGGTGCTGCCCGCCGGCGTCTACGAGGTCATAACTGATGAAGAGACAATCGAAGGTCTCACCTTCTCGGCCTATCGCCGCATCGCTACGATGATCATGGTCCCCGCGGAAGGCCTTCGCGACTCCATGGAGATGCTCTCGATCGGCTCAGTCGATCTCGCCAATGCGCAGGCTGCGGATGCGAGCGCCTCGCATGACTGACCATCCCGTCGATCTCGACAAGCATCGCGGGATGGCTGCGCAGAAGGCTACCGATCTGCGCCGCGCGCTGGCCGACGTCGAGGCCCATGTCAGGGAATTGCGCGAGCGGGAGGCCGAGCTTGAACATCGCATGATGACGGTGCCCGCCGCTTCCTGGCCGGAGGCCGCCGTCAAGGCGCGGCATCTGCTCAACCTCTATGCCGCGAGCCTGCCTGCCGAGGATACGAGGCATCGGGCGCTGGTGGCGGCGTTGCTCGACGACTTCGTTCGGCTCTCCGGCGAGGGCTGACGGCAGAGCAACTTTCCGCACGCGCGATCGTGCCAGCAACCATCGCGTAAAGGAGGAAGCCATGACGCTCACGAGCGGTCGCTACATCGGCCACGAATATAACCGGATGATCGTACTGTTCTCGATGCAGGACGGCAGTAAGGAAATTCCTTGCGCGATCTCGACGACCGCGATGGATTATCTCGAGCGCGGCCCGCAGGTCCGCCCCGAGCAGCGCGAAGCCCAATTCGTCCGCTTACGCGACCGCATCGAGGCCCGCGCGGCCAGCAAGTATCGAGCGACGGAACTTGAAGGCAATCCACGGGGTATCGTGCTGCGGGGCATCGATTTCAGGACGTAGAACTCACGTCCCACAATTGGCTCGGTCTAAGGTCATCCTTCTCAGGTGTCCGGCTTACGGCCAGCAAATCTGAACCGGTGTCCGACTAGGAACTTTATGAATACAGGTATATTGTTGCCAGATCATCGGCTGAGGCTTTGCCCGTAGGCGCTGGTGGCTGAGAGACCGAGCGTGCTCCCGCCTGCATGATAAGCGGAGCGCTCGATGGCAGAGCCGATCGGGTTGGAAGCTCACGAACTGTTGGATGCCGCAGACCGGGCGATTGCCCGGAGCCGTGAGCTTGTCCGTCAACGCCGGGAGATGATTGCGGAATGGGAGAGAATCCGGCGCGCGGAGGAAGTCCGTCTTCCGTTTCGCCGCGAGATTTGGAAACCTAAGTAGGTGCTTCTGCGTTTCCAAGTTCGGCCACGGATGAAGACCCATGCCCGAGAAGCCCCGCCCGACGCACATCCAGATTTTTCACCCCGGCGACTATGATCGCGAGCAGATCGAACGCGCGCGAGACCTCATCAAACTTGCGAAGCAAGTGTTGGCGGAGTCTGATCCATCGATTCTATTGCGCTGGCAAATACCTAAACCACGCTCGGACGGCCGGTCGGACAGCCGCGAGTGACGGCCTGCCCCACCCCAAAACGTTGGTTGCCTTGTTCCCGCGTCGGCTAGGCGGAATGCCGCTTCAGTTGACGCCAGCATTCCCAGAACCGTTCCGCCGGTTAAGCCCGTTCCTTGCCGGCGATCTGCGGCAAGGGCGGCTTGCGCTCGGGAAGCCTCTTTTTCGGTGGGGCCGGCAGCAGACCTTCCCTGATGGCCTGCTTCCGAGCGAGCTTACGGGCCCGGCGAATAGCCTCGGATTTTTCGCGCGTCTTTCTTTCTGAAGGCTTTTCGTATGAGCGCCGCTGCTTCATTTCGCGAAAGACACCCTCGCGTTGCATCTTCTTCTTCAGAACACGAAGCGCCTGGTCGATATTGTTGTCGCGGACAAGTACCTGCAATTGGAATCCCTCGCTGGCTGCGAATGCGCAAGCCCTGCATGCAGCCAATTGCGCAGGAGTCTCTTGGCGATTGCGATGATGGGAGTGACGGCGTCTTCTTCCGCCGGCCTCGAACAAGCCGGTCTATGCGTCCCGGCAATCAAGTTCGGTAGAGCAACGTGACTACTGTAAGCCGCACTGTCAATGGATAGAGCCGTTACCACCGTGTTTAAAGCCTCTCGATCGCAAAGAACGCGCGCTCTAAAGCGCTCACCTAGGAACGCTCTCGAAAACAATTTTGAGCGTTGTCTTGCAAAAAGCCGAAAGTGATGTATACTAAAGAAATTCGATTAGCCGCTGTGCCTTGTTGAACGCGCCCGCGGGCTCCTTTTCCAAAGACATCGACGAAGTTGATTTAATCGCGTGATCGTCACGCGATACGCGCTGGTGCGCTTTGGAGAACGAAAATGACGACAGGCACTGTTAAGTGGTTCAACGGCCAAAAAGGCTTTGGATTTATCCAGCCGACCGACGGCACAAATGATGTGTTCGTTCACATCAGCGCGGTCGAACGGGCCGGCCTTGCGGGTCTCGCCGAGGGCCAAAAGGTCAACTTTGAGGTCAAGACCGACAAGATGCGGGGCAAAGTGAGCGCTGAAAATCTCTCGCTGGCTTGATTTGTCGACGCCGTTTTCACGGATGTACTGAAACGGCACGCTGCCCGCTCGATCTTCGGATGGAGCGGGTTTTGTTTATCCTAATGCGGGTTGAGGATGATCGCCAAGAAATCGGGAGAGCCGTCGCCCGAAGGCATCGCGCGCTCGAACCGCAAGCGATTGTTTGCTGAA
Source organism: Bradyrhizobium sp. C-145 (assembly GCF_023375135.1). Lineage (NCBI taxonomy): Bacteria > Pseudomonadati > Pseudomonadota > Alphaproteobacteria > Hyphomicrobiales > Nitrobacteraceae > Bradyrhizobium > Bradyrhizobium sp. C-145. The sequence goes on along the minus strand of NZ_CP088150.1, from coordinate 717,474 downwards.
GACGGAGCGCGGGCATTGGCTGACGCGGAACGGCAGGCCATCGAGGTGCGAAGGAACATGGCGCGCCTCCGCGAGCTGCGTGAGGCCAATGAAGTTGCCGAAATCGCACTTCGGGCATCGCTTCCTGTGCCCGCGCCGAGAAAACGCAAAAACAAGCCGGCGCGGTAGTCCAACTTGCGATCGCACGGCACCATCGTGAAACCGATTCACACGAGCAGGGTGGATGCCTAGAGTCAAAGCAGACGGCGGCGGAACGATCACTTTCATGCTCGCGCTTGGCGCAACACGACAGATGTGCAGGCTGACGACAACGTTTCAGACCGACAAGCAGGCCTTCAGTTATCTTCACAAATATCGAAAAGAATTCGAGCATATAGCCCGTGCGCGGCTCGCCTCCGGCGAGCTCGAAAACGGAATCGTGGTGCTCTCGATGCTCTAAATCGGGAGCGGCAACTATGCCTGATCGTCTTTCGGCTTGGCTTCACGCACCAATCGGGCCGCCTTCAGGCGCTCGTGATTCTCGTGAAGGGATTGCTGATCCTTCGCGTAATCGGTCATTGGTTGTTCTGTTCGCACAGCTTTGAACGCGTTGTTCGCTTCCCGCAGATGCCGGGCAGCCTTCGCTTCGCTTTTCATCATTTTGATTCTCCAGGAATTGGATCAGCGCCGGTCTGGGGCTCGGATATTCGCCATGACAGCCCAAACGATATTTGCCGGGAGCGGATCAGCGTGAACGCTCCGCTTTGCGCCAGATCTTTCGCGCGGTCACAGCGCGTTGTCTAACAACGGCAAGCGGACGCTGCCTATAATTATCAACGCTTTCGCAGGCCGCAGGTTCCCGAGTGGCGAGCCGAAGCCCACGCCGCCGCTCGCCTGCCAGACGTTCAGCTAAAATCGCACCAGGTGTGGCGCTGCTCACGAGCTAAGCGCTTCGACCAGAATTCAGGTTAGCACATCATCTGCGTTGTGTGCGCATTTCGTTGCCGATTCCTGAAGGCGGTAATCGCCATATGCACCAAGTGTAGTTTGCCCTCGACTGCGGGTGAAATGTCGAACGGGTACGCGTCGGCAAGACCAAGTGAGCGGTTGAGGCGGTTGATCGTCAGAGCGAGGGGGGTCCACAACTGGAGCAACGCACCGAAATCGCTTTCTAGATACGGGTCGTTCAGCGTGTGCTTTCCACGCGCGTCCAACGACAACGGAAGCCCTGCTAGGGAATCCAGGGTCGAGACGATGTGCAGGAAGTGAGCGAAAGTCTCTGCCCAGTCTTCCCAGGGATGAGACGTCGCATACATGCTAATGTGACTTGCTGGATCGCAAGACCGGTCTTGACGGGTATAATAGTCGGCAAGCGCAGCCTGGTAGTTCTCAGTCTCGTCTCCAAACACCAGCCGAAACGGCGCTCGAAAGCCCGCTTCGTAGATCAGAGCATTCCAGTAAAAGTGCCCTATTTCGTGTCGAAAGTGACCAAGCAAAGTGCGATAGGGTTCACGAAAGGCAACGCGCCTGATCTCGCGCTGCACATCGTCGGCTTCCGCAAGATTGAGCGTTATCAGACCAGATTTGTGACCGGTCATGACCGGCCCATGCTCGTCCGACAGAATCTCGAATGCCAGTCGAAATCCGCCCGCGAACGCGATGGGCAGGCGGAGCCGTCGCAGGTCGTAGATCAGCCTGCGCTTGGCTTCCTCCACGCGCTTCCAAAGGGCCACGTTACGAGGATTTTGCGTGGCGGGAATGACATGCGTCAGGGAGCACGACATGCAGTAGGGAGTCGTCGCAACCGCGCACCAGTTGCAACCGATGATATTCCGATTGACGCATGCGAGGGCACTTTCCGCACCGATCATTGCCATGTTCTCGGGATCGAAGATCAACGGCTGCATGCAGCCGTTGCATTTGGAGAGCTCGAAGGCCGATAGCTGCCCGCAATGAGGACATTTGAAATCTCTCATGATGGCGCACGACCATTGAGGGTGTCGATCAGCGCACGTTGCCGCTTCAACGCGCGCTTCCTCAGAATGTCAGCATCGGCCTCGCTCACAGTGCGACACGCGCCCTGGTAGGAAGCCTTCTCGGATATAGGCTGTGCCCGCCAGTCTTGCGCCGGTTGAATGGACATGGGCGTGACTCCGGATCGCATTTTCATCTTCAACAAAGCCTTCAGTTTGAAACGGGTTCCCGTCAGGTTGCTGGGCGGATGTTCTCAACGCAATCGAGCATACGGCTGGCGGTCGGGACTGCGATGGCATACCGTTCACACCCGAGCGCTCGCAGCCTTCATCGGTGACGATGCCCAAACGGGTTTCGCGACGATCGCAATCATCTCTTTGGAGCTACTTCCATGAAGATCCGCGTCGGCTTCGAGATGATCTACGACTTTCTGCAACCGACCCCTCTTATCGCAGTCGTCGGCACTCACTTCACACGGGCATCCGACATTGTCCTGCCCGATCATCTTGTTAGCGAGCCGTCAGTGCCGATCACGCCATACCGCGACGGTTTCGGGAATTGGTGCAGTCGTCTTGTCGCGCCCGCCGGCCGCATGCGCCTCACAGCGGACGGCACGGTCCGAGACAGCGGTCTAGCCGACGTGATCGTACCATCGGCCCAGCAGCATGCGGTGGAAGATCTTCCGTCGGACACCATCCTATATTTGCTCGGCAGTCGGTATGTCGAGACTGACCGACTTACCGACGTGGCGTGGAAGTTGTTCGAGAAGACCGCGCCCGGTTGGGCACGGATCAAGGCGATCTGCGACTTCGTGCATAACCACATTGCTTTCGGCTACGAGCACGCCCGCCAGACCAAGACCGCCTGGGAAGTGTTCAACGAAGGCAAAGGCGTTTGCCGGGACTATGCACATCTGGCTATAGCGTTCTGCCGCTGCATGAACATTCCTGCGCGCTACTGCACCGGCTATCTCGGTGACATCGGCATGGCGCCTCCATATGCCGCCGGCGATTTCGCCGGCTGGTTCGAGGCCTATATCGGTGGTCGCTGGTACACATTCGATCCACGTAACAACATTCCCCGGATTGGTCGCGTCCTGATCGCGCAGGGCCGCGATGCCGCCGACGTTCCGATCACCCAAACATTCGGACCCAACACGTTGCTGAGTTTCAGGGTTTGGACCGACCAACTCGTTGGCTGATCGCAAGAGGGCTGCAATGCGACGGTCCATATCGAGCCCGCGGAACCGCGACAAAGACAGCCCTATTGGGCTTTATTGGCTTCGAAGGTCAATGCAGCTTGAAATACGCGCCCGGCTTCCGTTCGAACCTCGATAGCAACGTCCGGCCGGTCTTCCTGACCCGCCAAATCGCGGGCCAATCCCGCCAATGTGTGAGCCGCCTCCATCTCGGCCTCACGTTGCGTTGAAAACTCTATTCCATCTTCGTCCGGGTAGAGCTCCCGATCGTCTCTGATATCGAAGAAATATCGGATCATCATGAGCGCCCTGTTGGAAAGATGTCTGCGCCAGCGCGAGAGGCCCGAAAGCAGGTCCAGGCCTTCGAATTACATTGGCGGTTGAAGTCCCGGAGAACTGAGCCACCTGTTCACCTCCAGGGCAACATCGATCTGCCGGGCCTTCTGAAGTAGTTCGGCGCGGCGGACGCAAACAGGCATTCCTTGAGCCTGCTGGCGTAAATTGATCGCCTCTTGAGTGAGACGGTATTCGAACGTCGAAGATTGAGATTCGCTACGAACCTGCACGGCTTTCTCCCTTGAATGGGCGGGAGCGCGACAGGCGTTCTCATCACCGATGGTTGCCTCGGGCGGGGCGGTGACGACCTCGATATATGTGCTCGAAGGCACTCCGACCAGACATGATCGAAGAAATGTTTTGGACAGCCTCACGGCTGGTCGAGAACTCCAACTGGAGCGGGAGACCCAATCGAGATGGAGGTGTCCGTTCTCACAGGCAGTCTCAATGTCTAGTGCTTTCACTTCGATAGACGATCGATACGCAGAAAAGCCGTTCAGTCCTCGAGCGCACCTCCACTGCCAAATCTGGACGACTGCCTTTGAATACGGACTCTCTGGCGATCCCCGTCAGCGTTTGCATCGCTTCAACTTCAGCAGCCTTCTGATTGGGCAGTCGTAGTCCTTCCTCGTCGGCGAAGAACTCCCGGCCACTCTGGATGTCAAAGAAATAGCGTTCCATAGGAGCACTCCGGTTCCGTGCAGGCGGGAGCGCTCTCGGTCTCTCAGTCACCGACGCCTACGGGACAAGCCTCGGCCGGTGATCGGAAGACAATACGCCAGCTCTAACTTGGTTGCCAGAGGTTCCCCCAGACCATCCGGTCCAAGCAAGCCGGCGCCGGGCTATGCCGGCGTCGAGCGCCGCGGGAATGCATTCGAGCCATCGGGCATCGACGCCATTACTTGACTTGATCCAGATGCACGAGAAGCACCCGGAGCAGATCCTGCGCCGCTTTATCTGCCTTCTTGCGCCGGGAGAGTTCAAGAATGCGAGAGATCATCCGGCCTTCCCTTCCTACGACAAGACATCACATCGGCCGCCGAAACAATGATTGGCTTGTCGATGTCGCCATAGGTGATCGCATTCCCGAGCAAATTGGAGAACAATTGGCTGATCTTGATGCGGTCGCATCGAATCGGCTCGTTCAGAGCAATATCGGTTTCGAGATTAATGTTTGGCCACGCCAGACGCATTTCGTCGACAACGTGTTCGATGACGGGGGCCAGCGGCTCGTTTGCGTCGGGCCTGATTGTCCCGGCTATGGATGCCAACGGATTGCGGAGGTCGTGTCCCAGGACGCCGATAAACTGCTCGCGCAGCTCCGACGTCTTTCGTTCGTCAAGCAGATCGGCCCGGGTGCTTTTCAGATCTGCTTCGGCAGACTGCCGCCCCACTTCACTGGCCAGCAGGCTCTCCGACCTCGCGGCAAGGTCGGCTTGAGAGCGCTCGAAGCGCTCGTTGAGATCGAGCTGCGCAGCGATCAATTCCCCAAAAAGCCGAAAGCTATCGACGATCTCAGGTCGATTCAATTCGCGCGGTCGCGGATCGATCGCGCAGAGCGTGCCCCAGATGCCTCCGTTCGCACGCTTGATCGGAGCGGAGATGTAGCTCCTGAAGCCATAGATGCGCGGCGTGGGATGATTGCAAAATCCGGTATCCGTCTCGACGTCATCGATGACAACCAGTTCGCCATGGTCGCGAATCTCATTGCAGATCGTCGTTTCGACGCGAAGCTCGCTGCCTTCCACGAGGCCGAAATCGATGCTGTCGCGAACGGCACAGCACAACCACCGATCGCTGGTCACTCTGGCGACCGCTACGAAGCCCATGCCCGTCATGCGGGTTACGGCATCCAAAATCTTCGGAACAGCGTTGATTTGCTGAACAGCAGTGATGTCGGCGCTGAGGTCGGGCATCATCGAACTACATTTGGAAGCATCTGGGTTCCAAGACCAACGCCCGACGAGATGAAACGTTCTCGGAACAATGCGAGGCGGAGTCCGTTACCTGTGGATCTCCAGAGTAAAGTACCCCCTTCGGTGGCTCGCAAGCTCATTGTTCTGATAGTCGAGGACGAGTATCTCATTCGTCTGAGCGCGGCTGAGATGGTGCGCGAGCTCGGCTTCGAGGTCGTAGAGGCCGTCGATGCGGATCATGCAATCGATCTCCTGGAGACCACCGCCGATATCGCGATCGTATTTACCGATATCCAGATGCCCGGCTCGATGGACGGCCTGCGACGTCTAGCCCTTGTTCGCAACCGTTGGCCTCCGATCGCACTGCTGGTCACCTCGGGCCAGGTAGAACCTGCCATCGAGGATCTTCCCGCCGGAGCCCGCTTCCTTGCCAAACCCTATGCGCAAAGGCAGCTTGGCCAGCATCTCCATGCTCTTACCGGATGATGGCCGGTCCCTCGCACCGCGATTGAAGTAGAAACTGTAGGGGCCCGCTTATGCAACGCTCTGGAAGGCGGGGATGCTGCCGTCAAGCCGCTGTTCATCCGCTTGGCTTTGCTGAAGGCTACGGTTCGGCGGAGCGACGAGCAGGAGCTTCTGGCGGCGCGAGAAGCTGCAGGACGAGTTTGGCGAGCGAACGCGAGACGTCGGAGTTGCGCGAGCAGTTCATTGCAGTCGTTGGCCACGATCTTCGTAACCCTCTCGCGTCGGTCAGCGCCAGGGCCCGCATACTTGGCCGGGAGGCCCAGACGGATGTCATTCGGCCTGCAATATTGGCTCTGACTCACTTTTGATGCAGTTTAAGAGATGTCTGGCGCTTTGATTGGGGGAGAATCAGCGCCATGCAGCAAGCACTCCACCGCTCCAGTCTGGTGCCGCGTGGGTTTGTTGTAGAGAGTGCGTATTACGAAGGTGATAAGGCCGTTATTGCCGTTCGGGCGTCCGGAAGCGTTGGTCTGTGTCCATCGTGCGGTACAGTTTCTCGGCGTGTTCATAGCCGGTATCGGCGACGCGTGACCGATCTGCCGCTTGCAGGGCGGATCGTACAGCTCCTGGTAATCGCCCGCCGCTTCCGCTGCGATGCCGTCGTGTGCGGGCGCCAAATCTTCACTGAGCGTTTCGCCGAGGGGGTTCTGGCGCCGTCCGCCCGAAGGACGGCGAGGCTGGACTCTATCGTCCATCATCTCGGTCTGGCGCTTGGTGGCCGACCGGCAGCCGGCTTCGCAAAACGGCTGATGCTGCCAGTTAGCAAAGACACGCTCCTGCGCGTAGTGCGGCGCCGCAGCCGTCCCCCGGCTGACCCGCTCACGGTCATCGGCATTGACGATTGGGCCTGGCGCCGCAATCACCGGTACGCCAGCATCATCTGCAACCTGGAGAGGCGCCGGATCGTCACGCTGCTGCCGGACCGGGAGCCCGCGACCGCCCAGGCCTGGCTCGCTGCGCATCCCACGATTGCGATCATCGCCCGTGACCGTGGTGGAGGATATGGCGAAGCGGCAGCAAAGGCCCTACCGCAGGCTGTTCAGGTCGCAGATCGTTGGCATCTAATGGAGAACGCCAGTCGGGCTTTCCTCGATGCCGTCCGCAAATCGATGCGCCAGATACGCACCGTCATCGGTGCGACCACGATTGATCCCAAGCTGCTCACAGCCGCCGAGCGCCTCCAGTATGAGGGCTATTTGCGCCGCGAGGAGACCAATGCAGCCATCCTGGCTCTGTCGAAGCGCGGCCTACCTATCAAGCAGATCGTGCGCCAGACCGGCCATAGCAGAAAGCTGGTACGGCAGGTGATCCGCGGTGAACGTAACGATGTGTTCCGGACCCGGCAAAGTTCGTTGGACTTGCATTTGCCATGGCTCGACGATCAGTGGGCGTCTGGCTGTCGAAACGGAGCTGAACTTTGGCGCCGCTTAACGGCGCGCGGCTTCCGAGGCTCGCTCCGCGTCATCAGCGAGTGGGCGACCCGCAGACGACGGGCTGAAAAGGCCGACGCGCAAAATCTTCAGCGGATTCCGTCGGCCAGAACGATCGCGCGCCTCCTGACAATCGGGCGGGATTTGCTCACGAAAGCTGAGACCCTCACGGTCGCGGCTCGAAGCTGGCGTACCAACGCTGATTGAGGCACGCGAGCTCGTTGCCGAATTCCACTTGATGATCCGGAGCAAGGCTGAGGCGGGCCTTACCCCATGGATCGAGCGAGCTCGCGCTAGTCTCGTCGCGTCCTTTGCCGGCGGCGTCACCAAGGATGAAGCGGCGGTTCGGGCAGCAATCGCTTCGCCCTGGTCCAACGGGCAGACTGAAGGTCAGATCATGCGCCTCAAGCTGGTCAAACGTCAAATGTACGGTCGCGGCAAAATCGATCTGCTTCAAGCGAGATTAATCGGCGCAGAATAATCGGAGCTGCACCAAAATTGCGTCAGAGCCAAATTTGCAAGCCGATTGACACAGACGGAAGAGCAGCATCAAGTCGCGGCGATGACGCAGACCACCGTCATGCGAACGGCCGGGTTGATTGACAACGTGCTCGATTTCGCACGCGGGCGGCTGGGCGGAAATGTCACCCTGCAACAGGTGGTCGATGAATTGCGACCGTCGTCGCCCGACCGCGAGATCGATTCCGACTCGGCAGCCGCGGAGGTTTCGTTTATGGCAGTCATTGCAGAGTGCTAAAGGAGTCTATCTGCGTCAGAAAGACAGTTGCACTCTTGCCTTTGCGGGAGTTCCCAATGCCTGGCGAAGTTGGCTTCCGCATAGGTGTGATCGTACTCGCGGCCATCCCTGTCGTGTTGGTTATCGCCGCCGTTTTTTGGAGGTGAACCCGCCCAATCCAGAGACGCTACCGACTGCCAGTCCACTCTCGGCAGCAACGGTTCAACATTTGATCTGGCTAGGTGGTAAGAAGACTGCTATATGATGAGCAGAAGACTGCTATATGATGAGCATCACCGCGCGCTTCGTGGCTGTTATCGGTGACTGAGAGCTCTGCGCTCCCGCCTTAACTCGAGTGAAGGCGGTAAAATGTCAAAATCCGACAAATTCGAAATTCGTGAGTGGCTTATGCCACCGCTATTGGTGCCGATCTTCCTCGCACTGCTGATAGCGGTTGTGGCTATTCTGTAGCTGCAGGGCGGCTCAGTCACCATGCGTTCAATGCGTTAAAAATGCAAACCGAGCGGTTGAGGCTAGTTCAAGCCAAATGGGAGCCGGTGAATGGCAAACACTGCAATCATCAGGGATGCCTACGGCGTTCCGGCAATATTCGTTGGCTCGAAAACAGGCCGGGACGACGCGCCCTTTGTTTTTGTGAGCGTCGGAGGTGAGGAGCGCCGGATGCGCTGCTCGGAGTGGGATGCTCTTCCAGTCTGGACCGGCGTGCGTCCGTCTTGGGTCAACAAAGTTGGACAGTGAAGGGATCTTCAGTATGAGCAGAATTCACGACGCTTCCCAGCGGCCGCTTTCTTGCCAGTTCCTGCAATAAAGGCCCGGCATCTCTGCCGGGCCTTCGTTATTGTTGAGCTCTAAACGAGCTCGACTTAAAAATCCATACCACCCATGCCGCCACCTTGAGGCATGCCGCCACCGCCGGCGTTTTTCTTTGGCAATTCGGCCACCATGGCTTCGGTAGTGATCAGGAGCGCCGCAACAGAAGCCGCGTTCTGAATCGCCACACGAACGACCTTGGTCGGGTCGATGATGCCCTTGGTGACCAGGTTGCCGTACTCACCGGACTGGGAGTCAAAGCCGTAGCCATACTGATCCTTCTCCAGGATCTTGCCGACGATGACGGAGCCGTCCTCGCCAGCGTTGATCGCGATCTGGCGCGCCGGATAGGATAGCGCCTTGCGCACGATCTCGACGCCGGTCTTCTGGTCATCGTTCTTGGTGCGTAGCCCCTTGAGATGCTCGGAAGCACGCAGCAGGGCGACGCCGCCGCCCGGCAGGATGCCTTCCTCGACGGCCGCGCGGGTCGCATGCATCGCGTCATCAACGCGGTCCTTGCGCTCCTTCACCTCGACCTCGGTCGCGCCGCCGACGCGGATCACCGCGACGCCGCCCGCGAGTTTGGCGAGACGCTCCTGCAGCTTCTCACGGTCATAGTCCGAGGTGGTCTCCTCGATCTGCGCCTTGATCTGCGCCACCCGCGCCTCGATGTCGGCCTTCTTGCCGGCGCCGCTGACGATGGTGGTGTTCTCCTTGTCGATCATCACCTTCTTGGCGCGACCGAGCATGTTGAGCGTGACGTTCTCGAGCTTGATGCCGAGGTCTTCCGAGATCGCCTGGCCGCCAGTCAGGATCGCGATGTCCTGCAGCATGGCCTTGCGGCGATCGCCGAAGCCCGGCGCCTTCACGGCCGCGACCTTCAGACCGCCGCGCAGACGGTTCACGACCAGGGTCGCAAGCGCTTCGCCTTCGACGTCTTCCGCGATAATCACAAGCGGCTTGCCACTCTGGACCACGGCTTCCAGCAGCGGAAGCAATTCATTCAAGTGAGACAGCTTCTTTTCATTGATGAGGACGTAGGTATCTTCCATTTCGACGCGCATCTTGTCGGCGTTGGTGACGAAGTAGGGGGAGATGTAGCCGCGGTCGAATTGCATCCCTTCGACGACCTCGAGTTCGGTCTCGAGCGACTTGGCTTCCTCAACCGTAATGACGCCTTCGTTGCCGACCTTCTTCATGGCGTCGGAGAGGAACTTACCGATCTCTGCGTCGCCATTGGCCGAGATGGTGCCGACCTGGGCGATCTCCTCGTTCGAGGTGACCTTCTTGGAGTTCTTCACGAGGTCCGCGACGACGGCGTCGACCGCGAGGTCGATACCGCGCTTCAGGTCCATCGGGTTCATACCGGCGGCAACCGCCTTCGCGCCTTCGCGCACGATCGCAGCCGCGAGCACGGTCGCGGTGGTGGTGCCATCCCCGGCTGCATCTGCCGACTTGGAGGCAACTTCTCGCACCATCTGCGCGCCCATGTTCTCGAACTTGTCCTCGAGCTCGATCTCCTTGGCGACGGTGACGCCGTCTTTGGTGATGCGGGGGGCGCCGAACGACTTGTCGAGCACGACGTTCCGGCCCTTGGGACCGAGCGTGACCTTAACTGCATTGTTGAGAATTTCGACACCGCGCAACATCCTGTCGCGGGCATCGACGCCGAACTTGACTTCTTTGGCCGACATAATGATCTCCGTTTTCAACTGTCAAATCCGAAAGACCGCGCGACTCGGCAAGCTCTTAAGGGGCGGGATTTCAACTTCCGGGCCTTATCCTTCTCCTTCGAGACGCTGGCTGCTTAGGATAAGGAAAACAGACTGGCGCTTAGGCGACCTTCTTCTTGGCGGCGGTCAGCTCGGTGAGAACGCCCATAATGTCGCTTTCCTTCATGATCAGTAGTTCCTGACCATCGAGCTTGATCTCCGTGCCTGACCACTTGCCGAACAGGACGCGGTCGCCAACCTTGAGATCGATGGGAATCAGCTTGCCGGATTCGTCGCGGCCGCCTGGGCCAACCGCCGTGATCTCGCCCTGCGAGGGTTTCTCCTTAGCAGTGTCCGGAATTATGATGCCGCCAGCGGTCTTCTCTTCGGCTTCGATACGCTTGACCACAACGCGGTCGTGAAGCGGACGGAATTTCATGCTGTCCTCCTGCTTTCTCGTTGTTGTTGCTTTGGACGAAATGGCAGTCGTGGCCAGCGAGTGCTAACAGCACATAAGCCGCCGCAAGGGGACGTACAAGCCCGTCCCGAAACGATATTTTGCTCAGAGCATCACGAAATAGCTGCCAAGACCGCGGCGGCTAAGGATCCGGTGAAGGCCAGCTGTGTGGTGCGAAAGTCGTTTGACGCCGCGTCATCAGATTTAAGAAAGCTTCCCATCGCGCAGGGGCTTTGCGTTGCTCTCGACATGCGCCAGAATACGCCGGACGTCGGTCGCTTCTTGTGCAGCCACTCAGCGGTGCTTGTCGAGATCGAGTGGCTCGTCACTCACGAGGCGCGTCGGCATCAATGCGCTGAGCGTCAGCCAAATCGACCGGAATTGATGGAAATCCTCTCCATCGTTGAAGTGCGCGGCGGCGCCGCCGGCACCGTGATCATAGTGGCAACCCGGCGAAACGACGCGAACGACAATCCTTCGATCATCTCCTCATCGGTGATGACCTCGTAGGCGCCCGGAGGCAGCAGGCGGTCAATGCCCTTGATCCGGAAGGGATGCTTGAAGGTGACCGTTTCGCGTCGGGAGCGCATGGTCATGATCGGCTATCCTTCAGAGACAGCTTTGCATCGGCGCTATCGTGAAGCAATCCGATTACAGTGCTCTTTGTGCCGAGATTAGCTATCTCTTTATCATGAGATGGCTGCGAAGTCACCAAATACAGGCAATACACATCGCGGATTTGTTGTCGATGCCGGCGGACGAGATGCTTGCTGATGCCAAGTGAAAAAATGCGAGTTGGCAATCGGCGAGCATCGCGACTCGGAGAGAAGAATTGCTATCCGAGATAGACCTGCGGCGATTGGCTGCAAACGTCAAGACGCGATGGATCTGCGAGCAAGCGCATCTACAGTTGAAAGAGGAATTCGGTCTCGATCACTTCGAGGGACGGTCCTGGCACGGTCCTCACCGTCACGCTCTTATGACGATGATTGCTTACGCCTTCTTGCAGCACTGCCGCATTGCCAAGACGGGGCGGAAAAAAGAATCGATGGCCACCACTTCAGCCCAGCCTACCGGCCACGCTTCCACCATCGTCGCTCTCATTCTTCGGCCATCAGATCCGCGATACCCATACTGCAGAAGACGGGTCAGCGAAAAGCAACGGCGTGAACGAATCGGCCAAGGTAGTGTCAGCGCACACGCGAAGCGTCTTTATGATCGTGCAGGAAACGGGCGATCCGCGTCTTCAACAGGGTGGCGTCGTGCGATTTGCCCGAGGCCGCCTGCTCGAAGAGCCTGCGCTGGACGTCAGTAGGCAGATCATTCCATTCGCTGACAAGGGCGGCACCCAGGCATTCCAGGACTCTGCGCTCCACATCCCGCAAATCGCTGGCTTCATAGGGTGAAGGCCACGCCAGCTCCTGCGCTCCGCCTTCCTCGTCCCAACGGTCGAGAGCGGTTGCCATTGCTTCTCCCGACGTTGGCCTTCGACCTTTCTTTTTGACCATTCCATATAGTCGCACATATCGGCATTAAGCGCCATTCGCTGGATCGCGGGTCGATCCGAAGCGGCAATCCTTCCAGTACCGAGAATGCCGCGGCCGCGGAACTCGGTAGTTCGCCCATCGGTTATTGCAACGGTTTGTCCGCGCGGCGTACAGGCTCAAGGTTCACCATGGATGTGATCGTTACACCGGCAGAGGGAGGCACGGTTTGGCAGCTGACGGACCTGCTCGGCCGCTCGATGGGGCGCATCACGGCAAGCGCTCCCCGTCAGTTCATGATCCATCCGGAAGGCCACGCATCGGAAACTATGGCCGGCATACAGCAAGGGCCGCACGCCTCGCTCGACGCCGCACTGGCTGAGATCGAGAGGCACACCCGGGGCGTCTGCCGTCGAAATCCTGGCGAAGATCAGTTTTAGACGGCGCCCAGCAATCCAGCTTGTCGGCAAAGTATCCTATATTTACCGCGAGAAGATCTATATGTTCTACAAGTAACGCCTTGATCTTGCCGCGCAATATCCATGCATCGCGCCCGACCTCAGCGCCCAGAATGCCTGATGACGGCACCATCGGTTACGGTAGAAGGACTTGTGGATTTTCGCGTGAGGACCGATGCGAATGTGGCTCCGGCGGATGTCACCGCTCGATCATTTGCGACTGCCGTGTTGGCCGAGATCTTTTAGCGGCTCGGTTTGACGCAGCCCCGACAGCGCGGAGGGAACCCGCTTGAGCCGCCTGGTCATCGTCTCCAACCGTGTCGCCTTGCCGGGAGAAGCTGCGCAGCGCAGCGGGGGGCTTGTGACCGGCCTCGTCGACGCTCTGCACCAGGCTGGAGGCCTATGGTTTGGGTGGAGTGGCAAGCTAGGAGAAACAGCACCACAGCCGAACGTTTTCGAGACCAAGGGAGTGACGTACGCCACCGTCGATCTTACTCGCGCGGACCATGACGGCTACTACAGCGGCTTCTCCAATGCGGCGCTGTGGCCTCTATTCCACTATCGGCTTGATCTCATGAACTTTACCCGCCGGGACTTGGCTGCCTATCGACGGGTGAATGCCCTACTCGCCGACGCCCTCGCGCCCTTACTCAGGCCGAGTGACCTTGTCTGGGTGCATGACTATCACTTGATCCCGATGGCCGCGGAACTTCGCCGCGCCGGGGGCACACAACGAATCGGGTTCTTCTTGCATACGCCGTTTCCGTCTTTGGGGGTGCTGGCGACCCTTCCCCACTACGGCGACTTGCTGAAATCATTGTGCGCTTACGATCTCGTCGGATTCCAGACAGTGGAGGATTTGACCGCCTTCCATGACGCCATCTTTCGCCGTGCAGGCGGCACGATTTCGTCCGATGGCCACGTTCACGCTTTCGATCGGGATCTACGCGCCGGCGCCTTCCCGATTGGTATCGATACTGAAGCCATCGCCGAAATGGCCAGTGGCGCCGTGAAATCCCGAACGGCACGCCGGCTGCAGGAGAGTCTCCGGGGGCGCCAGCTCATCATTGGGGTGGACCGGCTGGATTACAGTAAGGGTCTCGAGCACCGGTTCAAAGCGTTCGCCGCCTTCCTCGACGGTTATCCCGCGTACCGCAACCATGTCCGCTTGCTGCAGATCGCCACCGCAACGCGCAGCGACGTTCCTGAATACCGTGCGCTGCGGCAGAGGCTCGGTGCGCTGGCGGGCGACGTGGCCGGTCGCTACGCGGAACTCGATTGGGCGCCAATCCAGTATTTGAACAGGAGCTTTTCCCAGCGCTCGCTCGCTGGCTTCTTTCGGCTCAGCCGTGTCGCTCTTGTCACTCCGCTGCGCGACGGAATGAACCTGGTTGCCAAGGAGTATGTCGCTGCACAAAACCCCGATGACCCGGGCGTGCTCATCCTCTCGCCGTTCGCGGGCGCGGCCTACGAACTCGACGCTGCCGTGATCGCCAACCCGTATGATCCCGACGCCGTCGCCGAAGCATTGCAGACAGCGCTGAGGATGACACGTGAGGAGAGATGCGCGCGTTGGCGGGCCATGATGGCGGTACTGCGTCGCAACAGCATTACGGCGTGGCGCGAGAGTTTCCTCGGGGCCCTCGGCAACTAACTGAGGAGGTCGTTTGAAGGATCCATCACTGCACAGGTCGCGGTTCGCTCGTCAACCAATCTGACCCAGTCCACCGATAAGGTGTCAGTTCGAGCTCATCTCCGGGGCGGAAATGATCCACGAGTGACGGGACCAGTTGTCTCCGTTTCATCGTCGCGCCGAACCAGATAGACCAAATGCAAATCGCCCGCAGCGTTCTCCGTTTTCGCGTCAATGTAATAGACTTCTTCTGCTGGCTCGGCGCGACGCACCCTAATCGGCGACTTCCCATCCCAAAGCGGCCTGTGCCCGGACGTCATTCGCTTCAAGTCCTCTTGCAGCCAGCGCTCCTTGCCGAGTTCTCTGGCCTGGCGAAATGTCGCGGCCCTGAACGCCAGTATTGGCTGACCATCGATCTCCAGCACGAAGACGGGCAGAGGTGGCGCCTCGGCTTTCACTGGCATCATCATCTGAACCACCCTCTCCTCGGCTGGCCGAGGCGCCCTTGGCGCAATTCGGTCGGTCCTCCGGTCAGTCGGCGCTTGCGTTCCGTACGCTCCTCACCGGTGGCGGATTCATTGCTCATCTTATCGATCTCGCGATTCGGCCAGGAGAAATTCGGGCAGACGGATGCGACAAAAAGATCGAATCCTATGGCCGGTCGGCCCTCTGTTCTTGTTTTGCAAATTTTTGACTTCGCCATAGACGTCCGCACGCGATTTGTCGGCGTTCATTCCGCTCAGGTCCGGGCGGGAGCGACCGAGCAAACCGGAGCATCTGGCGGCGCAATTGAACAAGTTGCGAGATGCTGGAGCGGACTTGATTGTCTCTTCGCACTGAAGTGACGGCATGACATCAACACCATAGATGGTGCGGGCGCGTAACAGGCGTGACAGTCACCGGTAGATATCTGGAACCAGAATGGAACTCGGGTTCCTGCTCCGCTGGTCAATATTGCTCACCTCTCCAAATAAACAATTAGCGCTCCCCAACGTCATACGCCTATGTCTTCATCCTTCATCATACCGCGCAAGGCGGTCCTCGCCGGAGCGATACCAGCGTCCTCTAGGATCGTTGCCTTTTGCAGCGCCTCCACGCGCTCGTGTCCCGGCGGCATCTTGCGAGTTCTATCCACAGCGTCTGCCGCTCTGACATTCAGCTCGGAAGCGAACGACGATGGGGCTCGTTTCATTGGCCCGAATGAGCCGCTGGCTTACGCTGGCGGCGCCGACCGGCGGAAACTACCACTGAATAAGCATCGCAGCAGCGATCAGCAGCGCAAAAAAGATCGGCAGCAGTACCGGAGGCACCAGCCACTCGCGAACGCTAAATTTGGAGATATCTGACATAGTAACCGCCTCTTGGTCGCGGCGGGAGCACAATGCTCTCAGTCACCGATAATAGCCGAGGAGCGCGCGGTGATGTCTGAGATATAGTGCCCATCCGCAGAATAACGAGGCCAGGCGCAACTATTTGCTGTGACAGGAACGAGCGGGGTTGTAATCCGCTTCCAGCGTAGCCACTTGAAGATTGGCGCAACCAGATCGCTCCTCACTCCCCTTCGCGCCAAGCTTTGGCATCGCCTCCACACTATTTCGACGTGTGCGTCGCGGGACAGGATAAGCTATGGCCAGTAAGCACGAGTCTTGTGTACCGACAACTGATCGGCCTCAACCATGATTGAGTTTCCAAATCACAGTCGTTCGTATGACCGTACGCGGCGTGCCGTGCGATTTTGGGGACACGACAGCGCTATTGAGGCATCGTTTTTCATAAACGAAGATGCGCTGAAGCGAATTCAACCAGATGCTGGTCACGATGAGTCAGGTTTTCTGCACGCGTTCGATTCCAATCGTGACTTGATATGTGTCGCCGCTGCCAAGGTCTACGTCCGCGGCAGCAGGGGCTCTTACGATCTGGTCGCCGCAAATTTTTGAACCGATTTCGCACCTGCCGGCCTGATCAGCGAAGACACTCGACGAATAGCGAAACGTCGGCCCTTCGATGTGGTCGTCTGATGATCTGATCACCTGAAAAACCGCGGCTGGGCTGACACCAGGGTAGCGGCAGAGTAGAACCGAGACTGCACCCGATCATCATCTCTCTTGGGAGAATGTCATGGACACAAATTTCTTGACGCAAAGAGCCCCCGCATCGGCGGACCTGACGCCTCTCCGGGGAGAAAGCCCATTACATGCCACAAGAGAAACCTGAGCCGGATCGCATCCGAGAGCTTGAGGATGCGTTGAAGGAGGCCGAGCGGCGCGCCGCCGAAATGCGGGCCGAACGCGATCAAGCGTTTGAGCTTGTCGAGCAGATGAAAGAGCACGTCAGCGACGTTGACACCTTGATCGATAGCTGGATCGAGGCATTCGAGGTGCAGCTCAGCGAGGATGGCAAGCGAACGCGCGATGCGCTGCCGGAGAGTATCAAGAAAATTCTCACCGATGCTGTCGCCTTACAGAAGCAGGCGAAGGGGCTCGGCAAGAAGTAAGATGATCCCGGTCCCGCACCAAAAAACGCGACGGCGGAAAACTACAAGAACCGGAAGAGACGAGTCGGCACCTTCTGTGTTGCTCGCCGTTTAGTCGCAGCGGCGCTCCTTGCGCGTGATCCTGCGGCCGTCATCCCGTTCAACCGTGGTAGTCACCGTGCGGCCGTCGTGAGCGCCAAAGCCGACCGCTACAGGTTTTGTTACATCCCGTTCCAGCAGTGGCGGCTTTTTCGGCGAGGTCGAAAGAGATGGTGACTTACGGCAGCAGCACTGTCTTGAAGTCGCCTCTCGACCAGCCATATCAGGCTGGTCGATGAGACGCGTAGGACTTATCGACATCGCGGTAGGCAACGCGGCGCGCCTCGGCGCATCGCAACGTTCCACCAAGCCCACCAAGCGACGCTGCGCGTCGCACCACATCGCTACGCAACGCGCGAGCCGCTGGGGAATCCCGGCGGCTCTCGCGCGTGGCCCGGATGGTCCGCCGATTTCGCGCGCTACTATTGGATTTCGCGTGGCCTCGACGAGTGTCCCGTCCGCGCCAAATCGAATACGAAAGTCCGTCGGTCCGTCGGGGCCGAGAGCACGTTTTCGCAGAATCTGAACGACTACGGCGCTCTGGCGAAAGAGCTGCAGCCGCTCATCGACAAGGTCTCGCTGTCCGGCACCACTGCAAGTCCACCGGTACCCGGGGTCGGACGGCGCCACTAAAGGTGAAGTCTTCCGACTTCGAACTGATCACGCGCAGCAGATCAGTGGCCGCCATCAGCACCTCGCAAAATCTCGCAAGTCTGGATCTCGACCCCTTGAAGCAACTCATGGCGCCGAAGTCTATCCGGCTCCTCGGCATTTCCGTTTCGGGATTAGCTTGGTCGGAAGTGAACGGTGACCAATTGCCGCTCATGCTGGATTAGTAGAACAGTTGAACTAGCTGCCTTCGATGTCGTCTAATACCCTAGCGGCGCAAAAGCCGAGCTATCTTTAGGTTCGGGTTAAAGGCGGACATGAGACCCGCCGCCAACTGAGGTGGCCTTATCCGCCTGCGTCTCTCGTATGAGCTGCCAATCGATCAAGCTGGGTCGCCAGACCGCTAAAGCTTCGCGCGATGTTTTTCAGCATGGCGGCGCGGTCCTGGGCGATACCCCGTTCCAGCGAAAGACCTTTATATTCGTTCGCGAGGACCTGGCACTGTGCGGCAGTTATCATTCTGAGGGTCTTTCTACTCTAGCTATTCCCGCTGAAAGCACGGTTTTTGATGATGACAAAGAGGTCGCCAATTGGGGCGGCCTTACTTCCCTTGGTTGAGCATTGCCTTTGTCTATTTCCTTCTGGATGGCGATCGCACATCTTTCCGTCTCTTTTTCCCAGAGGCGGGTTAGCGTTGCCATCATTGCGGAATCGGCCTCAGTTGCCAATCGTCTACGAAGACAACCTAGTCATCTGGAACGCAAGTTCGTCACATTAGTTGATAGCTCGAATCTCTACAGAGGAGAGTGCGAGTGGCGAATACAGGTGAGCGAGGCCGGCCGATCGCGCCGTTAGTGCTGAGTGCGCAGGAGCGGACGTACTTGGAGAGGCAAGTTCGTCGTCATCGCGTAGCCCGGTCGCTATCTGAGCGATGCCGTGCGATCCTGCGGTGTGCGGATGGCTTGCCCAGCAAGTCCGTAGCTGCCGAACTCGGTCTCCATGAGCATACCGTTGGTAAGTGGCGTCGCCGGTTTTTGAAGGATCGCTGTGATGGGCTGCTTGACGAAGCGCGACCTGGCCGCCCTCGCACCATCAATGACGATCAGGTTGCCGCCGTGATCGAGCGGACGCTGCGGACGACGCCGGCCGACGCGACGCACTGGTCGATCCGCTCGATGGCGGCGGAAACTGGGTTTTCCCACACCACGATCCGCCAAATGTGGTCGGCGTTCGGCTTGCAGCCGCACCGTAGCCAGACATTCAAGCTGTCGAGCGATCCGCTGTTCGTCGACAAGGTGCGCGATATCGTCGGCCTTTATCTATCCCCACCGAACCGTGCGCTCATCCTCAGCATCGATGAGAAGAGCCAGATTCAAGCGCTCGATCGCGAGCAGCCGGTCTTGCCGATGATGCCTGGCGTGCCGGAACGGCGCACGCACAGCTATGTGCGGCACGGTACAACCTCGCTGTTTGCCGCGCTCGACGTCGCCTCGGGGTTCGTCATCGGCAAATGCTACAAGCGGCACAGGGCAGTCGAATTCTTGAAGTTTTTAAAAGAGATCGATGCCCAGGTCCCTGAAGGCCTCGATGTCCATATCGTCATGGACAACTACGCCACCCACAAGACGCCCAGGATCAAAGCATGGCTCGCTCGCCGGCCGCACTATCATGTCCACTTCACACCAACTTCCGCGTCATGGATCAATCAGGTCGAGCGTTGGTTCGCTGAACTCACCAGAAAGCAGATCCAGCGAGGTGTTCACACCTCCGTCAGGCAGCTCGAGGCCGACATCCGTACCTTCATCGACCTGCACAACAAGAACCCAAAGCCCTTCAAATGGACCAAGTCCGCAGATCAGATTCTGGCTTCGATCAAACGCTTCTGCCACAAAACTCAGCAGACTTTATGTGGCGAACTTTAGATTCACGTGACTAGCTTTTTGCTGCTTGCGAGCACGTAGGCGCGGTATTTGCACACATTACTTCGACGCTTGCAGGTTTGGGGATGAAAGCCACTCGTTGATTTGGACAGCCGTTTCGAGTTGGCTGGCCTTCCTCAAGAGCATCTCGCGCTCTTTGCCGCGCCGGATTTTGTGAGCCCGGTGTTTCAGCGACCTGCCTTCCTGTTCCAGGCGGTCCGGGAATGACAGCATATGTTTGAAGCTACGTCGCTGCATGGCGCTTCTCGTTTGTTTGCAGAAGGCGGGAGCGCAATACTCTCAGTCACCGATGAATGCCGGGGCCGTGCGGTGATGGCGAGACTGTGCGCCAGGACAGTCGCAAGCGCGAGTCATTTATTAACCATTACGGCCACAGGCAAACTAAGCCCGAAAACAGGCCCGTATCACCCATACAAAAAGCCGGGCGCTGGGGCGTCGAGCTGATCGTCAATATATACCTTGAGACCGGCAATGCGGCGAACTAGGCACAGGTTAAATCAAAGCTGTCTGTATAAAATTGACCACTCCTGCAAAAGGGTTCATTCAAGGACGGGAATTGGGACAACTGATCGTGAACACTTTAACTGCTGTCCCCACGTCTCGCGCTCAACTATTGCAAGGTGCAAGTTTGTCTGAGGGAGCGCGGCTTCTGGAGCCGCAGGCTTCGGGGCTTGCCGGCCGAAATGAAAGAGGCCGCCTGAGGCGGCCTAGTACTCGTCCTCGTCGCTGTGATGAAGATTAAAAGCTCTATCGTACCTGTCGCGGGCTTCGGTACCAACGCTGTATCGGCCGGGCCACCATGAATGCGGTGGATTGTAGTTGTCGTTCTCAGCGTCTGCCTTAGCTTTTTCGCCTAGCTTCTCGGGCGTCCAAAGGGACATTGATTTATCTTTACCCCACATCTTGGTCCTCACTAACCATCCTCGACGATGACCTTGCTGCGGCCTATGGCGCCGGCAGCAATTTGAAACGAAGTGCCAATCGCCCAACAGCATCCCACCAGAACGCTGAATCCATCCCGCATGGTGTGGTCAAGAACAATGATGCCAACGGACAGAAACACCGCGATCGCGGCAAAGAAAGTTCCGGCCGCGCTGGCCATCGCCGCCGCATCGGTGTCGAAGCTCCATTCTCCCGGTCGTGTGAATTTTACTGTCTGCGCAAGACGGCTAGGCATATCGATGCCCACATAGAAGCCAAAGGCCCCGTAAAGCATCATTAACAACACCATCCATTCGTTTCGAAACAACTCGTTTTCCATGCGCATCAGTCCTACGGCCACGTACAGGCCGCCCGCCCCTCCAACCATGGCAAGCCCAATTCTTTCGAGGATGTGCGCCCCTTTGATGAGAACGGAACGGCCGAGCCACGTGGTAGTGGCGACGTGAGCGTACTTCGCCAACTTTTTTTCTCCAAACGACAACGCGCTAAAAACAACTGCGATGCTCATTTTCATGGGTCTTCTCCTTTCTTGCTTGCTAATTGGTCGCCCAACGCACGCAGGCACTGCCTCGCATCGTGATGCAATTCGAACATCAATTTTCAGGATGATGTGTGCCTACCGACGGCACTGGGCTGCCATTTGATGGAAGCGGAGACTTCGGTGCGTCGCCGTTTTTCGGGCAGCTCTCGGACAAGCAATCCGCTCGACCAAGCCAACACGCTACGCCATTTCCGTTCCAGCACCTAATGAATAACTTCCGCTTCGGGGCTTACTCATCGCGTTACCCACCGAGGTCGGTATTAAAAACGGCAGGGCGTCAATTTGCGCCAGTCTCGCGCCGATCAGGGTGATCTTCAGGCGTGACGGCTCCGGATCGAGACCCCGTGTTTCGTCGTGCAGTGCGGCCAAACGGTTGAACGCTACATCATGCCACAGGCCGGCATGCCGCGCACGAGCCCAATTTTCATACACTTCGGAGAGCGCGAGCCGATTGGAATCAGTAAGTGGGGCTGCCACTCACGACTGGGTTTGGTGGATGACTCGAGTAATAGAAAAAGATAGCTATTCGGGCATAAAGAGCGCACCGTCGCGTAGTGTTCGATTGTGGCGCTGGCGCGGAGCTGTACTCCAGCGGGATGAAGCGTAAAAAAAGAAGAATAGCTTCAGCGCTTTCCACGCACCGTGGAGGCCAATTGAGTTTTCAATCGGAACGCATTCGCCCGAAGAGCTGAATGGCGCTTGCACCCGGCGACATCGCCCCTGTGCTAGCGGTTACGGCGGCACGTCGTGGCCAATTTGCGAGAATGATCATGGCGATGACCCGATCGCGGCGCGAAATGGTGGTGTTCAAGCACCCATTCCGGATCGCAAGCGTTGAACGACTATTACCGGCGGGCTCATATGAGGTTATTACCGACGAAGAGTCGACGGAAGGCTTGTCATTTCCGTCCTTTCGGCCCGTCGCCACCATGATGATGGTGCCCGCGGTGCCGCCCCGCAGCCCTTCCGTCGAGATGGTGACGATCAGTTCGATCGATCTTTCCGATGCCCGGGAGCCGATGCGATGGCGTGACGCGCCTGTCGACCTTGACAAGCATCGCGGTAGGGCCGCGCCGAACACTGATATTTGCCGAACGCTGGCGGAGAGTGAACGCAATGCCAAGGTGTTGCGCGGTCGGCCTCTGCAGCTCGAACCTGAGCTGCTCACGACACCTGCGAAGCCACGGGCGAGCGCGCTGCCGGAGCTGAAAGAGCCGGGCCGCGACCTGCGCATCGATGTTTGCCGCGGCATCGCGCTCTGGTGCATCTTTCTGAACCATATCCCCAACAACATCGGAAGCTGGCTGACGTTGCGGAATTACGGCTTCAGCGATAGCGCGGAAGTGTTCATGTTCGTCTCGGGTGTGACCTGCGCGCTGGCCTACGGCAAGGCGCATGCGCGCGGCGGCTGGACCGGCGTGCTCGGCCGTACGCTGTGGCGAAGCTGGGACATTTATGCCGCATTTCTGCTGCTCACTCTTGCTTGCGTCATCCTGGTTTACCTCGCCGGCGGCGGCCGGCTTGCCGACGAGACCAATACGCGCATTCTCTTGGAACATCCGGGAGCGACGCTCGCGCATGCGGCAATCCTGCAATACCGTCCCGTCAACACCGACGTCTTGCCGCTCTTCGTGGTTTTCCATCTTTTGTTCGCGCCACTGTTGTGGCTGCTGCTGCGAGTGCCGAACGTAACGCTCGGCGCCTCGTTGTTGCTTTATGCGTTGGTGCACGTCTTCGGCTGGACCGTTCCGGCGTGGCCGAACAACGCTTGGTTCTTCAATCCGCTGGCCTGGCAGTTGCTGGTTGTGCTTGGTGCGTGGTGTATCACAGAGGGCAAGAGGTTCTGGCCGTGGATGACCTCACGCACGGCGCTTGTACTTGCCGTTCTCTATCTGGCTTTTAGCCTGACTATCTCATTGGGTTTGAGCATCAAACCACCGGAAGTTCTGGTCCCACAAACCCTGGCAAAGCTGCTTTACCTAATGGACAAATCGGATCTCGATCCTTTGCGATTGCTGCATTTTATTGCCCTTGCGATTTTGGCGGTATGGCTCGTGCCTCGCAATTGGGGAGGGCTGACGACGCCAGTGATGCGGGGGGCGATCCGCTGCGGCGAGAACTCCCTGGCAATCTATTGCCTCGGTGTTCTGCTGGCGCTTGCCAGCCACATAGCGCTGGCCAACATCTCAGATGAGCTTGCAATGCAGATCGCACTCAGTTTCGTCGGCATCCTGGTGCTGATTGCGGTCGCAACGCTGCTGAGCTCGATCAGGACCAAACCAAGGCAGCAACAACCGCTCCTGACATCCGATTTCATTGCAGAGGATGCGCAGCGTAGCGCATCTTCGCTCCGGCGACCAACCGGCTGATGTCGCGCGACACGCAAAGCGGAATTGCTGCGGTGCCACCGCTGTCTGCCGAACCGCGGTGATCGAACCACTCGACAACGCCCCCCGCGATCGGCCATCTTCCCGGAAAATCTGCAACTCCCGCAATGTCCGCATCCTGTCATTCGGCCCAACTGCGGTCGCTCCGGCGCAAAATGATGCACAGGTGTGATAGCAGCTTTTCGCAACCTTGCGCTTTGTTGCACTTTGTTGCGCTCGAACGAACAGCGGACTCTCTGCTGCCGGTGTTGGTTCGCTGGCAGGGCGTGGCCACAAGCAAGATAACGTGTGTTCCGTCGTCGTGGATCTGGATCAGGTCTCATCCGCCAGTGGCGGAGCTCTGTTGGGCGCATCCGGGTCGCCGGATTCATTGCGAAAGAGCCCCCGCAACTTGGCGGTTGACTTGCGAAGCCCCCACTGTTTGCGAGCATGTGCGATAGCGATCGTTACCCGAAGGGCCGAGACACCCATAGGGTGGCTCGGTGAGGAGCGGAGCGACGAGTAGAGCGCGGGCCGAAGGCATCGCCCATATGCCATCAGCACGCAACTATCGCACTCCGCCGCGAACTCTTGCCCGCGTAAGTGAGTGAGGGTCGCTTTAGTAGCGAACCCGAAAGTCTAACATCATGATCGTCTTCAACGTTTCGAATGCAAGCCGAATGTCCGTCACAGGGCGCAAGCGAACCTGGAGCTGACGGCTGGCGACAACGATCCGGCCTCATGGTCGAGCCACCGCAAGCGGCCAAGATGCGGTTTGAGCGCGGTCTTGTGCTGCGCGAGGACGGTCGGATCTTCGGTGGAAGACGACCTGACGATCGGCTCACGATCAAGCAAGCGAGTCATCGTCAAACTTCCGAGTCAACCGCTTACCGAGTCGGATTCGTGTACAGTCGCAACGCTCAAGTTTCTAACTTTTGCGATTTGGACGACCGGCTCTGCAAGAGTGCGAAACATGACAGGTGTTAGACCGTTGAGTTTCGCGAGCCGGGCCGTGAGGCCCGGCGAGCTCGCGACGCGGACACGCGTCATCGCCGCCGGTCCGGCTTGCTGGATCGGCGGCGCGAATTCTTCCAGATTGTGAGGCTGCGTAACTCCAGTTACGCGGCCAATGATCTTAGACAGCTCGCTCCATCATTCGCTTTGCTTTGCCTTCGAACTCGAGGCGAACATCTTGGTGGGGCTTGGCCCGAGCGAATGCGGTGATTCCCTGCACGAAATCGAAGATACTTTCGGGCTTACGGTTTTCCTCGCCAAGAACGGTTTCGATGACTTTCGAGGTCTCGGATTTGGTGAATCCGTTCTTGCGCAAGAATGCTTCTCGGTCCTCGTCCGTCCGAGCAACGATCCGCTCGCGAGCCGCCTTGATGCCGGCAACGAAGGGCGCAGCCGAGGAATTGGCAAAGCGTGTCAACGCGGGCGCAGCCTCGTGCGCAAAGCGCTGAGCGGCGAACTTCGAATGACGGATGGTAATCTGCTCAAAATTCTCCACGCCCCAGAGATTGCGGTTCATGCAGACGGCGCGCAGATAGAAGCTGGCGATGCCTAGCGTCTTGCTGCCAACTTCACTGTTCCAGCAATAAAAGCCCCGGAAATACAGATCCGGCGATCCATCCGGCAGCCGTCCAGCCTCGATCGGATTGGTATCGTCGACCAGAAACAGGAACACGTCCCGATCGCTGGCGTAGAGCGTCGTGTTGTCCTTCGTGACCTCCACAAAGGGATTGTGTGTCATGGTCGACCAATCCAGAACGCCCGGCACCTTCCAACGGGTGTCGCCAGTGCCGTTGCCTGCGATCTTCATGACGGCGGCGACAAGCTCATGATCCCAAATGCGACCGTAATCCGGGCCGGTCACGGCGCGGAGTTCGATGCGCCCGCTATCCGCTTCCAACGTTTTGATGAGCTCTGCGCGATGCGATAGCAGACCATGCTGCAGGTTGATGGCTGACAATGGGGCCGGGAGTTGCCGCAAGTAGGAGGTCGGGGCTCCGACGAGCGTGCACAATTGGCCAAAGCTCCAATGGGTCGGTGCAACTGGCTCGTCCCGTCCCGGCACCATCAGGGCCAAGCGCTCCGAATTGTCCCGGCTCGCTTCGACCCGGATGGACCTGCTTTCAACCGTCCGCGCCTGCGCGCGCTCGGCACGTCCTCGCACCGCTGTATAGAGGTCCGGTAGGTCGAGATAACGCTCGTCATCGGGTCGAGCAAACCATTCTGACGACACCCGGCCAATTCGCTGGCCGCGCGATATGTCTACGCGGAAGCCGCTGGGAGCAGGTTGTTCGGGCAAGGTCATGATGTTCACGGTCGTTCTCCTTTGGATTCAGGTTGGAGCGCAGCGCTGCGCTGCAACCCTGCCCGTCGGCGAGACCTGGGGTAGCAAGGGCAAGGGCGGCCGGATGCGGAGGGGGATCACCCGCCCGAAGGGGCGCCGCGCGCGGCGCATCTGCACGCGCCCCGCGACGAAGGTCGCGATCCAAGACGGCGCGGAAGATCGGGGATACCGTTCCGGCCGGCACGGCGTGCCGTGCTTCACCCTTGCCGGCGCGAGGGCGGAGCCCTTAGTAGTCCGCTTCCAAGAGACATTGCGCTTCCTTGAGCCGCATCAGCGGCAGAATCAAAGAAGGCCCCGCCTCCAGTGAGGCGGGGCCGGTAATCCCTTGGGATCAATCGCCACTACGGCGCGACCAGATCAGAGCGAATTCGTCAGCACCATCGATCTTGACGAGCGATGCATAGATCGCGCCGGGCAGCGATGGATCATCGATCTTGCAACTGAGGTAGGTGCGATCGCTGTCGCGCGCGACCTTCTTCCACGCCGCCCCACACTCGACAGTGCCCGCGACGATCCGGTACTCGGGCGCCTTGTCGCTGCCCGTTTCGGCGTTGGCGACCAGCTTTGCTTTCAGGTTAAGCGTAAGGGTCTTGATGGACCCGACATAGCCGGTTTCCGACGCGGTGAAGATGCCGATCTGAGCCATGATAGTCTCCATTTGTTACTCGGGCCGCGACCATCGCTGCCTCGATGGCGATCGTTGGCCCGGGGAGCGATCGGCCCGCAGCCGTCAGGCCCGCAGCGCACGCGGAGGACTGCGTCAGCCGGCTTTTTTGACTTCTCGCGAGGAATGCCGCCGCTTCGCGGCAGGGGAAAAAAGCTGGCGTAGCAGTTGCGGGAAGACGATTGAGGCGAAGCCGGCCCTCGGGCTTGATCCGCTCATTCGAGGTTGCGCAGGACGCACGCCGTTGACAGGCAAACGGAGACAATCATGGCGCATGGCGCTGGATTGCAGGAGGATTAGACCGGTCTTGTCGGGGACATGGGCGATACACACGTTTCGAGGGCCGGGCGGCGAAGTTAAAGCAGGGTTGGCGATCAGATTTGGCGGTTTTCGCGCGGCACAAAAGGTGGCGCACCTTGGTCGCTCTGCGACGGTCGATCTGCCTTCGATTTATGCATGATCCATGCTGCGCTGTTACGGGTGGTCCTCTCGTCGAAAAGTGCGGGTGAGATAGCGCATCCGGTCGGCCAGGCGGCCGGCACCCATGATACATGGTCCACCCTCTCGGGGACCTTTGTGCTCGGAGTGGGATTGCTCCATTTCATAAATTCGCCGCGCGCCGGTCTGGCGCGCGGCGAATTTTTATTGCTGGGCCGGGGCCGCATAAGCGGCCCCGGCCTTAGCCTCATTCGGCGGTCTCCGATATGAGGTCGCCGTCTCGCGCAGCGTTTGATGTATCCATGACCTTGTGCCGAGGTTCGGCCGTTCTCAGCGGGGAGGGCAGCCATCCGGTCGCCGCCAGCAACTGTTCGGCTGCTTCCGCCATGTCGGCCTTCTTCATATCAGCCATGCGCTCGGCGGCCTCGTTGCTCACGCCTTCACTGACTGCCTCCAAAATGCGCGCCTTGGTGATGCGGCCGAGATAGCTGCGCACGGTCGGACGCCAGTATCCGGTCATGTCGAGGGAGACGGCTTCCGCC
Source organism: Bradyrhizobium sp. C-145 (assembly GCF_023375135.1). Taxonomy (NCBI): domain Bacteria; kingdom Pseudomonadati; phylum Pseudomonadota; class Alphaproteobacteria; order Hyphomicrobiales; family Nitrobacteraceae; genus Bradyrhizobium; species Bradyrhizobium sp. C-145. The sequence continues at coordinate 689,835 of NZ_CP088150.1, read as the reverse complement.
AGTTGGTCGGCCGTTGCCAACGCGCGCGGTCGCCGCTCCAACGGGAGTATGACCGCATTGACAGTCAGCGCGACACAATGCGCAAACAGGCTCATGCGACTGTCGTGATCCAGCTCGGCCACGAAAGTCCACAGTTCCGTGACGTCCCGCGGCATCTGCCGTGCCCAATTGGCGTGACGATCCGCCCAAGCCTTGCCGGGGGGAGTATCCTCGATGCCCTCCGCATGCGCGGCGAGATCGGTCTTGACCGGACGGATGCCGACGACATGCGCATCCGCACCGAGATAGAAGATTTGGGCCGCGAGCGCATGCGTGACCGCCACGATGGCGACTTCGGGCTGTTCGCTCAAATTGAGTCGCAGTCCCAGGGTGCGATGTGCGGTGATGTCCCGGACGAGAACGTCGGACAAGGGCCGGTCGTCGGCCTCCTCGCTGGCAGCCTCTGCTCCCTCTGCGTTACCCTGCATGGATTGGCCGTCTGCATCATGGCTTCCGTTCCTCGACCGATCACCACTCTCCTGCTCAGCTTCGGACTGCGGTTTTTCGTCTCCCGGGCGAACGAAGCCGCGTTCGATTCTGACGGTGCCGTCGTGATTGAGGATCACAAAGGCTCCACTGCGCGCGATGTCGTCAGCATCGTAGGCCTGCCGCTTCGCCTCCAGCCGTTCGATTTCTGCTTCAAGCTCGCCGAACTGCGCGTCTACGTCGTCGGAAAGCTCTTCGACGGTTTGATACTGTTCGGTCAGTTGGTCGAATTGGCTCTGGGCCACCTTCAGAGCGCGCGCGTCTTTTGCCGAGAGTTCGACGGAATGCGGATAAATCCGCCGCATGCCGTGTGCATGCGGGAAATCAAGGTGCGCTTCGGTCCATTTCCAGCCCTCGGCCTCTCGTATCGCGTCGGCCTCGCTGCCGAGCTTTGCCGTGACCAAGCCGTCGAGCAAGGCAACATCTTCCAGATAACCGCCGCGATCCTCGGTGAAGAGATCGCGCAGCACCGTGCCGCCCGCTTCCGTATAGGCCTCGATCCCGACGAAGCGGGCGCGGCGGTCGGTGGCGGGGACGTGAGTTTCGGTGAGCAGGCGGCGGATCGTACTGGCGTCCCGATTGTAGGATAGCCGCTCATAGACGGCTTCCTGCCGGACATGATCGTCGGTGATGGCAAAGGCCGCCAGTTGGTCGAGGCACAATTCACCATCGCGATAGGCCTGCATCATCTTCGGCGAGATCGCACCCAACCGCAGGCGTTGCCGCACCACGTTCGGCGTTACGCCGAAACGGGCGGCGATTTCTTCGGCACCAAACCCGCGTTCGTCCGCCAGCTTCTTGAAGGCCTCGAACTGGTCGGCCGGGTGCATGTCCTCCCGGGTGACGTTTTCGTCAAGACTGATTTCGAAGGCGTCGTTCGTGGTATCGACGATGCAACGGATCGGCTCGGTCTTCTTGATCTCCTTCCGCTTCACCCGCAAGAGCTGCGCCAGCCGCCGCCCCTCGCCGATGGTCACGAAGTAAAATCCGGTCGCGACACCTTCCGCATTAAGCTCAGGTTCGACGACAAGATTTTGCAGAATGCCCTTGGCGGCGATGCTCGACGCATAGCCTTCGATTGCTGCTTCGCTATGCGGCGTCTTACGTGCGTTCTTCGGTGACTTCTTGAGCTTGCTGAGCGGAACGAAAATCTCCGTCCCGCTTGCGGGGACGGTCTTCACCTGCTTGGCCGACATGATCGATCTCTCCTGCTGTTTCACGGGCGCAGAGCGCGCACTCCGCGCCTGCGCCCCTGCCCGTCGGCGAGACCGGGGGTAGCAAGTGCCAGGGCGAGCCGGGCGGCGGGGGATCGCCCGCCCGATAGGGCCGCTCTCTGGAAGCGGGTCTGCACAAGCGAATGGGCAAGCCCGCGATGGTTCGTCGTCTAGGGACAGCGCGGAAGACCGGGGAGGCCGCCCGGGTCGGCGCCGGCATGAGCCGGCGCTTCACCCTGGCGCGCGCGAGGGGCGGAGCCCATTCGCGAGTTCAAAACGAGATAGTCGTCTCGATCGAAATGAAGTCATCCTCCGACAGGACCAGCAAGAAAGGCAGCCGCAAGAGCGTCAGCATAGCGCCGCCCCTGGCGGGACGCGGGACCGACTGCAGTCCCGAGACCGGTTAAAAAGGCACCCGCAGGAGGGTCAGCATAGCGCCGACGTGGAACGCGGCGGGACCCGGGACCGAGTGCCTCCGGCGAGGGACACCATATGCAACCTGAGACATCTGCCGCAGATGGCGACCAAATCGGCGGCGACGGTGGAGCAACACCATTATGGAAAGCAGGTCGCACCAGCCTGATGACAATCGACCTACAAATAATGCCGTCGAGCCGTGATCGGCTATTACTTCTGTCATTTCGTCATTTCGTCGGATCACGTCGGCAAAGGGGCCGGTGGGAATTGGCGCAACCAGTGCGGGGTTCTCCGCACTCGCGAAGTTCTCCCGCAACGAGGAGACTTTGCAGATCCCAACCGCATGGTCCGACGAAATGACAAAATGCCAATATTCGTCAGCCAGGATTCCAACGTCCGAGATCCCTTTGAACCCTGCACGTCCGGGCGGTCTCGCAATCCTCGTGCGAGATAGCGCCAGTTCTGACGAAAAGCTCGCATGCTCCCGGCCGAAACAGGGCCAGTCTTGTCAGACGAGGATGAACACAATCACCCGGCGACCGGGTGATCGGTTCGGCCTTCGATCCTGCTCCTGGACATTTTTGTCATTTCGTCATTCTGTCAGGCCCCGACTCTCTGGGTGGTCTCGTACCTTCACCGCATCCTGAGTATTGTCATTTGGTCATTTCGTCGGGCTGCAACCCTGACGGTCATATTCGGAAGCCCAGGCACGATCGTGCCGCTGGAGCGCGGAACATTGGATTTTGTGGGGGGTCACGGGACTCATCGGGTTTAAGTCGCCTGTAGATCAGATGCCGCCCACACGAGGTGGGTCTCAAACGGAAGGCATCATCATGGCGAAGAAGCGTACCACGACCAAGGCGGAGGCCGATGCTCCGCCGAACGGAGATGCGATCGGCACGAACTGGCCCGCGGCCGATCTGACGTTCATGCAGCCGCAGTCGACGCCGGCTCCGGTGTTCCCGCTGCAGCACCTCACCCCGGCCATCGAGGCGCTGGTCCGCGGTTTCACGGAAACGCAGCATCTGAGCGCCGCCTATGTCGGCCCCACCGTGCTCGCCACCGTCTCCGGCGCGATCGGCAATCGCTGGCGGATCGGACTGACGTCGGCGAAGACCGAGCCGCTCGCCTTGTTCGCCGCGATGGTGGGCCGGCCCGGCTCCGGCCGCAGCACCGTGATCGAGATCGCCCAGGACGCGCTTCAGCATGCCGAAACTGCGATCATGGGCCATGGCGCGAACACGCCGCGCTCCTCGGCAGGTTCGCAGGAGATGTCGGCGCATCAGGCGCGGCAGACCTCGAGCGCGATGAAGCGCATCTTGCGCAGCGGCGCCGTCCCGGCGGATCTGGATGAGGACGAAGCCGCTTCCGGGCCCCCGCTGGTCCTGTGCGATGCAACGGGCGCGGGCTTCATCGACGAGCTGCAGCACGATGCGCGCGGCCGCACGCTGCTGTCGGCCGAATTCCGCGGCGTGCTCACGGGGCTGATGGCCGGCCAGGGGCATCGCGGCCGCACGATCCTGCTGCAGGCTTTCGACGGGCCGCGCTACCCGGTCAAGTTGAAGACCGGGTTCATCGTTGTGCCGGCGCTGCTGCTGACCGTTCTGGCCGCGGTCCACCCGCAGTCGATCGGTCACATCACGCAAGGGGATGGGCTGTGTGCCCGCTTCCTGTGGAGCTATCCCGATGTGACGCCCATCCACGCGTTGCCCAGCGAGGCTGGCCCCGTGGATCTCCTGCGCAAGCTGGCGGTCGACCTGGTCCGCTCGGGCGGTAGCGACTCGACTGGCCAGTATTACGACACGATCGCGGTGTCGGACGAGGCGCGCACGGTGCTCGACCGCGCCAGCCGCACCTTCACCGCTGGCCTCGACGATCTCGGCGATCGCCTGCATGATGTCTACGTCCGTGCCGCCCAGCAGGCACGGCGTATCAGCGCGGTGTTCGCGGTCACTGAGGCGGTCAGCAAGGGCCAGCAGCCGATTGCGGTCTCCGGCGAGGATGCCGAGCGCGCGGTCGGCTTGATGGCCGAGTTCTTCCTGCCGATGGCCGAGCGCACGCTCACGGTGACGCGAGAGAAGGAAGAAGCCCCCACCACCCAGCTCGCCCGGCACCTGCGCCGGCTGGGCAAGGCGACGATCAACTCCCGCGAGGACATCCTGCGTGGGCGCGGATCGCCGCTGCGCGATGCCGGTGCGATCCAGGATGCGTTGCGCGAACTGCAGCTGCGCGGCCTCCTCCAGCCGGCGGAGCGGGTCGGCCTGGGCCGGCCCGCACAGAACTGGCTCGTGCACCCGGCCTTGCTAACGGCGTAGCCGAGAAGCGGCGACGGGGAGCACCCATCGCCGCTTCCCGCCTCGGTTAAGATAATTCGACGACGCGATCCAATCCAGCCAGCACGAAGGACGCAGAGAACTATCGGTCTTCGCGGCATGCATGCCGAATCTGGTCCGTTCATTTCGAAAGACGAAGCAGCACGGTGCCCACGTCCATCTGGCGGCGAGGTTGTCGCGTAGCCTCTTAGCGGCATCGATCAGCTGCACACGCGCGATGACAATTGCTCTCACATACAGCTTTGACGGTGTTACACGGGCGCACCGACCTTGCGATCACAATCCCTAGCCACACATCTTCGACATGGATATTGGCCAGCATATTCAGGCGATCGTCGAAACGCTCGGAGCGGGTGCGGAACGCATCCCGCTGCGGCGAGCGGTGCGGTCTTGCCTGGCTAATTTCGACGCCTTGCGCGGCCGCGGCCTGACCTGGGAGCAGATTGCCGCGCGCCTGACCCAAGCCGGCGCTCGCGACAAATCCGGTCGGGCCATTGCCGCGCACAACCTGCGAACCGAGTACGCGCGACTTGCCGCCGAGCCAGACGCCCATGAGGGAAACGGACGCGTGACGACGCACCGCCTCCTCGAACTCGAGCACGGCCGCAAACCAATCATTAAGAGCGCTGGTGTCACAGTTCCCCGATCGCCGGCGTCGTCGTCGAGCCGGCTCGCCGAGATTCTGAAGACGCGGCCGCGTCCGCTCGACCTGGACGATTAATGAAGCTTGCAAAGCCAGCCTCCGTTACCAGAGCAAGGCAACGTGACCGCGTCTCGGCTGAGCTCTTGGGGCTTGCCCTGAACTTCTACCGAGGCGAGCAGGCCGTCGATCCGCTATCGTCGGCGATGGATTTCGTGGCGGCATGCGACACCTTTGCCGCGGATGTCCACGATTGGCTCGACGATCTGCCTGAACATTCCGAAAAACAGAGAGGTAAAGGACGTGTTCAACGCTATCCGTCAAGGCGGCGAAAGGATCTGATCGCGGAGCTTCATCACTTCGCTGATTTTTTGAATGCAAATGTCGATCGGCCCGCAGGGCAGGCCCTCAAGATCGGCCCGTTGAAAGGCCGCCGCAACCTCAGCAAGTACGCTTGCGAAGAGTTGCTCGGCGATCGAATCCGCCCGCTTCGAATTCCAGACAAAGATCTAGCCGCGAACTGGAATCCGCGCGAACTCGCTCCATCGGACATTGACGTCATTAAGCGGGCCTTCGCCGCTGCCGAGGGCACGACAGTCAAATCTTACCGGCTCATTCTGCCTGAACCGCGAAATCTACTGGCGGGCGTCATTCAGGAGCTTTCGCACAGGTCACAAGATTGCACGCAAAACATCCCGATCCGGGATTTCGTTGAGATTCTCGGGCCAGAGGCCATTCTGAACCTGGGCAGCCGGGCTCGAATTGTTGCTTTCCAGCTTCAAAGCGCGACCGAGATGTGGGGAAGCAAGGAGAAGGATTCCCAACGCAACCGAACGGTGACCGATTTCGATAAGAGGCCGCCGATCTATCAATGGATCGCTGAAGCTCTCGAAATCGGCGCCAAAACCACGAGAGAGCCGCCAGGTGTGCAGGTGCGGCTCTTGGCCGGCGACAAGAGCAGCGACTCATTCGAAGACAGGTTTGCGGGATTCATCCGCGCCGCGATGAAGCTCATGCCGGAATTCGCGCTGAGATGTGGTGTCGGGAACTTCGACCCTTTGGTCGGGACCGACGGCGCATGGACCATCAAACGCAAGCGAGCCGACGGTACCGGCGCTCGTGTTGCGAGGCGCGATGTTGCTCTTGAAGTCGCCTATGACTTCGCAACGAGAATCGTGAGGCATCGCGAGCAGATCGTCATTCTCGGTGACTACGTCGAGACGCTCAGTCGATGGAACCTTCGCTTGGCCGCGTTAGCGCGGTCCAACCCGAAGCTGGTCGATGATCGCGATTACTTCCAGAAATTCGCAAGGAATGCAGCGGCGGTCTGGCGCAAGGATTGCGAAGACGAGTATCGCAGAGGCATATTTTATTCGTCCGACGCAAAGTACCGCGGAAATAACCAGCTGGCAGCGATGTTGGACATCGACATACTGCGCTCGCGCTATCCTCTCGGAAAAGGCGCGTCGCAATTTGCCGATGTGGATAGCACGCGGCTGCTGAAATTGCTCAGCCCTCTTCATTCGAATGTGGAGATTCATGCCCGGCTGGGCAGGATCTTCAAGCTTCTCGATCGGATGGACGGCGCTTGAAGCGGGCGAAAACCTCGACGTGACATATGATCGAACAGGACTTTGCTGATCCAGCCGACCGCTGGATCGAAACCTGAAAAACGCTTTCGACGCACTTGCTCGTGTCGAATGCGTTGTAACTTGGCGCATCTGTCGCGCGTGTTCGGTGGAGCCTCTCATGTTTGCGGTCCAAATCGACTGATCACAAGTCCCTTCGCAAGGACCGAGGGCTAGCCACCCTTGCAAGGATTTGTGGTCCTTGCCGCGCGCCCAGACGCGCTCTCCCACTCAAAGCGCTGCCCCTCGAATGTGGGGGGTCACGGGACCCATCGGTACGCCAAGCCTGATTCTTTCGCAGTTCCTTCAACCAGGAAAGAGGACTGCTATGAACGATCAGGATCGCAAGGAAAAGCGCCTGCAGCGCAAGGCTGTAAGGCTCGTCAAGGACGCGCGTGAGGCCGAAGAGCGGGCCAGGACCGGTCCCATCATTCACCTCGTCATCGGTCCCAAGGGCGGAATCGGAAAGTCGACTCTGGCGCGGCTGCTGATCGACAAGCATCGCTTGACGGGCGGCGGCGTCCGCATCGTGCAGGTGGATCGCACCGCTCTCCTGCCCAGGCTCTACGCCGATCTGGTGTCCGTCGTTCATCTGCCCGGCACCGAGGAGATGCGGAGCGATCCGTTGGCCGCAATGACCGCGATGGAACCGCTGTCGGCCGCGATCGACGCCTCGCTCGCAGACGGTGTGCCGGTCGTCGTCGATGTCGGCGGCGGGCCGTCGGCCGCGGCGACGGTCGAGTACATCGGCAAGGCCCGGCTGGATGCGCACCTGCGCAACAATGGCGTGCAGGTCGTGGTCTGGCTGGTGTTCGTGGCCGATTTCGCGGCGATGGGCCAGAGCGCCGCCCTCGGCAAGGCGCTCGCGATCGCATGCCCCTCGGCAGAGATCGTCGCCGTCCTGAACGAGCGCAGCGGCCGATTCAAGTTCTTTCCGGGCTCCTCCTCCGACGACGTCTGGCGCGAAGCGGTGGCGCCCTTCCTGGAAGGCCGCCGCATCCTGCAGATGCCGGCGGCCGCGGCCGGCGCGCTCGTGCCGTTCGAACAGCTCGGCATGACGTTCGTCGACATCATCAACGCCGATGACACCGACATCGCCCAGCGGCTCAACGTGTCGCGCGCGATCGCCGCGGTCCTGCAGGGCGACGTCGCGAGCTGGCTCGAGATCATGTGGGGTGGCATCGAGGCGCTGGCGACCGCTGATCAGGGAGGCCACGATGCCTGATCAGGTGAACGACCAGCAACAGCAGCCCCGGCCCGAAGAAGATTTCGATGCTTGGCTGCGCCGCCTGCGCGAGTTGCGCGTGCGCGGGGAAGCCGGGCGCCACGCAATCGTCGAGCGGTTGGGCACGATGCCCTTCCATCAGCTCCGGCGTGTGCCCGGCTGGGTGATCGCCCGGCTCGGCCCGCGCGGGATGGCCCTCTTGGCCGAACGCTCGCGGATCATCCGCGTTCAGGGGGGTGGCTCGCCCGCCCCCAAGAGCCCGCCCGCCCGGTTCGCACCGCGCGCAACATGCCGGAAAAGAGCGTGTCGTGGTTGACCCGGCTCCGCCGGCGCCAGCCCTTGTGGTGGGAATGCACGCGCAAGACGTCCATCTCGGCGGCGATCGGCGGTCTCATCATCGTGTCGGTCCCGTTCGTCGAGCGCATCCTGCCCGAATTGACGGTTCAGCCGTCGGCGCCGCGCGTCTGCGGCAGGCTCGACGCCTGGACCGGCGATTGCACCTATGTCGTCGGTTCGACGGGCCTGAGCCTGTCGACGGCCGCCGACAAGCTCGGCTTGCCGCTCGCCGTCCTGGCCGCGGCAAACCCCTCGTTCGACTCCAGCATCCTCTTGCCCCAAGGCGCGCGCCTCTACGTCCCGCGCCGCACTGGCATCAACCTCAGGTGACATCATGATCAAACCCCATCCGACCGAACCGTTCCCCTCGCTCTCCGGCGCGCGCCTCTTTGGCAGCATGACGTTCCTTGCTGTGCTGCTGTCGATGAGCGTCGCCTTCTGCACGCTGATCCCGCCCCTCGTGTGGTGGCATCCATACGATGCGGCAGTTACCGTGCACCTCTCCGACCTCTGGTCGTTCATCCAGCAGGCCAAGATGCCTCATCTGGAGACGAGCGGGATCGGCGAGCTCGCGGCGTATCCGTTGCGCCTCGTGGCCGCCCTCATCGACGCCATGCCGCCGGGCGATCTCGTCATGCCCTTCGTTCTCCGGCTTGCGGTGGCCTGCGCAATCGGAGTTGCCGCGGCGCGAACGGTATTTCGACGCGTGCGTGACGCCAGCCCAAAACGTATCGCAGCGCTTCACGTCAATGGGCCACGGCCGCTGTGGAGTCCGTCAGGTGCCGGTTATCTAAACGCGACCTTCCACCCGCTGCGTCGGCAAACCGGCGAGGGCATCTTCCTGGCTCCGGGAACACGCTTGCCTATCGTCACTGAGAAGGAGGGTATCCTGCTGATGGGGCCGCCCGGGTCGGGCAAGTCCGTGATTGCGGAGGGTCTGATGAATCAGGCCCTGGGGCGTCGCGATCGGGTACTGGCCCTCGACGTGAAGGGACAGCTAGCCGCCCGGTTTGCGCGATACCGGCCGCTCGTCTTCGACCTCGCGGGAGCAAATTCGGTGGTGTGGGCGATCGGCCGAGACCTGCTGGATGATGCCGACGCCGATGAATTCGCGGCAAGCCTGATCCCGGATTCCCGGGATCCGGTCTGGGCTGAGGGATCGCGACTGATCCTGAGCGCGATCATCCAGCACCTGCAATCCGAGCGCGGCCAACGGTGGGGCTGGCGTGATCTGCACGACATGCTGTCAAAGCCGCCGGGCGAACTGGAGCCCATGATCCGCAAAATCGCCCCTGATGTCGCCGGCATGATCATGACGCGCGGCGAGGAGCCGGCGAATTTTATCTTATCCCTCCAATTCAACCTGATCGCCCATGTGGGCGCCACCGCCCGCCGCTTCGCCAAGTTGGAGCAGGACGGGACACGACCTCGATCGTTGCGTGCCTGGGCCGTTGCCGGACAGTGGCGCCGGCCGATCATCCTGCGCTACGACCTCCAGCGGCGCGACCGTTCGGCCGCCTTCGTCAAGCTCGTGCTGCGGATTCTTGCCGGAACCATCCTGGGCGGAGACGTCGAGGACGAGCATGACTGGCGCATATGGTTGTTCCTGGACGAGGTCTCGCGGATCGGGATCGACAAGAGCCCGGCCATCACGGATCTGGCGGCGCTGGGACGGTCGCGCGGGGTCCGCACGATTGTTACGGTCCAAAGCCCGGCCCAGCTGAGGGAATCCGAGGCGTTCCGGGAAAACTTCGGGCTACAAATCATATGCGGTCTGGCGCCCGGTGAAAGCGCGCAGCGCGTCGCCAAGGAATGGGTCGCACAGCGCACGGTTCGCGACGCTCGCATCCCCGCGCACGCCGACCAGCGTCAACAGGAGTGGACCATTCCGCCGGTTACGGTCTCCGAATATCAGTCCGACCTCGGCCTGAAATTCGACCTGTGGGGACGTCCCTTCATCCGGGCCGCCGTGCTCGGCCTCGCTGACATTCCCATCGTCGATTGGCCCTTGCATCGCTGGCTCCCGCGCAAAACGCGGGCCTGAATAGTCAATCGAGAGCCGCCTCCGGGCGGCTCTCATTTTTTGAGCTTGCGGATTTTGTGGGGGGTCACGGGACCGATCGGTGCGCGATCTCCGGGATGCTTCCTCCATCATGGTTGCATCGCTCCAAATCGGCACCGCCTCGACGTACTACGCCCGGGACTATTATCACGGCGGCGAACGGCAGATCGCGGCAACATGGTTCGCGCGTGGCTCGCAGTTTGGTCTGACGCATGGTGGGGCCGTCGACATCGAGCGTTTTGCTCAGCTCCACGCGGGCCTCGACCAGGAGGGGCGCTGGCTGCTGACGACGGGCAGCCGCAAGGTTGAAGGCGTCGACTTCACCTTTTCGCCGTCCAAAAGCGTGAGCCTCGTCTATGCGCTCACGACGAATCTGGAGCTTCGCCAGGCCGTCCTCGACGCCCACCTGACGGGCGTCCACCGCGCGTTGGAGATTCTGGAGGACGAAGCGACTTACGCGCGCCGAGGCCGCGACGGGCTCCACCGCCAGCACGTCAGACTGACGGGCGCGCTGTTTACCCACGATACGGCGCGGCCGGCGCCCCACCTGGATGGATCGGTCTTTTCGGACCCCCAGCTCCACACCCATTCCGTCGTGTTCAACCTGGCCATGCGGAATGATGCTTCCATTGGGTGCATCGACACGCGTCTGGGACAGATCAAGACCTGCCTGGGATCGATCCATGCAGCTCATACCGCCTACGAACTGCGCAAGCTTGGTTTCGTCATTCGGGAGATCGGAAAGCACGGCACCTTCGAGGTGGGTTTTGATCCCGAAATCCGAAAATTCTTCTCCAGCCGCAGGAATCAGATCGAAGACGAGCTCGCCGAGAGCGGCCAGGATTCCGCCTCCGCACCTGCAGTAGCTGCGGCAGCCACGCTGTCGACGCGTCGCAGCAAGCAGCGCGATGATGGCACCGATCGCTTCGAACTCTGGCAGGGCAAGGCCGCCGAGCTGGGCCTCGTCCCCGGGCTCTGCGTCGAGAATCTGCGCGTGGCCCCGAACCTCGACCGCGGCGGTCGGGATGAGACGTTCGAAGCCGCGCTCGCGAAAATTCCCGAGCAGCTCACGGAGCATGAGGCGACGTTTTCGCGGATCGACGTGATCCGTGCTGTCGCGACCGCCCACGTTGGGACCGCGACCGATCCCGCGCATCTGATGCAACGCGTCGATCGCCTCATCGCGAGCGGCCGGATCGTCGAAATCAGAAAGGATCAACTCAAGGAGCCTGTCTATTCGACCCCGGAAATGGTCCGCCTGGAACGTGAGACGATTGATCTTGCAAAGCAGCTGGCGAATCGGCGCTGGTCTGGTCCAGACCTTGTCGCGCTGAACGAGAAGGCGGTCGCGGTCGGCCTGTCGAGCGAACAGGTCGCCGCCGTCAACACGCTGGCTGACGGGCGCGCCCTGGCGTTGCTTCAGGGCAAAGCCGGAACGGCAAAGACATATTCACTTAAACCGCTGGTCGGCCAGTTGAAGGAGGACGGACACCGCGTGATTGCGGCAGCCGCCTCCTGGCGCACAGCCGAGATGCTCGCGAGCGAATTGCAAGTCGAGGCGCGTGCCATCGATTCCTGGCTGGCCATTGCACGAACCGGCGGCCGCTTTCTCGATCCAAAGACCGTGCTCATCGTCGATGAAGTCGGGCTGCTTGGAGCACGGGCGACTCACGCGATCCTCAAGGAAGCCCTGAGCGACGCGGCGACTTGCGAACGGACACCGGTCGGTCCGATCACCGGACAAGTGAAGCTGGTGCTGTCCGGCGACTCCAGCCAGCTCAAGCCGATCGCGGCGTCGGCCGGCCTTGAGCTCGTCCACCTCGCGACCGAAGCGGCGGTGCTGCAGAAGATCGTCCGGCAGCGTGATCCGAAGATGCGCCGCGCGGTGGAGCACCTTGCACACCGCCGGGTCGACGAGGCCTTCAAGATTCTGGAGAGGGAAGACTGCATCGTCGAGACCGATGGTCAAAAATCCACCATCTCGACTGCTGTGGACAGATGGTTTGACGCCCGGCGGGAGCAACCCGGCAAGGATCATCTCCTGATTGCCCGCTCCAACGCCACCGTGCGCGGCCTCAATGCCGAGATCCGCAAGCGGCTTCGCGCTACCGGCGATATCCAGGGGCGGGACGTATCGGTCACGGCGTCGTCAGCATCAGGCGATCCCTATGTCTTGCGCCTCGCCGTCGGGGACCGGATCAGGTTCGGTCGCCGGGCCGAATTGGCTGGTCATCGGATCATCAACGGCACCTGCGGCAAAATTGAGCATCTTGAGCAGGACGGCCGCGACCACGCCAACATCACCGCGCGCATCGGTCGCTCCCGCGTCTCCTTCTCGACGAGGGCGGTAGCCGACGAGCACGGCCACGCACGTCTCGCTCACGACTACGCAACGACGGTCTACCAGTCACAGGGGCTGACTGCCGAGACCTGCACGGCTGTGATCGATGCCCACTACGTGCGGAATTCGCTCTATGTGGCCGCCAGCCGGGCGCGTGGACCCTTGTCGCTGGTCGTCGACGTCGCCGAGGTCGATGCCCATGTCAGAGCCGCGCGTTCGCGAGAGGCCAGGCAGAACGACGTTACTGCCAAGGAGCGTCGCGCCCTCCTGCTGAAATTGTTTTCTCGCGAGAGCACCAAGACGAGCACGATCGAGCCGTCCGAACTGGCGGATGCTACCGCAGTTGTCGCTCGCGATCGACAGCATCGCAAGAAGCGTGAGCTCGGCCATGAGCTCTAATCGCTCTCCAGCGAAGCCGCGGCCTTCCGATCCGGAGTTCTGGACCGTGGAGAGCGAATTGCCCGATCCGATCCCGGTCTCGAAGGCCGAGCTGGACGCAATCGAGCGATATTTCGGCGACCTGCTCGACGCGGTCTTCGATCCCAAACCCCGCACGATGCCGGGGGTGACTACGGCACCTCGAAAAGGAGAGAAGCGATGACCACCCATCCGTTCTACGAGCCCCGCATCCTGAAAATGGACTTGGAGAAATACGCCGACATCGCCGTCGACAGCGGTGTCTGGCTGGTTGGCGAGGTCCTGGCGCAGGGTCCCTCGACCAACGGTGAATTCACGCCCGATACCCGCTACGTCTACAAGCCCCGGCACCGGGAGGCGGCGATCTTCCAGCTTCGTGCAATGAACGAGGAGCTGCGCCACCAGATCTTCATTGAGGGCTTTCTCAGGCTTCCGGATAATGGCGCGCAGGCCATGTTCCAGGGCCTGTGTGAGACGCACACCGAGATGCTGCACGAAGCCTTCCGCGCCGAATGGACGCGGCGCCACGGCAAGATGATCGATGTGAGCAAGATGCGCAGCAAAGCTGCGATCGAATTGCTTCACAAGCTCGTACCGCCCCGCTAGACTCGATCCATGACTTGAGGCAGGGGCAATATTCTCATGGCACGCAAGCATCTTCACGCATTGGAAACGCCCTCGACGAACGGAGTCAAGGCGACGCGAAACGTGCTCATCTACGTGCGCGTATCGACCGACGCTCAGGCCCAGAATGCCCTCAGCCTGATGGATCAGGAGAACCAACTGGTTGCTCGCTGCAAGCGAGACGGCGAGAATGTCGTCGGCATTTTCCGCGACGAGGGTGAGACGGCCACGAACATGAAGCGGCCGGCGTTCGGACAGATGATCGCGCGCGCGACCGACGGCACGCGATCGGTCGACGCCATTCTCGTCTATTCGTTTTCCCGCGCGTTCAGAAACCAGTTCGAGCAAGAACTCACCGTCCGCGCACTGCGCAAGCACAAGGTTGAACTGATTTCATTCGCCGAGCCGCTGACCAACGACGCGAGCGGGGACCTGTTCAGAAAGTTCATCGGTATCGTCAACGAATTCCAGTCCGCGGAGACATCCCGCGCGACGACGCGCACCATGAAGGAGAACGCGCGCCGTGGATTTTCCAACGGCGGCATCATTCCATTCGGATACAAGTCCGTCGACGCGGAGATCATCGGAAACAAGCAGAAGAAAAAGCTCGCGATCGAACCGGTCGAGGCCGAGATTGTCGTTCGCGCCTTCGACCTTGCCCGGAACGGCGATGGAAACTCCGGCCCGCTCGGCACCAAGAAGATCGCGATCTGGTTGAACGAGCGCGGCTTCCGTTCGAGGAACGGCTCGTTGTTCGGCACCGGAACCGTCCACGAGATTCTCACGCGCGACGCCTATACAGGGGTTCGCCGTTTCAATGAGTTCAACCGCAAGGGCGATGGCGAACGCAAGGACGCCGACGAAATCGTCGAATATGATGTGCCGACGATCATCGATCGTGCCTTGTTCGACGAAGTCCAGGCCCTTCTGGTTGCGCGGCAGCCGCGAGCCAAAGGGCCGCGTCTGACCTCGGCGCCCTCCTTGCTCGGCGGACTGGTGCGCTGTGACTGCGAAGTATCTTGCGCGTTGACGACCGCGACAGGCACCTCCAGGACCGGAAAGATCTACGCCTACTACAAGTGCATCCAGGCCACCAAGCAGGCGCGCCACAAGCAGGGCGACGGGACGAGCTGCGTCAACCGAAAGGTTCCCCGTCCGGTCATCGAAAAGCTGGTTGTTGAGGCTCTGACCGATCAGTTGCTACAGCCGGACCGGGTGACTTCGATCTTGCTCGCCTTGAAAGCCCGCCGCGACGAGCGGCAGGCTTCCGCCGATCGCCGGATCGTCGATCTCGCCCGCCAGGCTTCTGAGGCCGAAGAGCGGTTGGGGCGCCTCTACGGCGCGATCGAGGCGGGTACCGTTGACGGCACCGATCCGACTCTCAAAGAGCGCGTTGCGGCTCTGAAAGCCTCCCGGGACAGAGCGGTTGAAGCGCTGGATTATGCGAAGAAGTCGAGCGCAGCGCCGATCGAGATTGACCCTGTCGCTGTCGATCGGTTCACCCGCCTGATGCGCGAACAGCTGATCTCCGGCGATGTCGCAGCGCGGAAGGCCTATCTTTCGAGCATGGTGGACGCGATCATCGTGTCCGAAGACAAGATCCGGATCGTCGGTTCAAACGACAACATCCGGTCCACCTTTGGACCGGACGGGCAACCGACGCCCCGGGTTCGTAAATCTGTTCAGGAATGGTGCCCAGGGGCGGAATCGAACCACCGACACTGCGATTTTCAGTCGCATGCTCTACCAACTGAGCTACCTGGGCGTGCTCCAAGAGAGGGGCCAAAGCCCATCGAGCGGGCGGTTTATAGTGGGCTAGAAGCGACCTGTCCACCCGGCTCCGCCTGAAGGCTACGCCGGGCGCGGCGCGGCTGTGTACAAGGTGGGGCGGGCTCGCCGCGGCTGGCGCGCGGCGCTTCTTGAGCTCACCAAATCATTGATATCGCTAGTTATTCCACGTCATCGGTGTCGTCGTCGCGGCCGGGGATGACGTAGGAGCCTTTCAGCCAACGGTTCAGGTCGACGTCGCGGCAGCGCGAGGAGCAGAACGGGCGGGTGGCCTCTGACTGCGGCTTGCCGCAGATCGGGCAGGTCTTGCGGGGGGCAGCGGGCGTTTTGACGTGATCGTTCATGGTCGGGGCAGCTTACACAAGGTAAGGCAGGTCAAGCGCCTGCCGGCAAACGAGTTCCTCGGGCGAAGGGCGCAGGCGCCCCGCCCAGGGCCCGCGGGCCAATTCTACTGTGCATGGGGTTGTTTTCGCGTTTTTTGTCGGCGGCGCTGTCAGGCTCACACCGCGATGGCGTTGAGCCAGCCGAAGCGGGTCGGAAAGCCCTCGCCGCCGAGCAGGGCCGTGGTCTCGTACAGCGGCAGGCCGACCACATTGGTGTAGGAGCCGACCATCTTGACCACGAACGAGCCGGCGATGCCCTGCACAGCATAGCCACCGGCTTTGCCGCGCCATTCGCCGGAGCCGATATAGGCCTGGATGTCGTCTTCCGACAGGCGCTTGAAGCGGACGCGGGTCTCGACCAGGCGCTGGCGGAAGGCCTCGCGCGGCGTCACGAGGCAGATCGCGGTGTAGACCCGGTGGTTGCGGCCCGACAGCAGCCGCAGGCACTGCGCGGCTTCGTCGACGAGGTTGGCCTTGGGCAGGATGCGGCGGCCGACCGCCACCACGGTGTCGGCAGAGAGGATGAAGGCGCCGCGCAGCTCGTCATCCAGCTGCACCGATTTCAGCGCCGCATCGGCCTTGGCCCGGGCCAGGCGGTTGGCGCAGGCGCGCGGCAGCTCGCCTCGCTTCGGCGTCTCGTCGACGTCGGCCGGCCGGAGTGCATCCGGCTCGATGCCGGCCTGGTTGAGCAGCGACAGGCGTCGCGGCGAACCGGAGGCAAGTACGAATTTGGGGCGGCCGAGCATCAGGTGATTTGGGGGATGAAGCAGGAGTGAATTGCGCGCGGAACCTATCGGAAGGGGGCCGGTTTCACAACCCGGGAACCGGAGGTTTGCTGATTCGAAGTTGCCAACACGCGTGTGCCTGCGCTCTGTGACGCGGGTGTTACGGTCGCCGCATGCTACCCGCTCGCCGCACCCGCCTTCGCGAATCGCCGGCGGATGCGCATCAAGAGCTGATCGCAGACCTCGCGATAGGCAGCGAGCTTCTGGTCACGGCTGCCTTCGATGGTGGTGGGATCCTGCGTCGGCCAGTATTCGACGTCGGCGGCGAGCGTGCGGGTCAGCTCCAGCGCCCTGTGGTGCGCCTCCGGCGACAGCGTGATGATGAGGTCGAAGTTCAGTCCCTCCCAGTCCTCCAGCTCCTCGAAGGTCTGCGGCCTGTGGGCGGAGATGTCCTGGCCGAGCTCGGCCATCACGGACACCGCAAACGGATCGAGGTCGCCCTTCCTGGTGCCCGCCGACCTCACGTAGAGGCCCTGCGGAAACATGTGCTGCAACAGGCTCTCAGCCATCGGCGAGCGCACGCTGTTCATCGCGCAGGCGAATAGCACCGATTGCGGATCGCGTGCGCGTGGGGGCGCAGCCATCCGCTTTTATCCTTTCCAATGCAGGACGGTAATGAGCGTGAACAGCCGGCGCGAGGTCTCGAAGTCGACCCGCACCTTGCCCTTCAGCCGCTCCTGGAGCGTGCGCGATCCCTCGTCGTGGATGCCGCGGCGGCCCATGTCGATGGCCTCGATCTTGTCCGGCGTCGCGGTCCGGATCGCCTGATAGTAGCTGTCGCAGATCATGAAATAGTCCTTCACGATCCGCCGGAACGGCGTCAGCGACAACAGATGCGCGACGACAGGCGTGCCGTCCTCGCGGCGGATGTCGAACATCAACCGGTTGCCGGTGATGCCGATATGCAGCGTGAACGGTCCCTGCCCGTCGGCACCGTCGGGCGCGAACAAATTCTGCTCGATCAGGTCGTAGATCGCGATCGCGCGCTCGTGCTCGATGTCAGGCCCGGAACGGCCGATCGAGTCCTCGTCGAGCGTGACGCCGACGATGCGATTGTTGGAGTCGTCCTGTTCGGGCGGCTTTGTCATGACAGATTGAGGCGCAATCCAATCGAGCGCGAATGGGCGTCCAGCCCCTCCGCCTGTCCGAGCGTCATCGCGGCCGGGCCCAGCGCACGCAGCTGATCCGGGCCGCATTTCAGGATCGAGGTGCGCTTCATGAAGTCGTGCACCGACAGCCCTGAGGAGAATCGCGCCGAACGCGCAGTCGGCAGCACGTGGTTGGAGCCACCGACATAGTCGCCGATCGCCTCCGGCGTATGCGCCCCCAGGAACACCGCACCGGCGTTGCGGATCTTCGCGGCGAGCGCATCGGGATCAACTGTCATGATCTCGAGATGTTCGGCCGCGATCGCGTCCGCGAGCGGGATGGCGTCAGCAAGATCCTTCACCGTGATGATGGCGCCGAAATCGGCCCACGAGCTGCCTGCGATCGCGGCGCGCGGCAGCGTCTTCAGCTGCGCCGCGACCGCCTTCTCGACGTCGGCGGCAAGCCGCGCGGAATCGGTGATCAGGATCGATTGCGCGCTGGCATCGTGCTCGGCCTGCGCCAGCAGGTCCGCGGCGATCCAGTCGGCATTGCCGGTGTCGTCGGCGATCACCAGCACCTCGGAGGGACCGGCGATCATGTCGATGCCGACCTTGCCGAACACCAGCCGCTTGGCGGCAGCGACATAGGCGTTGCCGGGGCCGACGATCTTGGCGACCGGCGCGATCGTCGCGGTGCCGTGCGCGAGCGCGGCCACGGCCTGGGCGCCGCCGACCCGGTAGATCTCGGTGACGCCGCCGAGCGAAGCCGCCGCCAGCACCAGCGGATTGAGCTTGCCGTCGGGCGAGGGCACCACCATGACGAGACGCGCAACGCCGGCGACCTTCGCGGGCACCGCATTCATCAACACCGAGGACGGATAGGCCGCGGTGCCGCCGGGCACGTAGAGGCCGGCGGATTCGATCGCGGTGTAGCGCCAGCCGAGCTCGACGCCGAGCGGGTCGGTGAAACGCTCGTCCGTCGGGAGCTGGCGGCTGTGATAGGTCTCGATGCGGTCGCGCGCGAGCTTCAGCGCGTCCAGCGTCGCGGCATCGCAGGCCTTTGTCGCGGCTTCGATCTCGGCGGCGGTGACGCGCAGCCCCGATGCATCCAGCGTCAGCCGGTCGAACTTTGCGGTGGCCTCGAGCAGGGCCGCATCGCCCCGCTTGGCAACATCGTCGACGATCGCGCGCGCGGCGGCCTCGACGTCGGCCGAGACCTCGCGCTTGGCGGCGAGGAAGGCCGCGAATCGCTGGTCAAAATCGGCGCTGCTGCGGTCGAGACGAACGGGCATATTGGCTTGGCTTCTGGCTGGTCTTTTGGGGCGGATTGGCTCACCCGACCCCCTGCTCAATGGCGCGGCCGGGAAGCGGCGTCAACCCTTGGGCCCGGCCGTTCCTCTCCAGCGCCGTCCCAGCGACGGCCAGGGCCCATTACCACCAGCGGATGGGTGCAGGCGCAATTGGGCCACATCTCGTTTCAACAACGAAGCCTTAGGGTGATGGGTCCTGGCTTTCGCCAGGACGACAGCGGAATGCGCGGCCTTGGCATGCCACCTCACCCCTCCCCCGCGATCCCCGGTCCCGTTCCCAGCGCGTCCGCCCCGAGGTCGGTCAGCTCGCATTCCAGGCATTCGACGTCGAGGCGGATGGCGCCGCCCTGGGCGAACAAAAGCAGGGCGCTGCCACCCGGCTCCTCGCTGCGGCCATCCTGGGGGTGAAACTCGATGCCGATGAGGTCCAGGATCTCGTCCGGCGCGGCGAGGTCGATGTTGCGCGATTTGCAGGCAAGCACGCGGTCGAAGCGGAGCGCGGCGACCAGCCGGCGCGGCTCGGCCGCGCCTTCCAGCGTCTGCTCCCAGTCCAGCCGGCTCATGCCGATGACAAGCCGTTTCTCGCTCTGCCGCCAGATGATGTCGGAGGCCTGGACACGGGCGTCCTGAACATGGGTCGAGATCACCGCGAGATCGTCAGCATCGAGTGCGATCAGCTTGAGTTGGGGACACATCGCCGGCGCTTCTCCTTCAGGGCGGACAGGACTCAACGCGCGCGGGCGCCGAAATTTCCGCGGCAAGCTAACTGTCCCGTACACTTGAGGCTATTGATATCCTCCATCTCCAGCACGTTCCGCGGATACCCCTCCCGGGCGACGCAACCCCGCACCCGTCTCGCCGCCGCGCCATAGCCGATGCGAAGCATCGGCGTTCTAAGGACAGCGGCCGAAGGCCGCCTATGCCACCCTCTCCCGCAAGGGGAGAGGGTAATCGTGAAGCTCACTCCTTGAAGAACGCCAGGAGGTCCGCGTTGATGGTCTCGGCGTGCGTGGTCGGCATGCCGTGCGGGAAGCCCTTGTAGGTTTTCAGGATGCCCTTCTTCAGCAGCTTGGCCGACAGCGGTGCGGAATCGGCGTAAGGCACGATCTGATCGTCATCGCCGTGCATCACCAGGACCGGCACCGTGATCTTCTTCAAATCCTCGCTGAAGTCGGTCTGCGAGAACGCGACGATGCCGTCGTAATGCGCTTTCGCGCCGCCCATCATGCCCTGGCGCCACCAGTTCTGGATCACCGCCTCCGACGGCTTGGCGCCGGGACGGTTGTAGCCATAGAAAGGACCCGCGGGGAGGTCGCGATAGAATTGCGTACGGCTGGCGGCGAGTTGCGCCTGGAGACCGTCGAACACGCTCTTCGGCAGGCCGCCGGGATTGGCAGGGGTCTGCACCATCAGCGGCGGCACGGCGGACAGGATCGCCGCCTTCGCGACGCGGCTCTCGCCGTGACGCGCGATGTAGTGCACGACCTCGCCGCCGCCGGTGGAGTGGCCGACATGGATGGCGTTCTTGAGGTCGAGATGCGCGGTGAGCGCGGCAAGGTCGTCGGCGTAGTGATCCATGTCGTGGCCGTCGGCGACCTGCGTCGAGCGACCGTGGCCGCGGCGGTCATGGGCGATGACCCGGTAGCCGTGCGTGACGAAGAACAACATCTGCGCGTCCCAGTCGTCGGCCGAGAGCGGCCAGCCATGGCTGAACACGATCGGCTGGCCCGAGCCCCAATCCTTGTAGAAGATCTCGACGCCGTCTTTGGTTGTGATGGTGGGCATGGATTGCTCTCTTTCGGTGAAATCATCTGCACGACGCGCGAACAAGCGCGCCGATGATCCGCAGATAGTTGCGCGAGACCCCGAATGCGATGCATCGCGTCAACTGGGAACGTTGAGAATCGTGTGATCAGGCAAACGCCATCGGCCTGAAGCGGCGCCAGGCGCCGATAGTGAGCAGCACGAAGAACACCAGCACGATGCCCTGCACCACGGCGAACACCGGACCCGACGGCGGCGCCGGCGGCACGGCGGGTGCAAGCGCGGCGAGCGCCGGCACCTTCAGGAACGACTGGATCACCAGCACGAAGACGTTGAAGTAGAGCGAGATCATCGCGGTCACGATGTAGACCGGACGCCAGACGCCTTGGAGCTTCATGCCGTAGAGCGCGATGCAGGCGATCGCCAGCAGCACCAGCGAGATGATGCCGATGATGTGCGAGGGCAGCAGCTCTTTGAGGGGAAACAGGAAGCCGGTTGCGCTGGTGAGGATCGTGAACAGCAGGAAGATCGCGGTGAGGCCCGGCATCGACTTCGAGCCGAGCAGGCCGAACATCACGACGAGGCCGGTGGCGATGGCGATCAGGCTGATGATGACATGGATCAGCGTAAGCGCGGGCAGGCTCAATCCAAGCACCATGGCAGCTCTCCTACTCTCCGCATTGAGACGATCAGAGTAGTATGACGGTGCTCATGGGATTGTCACCTGCGTTGGTGTCCCACAGTGCGCGCAGCCATGCGTCATCGTGCGAATTGACAAACGCATGGCTGAATTTTCTGCAGCGCTGTCACGAACGACGGCAGTTTGTAGCCCAGATGGAGCCGCAGCGAAATCCGGGGATCTCGCTTGTAGATGCTGCTGTCCCGGATTACGCTTCGCTCCATCCGGCCTACGAGCTTTCAATCGATCGTTGCAACATCGGCCCGCGATCGGCGGGCCGATGCGACGCGGCTCACACTTCCTTGGTGTCGAAGATCAGCAGGTCGGCACCGCCACTGGCGAATTTCGGCACGTCAGCGCCGGTCGCCTTGCCTTCCGGGCTGCCGAATGCGGCCTGGATGTCGTCTACGCTGTCAAAGGTGAGAATGGCGACGAGATGGATTCCGGAAGGCCCAGTGGGGGAGCTGACCGGTCCCTTGCTGACGGCGTATTTCTTCAGGCCGGGAAGTTTCTTGGCGAGTGGAATGTGCGTCTCGGCATAGTACTTATCGAAGGCAGCAGCATCCTTGGGCGTTTTGTAGAGCACGACGATTTCAGCCATTTAGTCCTCCCAATGAATCTTTTGTTCGTTCCACGGGCGATACGCCTCGCGACGAGGGGATAGTCTGCACCAAGCGGCGCGATGGCAAGCCACATTCGGCTTGCCATTCCCTTGTCTTGTCCTTGCCTAAAGCGCCGGTTTTGCGGCGTCGCCGAGATAGCCGTGCAGGGAGGCCACGACCTGCGCGCCTTCGCCGATGGCGCCGCCGACGCGCTTGACCGAGCCGGAGCGGACGTCACCGACGGCGTAGACGCCGGGCACCGAGGTCTCGAGCGGCGCCACCAGCTTGCCCTGGTTCTGCTCGGATTGCGCGCCTGTCACGACGAAGCCGCCGCGATCGAGCGTGACGCCACAGCCGTCGAGCCAGGAGGTCGCGGGATCGGCGCCGACGAACAAAAAGAGATTGCGGATGTCGGCAGAATCCTCGTCGCTCGACAAGCGGCTCTTCCAGCGGATCCGCCGCAGCAGCGCGGCCTCATCGCCTTCGAGCGCCGTGATCTCGGTGTTGAACATCAATTCGATGTTCGGCGTCGCTTCGATGCGCTCGATGAGATAGCGCGACATGCTGGCGCCCAGGCCACCGCCGCGGATGATCATCAAGACTTTCTTCGCGTGACCCGACAGGAACACGGCGGCCTGGCCTGCCGAATTGCCGGCGCCGACCAGCGCCACCTCCTCGCCGGCGCAGAGCCGCGCCTCGACCGGCGAGGCCCAGTACCAGACGCCGCGCCCCTCGAACTTGTCGAGGTTGTCGATCTCCGGCCGGCGATAACGCGCCCCGCTCGCGACCACCACCGCGCGTGACCGCAAGGGATCGGCGCCGTCGAGTGCCACCGAAAATGCGCCGTCCTTGCGGGTGCAGTCGAGCGACTTCACCGTCACAGGGATCATGATGTCGGCGCCGAACTTCTGAGCCTGGGTGAAGGCGCGCGCGGTCAGCGCCTGGCCGGAAATGCCGGTCGGAAAGCCCAGATAGTTTTCGATGCGCGCGCTGGCGCCGGCCTGGCCGCCGAAGGCGCGGGTGTCGAGCACGGCGACGGACAGCCCTTCGGACGCCGCATACACGGCGGTAGCGAGCCCGGCCGGTCCGCAGCCGACGACAGCAACGTCGTAGATGCGATCACCCTTCGCCCCGCCGATCATGCCGATGGCGCGCGCAAGCTCGGTCTCATTGGGGTTGCGCAGCACCGCGCCGCTTGCCGCGACGACCAGCGGCCAGTCTTCCGGCTTGGGCGAATAGCGCGCGATCAATTCGGCCGCATCGCGATCATTTTCGGGATCGAGCAGATGATGCGGCTGGCCGTTGCGGGTGAGAAAGCCCTGCAGGCGCACCACGCCCGCCGAATGCGACGGACCTATCAGCACGGGACCGCCGATGCCGCCCTGGATCAGATTGACCCGGCGCAGGATCAACGCGCGCATGATGCGCTCGCCAAGCTCGGCTTCGGCGACCAGCAGCGCGCGCAGCCGCTCCGGCGGCAGCAGCAGCGTCTCGACATCGCCCTCGGCGCGGCCGTCGACCAGCGCCGGCTGTCCCGAGAGCTGGCTGAGCTCGGCCAAAAATTGCCCCGGCCCCTGGTCGATCACCGGGGTGACATGGCCAAGACCATCGCGCTGGGTGATGGCGACATGGCCCTTCAGCACGACGAACATGCCGGGTCCCGGCTTGCCGGTCTCGAACAGGAACTCGCCGTCGGCATAGCGGCGGACCTCGCCGAAATGCCTGATGCGTTCGATCTCGGCCGGCGTCAGCGCCGGAAAGGTCTGTTCGGGGCGGGTGAACCGCGACATCAGCGCGTCGCGATCGGTTCGTTGCTGTTCGTCCTGCCCCATGGCCACTGTCGTGCACTCCAAAATGTTAGTCGTCGGCCTTGCCGGCGGGCCCCTCATTTAGGGACTCATCGTCGTTGTGCGAGGGCTCGGCCATTGCGGCGCGTTCGCGCGCCTGCACCTTCCGCCGCTTCAGGTTTTCGCGCAGGGCGGATTTCAGCCGGTCCTGTCGCCCGTCCTGGCCGCGTGCTGCGGCTTTATCGGTCTCGTCGATCATCATCCGGGCTCGTCAAGAAAGGGTCGCGTCGCGGTTTAGCATGCCCAAGGAATACGACAGCTCAAGAGGCCCGCGCGATCCGATCGTGCGAACTTCAAAATGGGCCGAATCCAACCGCACAGCCAACTGGCCAATTGGCTGGGGGACATCACTGGGACCAAAATCGTCCAAAATCGGTCATTTCGGGGCAAAATGGTCATCTCCGGTCGGCAACGGCGCTGATTTTCTCGATTTGGCAGGGCCGGCAAGCTTGCACATGAGGGGGCCTTGTGGCATCCATCGCCCCGCTTGGCGGGCCCAGTCGCGGCCCGATTCTGTGCCAGCATTTGCTGCCGTAGCTCAGTGGTAGAGCACTCCCTTGGTAAGGGAGAGGTCGACAGTTCAATCCTGTCTGGCAGCACCATCCATCCCATTGGATGCATTGATTTTCTTGGAAATTCGGTCCTGAGTGCCACACGAAAGTGCCACACAGACCCATGGTTTCCTTGAAGACTTCTATGGCTAAACGCGCCCGCTCCAACGTCCCCCAATTCC
This sequence comes from Bradyrhizobium sp. C-145, assembly GCF_023375135.1. Taxonomy (NCBI): domain Bacteria; kingdom Pseudomonadati; phylum Pseudomonadota; class Alphaproteobacteria; order Hyphomicrobiales; family Nitrobacteraceae; genus Bradyrhizobium; species Bradyrhizobium sp. C-145. Next base: position 665,094 of record NZ_CP088150.1, on the reverse strand, counting down.
GAATTCGAGTTCCTGCAAAGGTCGTCAACCAGCTCCGCGGTAGGCGTATTCTGCTCAACCTGTCGAATCGCCACGATCTTCCGTGCATCAAGGTGACGAAGATCGCTGACGACATTGCGTTCAGCCTTGAAACGAACGATCGCATCATCGCTGAGGCCCGGCAGGCGAATGCGTTGGACCACCTCAAGAGACTCTTCGAACTAACGGAAGCTGAGCCGATCCATCTTTCATACAGGGAGCTGGTCGCTCTCAGCGGCGAGACCTACCGGCTCTACAACGAGATCCATGGAGACAATCCCGGAGAGCCTTCTGCCTGGGCCTACCACAAGGCACTTCACAGAGCAGCGCTTGAAGGACGCATCAAGAACCCGCCGCCGGCCGCGCTCGCGCCAAACGAAACGTCCAACGCAATCGAGCTGTTCGGGACCGGCGATCTGACTGCGGCTGTGAACGCGCTTCCGGCGGGACAATACGACAGCCTGGAGGACCGCTTCGGTTTGCTTGCCGACTGGGTGCTGATCCGCCATCGCATCAAACTTGCATCGGCAGAGCGGCGGCGCTTCCTACAGCTTGTCGGCACGGCGTCCTTGGACGCTGGATGGCAACTGCGCCGCAATTCGGAAGGCGACTATAGCCCGGACCCAAAAGCGCAACGTTTCCCAGCAATCGAAACGGTCGCAACAATCAAACCCAAGCAGACGATCACTGGCTTGTTTGATCTGTGGTGGGCAGAGGCCAAAGCTACCGGGCGCAGCAAGAGCACGCACGACGCCTACAAAGGCGCCATAGACCGCTTGGTGAAGTTCCTAGGACACGACGATGCCCGCCGCGTGACTGACACAGACATGATCGCGTTCAAAGATTGCCGCCTAAAGACGGTTTCCGCCAAGACGTTGAAGGACGGTGACTTGCCGGGGATCAGGTCAGTGTTCGGCTGGGGCGTGGACAATCAGAAACTGTCAAAGAATCCAGCTGATGCAATCAAGGTCAAATCTGAAAAGAAAATCCGCACTCGCTCAAAAGGCTTCACGGACGAAGAAGCAGAAGCGATTGTCGGTGCTTGCCTCGAATACGAGCGGAAGCCGAAAGAGGATGCCAGGACCGCCGCCGCAAAAAAATGGGCGCCACTCATCGCGTGCTACACCGGCTGCCGCATTGCTGAGGCACTCCAGCTTCGCAAAGAGGATATCCGTAAGCACTCCAAACATCATGTGTTTGACTTCAATCCCGACGCCGGCAGCATCAAGTCAGGTTCGTATAGGCTAGTACCTGTGCATGAGCACCTCATCGGCCTCGGCTTGCTACGCTTCGTCGAGGAGTCTGATGAGGGCCCCCTCTTTGCTAAGGGCGCCTACAAGCGCGTCTTGGATTTTGTTCGAACGGTCGTGACCGACAAGCGTGTGCAACCAAACCATGGCTGGCGGCACCGTCTCAAAACTATCGCCCGAAACCTCGGGCTAGATCATCGCATCGTCGATGCGATCCAGGGGCACGCGCCGCGAACAGCCGGCGAGGACTATGGAGATGTGACTGTACCGGCTATGGCGCGGGTGATCCAAGCTATCCCGCGTCCCGTTCCAAAAAAGCGTTCTTCATAGCGTCTCGTGAGGCGCCGCGAATCCGCCATGAATTGGTCGGATACGGAAATTCGCATCAGAGCATAGTCAGACCCACAGCCCGGTGGCGACGATTGCTCAAACCCTGGATCGTAATACGGGGAGAATAGGGACTAGCGATCCCAACAATGACTACCGGCACGCCGCCGGCTCTCTAATGATCTTCCTGGTGCGCACGCTGTGCACCACGCGCAATGGGCCTCGATTGCGCAGGGGTGATCCCAACACGTAACTCGCCTTGGCGAAGGCCTTGGCACGTGGGGATTGTCCTATGAAGACCATTGGCTGGGCTGCGATTATTTTCACCGTCCATGACCCCTACACTTTCGGTGCGCTTGTCCTGCTGATCGCGGGCGAGATCGCAGCCTCGTATCTATCTCGTCGCAAGCCAGCGCGAATTTCTCAAAGGAAGAAATAGGCCCGCGCTTAGCGATTTTTTAACCATGTCGTCCTATTCTCATACTGCCGCACTTTGTTTTCCAAACGCTTTTGAGAGGCTCAATGAGTAACGAAGCCGGAACTGTCCAGAAATTAGACGTCCAGAAATTGGACCTCGTGAAAGGTGCCATGGCGAAGGGCCTACATCGCCTGGTCGTACGCACCCGCAAGATGAAGCTGAATTGGTGGAGCGGCAACGTAGCCGTCGAAGAGACCGTCACCACCGTGGAGCCTAACAATGCTAGGCACTGAGCTTCCTCACTGGCGCAAATGCAACCGGTTCACCCAGGACACGCTGCGGGAAGCGCTTGGCGTGAAGTCCCGGCAGACCATCATCACGTGGGAAAAATCTGAGGCGCCGCTTCCGCGCACGATCGAGCTGGCATTGCTGGCCCTAGAATATCTGCCAGAGAAGTGCCGGAAGATCGATGGCCACCGCTTCACTGCGGCGGAGCTGCCGGCTGTGCGTGAGAATGTGAGGATGAGGACTTAGCCTGTTTGTCAGCCGCCTCCTTGGCGTCTGTGGCCAACATGATGAACATGCCGCAATGATAGATGGCGCCCATCACGACCTGTGTATGGGTCATGTCCCGGACGGCCTGCTTTTCCCGCTCAGTCTCGTTGACGGCAATATAGGCTTCGCGCACGTCCTCGCTCAGTCTTTTGATCTCCTCATCATTGAGGGAATGAGCAAGTTCGTTTCGCACGTAGGAGCACTTCGATAGTAAGTCCCAAATCGGCTGATCGACTTCCGGCGGATCAATCTTCTTGCATTCCTTGATTTTTTCCTTGGTGAAGAAGAAGTGCTTCGGATCCCTCCCGTAGACATCGAGCAAAGCGGTCATCGACCGCTCGACTACAATCTGCGCCTTTAGGACGGTCAGAATCATGTCGTCGACGCGCTTCAGATTCTCGTCGAACCGCTGGCGGTGTTCTGCAAAGAGCAGCTCGCGCTGTGTGGGCTCGCGCTCCTCAAGCTCCCATATTTCCTTGGCCATCAGCTCCCTCCTTGGTTGAGGGCAAGCATGACATCATTTGGTGGGCAATTCACCGTTTTTACGGTCGGCGTACACTCCGCGCGGATCCTTGTAGAGCGCGCGGGACGAGGCTTCCTTCGAGCGCATCCCGAAAATGTGCATCGCCAGCCTCCGCGATCGGAGCGACCAGGAGGCTACTGCAAGTCGCATCTGCCGATCGCTAACCTCTCTCGACATTCTTGCGCTTAGCCAATGGCTGCTTTTTCTTGGCCCGAAGACTATCAAGCTTCATTTGGACTAACCTTTGAAGGCTATCCTGCGCAGCTTGCAATTGCTGCTCAGTGGCAAGTGACCGCTCCTGCCTCCAGGTCTCCGGCGGCGATTTAACACGACACAAGCTCCGCATCTCCTCGATAGCTTCTAGGGTGGTGTAGAGCTTGTTTGCGATCTTCTCACACCTGAGGCGTCCCTTGGCGATCTCGTTACGAAGGCCAGGGACTCCTAGTGAACCATCAGGGAAGGCCAACCTCGCGGCGACCTGGAGTCTCAACGGCGTGGTTGGACCAACGTTTTCAACAGAAATAGCGCTCTGCAATTTCGATGAACTTTTCGTCGACATCTTCTCTGTCTCTTTGACGTTCAACTGAAATGATTGTCGACGATAGGTTCACACTATTTGCATAGCCATTTGCATCCGCGCAAATGCCGCAGTTGTGAAAGGCGGCCGCGCGCGGCCACCCTTCTGATCAAGTGTATTCGGACTCGCTGTCGTGAGCGCGCCAGTTCATCGATTCGTCGATACGTCGCTGGACGAGCGTGGCGACCGTGTTCGGGTCTTGCTGGCCGTGGATGTGGATGGTTGCACCACCACCGGCACCGGGTCCGAAGTCGCCTCGTATCGGAGCGCTCATCGCCGGAGGCGGAGGAACGTTCTTGATGGCTTCCGCAGGCGACGGCACCTTGCTGATGGCGTTCCCCGAGCTTGCGGCGCTATTCATCAGCCACTCACGAAACGCACGAGAAGCGGCGTGGCCACGGAGCTTGCCCCATTTGCCGCCACCCCAATCGTTGAACCGCTCGCGGTTGATGTTTACACCAGTACCGCCAGCGATGTAGTTCGGATCGCCGGCACTACCTTGGTCGGTGTGCCCCCTGATGTAGTTGCTACCAGCGAGGGCTTCGTCGATCTGCCGCATGCGAGCAGCCATGCGCTTGGGATCGCGTTCCAGCTCTCTCAATCGACCGATGTCTAGGCCCTTCCGAACGGGACCATAGAAGCTCCGCCCGCGATTGTTGAAACCAAGGCCACCAGCGATTGAGCCGCCGTTCATGTCCATCCGGTTCATCAAGCTTTCTGCAACCGCCGTACCAGCTCCCGGATTTTCCAGGTCGATCACAGCAGCCAACTGCTTTTTCAGCGCGGGGTTTGATTGAAGTTCCCTTGCGAACCGTTCACGGCGAGCCGCTAAGAAGGCATTGCCGCTGAGGCCATGGCCGGTACTCATGTCACCAACACCGCCGTGAGGTATGCTGACATCGCCTACTCTGTCGGTGCCACGACGGATGACGCTGCCGCTGCGACCAGCCGCGAAGTCAGGCAGAGCACCGCCCGGCGTGCTACCGAACAGACTGTAGGCTCCGCCACCGGCAGACGATCTCACTGACGGAACGCCGGCGATGACGCCGCCGCCGCCAGAGCCGGTGCCGAGCCGCGAGAAGCCGCCCATCGTGGAACTGATGAACGATGCACGCTCAACGGTTGCGCCGATCTTCCTCATCTGCTCGGTCAGGTCGTCGACAGAGTACCGCCCGGTGAACGACGGGATGCTCTTTCGATTGGTGATGACGCTTGAATACGACGCTTTTTGGAAGGACGCCGTAGCGCCATTCGATGGACCGAGGAATGATTGCTTCTGGACTGAGCCATCTTCCCATGGACCGGAAGCGCCATGTCCGCCCCCCGTGCCTTCTCCACCGATAGGAGAGAGGCCGATCCAGCCGCGAACCCGGTTGATCATGGATAGTGCAACGTTCTTGATCGCATCGACGACGGAGACGAACGCGGAGAACATTTTATCCGCGACCCAGTCGAGCGCCCTTTTCAAGGCAATTACCGAAGCGATGAAAAGGGCGAACGGACTGTTCAGCAGCGCCATTGCTCCGGCAATCAGCAAGATCAGCGGATTGACGACGACGAGCGACGCTGCGAGTGCCGTTAGATTGGCGGCAAGTCTACCGGCACCTTCAGGATTGTTGCCGCCTGTCAGGAACTTGACGACGTTGAAGACCGACAAGAGGCTTTCGCCCCAGGCTTTGATGCCAGCAGCAAAGCCACGGCCCCAGGACTTCCACGTCTCGATCGTGCCAGGGCTGAACTGAGATGCCAGCCAATCGACCGCCTGTCCCCAATCCTTCAAGCCGAAGCCTTGGATTATTCCGTCTGTCAGCGCTTCGAAGTGATCCTTGATCGAGTCCCAGTTGAACGAGTCAGCGTGTCTCAGGATTGCATCGGCAATTTGCGTGAACGCCTTATCCAATCCGCCGCCGATCTTCTCTTGTGCCAGTTTCGCTGCGGCCATGACACTGGCAGCAGCGCCGGACATGGACATGATCGACTTGAGCGCGGCCTTGTCGAGGAATCCTTTGTCGGTCTCGATATCTCGTTCAACCTGCTTCAATTTGTCCTTGGCGAGGACCATCGAGAGAATTTCATCGAACCACTGCTCGCCGCCAAGGTCTTTCGCCACACGGATGCGCAGCTTCTCCGGCAGCTTGGCGAGGTTGTCGAAGATCTTGTAGATCGACTCCATCGGCTTGCTCCGCATGGATTGCGCCATTCCATAGCGCCCGCCGAAACCGAGATAATGAGCGGCTTCCTGCATATCTTTCGCTCGCTGACCATGCGCTGTGTCCGCGGATGCAACACCACCGACAAAATGCGAGACGAAATTTCCAGACTTGCCGGGCTGGATACCGACGTCGATTGCGGTACCGACGAGTCCGGCCAGTTGCTCCGGGGTTAGTTTCCCTCCAGTCGTCGCGATCGCAGAGAGACCTCGCTTCACACCTTCAACAATGTCGGTGCCGGACGCCTTCGTGTCTTTGTTGGCTATCGCGATTGAGTTTGAGATCGAGGCGTAACGAGCCTTATCAAATGCAATGAAGGAAGCGAGTCCGCCAAATAGCTCTGCGGTGTCCTTCGCGGAAATGTCCATTGCAGTTTTGGCTTTGAGCGCAAGCTCTGTAGCCTCGCCCAGGACTTGCTTGCCGATGCCGGCCTTGCTCAACTCAGTCGCAACGCTGAGCGTTCCTTCGATGCCTGTCCCGAACTTGATGCCGAGATGATCTAGGGCGCTCTTTCGAAGACGGCGGATTTCGTCGCTGGACAGGTCTGCAAACGTCTCTGCCGATGTCTCGGCTTTTGCAACCCTGAGCCGCTCCCGAAAGGCCGACGCGATACCACGTCCGAAGTTTCGCTCTGCCGATACCACGCTGCTGCTTAGCTGGCGCACTGCCGATGCCGCACCGACGCCTAAGAAGGTGCCTCCCGCAATCTTGCCGACGCTGGTGCCACCTCCCCGCGCGGGGGATGTGCCGGCTGAGCTTCGCTTCGCGACGAGAGCTTGATACTGGCGCTCTTCGCTCATCATCGCGGCGTACATGCGGCGCGCTGACTTCTCTCGGTCCTGATCAGCCTTTGCCCATGAACTTCGGTAGGACGCTGCCGCGCGTTCGGCGACGTTGCTGAGGCCCCGCATTTGGTCGGCAGCCGATCTGTTGGCTCGAGTCACTCCGTCCATCGACCGGGCGATCGATCTGCCGACTTTGGAAAAATCATTGTTGAGGCTCTTCGCCTTGGTTCTGAGTGCTTCGATGTTTTTCATGACTCCGGCGACTACCGGAGAGATGCCATCGGTTGCCGTTAACGTTGCGCTGACGCTCAGGGTCTCAGACATTTGGTGTCTCTTTGTTGATAGAGGTGCTTCGCCGCGCCGCTGCTGCGGCCGGACGCGCTGACCTCCCTTTTTTGGTGGGTACTTCAGAAGGCGGGGCTGGGGGTGTAATTCCCCCTTTTGATGCTCGCTAGTAGGAAAGGGGCGGCCAACCCCAGGGGGCTATGCCAATAAAAATTCGGGGTCGTGGGAAACCGTTTGGGCTTTGTCGATTGAAGCGATGCGAGAGGGCCGAAGCTTGATCTCTTCCTTCGCCTTGGTGGAATGCAGCACCAGCCGTACCGCTGAGCGACCCACATAGGAGTGAGTGGAGTTGGCGGCCCCGCTTACGGGGCGGGCGCCAGCTTGGAAGCGTTGTCGGTCATACCTGGGAAACTTACGGGTAGTGCGACCACGAAAGTTTCAACCAGCCCTTGGCAGATTCAGCTTGCTGCCCCTCGCGCAGCATATTACAAAATAGTCAACGAACATTGACTAGTTTGTAAATGGGACTGGACACATGGCTAGCACGGGCAAATGGGTCGCTTACTACAGGGTCTCGACTGACAAGCAGGGCAAAAGTGGCCTTGGCCTTCAGGCCCAGCGCTCCGCTGTTAAGACGTACTTGAATGGTGGCGACTGGAAGTTGGTCAAAGAGTTCACCGAAGTTGAGAGCGGCAAGCGCTCCGACCGTCCGCAGCTACAGGCCGCCCTTGATGCCTGCCGCATGTTCGGCGCCAAGCTGGTCATCGCCAAGCTGGACCGGCTCTCGCGTGACGCTCATTTCCTTCTCGGGCTGGAGAAGGCTGGCGTTGACTTCGTTGCGGCGGACATGCCGAACGCGAACCGGCTGACCATTGGCATCATGGCGATGGTGGCTGACGAAGAGCGACGCATGATCTCCGCCCGCACCAAGGCTGCTCTACAGGCCGCGAAGGCCCGTGGCGTCAAGCTCGGTGGTCGTCGCAAAGATGCGCAAGGCAAGCCAGTCTCCTTGACGCTGGATGCCATTGCCATGGGCCGGGAGGCCATAGCGAAGCGCGCAAATGCAAAGGCCGCAGACATTGCTCCGGCCATTCGAGAGCTACAGGCCGGTGGCGTAACGTCCCTGACAGCCATTGCCGCTGGTCTCAATGATCAGGGCATTCCGACCCCACGCGGTGGTCAATGGCAGGCTGTGCAGGTCTCCCGCGTCCTAGAGCGGCTCGCGGCAGCCTGATCTCGGTCAGTGGAAGGACTTGCAAGCATCGCCGCTGCGGAACGTTCCTGATGGGCAGGCGCGAGCCGGGATGGTGGGATAGGCGCGCGGGGTGTTGGCGTGCAACGCCTCGCAGAATGCGCTCACACCGACATACCCAGTAGGGCATGTGCCAGTGCGCTGGATGCGCTCCCGGCGGTCGTGAGTCGGAGTTGGATATTGGCTACCTGCCCAAAGGGATGACGGGACGGCTGTAAGCGCTGCGAGCAACGCGGTGATCCAAGCTAGCCTCAACATGACTTTCGTAGCCCTAACCATGCAGCCCCTCATTACGCGAAGCCGCACGGCTTTGTACCGAGCGATGTGGTGACGGCGCCAGCACCTGCGAGGTTCCGCATTGCCAATTGCATGGCAGCGATGGCCATGCGAGCCGCGGTCGATGCGGTGCGCCCGACTTCGACCGGGCGACGCTCAATTTCATTGCCTTGATCAAGGCTCATGAGTGGTCTCGGTTGCGCGTTATGCCGGAAGCGCGGTCCAATGCGGCGTCAACCGCCAGGCGATCGAAACGCAACGTGCCTTCGATCGGTCCCGGGATGACTCCGCGAGCGATAAGGTCTGCCAGCGATTTGCTGTGGGCATAGCCCAAATATTGCGCCAGCTCACCCTTCGAAATCAGCCTTGGCGAGATGTGTGTGCCGCGCTTCATTGGTCTTCAACCTTGATATCCGCGAGGCGCTTCAGCGCTGCATCCAGCGCTGCCTGCTCTGCGGAGGTGTCGCGAACCCTTTGGAGGGCCTGCCGTGCCGCTTCAACGTCGGCTTGAGCAGCAGCAAGACGCTGCTGCCGATCCCACTCTAGGAGGTGAGCCGCCCGCTGGTCGCGAAGCTCAGGGGACATATTCGCTACAAAGTCGGCGGTGGCGGCTACGCTGCCCGTTCGAAAATATCGAGTCATTGGTTTTGTGTTCCTTGGCGGCGCTCTGCCGCTCGTTCGTCCATCATCTTGGCTGTGAGAGTGCCGGAGGCATATTTAGCGCGGACCTGCCGCCAGTCGTCGGGCATCAGGCTCTGCTTGCGGCCAGCCGCGATCTCTTCACGCATGGACTGCGTCAGCGTTTGCTCCACTGGCCGCATTCCGGTGTGTAGTGAGGTGTCAACCAGGTTGCCGAAGGCGTCAGGCATCTGAGCACGGAGGCTGCGCACAAAGTCAGCAGGCGAGATGGAGCCCTTGCCTGGCATGCTGATCAGGTTCTGTGTGGTCATAAAACTGCCGGCGAGATCGATCGCAGCTCGCATCATGGCCGCTGCGTTTGGCTGGTAGCCCTGCCGACGTGCTTCCAAAAGGATCAAGTCTTCAAGGTTGTCGGTCATCGGAGGGCATCCCTGCGGAGGGTGGAGATCATTGATCGGCGGATCCAGCTTGACCGGTTTGGGCAACTGGGATCGTCCCTCCGAGCAGCTTCGTCGATCTTGTCGAGCAACAACTTGGGGACAAGCATGGTCAGGTGGACCATCGGAGACTGAACGAGTTCCGACGTATCGAGAGCGGATTTCATGTGATGGTTCCGAAACAAAAAACCCGCCGCGCTGCGAATAACAGCGGACGGGTTGGGAATGACAAAGGGAGCCGCGAGGGCTCCCATAAGACTGTCGATGCTATCCTTGGCATCGTAGAACAACTACTACCATGCCCCGGGGCTTTCGTCAAGACTAAGCGCTTGAAATCATTGATTAAGCTCGAAATTCAAATGCTCTTTTATGCGATACGAAAGCTGAGCGCGAGCCACTAGGTCAGACCCAAACCCTTTGTTTCAGACGTTCCGATTTGCTCAACACTTCGAACTGGGTCCAACGGTGTTCCCGCAGCCACCGGGCTGGAGTGGTGGCGAAGCGCGGGTCGTCTCCTAGGCGTTTCTTGTACATGCGGAGGCCATCCATGATTTGCCTGGACGAAGTGTCGCCGGCCCGCGCGATCTTGCGAAACTCAACGAGCGCTTCTGCACGGTATTTCGCCAGCTTGTTGGGGAAGCCTTCAAAGAACGCGTTGAACTTCTCCAAGATTACATCTTCCGAAGGACCATCCACCCCCTCGTTATCATTTGCATACGACTCCTCAGCCTGGTTCGTCGTTGAACCATCATCGAGGCAGCCGGCATCGCGCCCGACACCTGAGTTTTCTTCACCGGGTTCTTTCACTGGGTTCTCTTCACTGGGTTCTTGGGGCTCCCAAGCACTATCGGTCATGGCTTCCAAGCCCCAACGGTTAGGGCTCCCAAGCCCTATCTCATGGTGCTTTGGAACTGCGCCGATGGTGCTCGCAAGTTCTATCGTCGTCGCTTGCCTCCAATTCGGGATGTACTGGTTGGACGACTTCATTCCTCCCTTACGAAAGCGATGCACAATCCTGAACCAGCCCGTATCAACCAGGATGTTGAGCGCATCCTTCACTGCATCAACAGAGCAGCCGATTTCAGCCGCAATCGTCTTGTGCTCTGGACAGATTAAGCCCGTCTGCCCGTTCCGGTGTAGCATCAAAACGAGCGCGACACGGACAGCCAAAGACTCCCGGGCCTTGATCCGTTTGTCCATTGCAAGCGCGCTTAGAAAATCGAGGCGCTGCGTCGGTTCGATCTTGGTTGGAGCATTGTCCCTGCCGAGCTTGTGTTTTAGGGTCTCTTCTGACATAAGTGATCTTGTGATTTCTTGAACTGATTGAAAGCTCTTCGGCGTTGGCGCGCCGGAGGCTTTTTCTTTTGATGGATCGCGTTTACTTCGCGGTGGCCTGACGCTGCTGCAAGTAAGCAGCCACAGCCTCCCGCATGAACTGCGAGCGAGAGAGGCGCATTTCGATGCGAGCCTGATCTAGCGCCGCCAACTTGTCAGCCGGCAGCTGGAAGCCGACATAGCTGCGAACGTTGTCGGGGTTAAAGTGCATGTGGGTTCCCATTGTAGCTTTCTCTCCAAAGCAAAAAGGCCGCAGCGGATGCTACGGCCTAGGGCGGATGGAAAAGGCCCCACCTACGGCGGGACCCTTGTTCATAAAAATAGCGATGTAGGAGTCATGTAATGAGGGGTGTCTGGAAATGCAAATTTTTGTTGGTTGGCCAAGCGCGCCGTGCCCTGGATCACCTGAACACGATCTTGACAAGCAGAAGCAAAATGATGAAGGCGACGGCCGGCGCGTAGAAATTCTTCCATTCGTAATTCTTGCGGTGCCGGCGCACTTCATACGCCGCGCGCTCTGCCGGATCGGAAGAATGTTCCCAGCGCCGAGACATGATCTCGCTGACTTCACCAGCCCTAAGCTGTTCCCGGTGCTGTTGCTCCAGTCGCTCGGTACGTTCAAGCCGAGCCATCAGCTCGTCCATTTTCTTGTTGCCCATATCTTTGCCCCAACAATTACGACATAAATAGATCAGTGTGCGCCATCAAGCATGCTCGGGCCCGTAGCCCGAGCTGACTGCCGGCTCCCCGCGATCCTATGATTTGTCGAAGTCGTCCAGAAACTCCGACACAGGCGTCACCCCGCAGACCAGCAGATGATCTCGGGCGCGCGTGCAGGCCACGTAGAGCAAATGACGCTCGGTCTCGTAAACCTCCTGCAGGTCGGCGTCGTCGCCTACATTCTCGATGCGCTCCTGGAGCGGGATCACCTCATCATCGCAGGCCATCACCGCGACGGCGCGGAACTCCAGGCCCTTCGCCAAATGCATGGTGGCGATTGAGACCTGCCCGCTCGCTGTCTCGACCCGCTCGTCTAAGACCCTGAAGGCAAGACCCGCCTGTTTGACCGCGGCGCCGGCGCGGTCGAGCTGAGCTTCGGACCGAACGAAGATCCCTAACTCATGCGGCAGCACGCCGGCTGCCGTGAGGTCCGCAATCCAGCCTCCAACCGCCTTCCATTCTTCCGCTTGGTCCCGGTACGCATGGATCATCGGCTCGGGACCGTTGAAGACCGAGATCGCATCGTCCCGCTTCTCCGAGTTGCCATCCACGTCCGCGACCGATGGGCCTAGCAGTCGGTCAGCCTGCGTCCGAATCTGGTGTGAGGTGCGATAGTTGACTCGGAGCGTCCGCGATCGCCCCCTTATGTCGACGCCCAGCGACTTCCAGGAGAAGGGCTGCTGGAAAATGCGCTGGCCAAGGTCTCCCGCAAAGAAGAGCGCTTTGGGCCGGTCGCCGCCAAGTGCCGCCAGAAACTTGAGATGGGCAGGGCTGACGTCCTGCGCTTCGTCCACGACCGCGAAATCGAACACGACCCTCTTGTCACGACCGATCGCATCCGCCAGGGAGCTGAACAGCTCGGGCCAAGTGACCAACTGGCTCGCTCGCAGCTCGGCCTGGACACGCTCGAAGATCGTCCACAACTGCTTGCGCTGCGCCTCCGGCAGGCGAGTCCTGCGTCCAAGCCTGGCAACGTCGCGATAGGCCTCCCATGACTTTAGCTGCCAGGCATCGACAACCTGGTCCCATTCCGCGACCAGGAAGCGCTGGCTGAACTTGTGGGTACCAGCCTCCGCTGCTTCCTTTTCGATCAGATCGCGAACGACATGGGCGCTCGCAAGAGTGGCTGGCCCGATGTGCGATCTGTACAGCCGAAGTCCGATGCTGCTGAGGGAGTGCACGTCAATGCGCTCGCCAAGACGCGGCTCATTCCCCAGCAACCGGCGCAGCTTCGCCTGGAGCGCATGCGCGAGGGTGTCTGAGAATGTGGTCAGAAGCACGCGGGCCGGCGGATAAGTCCGGGCGAGGTGGGCCGCCCGGTGCAAGGCAACGATCGTCTTCCCCGTGCCGGCTGATCCCGATACGCGGGCCGGGCCGGCGTAGTCGCGTTCGACCATCTCTCGCTGTTCCGGGTGAAGGAAGACGGTCCATTTTTCCCAAGGAAAGTCGAGAGCGCGTTGCAGCTCCTCGACGTTGGTCATCATACGGAATCGGCGCTGTGCGTCCGGGTGCTCGAACGGGCTGGTCAGTTCCTTCGGAGCAGTTGCGGGTCGAGGATTGCCGCCGGTTGCCAGTTGAAGCAAGGCTTCGGCCGCCTCGGCTGGCAGGTGATCTGCCACGATCAGAAGGGTATCCTCGGTCGCCTTCTTGACGTCTGCGAGCCATTCGATCGGCACGCCATAGCCTAATAGTTCATCGACAGAGACATTAGTGAACAGCGGCAGCTTCTCCGGCGCCGGTCCTTGCACCAACGGCAATTCGGTTTGCACGTAGACCGGAACAAGCACCTCCTTCACCGTTTCGCGGATCTCGACGAGCTGGGCCGCTCCGGTTTTCGGATGGGTCTCTAGCTTGCGTCTTTCCGCCCAATCGTAAGCCTTGTCATGGTGGTCGACGTAGCAGAGCAGGAGGCTTTGGTCGCTCCTATGAACAATCAACCGGATGTCGCTGTTCACTCGAACGGACCAGAAGTTCTTGTCCCGGGCCTTGTCAAGCTTGTGGAAGCTCATGCCCGGACTAGCGGGATTGAGCTGCAGGTCGAATGCCGTCGTCTTGACCGCCTTCTGCTCATCGCCCGTTAGTCGGGCGAGGCTGTCGGTGAAAGTGTCGGCAATCCGAAAATCCATGACGTCCGCTCTACAGGTAGATTCCACCAGGATGCGATGATCGATCGGTCGAGGGGTTACGATCGGGAATCGCGTTGATCTTAGAAGCAGCGAACTGACCACTAGTTTCTCCTCCGCTTGCGGAGCAGAAACTCCTTCGTAGGTACCTAGATCTCAGAACACGCTGTATCCTTTCCTGCTTCATGCGCGTTGAGCAGGAAGGTGGGAGACAGCTCGAGATAGGTCGCCGGCAAGCGGGCACGGAAGTGCTCCCTCGAAGATCGCGCTTAACTCGCGGTAATACCAGATTGTGCCTTCGCGCCCTCCGGTGAAGCGATCCCAAAGGTCCTCGCCTATCCGACGATAGTCATTAAGAATGGCCTCAGCGTTGTCGACCTTGTCAGCAAGTGAAACCAAAAGCGAGGTCTCGGGTTTGCTGGGCAGTGCTGCCAGATACGCTTCTTTCCGCGGCCGCCACGCTGGCTTCGGTTCGACCCAGGAGTCGGTGCAGTCCGAGACGATCTGCGCAACTTCCGGCCCGAAGCGCCTTCTGATGACATTTAGCGTCGCCTGACCGCCCTGGTCTTCCGCTGCATCGTGCAACAACCCCGCAATCGCTTGGGTCTCACTTCCTCCAGCAGAAAGGATACGGCTGGAAACACTGAGCAAATGAGCGATGTAGGGAACGCCGCTCCCCTTCCTCACCTGATCACGATGGAGATCCGCGACATAAGCCAAGGCTTCGTCATAGCTTCTCGATAACGGCATCAACATTTTCCTCAGTAGGGCCAATTACGGCCGAGGCCATAGCTCAACAGCAATCTCAGACAATTCACCGGATCGCTTCTCAATATCTCTAAATTTGAAATTGGACCGCTTTGTAAGCTCATTAGTGAGAATGATAGACGATTCCTTGTAAGCAGCTTTCTTGCGAGCAAACGGATTATTCGAGGCTCCAATGTTCAATGCTCCAGCGAAGAGAGTAAGATTACCTATTCGATCAACGAATTTCGGGTGCTGGCTTTCCGCGTTGCTACCAAGATATGTCACCCAGTCGCCAAGTTCTTCCTTCACCTTCTTTGTCTTGATCTTTTGCGGCATGATGTGCTCCACATGAACATCAGTGGCCCCGAGAACTTGCAATTCATCATGCTTCCCATGCTTGGAGGCTTCGATCCGCTCCAAACAGTACCTGGCTCGCTCGATGAGATTGGATGTAAAGGCTGCTTCTGCGAACTCCGCCTTGAACTTCTCGTCCGTTGGGCAAAGTTCTCGATAGGCTTTCTTTGTCGCCTCCAAGGGATTCTTGGGATCCACGCCACACAGTCGCGCGAAGAGCGTCTCGGTGTCATTGGATCGTTCGCGGCAAACATGTCTTCGTAACACGAAACTCTCAGTGAGCTTCAGAACCTCCCTGAACTGCTTGTCGTCGCATCCCCCAACTCGAAGATGCATGAGGAAGCCACTTGTTTGCGTGGCCTTAATCATCCGCAGATTGCGAAGGTGACGATTAATGCGAGTATCGTCCGTCGTGCCAAGCTCAATCTCACCGTAACATTTTGCGGATTGAATGAGCTGCTGCCGGTTTGATGGACACCCGGTTAAGCTAATCCCACCTTGCGCTCGAACTCAACCGGGCTGAGATAGCCGATGGTCGAATGCCTGCGGGTCGTGTTGTAAAATCTCTCGATGTAGTCGAACACATCGGCGCGTGCCTCATCTCTGGTTCGATAGATCTTGTTGGCCGTACGCTCGGTCTTGAGCGAGGAGAAGAAGCTCTCCATCGCCGCGTTGTCCCAGACGTTGCCGGAGCGGCTCATGCTGCAAACGATGCCGTGGTCGGCCATCAGGCGCTGGAACTGTTCGCTGGTGTACTGGCTACCCTGGTCGGAGTGATGCAACAGCGCATCCGGCTTGCCGCGCCGCCAGACGGCCATCAACAATGCGTCCGTCACGAGCTGCGCCGTCATGGCGGCACTCATCGACCAGCCCACCACGCGGCGTGAGAACAGGTCGATCACCGCTGCCACATAGAGCCAGCCTTCGGCCGTCCAGAGATAGGTGAAGTCGGCGATCCATTTCTGGTTCGGACGCTCGGCAGCGAACTGCCGGTCCAGAAGGTTGGCCGGCACCGTCTCGAGCTGTCGATCGCCGCTGTCCTTCGGCAAGCGCCGACGTCGCGGCCGTGCCCTCAAGCCTTGCAGGCGCATCAGCCGCTCAATGCGGTGCAGGCCGCAATCCGCCCCGTCGGCGAGCAGGTCACGCCACACCCGGCGTGCGCCATAGGTGCGGTCGCTGGCGGCGAAGCTGGCCTTGACCCTGCCGCCGAGCTCCTCGTCGCTGCGGAATCTGGTGCTGGGAGAGCGGTTCAGCCAGGCATGGAAGCCCGACCGCGACACTCCCAGCGCATCGCATAGCCATGCCACCGGCCAGATCGTCCGGTGCTTCGCGACGAAGGCGAACTTCATGTCGCTTCCTTCGCGAAGTAGGCTGCGGCCTTTTTTAGGATATCTCGCTCGGCCTTCAGCTTGGCGACCTCACGGCGCAGCCGCTCGATCTCTTGCTGCTCGGGCTTCATCTGCCCATGGCCGGGGAACGCCTGTACCGGGTCAGAGCCGAACTCCTTCACCCATTTGCGCAGTACGTTCTCATGAACGCCCAGGTCGCGACCGGCTTGCGCCACCGACACCCCGCGCTCCCTGACAAGCTTGACCGCTTCGATCTTGAACTCTCGGCTGAACTTCCGTCTCTGCATGACCAACCTCCGGCTTGATAAAACACCCAATCTCGTGTCCATCAAACCGGCAGCAGCTCAGAACCAACCTGTCCAGGAAATCGCCGAAGCTAACTACTTCAGCACGCGCAAACTCGGATTCGCCATTGGAAACTTCTTCGCCATTCCCCACCTCATCTTCATCCTCGGAATCGTCCATATCGGGGTAGTTGTGTCGATCGGGAAGCTTGGCCGCCTCAGCGACCTGCGTCATGAAGAGAGACTTGAATCGTGATACGACCTCAACCTTCTTCACGCGCACTTGAAGCAATGACATCAAATAATATCGGAAGAAGGCGTCAGAATTTATCCCATCAAGGTGATGAAGCAATTCGGCCCAGCTCTTCCGCGCCTGATCTAATGCTGCGTCGCCAAAGCGAGCGGCATTTCCCAACAGGAAGTTTTTGACAATATCGGTCGGACTTAATCGCAAGCCACGATTGTTGATCGTCTCGAATAGCTTGAAGGCGTCTCTCGCCTCGCTGACATCCAGGCGGATCACAACGGCTTGGTTTCTGAGCTTGTAGACAAAGTCCTGGATACCCTTGATCGTCGATTCTCTTATTCCCTCCGCTATCGCGTCCTCTCGCACCACCCGAAACGCATCCAGAAGTCGCTGATTTATGTAGGTTCGGTCGGTCCTTTGCGCGATGTGATCCTTGAACTCTTCAGCATCTATGGAGTCTAGCAGTACCTTTTGTTCAGCCTTGCCACTTGGAGGCACTGCCTGCAGCAGCATGGAAATGTCGCGAGCTGCATCAGCTAGCCCTTCTTTCTCAAAAATTTGCTTGATGCACTCCAACAGGATCACGATTGTCGTGAGCCGCTGCTGTCCGTCTACGACTTCAAGCTGATTTAGCCCGGCCTTATGGTGGCCAGCGAGGCAGACCAACATGCCAAGCAGATGCTGGTCACCTGGCTCGATAAGACCAACGTCCTCAACGAGATCCCAGATTTGCTTCTCAGTCCAGGAGTACCGCCGTTGGTAGGTAGGAATTACGTACTGCTCGTTAGCAGAATTGAATAGCTGGTTTATCGTCAAAGAAGTTGGCGTAAATTTCATGTCGCCCCCCGTTATACTCGAAATACCTTCATCACCTCATCGCCAAGGTGATTGATCACCTTCACAGCGATCCGGCCGCTCTTGGGCTTGTCGAACGAACGCGATGTGTCGCTGTTCAGCGTGGCCCAGGCTTCCGGATCGATCTCGGCCTTCAGGGTAGTTTTGAGCGCGCCGTAGGGGTCATTTGCGCCGAGGAAGTAGGCATGGCGGACGAAGAAGCTCTCCTCGTTGTAATCGGTATCGATGAACCAGCAGGCGATGCCGTCCGCGTTATCGCTGATGACCTCGCCAGTCTGCGGCTTGAACACGTCCACTCCTTTGACCTTAACGCGGAGCCGTCCGTCCTTTTCTTGGATCAGGTCGATATCGGGTTCGCCGAATATGACGAACAGGTTGCCCTTTGAGGTCGTCTTGAGATCGTCTGCCATATGCAGGTCGGCGTTCATGCGCGCCTTGAGCACGGGAATACGGCCGAGCTTGTTGAACTCTGTGGTGTGGGCCTCGTAATTGAAAGCGCAGGCGATCAACACGTCGAAGGAAGCGTCACCGGCCTCGCGGGCGGCAGCGACTAGATCGGCGCGAAGGACAGTGCCGAACTCCGGGCCGATGAATACCGCCGCCCGTCGCTCGGTTTCGCCTTCCATGTAACGCCCTTCCGCGCAGACGAGATCGCCCGGCCAAGGCGAGAGCGATGTGAAGGTGATCCGGTCCTCTTTGTGCGCCTGCTGGACACCGGCGATCTTGAGATTTTCGAGGATCATTTCGGGGAAGGATTTCTTGGCTCCGTATTCGGCGCCATGGTCCTCAAGGCCATCGATCAGCTCGTCGTTCTCATCTACGCCCAAGATGCGGTGCGGGCTGAGGCTCTCCACGGTGAAGGGGCCAGCAACGCGGACCTTCTTGTTGTCAGTGTAAGGCTTATCGTAGAGATATTCGAACTCGGCCTTGGCTGCGATGGAAGCGTCAATTTCTTGCTGCCGCGCGATGCGCGCCTCCCACCATTCCGCGTGTAGCTTCTTTGCGGTCTCGGGCCATGCCTTGTCCGCCTCGTGCGGGATTTCCCATTCATGCCATTGCTTCTTCAGCGCGGCGTTCAATCTCGTACGCCACGGTTCGAGCTTAGTTTGCCACCGCTCCCAGATGACATCAATCTCGGCATTATTGGCGATCGACTTAAGCGTAACGTGCGGAACGCGCTCGTAAACGAAGCCATGACGAAGATCGCCATGCACCAGCTTGGTGCTTGGGGCGGCGCGCGTGATCTCACCTTCTTTGAGCTGTCCTTCGCGGGTGTCGGCGAGCAGATAGAACGGATACCGGGCGCCCATGATACGGGCACGAGCAAGAGCCAGAGCCACGCGCGAAGTGTCAATTGTGATCCAGCGGCGGCCCCATTGTTCTGCGACTGTAGCGGTCGTGCCGGAACCGCATGTTGGGTCTAGAACAAGATCACCCGGATCGGTGGCCATGAGAAGGCATCGCTCAACGATTAGCGAGAGCGTTTGCACCACGTAGACTTTGGGATCACCGAATCCTGAAGTTACGGTGTCATCCCAAACGTTGGTCAATGGGAAGACAGGAAAGTCGTTCAAGTAGCGGACATATGAAAGTGTATCGCCCAGGAGTGCGAGCCGATTCGCTTTCTGGAGCCGCGCGACTCCCGGCTCTCCTGTTTTCCAATAACCTCTTTTCGGACGGATAGAACGGCCGAAAATGGACACTGGGAAGTCGCCGGGAGGTCGCTGACTAGTCATGTTGTCGTAGCGAAAAACCCGACCTGTTATCGACGAAGGACGAAACTTTTCCTCTTCCGTCAGTGCTCGTCTACGACCATCGACTCCTTCAACCGACCGATATTGTCCGCCTCCGTCACCACCAACTCTCTTCGTCAGGTAGGGCTGGCGGTATTTTACTAGATTTCGATCTTTGGCGTACCACAGAATAAAATCATTAACGCCCGGCAACAGGTCAGTTGACGCGCTACTCGTCTTCGTAACTGAAATGAGAACAACGCAATTCTTGTCCCCAAACACCTCATCCATGACAGATCGGACTCGATGGACGTTCTCGTCACCAATCTGCACAAAGATCGATCCGGAATCTGTCAGCAAGTCTTTCGCCACTGTGAGGCGATCGCGCAAGTATGTGAGATAGCTGTGTATGCCGTCGCGCCAGGTATCCCGAAATGCTTTGACCTGTTCCGGCTCGCGGGTGATCTGAGTGGCGCTGCCATCCTTCACATCGCGGCTAGTCGTTGACCATTGAAAATTGCTGTTAAATCGGATGCCGTATGGCGGATCGAAGTAGATGCACTGCACCTTTCCGCGGAGACCCTCGCGTTCAGCAAGGCTTGCCATCACCTGTAGCGAGTCGCCCAGGATCATCCGGTTCGACCAGTTCTGGTCGTGCTGATAGAACTCGGTCTTATCAGCTCCCTTGGGGATGCCGTTGAAATCTGCGAAGAGGTCAGGGGTAATCTCGCCGCCCTTATGTTCGCGCTCTTTGGTGACGCGCAAGAGATCGTCGATGAGTACCTTGGGATGGACCTTCTCCTGAATGTAGAGCGGCGGAGCTTGGACAACGAGATCGCTCCAGTCCTGCTCATCCTTGCCGCGCCAGACGAGTTGCGGATCGAGGTCCCGGTTGCGGGGATAGAACACCTTTCGAGGATCTTGTTGCTCTTTCTCCAGCACCGATTGGAACTCCGCCGTCGGAATGTTCTTCCTCTTGGCTTCATCGTGCTTGAGCGTCTCAACTGACTTTGCAGCCTGCTTCTTTCCGTTTCTTGCCATGCAATCCTCTCGGCCTGTCGCCCTGATAAATCTCAGGCCGGTTCCTTGATGCGGTGCTTATCGATCAGCTTGTCAAATTCGGCCTTCACCCTGGCTTCGAAGTCCGTGCCGATCTGGTAAATCTCTCCGAACTCGGCGAAGGCCCATCGCCCGAAGGTGCCGAGATGGTTCACGCCGGGCACCCAATAGGTCTCCATCGTGGCCTTCTTCTCCTTGGCATCTTCGCGCCGATAGCCCTTGATCTCGACGATCAGATTGAGCGGATCATCCGGACCGCGGCCATCATCGACCTTCACGATGAAGTCGGGCCAATATTTCCGGTTCTCGGAGCCGTAACGGTAGGGTACTTCGAATCCGAGATTGTGGTTCTTGGTGTAGGCGATGACGCGCGGGTGAGCCTCCGCCACACGACAGAACTCTGCCTCCCAGTCCGAGTCCAGGATGACCCAGTTCAAGTGGTTCTTCGGCGGCGGTCCGCTCGTATCCCATCGCTCGGCTCGCGAGGTGTTGAACCGGACGCGCCGGGTCGATCCGACTTGATTGTAGGGGTTCAGCAGAGCCTTGATCGGCCGTTCGCCGATGAAGTGCCGAGTGATGGCGGCGGTGATCCGATTGCATGCCATGTCCGCCAGCTCTTGATACATGAGCTGCGCCGGATAGGTGCCGCCTTTGCAGACCAGGCACGTATCGAGCCACTGCTTCACGATGCGTTTAAGCTGACCGAATAAGGTGAGGTTCGGCTCCTCGCCGGGTTCGCGCCACTTGGTGGTTATCAGGCGATGCGTGAGATTGTAGACAAGAGAGGAGGGCCGCATGTCCCCAAGATGTTCGAGGCTCATGTCGACACCTTGGCCAATGATGCCCGAGTTCCGGGTGATCGAGGGACCGACGAGATCCGGGCTGAGTTCGAGCACGGAGTCGTCGTTGAAATCCGCCGTGAGCCGTTCCTCCGGCAGCTCGACACGATAACCCTCGACACGCGGAAAACGGATCTCCAGGGCATCCCGATCCGGGCTGATGGCCTTGACCTGAATGGTTTCGCGCGGCGACTGCGGCGGAGCGATGACCGGCTTGGCCGTGAAGTCGAAGGGGATGCCGAACACGTCGGCGTATTCGACGTTGAACAGCCCCTCCTCGTTGAGCTGATAGGACTGTCGGCGCAGAGCGCGGCCGATGACCTGCTCGCAGAGCAATTGCGTCCCGAAGGCGCGAATGCCCAGAACATGGGTAACCGTATTGGCGTCCCACCCCTCGGTCAGCATCGAGACGGAGACGACGCAGCGGATCGAGCCGCCGAGTTGACCGAATTTGCCAACGGTATTCATCACTTCACGCAGCAGATCAGATTCACTGATGTTGTCGGCAGCGTGAGCGTCCTTGGTACGCTCGATGATGTCGCGCTTGAACCGGTCAATTTCGTCGGCGGCCATGGCGCGGAAATTGTCGTCCAGCGCATTTCCGGCTTCGAGCTGCTCGCTGTCGATCAAGAGCGTGTTCGGTCGCGGCAACGGATTGCCAGTGACGTCGTCGAAGTTCCGGAACAGTGCGAAGCGGCTGTTCTGAAGTGTCGTCGAGCCATCCGAGTTCTTCCGGAAGAAACCGGAGATGAAGTCATAGACCAGCTTCGAGATGGCCGTGTTTTGACAGACGATGATAAAGCAGGGAGGGACTTTGATTCCCTTCTCCTCCCAGAGCTTGAACGTCTTCTCGTAATGGCCATAGAGCGCCTCGATTGCGGTCTGCAGGCGGGTCGGAAGGCGAAGTGGGTCTAGCTCTTCGCCCTGGCCGCGGCCCTTCTTGGGCATGTCTTTCCGAATGTTCTCCCAAAGATCGCGGAACATCGGCATCTCATTGCCGGGAATGTTTTCGGCCACGGGAACGCGGGGCAGCTTGACGATCCCGCATTCGATCGCGTCCATCAGCGAGAAGTCGCTCATGGTCCAGGGAAAGAGGGTGCCTTCCGCGTATCCTGAGCCGCGGAGGAAGAACGGGGTCGCCGAAAGGTCAATGACGCGCGCCACGCCGAGCTTGCGGTTCACCGCCTCGATGCCGGAGATCCAGAGCCGGGCGGCCTCGTTGTTTTTCTCCGCCTCCTTCCTCTCGTCGCCCTTCAGATCCTCATCGTCGGGCTCCTTGGGTTTCTCCCGGTAGCAGTGGTGCGCCTCGTCGTTGATGACCATGAGGTTCTTCAGGCCCATCAACTCGCCCATGACGCGCTGGATCATCTGACCTTCGGTCTCCAGCGTGCTCAGCTCGTGGCCAGTACGTCCTTGCAGAAGCTGACGTCCGCCTTTGGACAACTCCAGCCGCTCGCGAAGCTTGAATGCGTGATAGTTGGTGATGACGATCTTCGCCCGGTGCAGATCGTCCAGCATGTCGTTGGGAACGATCTCGCGGTCCGAGTAGTAGTTCTCGGGATCATTCGGCTGTAGCACCCGGAGCCGGTCCCTGATGGTCAGGCCTGGCGCACAGATCAGAAACCCGCGGGTAAAGTTCTTGCTGCCTACGTGCCGGCAGGCGTTGATGGTTTGCCACGCGATCAGCATGGACATGACCGTCGTCTTACCTGCACCGGTCGCCAGCTTCAGCGCCAGCCGCATCAGCTCGGGATTGGCGTCCTTGTTGGCTGCGGCTAGATGGTCCAGCAGGCGCTTTCCCTGCCGGGTGGCGGGAGCGACTTCGGTCAGCCAGATCGCGGTTTCGACCGCTTCGATCTGGCAGAAGAACGGACGCACCCCGCCTGAATCGTGATGCCGCCAATGCTGGAGCAGGCGAGCCGTCTCCGGCGTGACTTGCCATTGGTTTGGGTTGGGCAGAGCACGCCATGAATCCACATGGCTCCGGACCTCATTGATGATCGAAGTGATGTCGTATTGCTGTTCCGCCGTCGAGAGACCCTGGCCCTCGTCGAAGACAAACCCGTTTTGCGAAGCGGGCTTCCTCTTCTTCGGCTTCGGAATTGGAGTGACGAACTTCGCGGATCGCCGGCTCTCGACAATGCGCTGCGTCGGCTGCCCGGTCTCGTCCAACTCCCAATGGCGGGTCGGATAGGCGTATGGCGAATTGAGAATAGGATGATCAAAAAACGGATTGTCCACCGGCCCCAAGCCCCCCCTTGTGCCGCTGTTCCTTTTCGAGAACGATTTCCTTCATCGGATCAGTGGCATCGACCCATCGCACACTTAGGGCCCCTCGCGCTCCCAATGCAACCTTTTCGATAGAGTATTACCCAGCACATTCGACGATCGCCTAGGGTGACGCATCTTGTCAGAGGCGGTTCACGGTTCGATTTGAGTCAAGATATTGAGACTATTGCGGAAATCTGAAATGAATCAACTCTTTTGCACGCGGTTCTCTGTCAGCTACCATTGGTTGATTCGCTCGTCGCCGCGGACAAAAAGGTAAGTGTCAAACGCGGCGATGTACGATGCTTCGATTGGGTCGGCTTGCCGCTCAGCCACACTCGAAAAGCACCTTGGGGGTTCGAGTTGCGCCAAGACGAGGCGATAGCGCAATTGTCGGGCGCTAATCGAACTAACTCGAGAGGCGCTGGGGGGAATATGTCCAAGAGCCGGAATATGACTGACGAGGAGGTCGGGCTTGCTCGTGCGATGATTGCAAAGGGCATAAGAAATGACCAGGTGCACTTCTACTTCAACCGATCGGACCGCCTCATCAGTTCTGGCCGCATCGCGCAAATTAAGACAGGCTCCTACGCGAAAGATGTCCCCGCCGCGACAGAGGCCGAACTTGCCGCTTTCTTGGCCAAGTGGGAAGTTGATCAGGCCACCGGCCATCGGAAAGGACCCTTGTCGCCGACCGATGTAGAATACATCAAGGCTCTATTCGAGAAGAGGAAGAGTCAGTGGTTCGTCTGCAATGGCGAGACGGACGTAGTAGAGTGCAAACTCAATTATTCGGTGAGCGGCCCGATTATCAAGGCAATAGCAGGCCTCGCAAATAACAAGGGTGGTCATATTCTCTTTGGTGTCAGGGACAAGACAAACGTTGTCGAGGGAATGTCGGACGACAAATTCCACACCCTCGACCCAGCAATTCTCAATTCACATCTGCTCAGCAGCCTCGATCCAGTCCCGAAAGTAACCCGCGTTGCGGTTACGCTGGGCCAAATGAGTGTCGGCGCGATCCATGTCGAGAAGCAAGAAGAGGGCCCCGTGATCGCCGTAAAAAGCGTCGGCGACCTAAAGGAGGGCGGCATCTACTTTCGCTATGTGGGCGAGACACGACTGATCAAGCCGGGGGAGCTGCGGCAGATTATCAAGGCGCGCGAACAGAAGGCCGTTGAAGACTTCAGCAGGCGAATGTCCCGAGTGGCTTCCGGTTCTGAGGCAACAATAGACCTCGACACCGGTGAGGTAGCCGGTAGGACCGGGCGTTTCTTGATCGACAAAGAATTGCTGCCCTCAATACAGTTCATCCGTGAGGGCGATTTCAGCGAAGTAAAGGGTGCACCTGCGCTGCGGGTGGTCGGTGAGGTGCAGCCGATATCTGCCGCTGAACGGACAAAAGTGCATGTGATCCGGGAAAACATCACGCCTGACTCGATCATCGAGAACTTCTTGCTCGACGCAAACGTTCAGGAACCATTGCAGTACCTGCACGCGCAGGCACACTATCCCCGCAAATGGATGCCGATTTGGCACTACGTCGACCAGCTTTCGACCCCTGTGGATGAGATCGTCGAGGATCTTCGAACCATTATTGCCAGTGTTCCCACGAGCCGTGATGCGGTTGTGCAGCGACTGCGCGGCACATTAACTGCTCATAAGCTTTACACCGGCAGTCCTGCGAAGATCCTGCCGGCCTTCCTTGTTGGGAAGATCAATGCTCCCAAGACAGTGGACGAATTTGGGGCATTTGCGAACGCGGTGCAGGGCCTGCCCAATGACTTCAAGAATGCTGGTGATCTAAGGCCAATCTTGCTGAGCTGTTTGAAACGCGACAATGAGGGGAAGCATCGGTCTGCCATTTATCGAGCAGCCTCGCGTCTTGACGAAATACTTCATTCCCAGAGGGACAGTTGATATTGGCGGAGATATTGAATGCACTATGATCATCAATTCATCGACGCAAAAGATCGAAAAATTGAGTTTGACGTGAGGGAGGATTGGATAAGCGCTTACCATGAAGGGGAAAAAATCGGCGAGTTCAGCCTGCGCATCGTGGAGCATGACATGTTCGGTGACGCAGTCCATGCTGACGTCATTGACCTTCAAGAAGGCTTCCGAAGTACCGGCATCGGTTCAGAGATGGTCCGCATGGCCTTCGAGATGCACGGAAAGATTATTCCTCCGGCGACTTACTATCCTGAAAAAGAGAATCGAAACTCAATGACGCCCGAAGGGCTGCGCTTGATGATCTCTTGCCAAAAGAAGGGCTGGGTCGGGCCATTCCCAGACCAGGAGCCACCCGATTGTGATGAGAACGGCGGCTAACAACTGGGCCGTCAGAGACCGTTCCGCGTTCGTGCGCGGGCGGTCCTCTACCGGCGAAGGAGTCGCGGCCCCCGCGTTCTGGACAACGGAACAGGTGGACAAGCCGAAGTCCTGCCGATTGCGAATCCCTGCCACGTGCTAACCGCCCGGAACGAGCGATGGGACGGAAGGATTCGTCCCGGCAGGAGTGATCTCTATGCTGATCACGAAGGAGAGATGGCCGGCAATACGGACCCTGCGTGGCTGGGCCATTTTGGCGCTGAGCGACGCCGGCGCCATCCGCGAATGCGAGGAGCACGGTTGGATGCAGGACCGGGCCGACCCTCATGCCCGCGACTGCGCGTTCCGGATCGCCAGAGAGGCGCCGCCGCCCGGCGTCTCGCCGGCGGCCGCCGCAGCCGCGATCACCGAAGTATTGGACTCGATCGGCGATACTTGTCCCGAGTGTCCACCGGACTATCTTCGATCTAGCGAGCCCCGGCTGTCGTCGCCGTAGCAGCGGTCTCGGACGGCATAGCCGATACCCTGCCCGGAGCGGGACTAAGCTGCCTGCACGGCTTCTGCCGAGATACCGTCGTCGCGCTTCTTGTTAATGAGGTTCAACAGCCTGGCCGCCGCCCGAGCGTCGCACAGCGCGCGATGGTGGTCTTCGAGCTCGATGTCGTAGATCGCGCACAGCTTTCCGAGTCCGTACGATTTGTGCCCAGGATATCGACGCCGCATTCCCACGCAAGTGCACAGCTTCGGAAAGCGGAAGCGCCGTTCGAGCCGTTCGTACTCGTACGACAGGAAGCCGTAGTCGAAGTTCACGTTGTGGGCGACGAAGATGCCGTCTCCCATGAACGCCATAAAACTGTCGGCGACTTCGTGGAACACGGGCGCATCCCGAACCATCTGGTTGGTGATGCCGGTCAGTTCGACGATCTTCGCGGGGATCTGCCGCTGCGGATTGACAAGAGAGTGCCACTCGTCGACCACCTGGTGGTTACGGACCTTGACCGCTCCGATTTCGGTGATGCGATCTCCGGACGACCAGGCTCCCGTGGTCTCGATGTCGACGACCACGTAATCCTGCTCCGGATCGAACCGGTAGTCCACGCGGCCGATCTCGGCCCGGATGCCAGCGTTCTCCAGTTGGCGCAGACGGGTCAGCTGGTTGCGGCGTATGGCGTCGCCTTCCGCCTTGACCTCGACGAAGGACACCTTGCCGTCGCGCACTTGCATCAGGTCGGGGAAGCCGTCCCGCATGCCGCGGAAGTCGTCGCACATCGCCCGAATAATCTGGGCCAAGCCGTCCGCGCCAGCGCCTTCGAACAAGGCACGCAGTGCGTCCATCTGCACGTGATCCCAAGCGAAGATTCCGTTAGGCCGGCCCCATCTGGCGGTCACAGTGCGCAAGACGATCGGAAGCGCATTGCCGGATCTGACCTCCGCGAGCTTAACGTCGATCTGCGAGGCGAAACGCCGATGGAAGGTCCGGTCGCGAAGGCAATGCGGGACCCAGTCGAAACCGCTGTGAAGCTGGCCGGACTCGAAAAGCTCATCCCAGAACAACAGCCCGAACAGCGTGTGCCAGAGCGTGTTCTCCGCGAAGTAGACCTGCCCGCCCTGGCGCCGCAGCACGCCGGCGACGCCTGCCTCGGGATTCCCGCGATGCGTGTCGTCGACGACGATCGTCCGCCCCGACCGCAGCAACTCGGTGCACAGACCTGTTCGCCGTCCGCCGAACTTGCGCGCGTAGAAATCCGTCGCGAAGAGATACTCGTCGTCGCTCTCGGGATCGTCGATCATGTCCCGCAGCAGATTTTCAGCCGCTTCCTTGTCGTCCTTCGCGTACAGCAACCGGACGAGGCGCTCGCGGCAATCGGCCGAGCCGCCAAAACGATAAAGCCGTTCGGCCAGATCCTTGTCGCCTTGCTTCTCGAAGAACTGTCCGACCTGGCACGCGGCGCGGGCTGCAAGGTCGGCGGCGTATTCGGTCGTCCGCGGGGGGCCGTCCAGGATTGCCGCGGTCGCCCTCTCGAATACGTCGGCGGAACGGACCTCGATGCGGTCCAGCACCTGGCTATAGTGAAAGCACGCATGCGCTTCGTCGGCGTCGGCGAAGCGAGCGCTGAACGACGTCTCCCTGTTGGTACGCAGGATGCCGAGATCGCGCAGAGCGAAGTTCTTGAGGTCGTCGGCCGTCTTGCCGAAGTAGAGATACAGCAGGAATTCGATCGGCCGCGTGTTGTCGAGTGCTATGAAGCCGCCGGCGCCGCAATGTTTTGCGGCAAGATCGAATGGAATCGCGGCGACGAAGAAGTCGGCCAGCACCGGTTTTGACCATGAGGTGCGGACGTCGCGGCCGAAGCCCGCTGCACGGGCGCCGTCGAGAAGTGCGGACTTCGGCAGGCAGAGTACGAAGGCGGAATAATCTTCGGCACGCAGGCCGCGCGCATGGCCACACTCGATCAAGTCACGAGCCGCGATTTCGAGGTCGGTTATCTCGGGGTACTTGAAGAGTGCGCGATTGAAGATCGCCCCTCGTCGGTTGACCATCCGGATGAGCAGACACTGCGCGTCCTTCGACAGGTCGCGAAAGCGCGCGGTGAACGAACGGTGCTCGTCGGTGAGGATCTCGCCATATGTCCTCTCGACGAAGTCGAGCATTTCGACGAAATGGTCGAGATAGTAGTAGATCGGCAACGTTGTAGGCTTCATTTGACGCGCGTTGGGTTCCCATCGGTTCTGGCCAACGAATCTGTTCTCAACAACCAGCCAATACGGTTTTATCGTTCATTTTTTGTTCTGACAGCTTTATTTGTCAAGCTGGAGCGAAGGACGGACCCGTAGAGATGGACTTACCGGCCCATAGCCGACCCCGCCCGCGACGCGGCACGTCGGATCCGCGAGAAGATCAACTGGTTCTCTATGTTGATCGGCTATTGGAAAACCGCTATGCGCGACTCTCGACCTTCACAGCATCGATGTGCGGGTTTGCTTACCTACTACTGCGAATTACGGGGATAGCCCACTAGTACGTCCTATGGATAAGGCGGCCTGTTCGCTTGCAGATTGGTGGACGCGGTATAATTGTCCAAAAATTGTATCCCGCCAACTGATTCGCATCATGGCCAAACGAGAGCAGGTCTTCGTCGCCTACCCGTCCCGCGACACCGCCCTCGCGGACGGGATCGTGGACGCAGTCCGACGTGCCAATGCGCTGACCCTCCCGGTGATCTACGAGCCCTGGCTGTTCAACGACATCGCCGGCGCGGCACTGATCTCGCCCATCCTCGAAAAGATCGATGATTCGCCCTTCGTCGTAGCCGACATCACCTATCTCAACCTCAATGTGGTCTACGAAATCGGCTTCACCATCGGCCGGCAGAAGCGCGTGTTCCTGGTCAAGAACAAGAGCATCGACGGGGACAAGGCCCTGATAAACGCGGTCGGCATTTTCGACACGTTGGGGTACCGGGATTACGAGACCTACGAGGAACTGAAGCAGTGGCTGTGCGCTCATATCGAGCCGACCCACATCCCTTTCTCAACGGCGCTGGACAGCAAGTTCCCGGTGTACACCGTCGAGCCCGCCACTCGGGACGACGGCATCAACACGACCATCTCCCGCGTCAAGAAGGCTCGTTATCCCTATCGCAGCTTCCACGGATCGGACGACCTTCGCATGTCCGCGCCGGAGACCATCCGTCAAGTCGCCGCCGCGTCGGGCGTCATCCTGCCGTTCCAAGACCCGAGCCTAGTTGGCGCTACGGAACACAACGTCCGCTGCATATTCGTCGCTGGGCTGGCTGAGGGCATGGAGAAGCCCACGCTGCTGCTTGCCCCGTCCGCGTTCCAGGCGCCGCTGGACATCAAGGACGAAATCACGCCGTACAAGAACACCGAGGATATCGCGCGGGGCATATCAGACTTTTGTCCGCTGATCGTAGAGTACTCCAGCCGGATAGAGCCGTCCGGCATCGATGCGCAGACGCTGCTCGAAGCCCTAAGCATCGGCGATCCACGCGCCGAGAATGAGATGCCCACCCTGGGCCTGTACTACCTCAAGACGGACCAGTTCGAACGCACTGTGCGGGGCGAAGCGAACCTTGTGGTCGGGCGCAAGGGCTCGGGCAAGACCGCGCTGTTCATCCAGGCAAGGAACAAAATACGCGCCGACAGGCGCAATATCGTGGTTGACCTGAAGCCAGAGGGGTACCAGCTCATCAAGCTGAAGGAAGATATCCTCACCTATCTCTCGGCAGGCGCACGCCAGCATCTGATCACGGCGTTCTGGGAATATCTGATCCTGCTGGAGGTGGCTTACAAGATCCTTGAGAAGGACCAGCATACCTACCGGCATAATCACGAGCTGCACGACCTTTACCTGAAGCTACGCAACACCTACCAGCTTGCCGACTTCGCGAGTGAGGGCGACTTCTCGGAACGGCTCACCAAGCTGTCGGACAGCCTGATCGAGCGCTACCAGCAGACCTTCAGCCAAGAACAGGATGCGCAGCGCCTGACCGCCGCCCAGGTGACCGAACTTCTCTATACTCACGATCTGCGCGAGCTGCGGAAGATCATCTCCAGCTACCTGGGCCACAAAAGCTCGGTCTGGGTGCTTTTTGATAACCTTGACAAGGGCTGGAGCACACACGGCGTCGATGTGATCGATGCCATCGTCCTACGCTGCCTGGTAGATGCGGGCCGCAAGATCGAGCGCGAGATGCGCCGCGACGACCATGACTTCCATTGTGTGGTCTTCGTCCGCAACGATGTCTACGACCACTTGATGCGTAACAGCGCCGACTTTGGCAAGGAGTCGCGGGCCGCGCTCGATTGGAGTGACCCCGACATGCTGTGGGAAATGCTTCGCTTGCGTCTGGTCAACGGGATGCAGGACAAGCTGGACGAGTACGACTTCCAGACAGTCTGGCGCGAACTGTGCACCTCGCACTATGCCGGCGAGGAAACATCGGCCTACATCATCGACCGCTCGCTGATGCGGCCTCGGAACGTGCTCAAGATCTTCAACCATTGCCGGGGCTTCGCCACCAACTTCGGCCGCCAGAAGATCTCTGACCAGGACATCGAGAAGGGCATCGTTGCCTACTCTCATGACCTGCTGGAGGAGCTGGACCGCGAGCTGTCCGACGTGTACCCCGCGGCCAAGGACCTGCTCTATTACTTCTTGGATGCGCCCGCCGTCCTGACCGCTGACCGGTTGAAAGCGATTCTCACTGAGAGTGGCCTACCCGAGGATGATCGCGAAAAGGTGACCGACTTCCTGCTGTACTATGGCGTGCTTGGCACGCGGCTCGGCGAGAAGGACCACTTTATCTATTCCGTGAACTATGACCTCAAGGTGCTGAAGATCAGGGCGAGCCGACATACGGAAGCCGCTGACTACGTGGTCAACCCAGCCTTCTGGCCAGCACTCGGCATCCGGCCCTAACATCGTCACAGGATCCAATGCCGTGCCGCACCTGGGTGCGGATCATGCTGCGGGTTGCGGCTCCCAGCTTCTCCCTAGCCCCCTCATCCGGTCCCTTTCAGCACAGAGCCCGTCGACCTTGTCCAGCATCCGCTCAAGCAAGACTTCGACCGAGCAGGTCGGGATACCGGCTCTGTACAGCATAAGAATTCCTTGAGTTCGCGGCCGACTTGCACGCGCATGCGCTCAACCTCCGAGCGGAGAGGTTCGAGTGTGCGCATGGTTCGCTCTGAAATGGCGTATGGAAACGACGATGCCGAACCGCAGCTCGATCTGCCCATCTGACGCTGCCCATGGACGCGGCTTACAGCCCGGCGGCGGAAACGGCACCGAAAGTTTGCCTGACTGGAGTACGGCGACGCGGCTTATCCGACTTCAAGATCGTGGATGATCGGTTTCAGTCCGTCGGTTCGAGGCTCGCAAGCGTGATCGGTAGCTTGAAGCGGCGGCGCCCAGCACTGCCGGGGTTCAGGTAGAGCAAGCCGCCTACGGTATTGATCTTCGGCACGTGGGAGTGGCCCGAAACAATGACATCGATGTCCTCAGCTACGGGATCGACCTGCAGGGTGTTGAGGTCGTGCAGAACGTAGAACAGCCGTCCGGCGAGCCGCACGAACTCGGTCTCGGCAAATTCGGTGGCCCAATCGCCCGTATCCACGTTCCCTCTGATCGCCGTGACGGGGGCAATTCTCCGCAGCGCGGTGATGATCTCGGGATCGCCGATGTCGCCGCCGTGAATGATGTGGTCGACATGGGCCAGCATGCGAAGAGCCTCCGGCCTGAGCAGGCCGTGCGTATCCGAGATGATGCCGATGGTGAGGGTCATCGAAGCGTCCGGTCGAAGCACTTTATCGCGCGTTGGGCCGCGGCTTCCTGATGCACCGCCGGTGCCCCGGACATCAACCGCCTAAGCCGACTTCCGCCGCTGGCCCGTCGCGGGTTTCTTCGCCGCCGTTTCTTTCGCCTGCTTCTTGCCGGCGATCGGCATCAGCATCTCCTTTTGGCCTGCCGCCGCCTTACGCGGCTTCTTCGTAGGCTTTGCAGCCTTCGCCGGCACGGCCTCCTTGCCCACGCTCCGCCGCAGGGCCTCCATCAAGTCGACCACGTTCTCGCCTTTCGGCCGCTCCACCGGACGGATAGTCTTGCCCGCGCGCTTCTGGTTGATCAGGTCGACCAGCGCGGTCTCATAGTGGTCCTCGAATTTCTCGGGGTCGAACGTACCCGCCTTCTGGTTCACGATGTGCTTGGCGAGATCGAGCATGTCCTTGGTGACTTTGACGTCCTGGATCTCGTCGAAGTACTCCTGCTCGGAGCGGATCTCGTAGGGGTAGCGCAGCAGCGTACCGACGAGCCCCTTCTCCAACGGCTCGAGCGCGATAATGTGCTCGCGGTTGGTGAGAACCACGCGGCCGATCGCGACCTTGTCCATCTCTGTCAATCGGCGTTCAAATATTGCAGGCCGAATGACACGTGCGCCGCCGCTGCGAGGCCGACGGGACCCGCTCCGATTATTGCGACCGTCTTAGCTGCGCTCATCCAGCCTCCCATTCTTCTAGAAACATCGAATGATCAGGCAAAAAATCAGGCCGCCGTCCGGGCCTCCTTGCACTCCGCCTCGTCGGCGCAGCACTCGGCGACCAGGAAATCAACCAGCCCCCGCATCGTGTCGTATTCGGCGTGACAGACCAGCGTCGTGCCGTCGCGGACCTGAAAGATCAGGCCGACGGCGACGAGGCCCTTGACGTGATGCGACAGCGTGGACGCCGGAATCTTCAAGCGCTCCTGCAACCGCCCGACCGGCATGCCGGCGTGGCCGGCGCGGACAAGCGTCCGGTAGATCTTGAGCCGGGTCGGGTTGCCCAGCGCTTCCAGGTATGCGGCGGCGTCATCGATCTTCATGGCCGCATCATAAGCTGCTCTTCCTCTGGGATCGTCAACTATATTTCTAGAAGGTTAGAAATAACGATCGCCTGCTGACCGGCCGGCAGGCCTTCCGCCTCGAATCCAATTGACGCGGGCGAGATATTTCCATAAGTCTGGATATATGGAAACAGAAGAAGCCGTCCTGGCGCTCGCCGCCCTTTCCCAGTCGACCCGTTTGGCGGCCTTCCGGACGCTGGTCCGGCACGAACCTGATGGCATTGCGGCCGGCGACCTCGCCCGCCTGTTGGAAGTCCCGCCGAATACGCTCTCCGCGCATCTGTCGATCTTGACCCGCGCGCGCCTGGTGACGCCCGAACGCCGCAGCCGCTCGATCGTGTACCGCGCCAACCTCACTGAATTTCGCGATGTCGCAGTTTTCCTGCTGCGGGACTGCTGCGGCGGGCGGCCGGAAGTTTGCGAACCGGTCGTCGAAAGCCTGCAATCCTGCTGCTCTCCGAAACGAAAGGAGCGAACCCGTGGCTGATCAACTCTTCAACGTCCTGTTCCTCTGTACCGGCAACTCGGCG
This sequence comes from Bradyrhizobium sp. C-145, assembly GCF_023375135.1. Classification (NCBI taxonomy): domain Bacteria; kingdom Pseudomonadati; phylum Pseudomonadota; class Alphaproteobacteria; order Hyphomicrobiales; family Nitrobacteraceae; genus Bradyrhizobium; species Bradyrhizobium sp. C-145. The sequence goes on along the minus strand of NZ_CP088150.1, from coordinate 631,366 downwards.
CGCTCGATCCTCGCGGAATCGATCCTCCGGAAGGACGGGGCCGGCCGCTTCCAGGCCTTCTCCGCCGGCAGCACGCCGAAAGGCGCGGTGCATCCGCTGGCGCTGCGCACGCTCGAAAGCATGGACTACCCGATCGACGGGATGCGCTCGAAAAGCTGGCTGGAGTTCGCCGCGCCCGATGCGCCGGTGATGGATTTCGTCTTCACCGTCTGTGACAACGCCGCTGGCGAGGCCTGCCCCGTCTGGCCGGGTCAGCCGATGACCGCGCACTGGGGCATCGAGGATCCCGCCGGGGCCGAAGGTACGGAGCTCGAAAAGCAGGCGGCATTCGTCACAGCATTCCGCTACCTGAGGAATCGGATTGATACCTTCGTGAGCCTACCGCTGCGCAGCATCGACAAGCTCTCGCTCGGCACCAAGCTGCGCGAGATCGGCCGCTCTGAGGGTGCGACACGTCAAACACCAAAGGCCGGCTGATGGACACGTTCGACCTTTCGCGGCGCCTGGCGGCCGAAGCACTCGGGACCGGAATCCTGGTCGCGACGGTCGTGGGCTCAGGCATCATGGCCGAGACGCTGACCAAGGACGTCGCGCTGGCGCTGCTGTGCAACACGTTGCCGACCGGAGCCATTCTGGTCGTGCTGATCACGGTGCTGGGCCCCATCTCCGGCGCGCACTTCAATCCCGCCGTCACGCTGGTCTTCACCGGCAAGCGCGAGCTGCCGCCGCAGGAGGCCGTGCTCTATGTGATCGCGCAGATCGCGGGTGGCATCGCCGGCACCATGGCTGCGCATCTGATGTTCGCCCTACCCGTCATCGACTTCTCGATGAAGATGCGTACCGGCGGCGCCCAATGGTTCGCCGAGTTCGTCGCGGCCTTCGGCCTGGTCGCGACCATCCTGGCAGGAATCCGCTTCCAACGCACGGCGGTGCCGTGGCTCGTCGGCCTCTACATCACGGCGGCGTACTGGTTCACCGCCTCGACCTCGTTCGCCAATCCGGCGGTCGCAATCGCGCGTTCGCTGACAAACACGTTCGCGGGAATCCGTCCCGTGGACCTGCCGGGCTTCATTGTCGCCGAACTCTGCGGCGCCTTCGTAGGCATGCTGTTGATGAATTGGCTGCTCGGTAGACCCGAAGTGCGGGGCCCGGTCAAAATTGCGGAGACATCTCGATGAGCGTCACGATCTATCACAATCCAGACTGCGGCACCTCGCGCAACACGCTCGCCATGATCCGCCAGAGCGGCGTCGAACCGACCATCATCGAATATCTTAAGGCGCCTCCCTCGCGTGAACGACTCAAGGAATTGGTAGCCGCCATGAACATCCCGGTCCGCGCCCTGCTGCGCGAGAGGGGTACCCCCTACAAGGAGCTTGGCCTCGACGATCCCAAGTGGACTGACGAACAGCTCATCGACCAAATGCTGGCACATCCGATACTGATCAACCGGCCCATCGTCGTCACGCCGAAAGGCGTCAGACTCTGCCGCCCCTCGGAAGCGGTACTCGACCTCCTGCCGAATCCTCACATCGGACGCTTCGTCAAGGAGGACGGCGAGGTCATTGAGAGCTGATCTAAGGGCGCAATCACAAATCGAACTCGATCGGTGCATTTTGATCGATGTCCGCTATCCCCCGATAGCGATCGAATTCCGCGTCGTAGCTAAATGTCGCGATGGACCAAGAGTTGACATTGCAATCCGCCTCCCATGTTATAAAGTTACATTCGGGACATCCGGGCCTGAGCGCTCCCGGTGAGTGTTGGGCATGAACTGGTTTCGAGAACATCTCAAGCTCGGCTCGCGGTTGGCGCTGTTGGCGCTCCTCCTCCAGTTAGCGCTGTCGTTTGGACATTTCCATGCCTTCGCGGTGCAGGCGGCGCCTGTGCCCCAAGCATCGCCGACCAAAGCCGCCGCGGTTGGCGAGCAACCCGTTCTTGCGCAAGACATGGCCGCGGGGACCGTTGGGAAGCAGCAACCTTCTGATCACGATCGCGACCACCCGACCGGTGCCTGCACCATCTGTGCCGTCATGTCGCTCGCGAGCAGCGCGCTATTTACGGCGACGCCGATACTCTTGCTGCCGCAGCCCAGCGGACTCCTGCATTTTGCGACCGACGCCCGAATTCTCCATCTGCAATCAGCGCACTCAGCATTTCAGTCCCGCGCGCCTCCCTTCTGCTGACATCGATTGATGTGCCTACTGCCGTCGCCGCGCCACACGAAGCGACAGCGGAGGATAGATCGAAATCGAGCCGTCGCTTCGGTCGACGACAGCAGGATCGGGATAATGGGTTCTAATCGCACACGAGCACTCCATATCGGCGGGGCGACCTGGCTACTGCTCGGCGCCGCGACGACACCGGCGCTGCCACAGGAGAAGCCGGCAACCGAACTGCCGGCGGTCACGGTGACGGCGCCCAGTCCCATCGTCCGGAGGCACACGGTGCCCGTACGCACGACCACGCGCGTCGCGCGCGGGGGAACCGCGCGGACTCGCGAACGTGTTACGGAGCAGGCACCTGCCGCACCGGTGCCCGCCGCGCCTCAGCAGGGCGTGCTGCCGGTCGTGACCGACCAGTTCGCCACCGTCACGGTCGTGCCGAGTGAGGAACTGCGCCGCGAGGGCACCGCCACGCTTGGCGACCTCCTGTTCTCAAAACCCGGTATTACCGGTTCGAGCTTCGCCCCCGGCGCCTCCAGCCGGCCGATCATCCGCGGGCTCGACGTCAATCGCGTCGGCATTATCGAGAACGGCACCGGCGGCGGCGGCGCTTCCGATCTCGGCGAAGATCATTTTGTGCCGATCGATCCCCTGGCGACCAACCAGGTCGAGGTGGTGCGCGGTCCGGCCGCGCTGCGCTACGGATCGACCTCGATCGGCGGCGTGGTCAGCGCGACCAACAACCGCATTCCCGATGCACTCCCAGTGTGCCCCGCGGCGCCGTTCCAGAACTACGGCTTGCCGACCAAGGCGCCGCTGGCGGATGCAACATCGGCGCCTTGCGTGACGGCGGAGACGCGAACCGCAGTGAGCTCCGTCGATCGCGGCACCGAAGGCGCCATTCTGCTCGATGCCGGCGTCGGCAATTTTGCCGTGCACGCCGACGCTTTCGGCCGCAGGTCGAGCGACTACAACATCCCAAGCTACCCCTATCTGTTCGTCCCGGGCCAGCCGTTCAACGGACGTCAGCCGAACTCGGCAGCGCAGGCGGATGGCGCATCAATTGGCGGCTCCTACATCTTCCATGGCGGCTTCATCGGCGCGGCGATCACGCAGAATGATTCGCTCTACCGCATACCCGGCGTGGACGGCGCCGATCACCAGACCCGCATCGATGCGCACCAGACCAAGTTCAGTTCCAAGGGGGAGTACCGTCCCGATGCCGCGGCGATCGAGGCGGTGCGCTTCTGGTTCGGCGCAGTCGACTACAGGCACAACGAGATCGGTCTTGCCGACCCCACCGATCCCTTCTCGCTCGGGGTGCGGCAAACGTTCACCAACCGCGAACAGGAAGGCCGACTCGAAGTGCAGTTGATGCCGTTCAACGCGCGCTTTGCGGCGGTTACGACGGCATTCGGCTTGCAGGCCGGTCATCAGGAACTGACCGCCCCAAGCCCGGACGATCCAACCAGTCCGCTCAACGGATTGTGGGATCCCAACAAGAACAACAGGGTCGCCGGCTACGTCTTCAACGAGCTCAAATTCAGCGAAGCCACCAAGGCGCAGATTGCCGGGCGCATCGAACACGTGGATCTTTCCGGCACTACGCCGGCCTTTATTCCCATTGTGTTTGACGTGGCCACCGATCCTGCCAGCATCGGTCCGGCAACACCGCAGAATCTACATTTCACGCCGAAGAGCGCCAGCATCGGCCTGATCCAGAATCTGCCATGGGATCTGGTAGCGAGCGTCACCGCCCAATATGTCGAACGCGCGCCGAAGCCGGCCGAGCTGTTCTCGCGCGGTCCGCACGACGCCACCGCCACGTTCGATATCGGTAATCCTAATCTCGGCATCGAAACTGCGAAATCGATCGAGGTCGGGCTGCGGCGGGCGACCGGACCGCTGCGGTTTGAACTCACCGGCTACTACACCAGGTTCGACGGCTTCATATTCCGCCGCCTGACGGGCAATACGTGCGACGAGAGTGCGTGTCAGCTGGGCCCGGGCCTCGAACTGAATCAGGCATTCTACTCGCAGCGCGACGCCGTATTTCGCGGCGGTGAATTCCAGAGCCAGCTCGATGTCGGCGAGTTCAAGGGCGGCATCTGGGGTATCGAGAACCAGTTCGACGTCGTCCGCGCTACCTTCACCGATGGCAGCAACGTGCCGCGGATTCCGCCGGTGCGCGTCGGCGGCGGCTTCTACTGGCGCGATGCCAACTGGCTGATGCGCGTCAACCTGCTGCACGCCTTCGCGCAGAACGATATCGCCCCGATCGCGGAGACGCCGACGCCGGGCTACAATCTGCTGAAGGCCGAGGTCAGCTACAAGACCAAACTCGATCCGAGCTGGTTCGGCGCCCGCGAGATGACCGTCGGCCTCGTCGGCAACAATCTCCTGAACGAGAACATCCGCAACTCCGTGTCCTACACCAAGGACCAGGTCCTGATGCCGGGTCTCGGCGTGCGCGCCTTCGCAAACCTGAAGTTTTGAGTCGAAAGGCCGAAAGGAGAACTGCCGCTGACAGAAGAGGCCGCAAGATGAGTGGCAGAAGTGGTGCAGTAGTGGCCGGTGGCTCGCACGATATGGGCGCCGACACCATGCCCCGGAGTGCTCTGGAACTTGCGAAATCCGGCTGGCTCGTCGAGGTTCACTTGATCTCAGAAGGTGAGCCTGATCCCAGATTCTTTGTAGTTGGAACACATGAGGCCGGTGACGCGGAAGAAGCGATCCTGCGCTATCCGGGCATCATTCGAGAAGACAAAAGGACCGCGCGGCGACGCCTTTCTGACAAGGAGATCGCATGCCTCAGACTGAGACCGGACGGCGTGAGGCCCTATATTCTGGAATCCGAGTTGTGAATGATCGTCGCAAGCACTGCCGGGATCGAACGTTGCCAAGTCCGGCTCAATAAGTCCGGCGCCGACAGCGAATGCTGAGTAGAAATCCGCTGCAGCATCCCCCACGACCCCGCGATGACGCCAAGGGCGATTGGCGATCAGTCGTCGCGGCCGTAGTAGCTCTTCATGAGCCGGTAATGCCCACCTGTAGAGATGTATTCCTGCCTGAGGCAACTGGTGCCTCTGCAAAACTGCGCCTGCTCATCACAATGCAGGTGCTCGAAATGCAGTCTGATCAGCCGTGATTTGTCGAGATAGGTTGCAAAGTATTGAGCGGCCCTCGCCGCATTTCCGCACATTCGGGTGACGGCTCTCCGCACATCGAGCGGCAAACGATCAATACGTTCCGAATTCCAGGGATCTTCGTGCCCTCCCAGACTGCCGCGCGCGAATGTAGGTGATTGATTGGCAAGTAAGAGCAGCAGAATTCCGGCCGCGATTGGCGAAGCTCGTATGTCACGTATCCACATGCCAGCACCCCATCCAAAGTGGAAGATTTGGCAAATGCAGTCGCGAGCAAAGATTATCAGGAATGGCGAGCGCCAGCACTAGTGACGTACATGTGCGGCGCATTGATTTGATGAGCGTCATTGGTCATCCGCGTCAGCTCTGGGTCATTCGCGACTGGGGCGAACCAACAGCAAATCCGGCCGTATCCGCTATGCCCAGAAAGCGGAAGTAGATTCAGAAGGTTAGCGGCTCCACGGAGCGCCGTAGGGCCATAGATGTGATTCAAGCCCCGAAGCGGCAGCCACGAATCGTGCGCTATGAACTCAGCGACTATGAATAGACCGCGGTCAAACTGATGTTGCCGAACAAGCGATGTAACATTCGGCGTGTAAATGATCGTCGCGTGAGCGACCATGGGCTCTGCCTGGAGCGTTATCCAACAACGTCGACCGTGATCAGTCGGGCCTGGAGCAGATGTCGGCGTTCGCTAGAACGCTGGCTATGGCCCGACCTTGGTGGTCGGGGCCGTCAGCCTCAGGCCGTGTAGTCGAGCGACTTGAAGCTAAGATGCTTCACGCCCTCGGGCGCATCCGCGAGCTTACGGATGTTCGCCCACGTCTGCTTGTAGTTTGGGATGATGAATTCGTTCACGCCGGGTGAGACGACGTTCCCTTGCACGCCGTTTGCTTGCGCGAAGACCATGAATGTCTGTTTTGGCTTCGCTGTCGGCGTCGGGTAGACCATGGCCTGGGTCGAGCCGTTGTCGTTGTAGATCTCGACGAGATCACCCTGCTTGAGCCGCAGCTCGTCCATGTCTTGCGGGTTCATCTGGAGGTACGGATACGGCGACCGATCCGTGACGAACTCGTTGTCCTGGTCGAGATAGGAGCTCTGCCAGGTGATGTTGGCGCGGCCGTTGTTGATCAGGAACGGGAATTTCTTCATCTCGTCTTCTTTGCCGGGCGCCTGCAGGCCGCGCCACTGCGTCTCCATAAATTTGGCCTTGCCGTCCTTGCTGTTGAACTTGCCGTCGGCATAGAGCCGCTTGGTGCCGAGGATCCGCTCGGCGCCTCCCGACGCCGGCGACACCGCCGCTGATGTTGCGGCCCCCTTTTTCTGGACAGGCTCTTTTCCGCGGGCTCCCTCGATGGCCGGTCCCTTCAAGACCTCTCCCGTCGTTGTGCCAGTCGACGTGCCGGCGGCGATAGGGCCGGTGGTCTCAAGCCCGACCGCGGGCTCCTGGAAGCCGTTCGTCCCCATGACGCGCAACCGGGCATAGGTGACGAACTCGCCGCCCTTCTCATGCTGGTGATAGCCGTCCATGAAGGCATCTTCCTCGGTCTTCCAGTCGAAGCCCTTGAAGCGGTCGGCAACCTCGGGCTTGCCCTGTTCGCGCAGCACCCGCTCCATGTGATTGGCGATGCGCGCGGCGATCAAGCAATCCGCCATCGCCTGCCCCGGCGGATCCATGTACTTCTCGGTGAGGCGCATGCGGCGTTCGCCGTTCATCGAGGTGAGGTTCGCCTCCCCCGAGGTCGCGGCGGGCAGCCAAACATGGCAGGCCTCGCCGATCTTGGTCGGCACGATGTCGACGTCGACCGCAAACAGACCTCCTTTCTTGATGGCGTCAGCGATCGCGCTGATCATCGCGGGGCGGTCGCCATAGGGCGCCGTCATCATGGCGTCCTTCACCATGTCGGTGCGCTTCTTGTACGCCTGCTTGAACTTGAATGCGTTCAGCGTGGTCTTGTAGTGGTCGCATCCCCAGATGTGATGGACACCGCCCTTGCCTTCGATCAGGAGCTGGTCGACGTAGGCGGCGGGCCGTCCCACATGCGCATCCGACGGCCGTGAGTAGCCTTCCTGGTGTCCGCCCATGCGGACGCAACCTCCGCCGGGCCGACCAATATTCCCTGTTGCGAGTGCGACGTTCACCAGGGCGCCGTTGGTGCGATAGTTGTCGTTGCCCCAGATCAGGCCCTTTTCGTAGGCGAACATCGCTCGGCGACGAGCATTGCCCGCCTTTGGCTGCGCGATCCATTCGGCGGATTTGCGAATCTGATCGGCCGTAAGACCCGTGATCTTCGCTGCGTCCTCCAGGCTGATCTTGTTGGCTGCCTTCATCTGATCGAAATTGGTCGTCGAGGCGTCAACGAACGCCTTGTCGTCCCATCCGTTGTCCGCAATGTGCGTCATCCACGCATTGAACAACGCGAGATCCGTGCCCGGATTGATGGCCAGATGCATGACGTTGTCTTTGCCAGCTTCGACCTCGCAGGCGTTGACCGTCACCGTTCGACGCGGGTCGACAATGATGACCTTGGCGCGCTCCACCGGTTCGGAGCCGAACTCGGCCTTCTTCTTGTCGAGCGACGTTCCGCGCAGGTTCGGGACCCAATGATTCAGGAAGTAGTTGGTCTGGGTCTCGAGCGCGTTGGTGCCCACAGCAACAAGCGTGTCGGCCAGCTCGGCATCTTCGTAGCAATTGTTGAGCTCGCCCACGCCCATGTCGCGGGTGGCATGGACTTCCGAGTTGTACGCCGGCCGGTTGTGAATCCGGATGTTCTTCACCTTCATGGCGCCGAAGTAGAGCTTGCCGGTGCCCCAGGTGTTCTCATAACCGCCGCCGGCGCCGCCATGGTCGAAGGCCGAGACGAACACGCCATCTTCGCCCATGTCGTTCATCACCGCGACCGTCACTTGTGCGACAAGGTCGAGCGCATCGTCCCAGCTCGTCGGCTGCATCTGCCCATAGCGCCAGACCATGGGGTCCGTAAGGCGCTGCAGTTGCGTATTGCGCTGCTGCGAGTAGCTCATCTCCGCCATACGGGCGCCGCGGACCGAGCCCAGGCCCGAATTCACAACGCAGTCCTTGTCTGGCTTGATGACGATGTGCACGTCCTGCCCGTTCTGGCGAACTATGTTGTACATCGACGGCGAATACCAGGCCGCGGTCTCCGCACCCTGCTGCTTGCTCAGATCCACGCCGAACTTGTTCTGATTGGGCGCCGTGCCGCCCTGTGTACTGGCGGACCAAGTGTAGGCCTTGTAGCCGCATCCAACGATACAATAGTGGCAGGTTACGTTGTATTCCTTGGCGTCCGCGGGGATGATCGGGAGCCGGTCGATTTGACGCTTGTAGGCCATGATCGTTCCTCCCCTAGAGCACGTTGGAAAGGCGGCCGTAGAGCAATTCGTCCACGCCTTCGGCGTAGATGTCACCCTTGTCGTCGACACGGAGCACGTACTGGGGGAGATTTTGCGTCGCCTGGCCCCAGATCTGCTGGCCGCCCGCCTCGCAGTCGAACCGCGAGTAATGGCCGGGACAGTTCATGGTTCGGTCACCAGCGCTGTAATTGAGGGTGAAGCCCTTGTGCGGGCAGATCGTCGTGAAGCCGACAATGTCGCCTTCGGCACCTACCCCGCCCGGCACTTGCCTGCCGAGCTTCAAGAGCACGCCGGGAGCGCTTGCGTCCGGATAGGAAACGTTCAACGGCTCGTTGGGCTTGAGATCCTTGACGTTGGCCAGACGGTTGACCGGATAGTCCACCCTCGCCGCTGCGGGCGCAGCCTGGGCGGAGGAAGGCGTTATTGAGCTGACGGCAACTCCAGCGGCGGCGAAACCCGCCCCGCTCATGAAACGACGGCGGCCGACGTCGACCATACGATCGCAGCGCGACATGGTGATGCTCCTCGGGTTCGCCAGTACGCCTACTGGCGTGTGTTTCCTCGAGATCGGACCGATACGCCTACCGGCCGGAGCGCTCGTTTCTGTCGCATGCCCGTCACATCGATGGGCTACGATGTGTCGAGACGTCTCGACATATTTAATAGTCGAAACGTGCTGGCTTGTCACCTGATCTGTGGGGTAAACATGACGCACCTCGATGACTCGCGCGGAGACTACGGGATGCGGAAATCGATGCTGGCCGTTGCCAGCCACGCCAGCACTCAGCCGGTACAGGGAGAGTTGTCTGAGCCCCACGCGATTTCGGCGCTTGCTGCACTTGCTCAGCCCACGCGATTGGCGATCTTCAGGCTGCTCATTAAGCACGAGCCGGTCGGCATCACCGCGGGCGTGATCGCCGACACCATTGGCGCGCCGCACAACACGCTTTCTACCCATCTGGCCATTTTGGTCCGGGCAGGCCTGCTCCGTAGCACCCGCGAGGGACGCACCATCATCTACCGTTCGAACGTCGAGGGAATGCGGGCGCTGATAGGGTTTCTGGTCAGCGAGTGCTGCGATGGTCATCCGGAGCTCTGCGACTTGGTCGCGGCCGACGCCGCGGCGTGTTGTGGACCGGCGTCGGCGAAGACGCGGCCGACGAAGAAGGCGGTCAAGCGCAAAGCCTGATCGCATGACATGGACGCTGTGGGGACTGGCGGTCCAGACGGTCGCGGGCTTCTTCGGCGCCCACGCCGCAGTGGGCGCGGCCCACGAACACCGGTTCGGCTTCATCGGACACAGCGTCACCGGCCTCGTCGGCGGCGCCCAGGTGCCGCGGCGGGAGCCATTCTCACCTTAGCGGTTGGTTTCTTCGGTGCTGCGCGTTTCGGTCATCCCAAGAAATGAGCATCCGACCTTTGGACTCGATGTGTCGGGCAAGAACAGTGATCTAATCCTACGATCGGAAACAGAGCGCGAAATCAGCGATTTAAGACAGGGGCGGGACGCGAGTTCCGCCCCTTGTCGTTTGACCGTCCGGTATTCAGATTTCGGCGTACAATCGAACGACTATTTACTGCCATGATGGGGGTTGGATCGTGGGTGCGTTGCGCACGGTTGACGCGTCCGGAATGCTCTTAGGGTATCGCAGGCTCCCCACTTCACGCGGCGGAGCCGAAAACATGACGCCTGCGGAATTCTGATTCCGGGGAAGGAGATCGGCTGTGTCGGACCAGGATGCGAAGTACTCGGATTTGGCGCAGATCGCCAAACGGAGTAGGGAGTTCAGCAAGGACTACGGGCGCAACCGCGGAGCCCTGTTGACGGCCTGGCTGGCTCATGTAGCGACCCGTGGTCAACCCGCTGTGCGGCCGGGGTGGCTTATTGCTCTGGCCGGCATCCTCGTCAGTCTGTGGAAGCTGTGGCCCGCTTAACGGGCGCGTACGTCGTCTTCAACGCCGTCGCAACGATCTCGTCTATGGACAGCTCGGTATCCGGAAAGAGGTAGAGCATGTGGACGCAGCCACGGCCGAGGGCCTTTCGGGCGAACTCGATTCCGAAGCCAGCGGTCACCTTGGCCCCAGCACTGTCGTTCGCATAGAGGTCGTTCTGCGCAGTTCGCGAAAACGCCATGGGAAGAGAGTGCGCCTGATTAGAAAGATACTTGTACATGCCGCGGGTAAGCTGGTCTCCCCACTCGAAGGTCAGCATGGCCTCATGCCGCCCCTCAATGTACATGTCATTGCCCTCCAGCAACTTTTTCCGCCGCTTCTCAGGTAACGTCTGAAAGAAGGTGTTCTCCGCCACCATCTTCGTCGCGTACTCCATCTGCTGGTCTTTCAGGTCCGTGTCGAACTTGAATGCAATGGACTTGAGGAAAGAGGTGCGGTTGACCAACTCGTGAAGGATGAATAGCCGCTTGCGGCAGTCCCATTCGTCAGCGGGAATATCCACGTCGCCGATATAGAGCATCACCGAGATGCACTCGATCAATGCCCGGCAAAGGATGGTTATGGATGCATGGTCTAGCCACTGCGCGTTGCCAAATCCGGTCGGAAGTGGGTTGAACGTGTTCTCGATGGTCTTCGACATCACGCAGGCCCGGACGAATAACCATGAGGCATAGCCGCGGATCTCATCCACATCCCGAACGCCGATGGCATTGCCCACTGTCGTCGCATGCTGGACGATTCCTCGGAACTTCGTACATTCGTCGCGGAAGAACTCGGTTTCTGCCGCGTAGTCTGGCTTCTTCTTCATTGGCGAGGATCGCGTCGAAGATGGGAGAGCGGTATCAATCGGCCCAAGTGGTGCTTTCGTCAATTTAGATCTCATTCCTTCTCCCTTCTTCTTGGAGCGAACTGCAGGTGATGTAATTCTCATCCGTTGACCGCGAAAAGTGAACGAACTGCGTGCCGGGCGTCTAGCATCAACGTACCTCTCCAGAACCTCGCCCTAGCTTCGAGGTCGCGGATGCCATCGCAAGCAAAGTACCCTGATCGTCGTGGAGCTGGCCTTATCTACCCAGCATGAGGGCGGCTTTTAAGGAAATCGAGCGGCGGTGGTCCGCGGCAAAAAAGGCTCGAGGAAAAATCTGAAATGGCATGCCCGTTGTGTCGCCAAAGAATTATGGCAGCGCCACAACGGTCAACTCCTGCAGCCTTGCGATAAGCCGGTCCTGGAATTTTGGATCGGTCGCTTGATCAGCCGGCTCCTGCTGCCGGAGGTGATGCCAGTAGCGCCCACTGACCAGCGCAGCAGGATCGTCGCTCACAGCCAGCCAGCTTTGCGTCTTCTGCCCAGTCTCGACATCCACCGGGGCACCCGCGCCGCCCATCTTCGTGCGTGCCCAGCCGGGATCGACCGCGTTGCTCAGGACCCGCGGCCAGCGTCGCGCCAGCGCGGATGCCAGCGCGACGACGTGCAGCTTGCTCTCGGCATAGGCCTTTGCCGAATCCCAAGACCTTTTCGTCCAGTCGAGATCATCAAGCGAGCCTTCCCCGCCGCGATGCAGCCCGCTACTGAGATAGACCAATCTAGCGGGGCGCTCGACCAGTGCCGTCAACATGTACGGCGCAAGGGTGTTGATCGCCAATGTGCTCGCATGGCCTTCCGGAGTAGAACAGCGGCTCCGCTGCGTGTAGACACCGGCGTTGTGGATGACCGCGTCCATGCGCCCGATCGCGTTGACTTGGTCCGCGATGCTCCTCGTCTCGGAGCCGCTCTGGAGGTCCCCGACCACAACTCCTTCAGAGCGCGACGCGAGCTCTCCGAGGGCTGCGGCGCGATCGGCCGAACGCGCGTGCAGCACCACTCGGTGTCCCTGATCGAGGAGCGAATGCGCCGCCGCCCGGCCGAGACCGTCCGTGCTGCCGGTGATGAATACGATCGCCATGCGCTGCTCCTCGGATGTTCCGGAATGCACTCTACAGCGGCTAGGCATCACGTCCGATAGTTTGAGGTGGATCCGATTTCGCGGCATGGGAGACGTACTCTCCGCCGACCAATCGCTTCGATAGGTCACGGAAGGCCGCGAGTTCCTCGGGCGTGCCGAAGGGGAAGCTTCTTTTAGTAGCTTGAGGACGCGTTGGTAGTCGTCATAATGAAACTGGCTCTGAGCAATGACGTTTACGACGTGGCGACCTCGCCCAGAATGTGGTAATCATCGTCGCGCGGCACCCCTCAAAAGTGCCACACAAAAACAGATCGCCGGACCGAAAAACACAATAGAATCAATGTAATATGGGATTGACGCCTCAGTTCAATCCTGTCCGGCAGCACCAGTGTTCCACACATGACAAGGCGTTCTCGCGGCGTGAAGTGCCCGAGTTTTGCTCTATTCCGTGCCCCTCTTCGGTGAAGAGGGCGCAGGGAAGGCCGGGTGCCGGCTGGCACCCATGGTCCGCTGCGCGAAGAATTTGCACACGCAAATGCGCAGGCGGAGAACAGGTGGGCCGGAAAACACCCGGCCTTCCCTGCGCGATGGTTTGACGGCTTATGCCTGCTCTCCCCGGAGCCGAGTTCCTTCTGGCCTCCGTCACCTCGCGAATTGACGATGCGTCGCGACCCGGTTGAGCCTCAAAGCACCTCCGCAAGGCTTGACCGTAGCAACGACGGTCAGGACCACATGGTTTTGCCGTACGCAGCGATCCGGCTTCGCCCATAAGGCTCCGCCGGACACGGGCGCCGTCCGTCCGCACGCAGCACGACCTCACGAGGTTCATCTCGCCCTGGCCCCACCTTCGCGTGCCCGACGCTGCCGCGTCCACCGCACCCCGGTCCACGTTTCCTTACGACGTACGATCGTCCCTCTCCCCGGACCGGGATGGCAGGGAGAATGCCGCAATTCCGAATTTCGGTAAAGTGGAATATTTTTGCGGTGGGGGATTGACGGGATTTTGCGGGAGGCGGGTGTGTTGCCCGACGGTGCAGGTCCTCTGGTCAGCAGGCTTCCGCTTTTGGCACTACGCCAGCGCACCGCCATTGCCACAGTGACTGCGGGACGTTGAGAACTTCATACGGCGCAATCCGGAGCACCCGGCGCGCATCGCGCGTTTATGTCCGCATCTGGTCCCCCCTAACCGACATTTGAACTGCGTCGCACTGTCCGTTTGCCTCCCAAATTCGTGGTGATAGTGTCACAGTCCGCGGTCTGTCCGGGAGGACACAATGGGATGGTTTGACCGGCTGTTTGGAAGGACGTTGGCGCCTGCGACCCCACTCCTTGCGAGATTTAGGCGGAAATCACGGGCAGCGACTGATCCTGATCTTCTGAAGATTGCCAAAGACCGAAAAGGGCATGTCTCGCGGAGAGCCGTGAGAGATGAATATAATCGGCTGCTTCTGGAGAAGTACGCGCACGATAAGTCGTGACGTCTAAAGCGCGATGAGATGAGTGCGTAGCCCGCATCGCAGATAGAGTTTCATCTCGCAGGGGTTTGCTCTTCGCCCACCTGCTGTGCGGCGAAGCGATCGTCGGCACGGCGTAGCCGTCGGCAGAGCTCGCGATTGATGTTCTGCAGGACGATCACATAGGCGTGGATATCGGCCTTGTAGCAAGCGTAGAGCTTTTGGGCGGTCAGCTCGTACAACACGGTCGGACTCTCCGCGACCACAGTGGCGGAGCGATTTTGCATTTCGATCAGCGTCATCTCGCCGAAGAAGTCGCCACGCTCCAGACTGGAAATCGGGATGACGCTCCCCTTATTCGTCCGTTTGCTCACCGAGAGCCGACCGGATTCGACGATGAACATCGAGCGTCCCGGCTCACCCTCCGCCACGACGGTTGCTCCGGAATCGAAGCGGCGCTCGACCAGCATCGAAATCAGGAGATCGAGACCTGGGTCCGGAAGACCGCCGAAGAACGGCGTCGCGAGCAGGAACGCCTTCAGATCGGGAGCGCTGACAGCCATCACGCGAGGATACGCTCCATCGCCATCAGCGGCAAGCAGAGCTCGTAGGATGAGCGGACGCGAAACCCATCAGCCGTTCGATGGCGAAACATGATGGGTGGTTTCGCAACTGCTCTATCCATCCTACGCGCTGCCACTACATGTGTTGCTTGCAGACGCGCATGATCGCGCAGCCCTCCTCACCGGTACCCTCACATGATCCCCCTCTCCATCCTCGACCTCGCGCCCATCCGCCAAGGTGGCGACGCAGCGCAGGCGTTTCGCAATTCGCTCGATCTCGCCCAGCATGCGGAGGCCTGGGGTTACAAGCGGTTCTGGCTGGCCGAGCATCACAACATGACGGGCATCGCGAGCGCGGCGACGTCGGTGGTGATCGCCCATGTCGCGGGCGGGACCAGGACGATCCGGGTCGGCTCCGGCGGGATCATGCTGCCGAACCATTCGCCGCTGGTCATCGCCGAGCAGTTCGGCACGCTGGAATCGCTTTATCCCGGGCGGATCGATCTCGGGCTCGGCCGCGCGCCGGGCACCGACCAGTTCACGGCGCGGGCGTTGCGGCGCGATCTCGCCACGGCTGCCGAGAATTTTCCGCACGACGTGCTGGAATTGCAGGCGCTGCTCGGCGATGTGCAGCCGAACCAGGCGATCCGCGCGGTGCCCGGCATGGGGACAAAGGTGCCGCTGTGGATCCTGGGATCGAGCACGTTTGGCGCGCAGCTTGCCGCGATGCTCGGCCTGCCGTTCGCGTTCGCCTCGCATTTCGCGCCGCAAATGATGATGCCGGCGCTGCGCGAATATCGCGCGCGCTTCGAGTCATCAGTGCAGCTCGACAAGCCCTATGCGATGATCGGCGTCAATGTGTTCGCCGCCGACAGCGATGCGGAGGCGCAGCGGATGTTCTCATCGCTGCAGCAGCAGTTCATCAATCTGCGCCGCGGCACGCCGGGGCCGCTGCCGCCACCGGTCGATGACATGGACGCGCTGTGGTCGCCGGCGGAGAAGGCCGGCGTCGGCCAGGCGCTGTCTTGCTCCGCGGTCGGCTCGCCTGCCGTGGTCGAAGAGAAGCTGAAGGCGCTGATCGCC
Organism: Bradyrhizobium sp. C-145; assembly: GCF_023375135.1. Classification (NCBI taxonomy): domain Bacteria; kingdom Pseudomonadati; phylum Pseudomonadota; class Alphaproteobacteria; order Hyphomicrobiales; family Nitrobacteraceae; genus Bradyrhizobium; species Bradyrhizobium sp. C-145. The sequence continues at coordinate 615,684 of NZ_CP088150.1, read as the reverse complement.
GAGACCGGTGCGGACGAGCTGATGACCACCGGGCAGATCTACGACCACGCCGCACGGCTGCGCTCGTTCGAGATCGCGGCGGAGGTGCGGGATCGGCTGGCGGCCTCGCTCAATCGCTGAACCGGCGCGCCATCCTGGCTGACAAACAGGCGTGAGATTGCAGGCCCCGCAATGCTGTCCTAAACTCGGACATGGAAGGGTAGCGTAGCGCCGATCCCTCAAGGCCTGATCGTAGGATCGACGATGGATGTGATCCGCAGCCGCGCATTCGAGTTCATCGAGACGGTGCAAGAGCTTTCCGACACGGCGAGTGTCCTGGACGCCATGGGACACATGCTCGGCCAGTACGGCCCCGACCAGTTCTGTTGCGCCTATGTCGCCCCGCTCTCGACCGAAGCCCTGCGCGAGGCCGTTCTCGGTCATCGGCTGCCGCCCGGCTTTCTGGACATGTATTCCACCGAGCAGTTCGTCTGGGACGATCCGGCGCTGCGCCACTGCAAGACGACGCTGCGCCCGTTCCGATGGTTCAGGGAAGCGCCATTCGATCCGGTCCGCGAGCCGCGCGCCGTCGAACTGGTCCACCGCGCCCGCGACTTCGGGCTGCTCGACGGCGTGATGGTCCCGATCGCTTCACCTTCGAACCGCATCGGTCATGTGTTCTTCGGCGGCCGCGAAGTCGATCTGCCGGAGCGTGATTTGCCGGCCCTCCATCTCATGGCGCTTTATGCCTTCGACCGGGCGCTGGCACTGCGCGGCCAGCCCGAGGCACAGACACTCGCGCTGTCCCTGCGCGAGTGCGAGGTGCTGACACTGGCCGCGATCGGACGATCAACCGACGAGATCGCCGACGCGCTGACGATCACGCCGCGCACCGTGAAGGCCCACGTCAAGAGCTGCTGTAAGAAGCTCGGCGCGACCACCCGCACGCAGGCGGTGATGATCGCCATGCGCGACCGGATCATCTCGCCCTGATGCGTCGCGCTACGGCTTGTTGTTTGCGCGTGACCTTTTCGGAAAATCGCTTCGCGCTTTTCCGGATCATGCGCTAATCCGGAAACCCGAACAGCTTTGCCGGATTGTGGACGAGGATTTTTTCCAGCTCCGCCTGGTCGGGCGCGTAGCGGTACATCAGCTCGAGCAGATCGGCATCGTTCGGCGGCTGCTTCACCGAGACCGGGTGCGGCCAGTCGCTGGCCCAGACGCAGCGGTCGGAGGCGGCCTCGATATAGGCGCGCGCGATCGGGATCACGTCGTCGTAGGGAGCCCCAGTCTTCGAGGTCTTCTCGCCAAGTGACAGCATGACCCAGAAATTGCCCTTGCCGAGCAGCTCCAGCATCTTGCGCAAATTCGGATCGTCCTTGCCGGCTGCGGGATCGGGGCGCGCCATGTGGTCGATCAGCACGGGCACGTCGAGATTCTCGTATTTGGCGACGCTGGACATGATGCCATCCTTCTCGGGCTGGATCTTGACGTACCAGCCGAGCTCGCGGATGCGCGCAATCGCGCGGGCGAAATCGGTATCCGACAGCACGGCGCCGAGCTCCTGGCGGAAGCTGAAGCGCGCGCCGCGCACGCCGGCGTCGTGCAGCTTGGCCAGATAAGCATCGCTCGCCTCCGCGAACACCAGCGCGTTGGCGCAGCCGCGATAATTCGGACCCATCGCCGCGAGGCCGTCGAGCACGACGGCATGGTCCGCGCCGTAAGTCGTGGTCTGCACGATGATGCCGCGCTCGATGCCGAGCGCCTTGTGCATGCGCAGCGCCGCCTCCCAGGTCGCGGTCGGCATCCGATAGGCCGCACCGGGGCGCTCCGGATATTTGTCGATCGGCCCGAGCACGTGAAACTGACTGTCCACGGTCTTCGGTGGCGGCGCCTTCACCGGGCGGCGCGGATTGGGATCGAACGGCAGATAGGTCGGCATGCGCAAGACTCCTTCAGTCGATCACGGCGGTGAAGTCGCACTGCACCAGCGCGCCGCCGTCCATGTTGTCCATCGGCAGCGCGTGGCGCGCCGGGCGCGAATGCTCGTCCGGAAACATTTTCAGCCACTCGACATTGACGGGACCGCGCTGCGTGCGGTCCTTCAGCCACACCGTCATCTTGATGATGTCGTCCGTGGTGCCGCCGGCGGCCTCCACCGTCGCCTTCATGTGCGCGAACATGTTGGCGCATTGCGCATCGAGGCTCTCGGGCATGACGCCAGCCGCATCGCGGCCGAGGATGACACCCGACATCACGAGATTGCCGATGCGGCAGGCATTCGGAATCGGGTTGGCATGCTTGAAGCCGCCGATGTGGATGCTCTTGCGCCGCGATTGACCACTCATGATGCGCTCCCTGCTTGTTGTTGGTTCAGACGAACTGGCACGACACCGAGCCGAAGGTGCCGTAATCGGCATGGAAGGTGTCGCCGCGGCGGATGTCGACGGGACGCGTGAACGATCCCGCCAGCACCACCTCGCCGGCGGCGAGATGTTCGTCATGCGGCGCGAGGCGGTTGGCGAGCCAGGCGATGCCATTGGCGGGATGATTGAGCACGCCGGCCGCGAGCCCGGTCTCCTCGACCTCGCCGTTGCGGAACAGGAGCGCGCCGATCCAGCGCAGATCCGCATCGAGAGGGCGGAATGGCCGGCCGCCGAGCACCAGCGCCGCGTTGGCCGCATTGTCCGAGATCGTATCTATCACCTTGCGGGTCTTGCCGGTCTCGGGATCGACGCGGTGCATGCGCGTCTCCAGGATCTCGAGCGCTGGCGTCACATAGTCGGTGGCGTTGAGCACGTCGAAGATGGTGCAATCGGGCCCGCGCAGCGGGGCCTTCAGCACGAAGGCGAGCTCGACCTCGATGCGCGGCGCGTGGAAGCGGTCGAACGGAATCGGCGTGGCGTCGGCATAGAACATGTCGGCGAACAGCACTCCGTAATCGGGCTCATTGATGCCGACCGCGTTCTGCATCGCCTTCGAGGTCAGGCCGATCTTGTGGCCCTTGATGACGCGGCCGCGGCCGAGCTGGAGCTTGGTCCAGGCGCGCTGGACCGCGTAGGCATCCTCGATGCTGAAGTCCGGATATTCTTTCGTGAACATCGGGATCAGCGCCTTGGTGCGCTCGGCTTCATCGAGCCGCGCGGCGAGGCGTTCGATCGTCGCAGCATCCAGCATGATCTATTGCTCCGCGACGACGGTGTTGCGCAGCACGCCGATGCGGCTCGACTCGACCTCGACGACGTCGCCCACCTTCAGCCAGCGCGGCGGATCGAAGCGCGCGCCTGCGCCGGTCGGCGTGCCCGTCACGATCATGTCGCCAGGCTTCAATGTGGCAAAGGTCGAGAGATAGGAGATCAGGAAATCAAACGGGAACCTCAGCCGCTCGGTCGTGTCCTGCTGCCGCACCTCGCCGTTGACGCGCGTGATGATGTCGTGTGGCCCGCGCGGGTCGAGCTCGTCGGCGGTGACGATCCACGGGCCGATGCTGCCGGAACGGTCGAAATTCTTGCCTTGCGTGACGTTGAACTTGCCGTGGCGCAGCCAGTCGCGGATCGTGCCTTCATTGCATAGGGTCATGCCGAAGATGTGGCCCCAGGCCTTCTCGCGCGGGATGTGACGGCCGCCCTGCCCGATCACGATGACGAGCTCGCCTTCATAGTCGAGCTGGTCCGAAATCTTGGGCTTCTCGATCGGCTGGCCGGAGCCTGATATCGAGGTCATGCTGCGCACGAACAGGCTCGGATATTTGGGCAGGTCCGAATTGTCCTTGTATTCGGCGTTGCGCTCGGCGTAGTTGACGCCGATGCACCAGAGCTTTTCCGGCGCCAGCACCGGCGGAAGCAGGACCAGTTTTTCCAGCGCGTAGTCGGGCTGTTGCCCGGCGACCGCCTCCTGCGCATCGGCGAGCGCGTTGGCAGCGATCAGCGCCTTCACGTCGGAGAAATCACGGCCGATCCGCTTGGTCAGATCGACGACGCCGCCTTCGACGGCCGCACCGTAGCGCGGCTCTCCGTCCACGAGATAGCTTACGAGTCGCATCGTCGTTCTCCAATGATGTCGCGGGCGCGGCCGGAGCCAGCGCGCTCAGTCGGTCGATTTGGGCGTCTGGAAGACGGTGTTCAGTGTCACGATCTCGCCGAGCCGGGCGTAACGCGGGCCGCCGATGCGCGCGATCGGGTCGAGCGCCTTTGTCTCGACCTTGCCGTCCTTCACGAGGCCGTCGCGAATGTGGAACATGACGACCTCGCCGACGATGAGCCGGCTGCGGGCCTCGCCGAATTCCAGGCACTGTCGAAAGCGGCATTCCATTGCAACCGGCGCGGCGGCGAGCCGACGCACCTTGATGAGCTCGCAGGGCAGCGTTTCGAGCCCGAGATGCTCGACCTCGCTGATTTCAGGTGGATGCTCGATCGAGCTGTCGTGCACCGCGGACATCAGCGGGGTATCGGCGATGTGGATCACATATTCCTCGGTATCGAGGATGTTGTGCGCGGTGTCCTTGTAATCGGCACCCTTGCGGCCGACGCTGATGGCGAGCATCGGCGGCTTCTGCGAGACGAAGGTGAAGGCGCTGAACGGCGCGAGGTTGAGCACACCGGAGCGCGACAGGCTCGTCACCCAGGCGATCGGGCGCGGCACCACGATGCCGGTCATCAGGCGGTAGATGCGCTCGGCGCCGAGCTCGGTGGGATCGATTCGCATTGATCAATCCGCCCTGATGTTGGCCTTGCGCACCACCGGAATCCACTTGGCATCCTCGCGCGCGAGATAGGCCTTGAACTCATCAGGCGTCATCACTGTAGCTTCCCCGCCGAGCTTCTCGAACTTGTCGACCACGGCCGGATCCTTGAGGATCGCGACCAGCGTCTCGTGCAGCTTGTCGACGATGGGCGCCGGCGTGCCCGCAGGCGCGAACAGGCCGGTGAAGGTCTGGCCGTCAAAATCCTTGCAGCCGAGCTCGGCAAAGGTCGGGACGTCAGGCAGCGACTTCAGGCGGTGCGGGCTGGTGACGGCGAGCGCGCGGAACAGGCCGGCCTTGATGTGCTGGAGGCTGACCGTGAGCTGGTCGAACGCGAACTGCACTTGGCCGCCGAGCAGATCGTTGATCGCCGGCGCGTTGCCGCGATAGTGCGCGGTAACCCATTGCAGGCCGAGGTTGGACTGCATCAGCTCGCTGAGCAGATGGTTGGTGGTGCCAGGCCCCGGCGAGGCCATGGTCAGCTTGCCGGGCTCGCGCTTGGCGAGATCGATGAATTCCTTGAACGTCGTGGCCTGCACGGACGGATGCACCTCGAGCACCAGCGGCGTCATCGAAATGGTCGAGATCGGCAGGAAGTCCTTTTTCCAATTATAGGCCTCGCGCTTGTTGATCTCGGTCGCGAACAGCACCGGGCCATTGGCGCCGACGAACAGCGTGTAGCCGTCGGGCGCGGATTTCGCGAAGGCTTCGCCCGCGATCATGCCGCCGGCGCCGGCCTTGTTCTCGATGATGAAGGGCTGGCCGAGCTTTTCCTGGAGCTTGTCGGCGATGATGCGCGCCGCGCTGTCGACATTGCCGCCGGCCGGATAGGGCACGATCAGCTTGACGTTGCGCGCCGGCCATTCCTGGCTTGATGCGGGGCCTGCCAGCATCGCAACTGCAGCAGCGATGGCAATCCAGATTAATCTCATGTTAACCTCCCGGCGGCGCGTCCAATTCCACGTCGGATGCCGCGACGTTGCGCAAGGCAATTCGAAAGGCATCTCGATCGGAGCGAAATCTCCAGATGCGCGCTTGTCCTGTCGAGTGAATTGTGGCGTTCTTGTCCATATTATGGACAGGACCAGATTGGCCCGCAACGTCGGGGAACCGCGACAGGGCGCGCAGGCAATCCGGCGCGCGCTCGCAGTGCTGCGCATTCTGGCCGCAGGCCGCGAAGACGGTGTGCCATTGGCCGAGGTGATCCGTGCAACCGGGCTCACCCGCCCGACCGTGCATCGCATCGTCCACGTGCTGATCGAGGAAGGCATCGTCGAGCGACACGAGCGGACCGGCCGCTATGCGATCGGCAACCAGGTGCCGGAGCTGGCGCTCGCGCGGCCGCGGCCGTCACGGCTCTTGATCGCCGCCAATCCCTCGCTGCAACGCGCCTCCGCCGAGATCGGCGACACGCTGTTCCTGACGGTGCGCACCGGCAACGACACGCTGTGCGTCGATCGCAGGATCGGCGTCTATCCGATTCAGGTGCTGTCGATCGAGGTCGGCGCGCGCCGGCCGCTCGGCGTCTCCAGCGCCGGCGTCGCCATCCTCGCCGCCATGCCGGCGCAGGACGCGCGCAAAATCGTCGCGGCCAACGAGAAGAGGTTCGAGGCCTACCAGACCGACGTCGCAACCGTGATGGGCGAGATCACCGCGGCGCGGCGGCGCGGCTACTACATGCGGGAGATTGGCCTCGTACAGGGCACGAAATCGATCTCGACCTGGATCAAGAGCCCGGACGGACAGCCGGCTGCTGCGATGACGGTCTCCGCCGTGCGGACGAGGCTCGGTCCCCGTCGCGAGCAGGAGGTCGCGGAGATTCTGCTGCGCGAGACTGGGATCATCGAGCAGGCCATTCGCGGCTAAGGCGCGGGCGGCGCGACTTCGCCTCTCCCCGTAAGAACGGGGCGAGGGAGCGCACTGCCGTCGCGGCCGCGGCTCGCATCACGTGTCGTCGCTGCATGCAGGCAACCATCACTGTCAATGGGCTGACGCCGCGCTTCGTTTTGTGGCACAAGAGCCGCCTCCGCCGATCGACCAACGAGGCCACGCATGCCCGCGCCGAAACCGCCTGCCTTCGAGACCCTGAGCCTGCATGCGGGCCAGCATCCGGATCCCGTAACCGGCGCCCGCGCCGTGCCGATCTACCAGACCACGTCCTACGTGTTCCAGGATTCCGACCATGCCGCCGCGCTGTTCAACCTGGAGCGCGCCGGCCACATCTACACCCGCATCTCCAATCCGACCACCGGCGTGCTGGAGGAGCGGCTGGCGGCGCTCGAAGGCGGCGTCGGCGCGATCTGCACCGCCAGCGGCATGGCCGCGCTGCATCTGGCCATCGCGACGCTTTTGAACGCCGGCGACCACATCGTGGCGTCGAGCTCGCTCTATGGCGGCACCATCAACCTGCTGGCACACACGCTGCCACGCTTCGGCATCACCACCACCTTCGTCAAGCCGCGCGATCTCGACGCGTTCCGCGCTGCGATCAAGCCGAACACGAAGCTCGTGATCGGCGAGACCATCGGCAATCCCGGGCTGGAAGTGCTCGACATCCCTGAGGTCGCGGCGATCGCACATGATGCGAAAATTCCGCTGCTGATCGACAACACCTTCGCCACGCCCTATCTCAGCCGCCCGATCGAGCTCGGGGCCGACATCGTCATGCATTCGGCGACCAAGTGGATCGGCGGCCACGGCATCGCGATCGGCGGCGCCATCGTCGACGGCGGCCGCTTCGACTGGCGAGGCTCGGGCAAGTTCGGCGTGCTGACCGAGCCCTATGGCGGCTATCACGGCATCGTCTTCGACGAGCAGTTCGGCACCGCCGCCTTCATCATGCGCGCGCGCACCGAGGGCCTGCGCGATTTCGGCGCCTGCCTGTCTCCGACCAACGCGTTCCAGCTATTGCAGGGCGTGGAAACGCTCGGCGTGCGCATGGACCGGCATATGCAGAACACGCACCTCGTGCTGGATGCGCTGAAGGCCAGCAAGGCGGTCGACTGGGTGCTGCATCCCTCGCTGGAGGACCACCCGGACTATCAGCTTGCAAAGACGCTGCTGCCGCGCGGCGCCGGCTCCATCGTCTCCTTCGGCATCAAGGGCGGGCGGCCCGCCGGGCGCAAGTTCATCGAATCCCTGCGCCTGATCAGCCATCTCGCCAATGTCGGCGACGCCAAGACCTTGGTGATCCACCCCGCCTCGACCACGCATCAGCAGATGGACGCCGAACAGCTCAAGGCCGCCGGCATCGGCGAGGAGCTGGTGCGGATCTCGGTCGGCATCGAGACGGCAAGCGACATCATCGACGATCTCAATCAAGCGCTGCGCATTTCGCAAAAGGTCTGACGCCATGAAGCTCTCCGTCAACGGCACTGATGTGTTTGTCGCAACCGGCGGCCGCGACTTCGACAAGTCGCTGCCAGCGGTCGTCTTCATCCACGGCGCCGGCTTCGACCATTCGACCTGGGCGCTGCACACGCGCTGGTTCGCCCATCACGGCTTTTCAGTGCTGGCGCCTGACCTGCCCGGCCACGGCCGCTCGGCCGGGCCGTCGCTGTCGACCATCGCCGAGATGGCCGACTGGACGGCGGCGCTGCTGGATGCGGCAGGTGCCGCGAAGGCGCACCTGATCGGCCATTCCATGGGCTCGCTGATCTCGCTGGAGACGGCGGCGCGGCATCCGGACAAGGTCTCCGCGCTGAGCCTGATCGGCACCGCCGCGACCATGACGGTCGGCCCGGATCTGCTCAGGGCCGCCGAAGCCAACGACCAGGATGCCGTCGACATGGTCTCGATCTGGGGCCTCGGCTTCAAGGCCGAGCTCGGCGGCAGCCTGGCGCCGGGCCTTTGGATGCATGGCGGCGCACAGGCCGTGTTGAAGCATTGCGAGCCGGGCGTGCTGTTCAGGGATCTGTCGGCCTGCAATGCCTATGCGAATGCTCTTCAAGCCGCCGCGAGCGTGAAGGTGCCGACCACGCTCATTCTCGGCGAGCGGGACATGATGACTCCGGCTAAAGCCGGCAAGGCGCTGGCGGCGGCGATCCCGCAGGCGAAGACCGTCATCGTGCCGGGCGCAGGACACATGATCATGGCCGAGCGTCCAGATGAATTGCTGGCGGCGCTGAGGAACTGAAAAAGGATCAATCGGCGGCCTTGCGCGTTGCATCCCTGTGATTTCAAAGGGAACTCGACCCATGCCAAGACAGGAAATCATCCGCAAAGCCAAGCAGGACAAGCGCGCCGGCAAATCGGCAAGCACGCAGGCCGGCGAATTCGTCAAGGACGAAATCGACAAGATCAGGAAAGGCAAGCATGGCGCGCGGTCGACAAAGCAAGCCATCGCCATCGGCCTGTCCGAGGCGCGCCGCGCCGGCGTCGATCTGCCGCCGCCGCGCAAGGGGCGTACCAAGAAGTCGACGCGCCGCAGCGCCAAATATGCCTATGAGGCCGGTCAGGGCAAACGCACCCCGAAGCGCCGGCCGCGCGTATCGCGCGCCGTCGAGAACGTCCTGAAGAAGGAGCCGCGCTCCACAGCGTCGCGCAGCGCGCTGTCGAAGCAGGCCAAGCGCGCCGCGAGCGGGCGAACCGCGGCGTCGCGTTCGGCCGCTGCGCGGAAAGCGAGCCGCACCAAGGGCGCCAAGGCCCGCTCCGCTGCCGCCAAGAAGGCGGCACGCACCAGGACGCGCCGGCGCTGATCAGCTCAGACGCCGGCTCCGCTCGGAGAGCACCGCGTGGGCGGCGCGCTCGGCCTCGCGCGCCGAACGGAACTGACGGCCTTCGAGACTGTCGAACAGGCGCTCCGAGGAGAAGAAGCGGAAGCCACGCGCGTCTCTGGTGATGATCCCGGCGGCGCGGTCTTGGATCTCGATGATGTAGGCGTTCGACTGGGTTTGGGACATGACTGCTCGTTCGCCGAGTTTTCGGCGTTCCTGTCTTGAGATTTGCGGGATGCTGCTAAGAGTCGGTCAGCAACAACAACAGGCGCCGGTGGCCGCCGAGAAACAGCGACGCGTCATGCAAGCGTGCATGTCGCCTGGATTTCGCTGGTGATCGGTTCTCATATCGCAGCTTCGGCTCGAGGAGCAGTTTCGATGCTGCGAATATCGAGCGGTTGCCGCGATTGGTCAATGAAATGGCTATCCATATTTGATAGCGGCACGCCGGGGCGCTTCTCCCGCAGGAAGCGCTGGCAGGCGGATTCATCTCGCGATGAGTTCAACACCCGCGCGCGGCCGGCATGATACGCTCCCAGCAACCGCAAAGCAGACGATTTGGGAGATCCGGAGATGGCGGATGATCTGAAGGGGCGCACGGCGCTCGTCACCGGCGGCTCGCGCGGAATTGGCGCCGCCGTATGTCGCGCGTTAGCTGAAGCAGGCGCCGCGGTGGCGATCAACTGCCGCGAGCAGATCGGCCAGGCCGAGCAGCTCGCAGGTGAGATCGGCAAGCAGGGCGGCCGCGCGATCGTGATCGCCGCCGACGTCTCGCAGCGCGAGGCCGTAGCCGGAATGGTCGAGCGTGTCACTGGTGGGCTCGGGCCGATCGACATTCTCGTCAACAATGCCGGCATCGCCATCACGCGCGGCGTCGATGATCTCACCGAAGACGATTTCGACCGCACCATCCTGGTCAACCTGAAATCCGTCTTCCTGTGTACGCAGGCGGTGCTGCCGTCGATGCGCGCGAGGAAGTGGGGGCGCATCGTCAACATCTCCTCGGGCGCTGCGCGCGGTGCCGGCGCCATCGGGCCGCATTACAATGCATCCAAGGCCGGTCTGGAAGGCCTGACGCGAGGTTATGCGGCGCGCCTCGTGAAGGAAGGCATCACGGTCAATGCGGTGGCGCCGTCATTGATCGCGACCGACATGATGAGCGGCCAGCAACAGCTCGTCAGCCGCATTCCGCTCGGCCGCTTCGGCACCGCGGATGAGGTGGCGAAGGCGGTGATGCTGCTGGTCGACAACGCCTACATGACCGGGCAGACCATCGCGCTGAGCGGCGGCATGGCGTTTAATTAGGGGGCGCCCTCTTCACCTCGCCCCACTTGCGGGGAGAGGTCGGATTGCATCGAAGATGCAATCCGGGTGAGGGGGTACAGGTCTATCGACGATCTCATACGCGGAGAGAGCCCCTCACCCCGCCCTCTCCCCGCAAGAGCGGGGCGAGGGAGACGAGAGAGAACGGAGACTCACCACATCGTCGCGGCGGCGCGCGCGGGCCAGGCGCGATCGTATTCGTCGCCGCCGACCTTGTTCTCGCTCATCTCGGCCAGGATCTGGCCGGGCGTCGGCAGGGTTTTCGGATCGACGCGCTTGTCTGGATTCCAGAGATCGGAGCGGACGATGGCGCGGGCGCACTGGAAATAGATCTCGTCCACGCTCATCACCATGACGCTGCGCGGTGCCTTGCCTTCGACCTTGAACGAGGCCAGCAGCTCGGGATCAATCGAGAGATGGGCGCGGCCGTTGGCACGAACCGCATTGCCGGAGCCGGGAATCAGGAACATCAGCGACACCCTGGGATCGCGCACGATGTTGCGCAGGGAATCGATCCGGTTGTTGCCGCGGCGATCCGGCAGCATCAGCGTCTTGGGGTCATGGATGCGGACGAAGCCGGGCAGGTCGCCGCGCGGCGAGCAGTCGATACCCTCCGGTCCAATGGTGGCGAGCGCCGCGAACGGCGCCTTTTCGATGTAGATGCGATAGAGCGGCGTGACATGGTCGGCGACTTTGACGGTCGAGGCATCGTTGGTGACGCCATAGATGGCCTCCAGCTGTTCGACCGTTTCGATCACCGACATTCCACTCTCCTGGTTGCGCTGGTTATTCCTGCCAGCCTTCGTTCCTGATCACCCGCAGGAGCTGACGGCCATGATAATCCGCGCTGCCGGCGTTGAGGATGGTGACATCGGCCTGCGCCTGCGCATGATCGACGCTGCGCGACAGCCGTTCCGCGATGTTGCCGTCGCTATGTCGCGCCCGCGCGGCAAGCCGTTGCGCCAGCACGTCCGGCGGCGCCGTGATCGCGACCACCACGACATTTGCATAGGTTTGGCGCAACGCGCCGATCACGGTGCGCGAGACGTTGACGACGACCGTGCGTCCGGCACGGATATCGTCGTTGATCTCGAGCGGCAGCGCGTAGGAATGTCCGTGTGCCTCCCAGTGTACGGCGAAATCGCCATGCTGCTGCGCGCGGCGGAATTCGTCAGGGCCGAGCGCGACATTGTCTTCGTGACCGGAGGATTCCCGCGTCACGACGCGGCGTGGAAAGACGATATCGTGATCCTCACTACACGCTGCCTGCGCCAAGCGCAGCAGCGTATCCTTACCGGCGCCGCTGGGACCAACCACGAGCACCAGCCGCCCGGGACCAGTCCCGCCTGCCAAGCCCTGCGCCATGGCCGCGGTTTCGCTCATGCGACACGGCTCCCTTCGCGCCAGACGCTGCGGACGACGGGAACGCTGCCGGCAACATGCACGCGGATCAGGTCGGCGCGCTTGCCGATCGCGACCTCGCCGCGATCGGTGAGTCCAACCGCATCGGCAGGCGCCTTGGTCACGGTGCGGATCGCCGACGGCAGATCGATCGCAGGCACATGCTCGGGCAGCTGCAGCGCACCCATCAGCAGGCTCGACGGGATGTAATCCGACGACAGGATATCGAGCAGGCCTTCACGCGCGAGATCGACCGCGGCGATGTTGCCGGAGTGCGAGCCGCCGCGCACGACGTTAGGCGCGCCCATCAGGATGTCGATGCCGGCCTGGTGCAGGCCGCGCGCGGCCTCCAGCGTGGTGGGAAATTCCGCCACGGCGACGCCGTCGCGCACGGCGTCCGCGACGTTCTCCTCGGTGGTGTCGTCATGGCTCGCCAGCGCAATCTTGTACTGATGCGCCAGCGCCACGATCTCGCGCATGTTGGTCGCGGCATATTGCTTCTGGTACTCGAAGCGCTTTGCGAACAGCTCGTCGAGCTCGGCGTCGGTCTTGCCGCCGCCCTTGCCGCGATAATAGTCGCGCAGCTTGACCTCGTCGCGAAACTGGCGCTGGCCAGGCGTGTGATCCATCAGCGACATCAGCTTGACGTCGGGACGGTCGATCAGCTCCTTGGCCTCCTCGACCACGCTCGGCATCGGGATTTCGCAGCGCAGATGCAGGAAGTGATCGGCACGCAACAGGCTGGCATCGCGCGCGGTCGTGATTGCTGCGGCGAGCACGCCGGCGCGGCCGTCGACTTCCTCCGCGCCTTCCTCGCGCCAGACCCGGAGCGAATCGAACACCGTGGTGATGCCTGATGTGGCGAGCTGGCCGTCATAGGAGATAACGGCGGCCACCGGATTCCAGAACACTTTTGGCCGCGGCACATAGTGGGCTTCCAGATGGTCGGTGTGAAGCTCGATCAGGCCGGGCATGATGAGGTCGCCGCCGGCATCCTCGGCGCCGGCGGGCGCCCTGCCCTCGCCGATCTCGGCGATGCGTCCGCCCGCGAGAGCAAGCCAGCCCTGTTCGATCACCTGGTCGGCCAGCACGATCCTGGCGTTGGCGATGACGGTGTCCTTGGCGTTCATATCCATTCCCTTCAGGCCGCGGCGGCGAAGCTGGTGACATCGACGATGCGGTCGGCAATCAGATGACGTATTTCGTCGTCATGGACAATGGCGACCATGGCGACACCCTGGCGCTTCTTTTCAGTGACCAGCTCGACCACGACGGCGCGGTTGGCGGCATCGAGCGAGGCGGTCGGCTCGTCCAGCAGCAGGATCGGCAAATCCGAGATGAAGCCGCGCGCGATGTTGACGCGCTGCTGCTCGCCGCCGGAAAAGGTCGCAGGCGGAAGCTGCCAGAGCCGCTCGGGGATGTTGAGGCGATGCAGCAGGCTGCCTGCGCGCTGCTGTGCATCGGATCTGGCCACGCCGTTCACGATCAGCGGCTCGGCCACGACGTCGATAGTGGCAACCCGCGGCACCGCCCGCAGGAACTGGCTGACATAGCCGATGCTGGAACGGCGAACGTTGAGCACTTGCCGCGGCTCGGCACTGGCGAGATCGATCAGCGCGCCGCGATGGCGGATGCCGATGCGGCCGGAGTCGCACCGGTAATTGCCAAAAATCATCTTCAGGATCGACGATTTGCCGGCGCCTGATGGCCCTGACAGCACAACGCACTCGCCCGGATTGACGTGGAAGGTCACGCCGCGCACGACAGGCAGCTCGATCCCGCCTTGCAGGTGCATCGTAAAGGTCTTTTGGGCATCGGCAACGTCGATCATTGCGGTCATCGAAAAGCTCATGGCGGGAGAATCGAGGAGACGAGCAGTTGGGTATAGGGCTCACGGGGATCGTCGAGCACCTGGTCGGTGAGACCGGTCTCGATAACGCGGCCGCCCTTCATCACCATCACGCGGTGCGACAACAGCCGCGCCACCGCAAGATCGTGGGTCACGATGATGACGGCGAGGTGCAGCTCGGCGACCAGGCTGCGCAGGAGGTCGAGCAGGCGGGCCTGCACGGAGACGTCGAGACCGCCGGTCGGCTCGTCCATGAACACCAGCCGCGGCCCGGTGACGAGGTTGCGCGCGATCTGGAGGCGCTGGCGCATGCCGCCGGAATAAGTGCGCGGCGCATCGTCGATGCGGGCGACGTCGATCTCGACCCGCGTCAGCCAGTCCAACGCGGTGTCGCGGATGCGGCCGTAATGATCCCACCCGACCGCCATCAGCCGCTCGCCGACATTGGCGCCGGCCGAGACCGCCATGCGCAGGCCCTGCGCGGGATCCTGGTGCACATAGCCCCAGTCGGTGCGGAACAGGAATCGCCGCTCGGCTTCGCCCAGCGTGGTGAGATCGCGAGTGACGCCGTCGCGCATCCGATAGGAGACCTGGCCGGCGCTCGGCGCGAGCTGGCCCGACAGCATTTGCAGCAGCGTCGACTTGCCCGAGCCGGACTCGCCGACGATCGCCAGCACTTCGCCGGGGTAGAGCGCGAAGGAAACGTCGCGGCAGGCGGCGATGCGGCCGAAGGACTTGCTGAGCGACTCCGCAACCAGCAACGGCTGGTCGTTTTCGAGCGTATCGAGATCAGCCATGTCTTGGTCAACCATGTGAGCCCGCCTTCTCTTTGTACGGCGCGGCGCTCAGGCTGCCGTGATGGCCGGCGGCCTGCCGTCCCTCGCAATAATCGGTATCCGAGCAGACGAACATGCGTCCGCCCCTGTCGTCCGTGACGATCTCGTCGAGATAGGAATTTTCGGCGCCACACAGCGCGCAGGGCGCGTTGAAGCGGTAAGGCTCGAACGGGTGGTCCTCGAAATCGAGCGATACCACCTGCGTATAAGGCGGGATCGCATAGATGCGCTTCTCGCGGCCGGCGCCGAACAATTGCAGCGCCGGGCAATTGTCCATCTTGGGATTGTCGAATTTCGGCGTCGGCGAGGGATCCATCACGTAACGCGCGTTCACCTTCACCGGATAGGCATAGGCGGTCGCGATGTGGCCGAAGCGGGCGATGTCCTCATAGAGTTTTACATGCATCAGGCCATATTCGGCGAGCGCATGCATGCGCCGCGTCTCGGTCTCGCGCGGCTCGAGGAAGCGCAGCGGCTCCGGGATTGGTACCTGATAGACCAGCACTTGGTTTTCATTCAGCGCCGTCTCCGGAATGCGGTGACGGGTCTGGATCACGGTCGCATTCATCGTCGCCGTCGTCGTGGCGACGTCCGCGGTCTTGGCGAAGAACTTGCGGATCGAGATCGCGTTGGTGGTGTCGTCGGAGCCCTGATCGATCACCTTCAGCACGTCCTGGGGACCGAGGATCGCGGCGGTGACCTGCACGCCGCCGGTGCCCCAGCCATAGGGCATCGGCATTTCGCGGCTGGCGAACGGCACCTGATAGCCGGGGATCGCGATCGCCTTGAGGATCGCACGGCGGATCATCCGCTTGGTCTGCTCGTCGAGGTAGGCGAAATTGTAGGCGGGCGCGTTCATTCCGCGGCCTCCTTCATGGGCTCAGCATTGGCCTCGGCAAATTCTTGGCGCAGCTTGCGGAGCAGGCCGAGCTCGGACTGGAAGTCGACATAGTGCGGCAGCTTGAGATGCTCGACGAAGCCGGTCGCCTGGACGTTGTCCGAATGCGACAGCACGAATTCTTCATCTTGCGCCGGGGCGAGCGCCTCCTCGCCGAGCTCGCGGGCACGCAGCGCGCGGTCGACCAGCGCCATCGACATGGTCTTGCGCTCGCTCTGGCCGAAGGCGAGGCCATAGCCACGGGTGAAGCACGGCGCTTCCGTCGCCGATCCCTTGAACTGGTTGACCATCTGGCACTCCGTGAGCTCGATCGAGCCGAGCGGCACGGCGAAGCCGACGTCTTCAGCGAAGAATTCGACCTCGACCTCACCGAAGCGGATCTCGCCGGCGAAGGGATGGTTGCGGCCATAGCCGCGCTGGGTGGAATAGCCCATCGCCAGCAGAAAGCCTTCGTCGCCACGCGCCAGATTTTGCAGGCGCAGGTCGCGGTCCGCCGGAAAATTCAGCGGCTCGCGGGTGAGATCGCCGACGCCGGCGCCGTCGTCGGCCTGCGGCGAAGATTCGATCAGCCCGTCCCGGCCGAGAATATCCGTCACGCGCGGCGTCGCCGCGGCCGAGGCTTCGGCTGTCGCCGGCGCCTCCGGCACAAAGCCTTCGGCGAGCGAGGGATCGAGCAGGCGGTGGGTATAGTCGAAGGTCGGCCCGAGGATCTGGCCGCCCGGAATGTCCTTGAAGGTCGAGGACACCCGCCGCTGCACGCGCATGGCGCCGGTGTCGACCGGCTCGCTCGCGCCATAGCGCGGCAGCGTGGCACGGAAGGCGCGGACCAGGAAGATCGCCTCGATCAGATCGCCGCGCGCCTGCTTGATCGCAAGCGCCGCGAGCTCGCGGTCGTAGAGCGAGCCTTCGCTCATGACGCGGTCGACGGCGAGGCCGAGCTGCTCCGAGATCTGGTCGAGCGTGACTTCCGGAACGCCTTGGTCGCCGCGCCGTGCATTGGCGAGCAGGCGATGAGCGTTCTCGATGGCGCATTCGCCGCCTTTGACTGCGACATACATGCTTCAGCTTCCCTTGTTCGCGACGCGCGTGGTGCGGGGAATCGCGACCACGGCATCATCGGCGACCAGCACCACATCGAGGCCGCGCGGAAACAGCGGCTCGTTGAACCGCAGGCGCTCGAACAGGTCGAAAGGCTTGATCGACGCCTGGAGCGTCGCGGCGCCGTCAATGCCGGGACCGCGCAGCTCGAAGCTGCGTCCCGCGCCCAGGCTATCGACCTGGAGGATCAATGTGGTCGAGCGATCCGGATATTCGCTGGTGCCGAGCGCGAAGCGCTCGAGCGGCGGAAGCAGTGCGCCATCGCCGATCAGCGCGAAGCTCGCAATCGAGGTGTCCTGCACCACCGGCGCGCCGGTGTGGAACCTGAGCCACTTCACCACGTCGGAATTTTGCGCCATGCACGCATCGAGCCAGAGTGGCGTGTCGTGATCGAACAGCGTCAGCGCGATCGCGGCGGTGCCGCGCATCATCGTATGGGGCGTTCCGGCTGTCGGCACGATACGCTGGACCGAGCCCGGCCGCGCCATCGCGTCCATCACCGAGCGGAAGGTCGATTGCGCCGACAACACCTTATCGGCGAACCCCGGCGGCAGTTCCGCAATCGTGGTCATGACCTCACCCCTCACCGCGCACCATGGTGTAGAAATCAACCTTCGTTGCGGCAGTCTTCGCCGCCACCTGCTGGCGCCTCGTCATAAGCTGCTCGCGCAACGGCGCGATAACGTCGCGCTCGACGGCTGCGCCGAAATCGCAGGACTGCACCAGCGCGTCGCACAGCGCGATCAGCCGCGCCTTCTCACCATCGCGGCCAAGGGTGTAGCCGAAGCCGACCTCGCCGCTGGCAAGCCGCACCGCCGCGCGCGACACCGTGGCTTCGCCGAGGTTGAACGGCGCACCGTCGCCGCCGACCCGGCCGCGCAGCATGACCAGACCGTTTTCGCCTTCGCGCAGATCCTGATGGGCCGGCAGGGCTAAGTTGCGGAGGCGAGCGGCGATCTCGCCCGCCTCCGCGTGCGCCAGCACGGCCATCGCGGCCTTGCGCTGGGCTTGCTGGCTGTTGTGCTGCGTCACCTGGTCCACCGAACTTGCCGCATTGAAGTTGTCTATGATAATAGACAACTTCATACGGACGCGCCATGACTGTTTCGTGACAAAGGCGTGATTTCTGGGCTAGGCTGACCGGCGATATGAGCATGCAAGACACTGCATCGTCGGGCGTCGCGCTGTGGCGCCTCGTCGCCGACGGCATCGAGCGCGGCATCGCCGACGGCCGCTTTGCGGCCGGTGACAAGCTGCCGGGCGAGATGGAGATCGCGGAAACCTACCGCGTGAATCGCCACACCGTGCGGCGCGCGCTGGCCGCGCTTGCCGAGCGCGGCCTCGTGCGCGCCGAGCGCGGCAGCGGGACCTATGTCGAGGCGCAGAAGCTCGCCTATCCGCTGCGCTCGCGCACGCGCTTCTCCGAGATCGTCGGCGCCGGCGGCCGCGAGCCGCGTGGCCAACTGATCGAAGCTTCCGATGACGTCGCGACCCGGGAGCTGGCGCGCGAACTGGGTTTGAAGACCGGTGCGCCGCTGGTGCGGATCGAGGCGATCCGCCTCGCCGACCGCACGCCGATCTGCGTCTCCACCACCTGGCTGTCGGCGGAATTGTTTCCGGGCGCAGGCGCCGTGTTCGCCGCGACACGCTCGATGACGAAGTTGCTCGAGCACTACGGCATTCGCGACTACCGCCGCGGCGCAACCCGGATCACCGCCGGCATCGTCGACGCGACCGACGCCGCCCGGCTCGATCTTGCGCTGGGACGTCCGATCCTGGTGGTCGATGCGACCGACCACGCTCTTGACGGCAAGCCGCTGGTGACGAAGCATTCGCGGTTCGCGGCGGAGCGGGTGGAGTTTCTGGTGGAGTCGTAGCAGCGGAGCTCTCTCCGCGAAACCGGAGCCGTAGGGTGGGCAAAGGCGCACTTGCGCCGTGCCCACCATCTTTCCAAGATTCGCGAGAAGCGGTGGGCACGCTTCGCTTTGCCCACCCTACGGCAGCGGTGATTAAGCGACAGCCCTTCGCCCGATAATCGCAAAGCGCAGCTTGCCCGAGATGAAATCGATCGCAGCAACCGCAATCAAAATCATCAGGATCAGGAACGACACCTTCTGCCATTCCAGCACGCGGATCTGCTCGGCGAGCTGGAGGCCGATGCCGCCGGCACCGACGATGCCGATGATGGTGGCCGAGCGCGTGTTGGATTCGATGAAGTAGAGCACCTGGCCGGCGATCACGGGCAACACCTGCGGCAGCAGCCCGAAGCGGATCTCGTGCAGCGCGCTGCCGCCGGAGGCGCGGATACCTTCGACCTGCCTCTGGTCGGCGCCCTCGATCGCCTCCGAGAACAGTTTTCCAAAGGCGCCGAAATCCGACACGGCGATGGCAAGCACGCCGGCGAACGGGCCGAGCCCGACCACATTGATCCACACCAGCGCCCAGATCAGCGTGTCGACGCCGCGGATCGAATCCAGGAAGCGGCGAACCGGGAAGCGCAGGATGATTGACGGCACCACGTTGCGCGCGGCCAGCAGGCTGACCGGCAGCGCGAACAGGGCGGCGAGCGTCGTGCCCAGCAGCGCGATCGACAGCGTCTCGCCCAGCGCTTTCAGATAGACCGGCAGCGAGGAGCCGGGATCTGGCGGGATCATCATCAGGCTGATCCAGCCGAGCTGGCTGAGGCCGGCGAGGAACCGCGACGGCGAGAAGTCGAGATCGACCAGGCCGTAAGTGAGGATCGCAAACGCCGCGACGATCATCGCGGGCGTTGCAAGCCGCGCCGAGGCCGGCCGGTCGAACACATCGGGGTAGCGCGCGCGGATCTCTCGCGTGTCGACCTCGTGCGGCTTCGTCACGTCCGCGCCTCCTTGCCGAACAGGCGGCCACGCAGCCAGCCGGTGGTGATGTCGATGATGAAGACGGTGACGATGATGGTGAGCAGGATCGCGCTGACGTCCGAGTAATAGAACTTGCGGATAGCGACCACGAGTTCCTGGCCGATGCCGCCGGCGCCGACAAAACCCATCACAGAGGCTTCGCGGACGTTGATCTCGAAGCGCAACAGCGCGTAGCTGGCATAGCCCGCGGTGACCTGCGGCACCACGGCGAAGCGCATACAGGAGAGCCAGCTCGCGCCGGTGGAGCGGATGCCCTCGACCGGCTTCATGTCGGCATTCTCGACGATCTCCGAGAACAGCTTGCCGAGCGCGCCGGTGGAATGGATCGCGATCGCGAGCACGCCGGCCATGGGTCCGAGTCCGAAGGCGATGACGAACACCAGCGCGAACACGATGCCGGGAACGGTGCGGGCGAATTCGAGCAGGCGACGCACGACAAAGCGCAGCCAGGGCGCGGGCGAGGTATTCTCCGCCGCGAAGAAATTCAGGGCAAAGGCGAAGGTCGCGCCAATCAGCGTGCCGACATAGGAGATCAGCAGGGTCTCGCCCAGCATCCTCAGCCATTTGCGCCAGCCCCACAGCCACTCGCCGACATCGGTCCAGACCCGTTGGCCGCTGTCGAGCGTGAGGATGCGGTCGAAATAGCTGATGAAGTTGCCGAAATAGGTGAACAGCGTGCGCAAATTCACTTCGGCGCCGATCGCGGCGAGAACCAGCGCTGCGGCAAAGATACCGGCTCCCAACAGGAGACGCCATCGCCTGCGCGCGACCGCCTGGCGATAGGCGGCGTTGAGCACGGCAAGCTGCTGCTCGGGGAGGATCGAAACCGCGGCGGTCATCTTGTCAGGGGGAGTGGCCTGTAAGAGAGAATGGCCTGTAGAAAGAGAAAGAGCCGGGTCCGTCGACCCGGCTCGAGTAGATCAGGACGCCTTCTTCTTACGCAGCGCATCGACGAACTTGATCAGCTCGATCGTGCCATCCCAGTCCTTGGTGGTGGCGGGATGAAAGCCCTTCTTCTGGCCGTCGGAGAGACGGTCGAATGCCGCCTTGTCCTTGCTCGGCGCGTCGAAGAACGCCTTGGCGATGGCGGCCTTGGCATTTTCCGGGAGATCCGAGTTGTAGGCGTAGGGGCCGTTGATGATCGGCGCCGACTTGTGGATGATGCGGAAATCATCCTTTTTCATCGCCGAGCCGTCGGCATTCTTCAGCATGCCCTTGGTCAGCATCTGCGCCAGCGTCGAATCGTCATCGCTGGTCCACTGGTTGGCGGCAACGTCGACCGTGCCCTGCGCCAGCGCCAGCATCGCGTTCTCGTGGCTGCCGGTGAAGACGACCTTGCTGAAATAGCTGTCGGCATCGTGGATGCCCATCTTGTCGAGCTCGAAGCGCGGCACGTTGTTGCCGGAGGTCGAGTTCGGATCGACGAGGCCGAGATTCTTGCCCTTGAGGTCATCGACCTTCTTGTAGGCGCTGCTCGCCTTGACGAAGAACACCGAATAATAGCCGGTCGAACCGTCGGCGTTGATGTCGTTGGCGAAGGCATCGGTCTTGACGCCGGTCAGGCGTGCGCGCGCGAACGAGGCCGAGCCGTAGCTCGCGATATGGATGTTGCCGGCGCGCTGGCCTTCGATGACGGCGGCATAGTCGTTGGCGATGCGCAGCGTGACCTTCACGCCCAATTCCTTGGAGAGATAGGTCATGAACGGCGCCCAGCGCTCGGTGACGCCGGAGGCGTTCTCCGCCGGCACGACCGCGAAGGTCAATTCGGGATATTTGGTTTTCCAGTCGTCCGCGGAGGCGGAGGTCGTGAACGCGAGCGCCGCGGCGCCGGCGAGGATTAATCTGCGAGTGATCATGTTACCCTCTTCATCGGTTGAGGTCGGTTGACGCAAAGACTTGAACTAAATAGGCGAGGCTCAGGCCGCTGCGGCCGTCCCGAGCGCCGGAACGCCCTCGGGCGCCGGCACGGGTATGCCGCCCATGACGTCGGCGGCTTCGAGATCGTAGAGCTCGCGCGCCACGCGATCGGTCAGCGCGGACGGCGCGCCGTCGAACACCACGCGGCCCGCGGCCATGCCGATCAGGCGGTCGCAATAGCTGCGCGCCAGATCGAGCGAATGCAGATTGCAGAGCACCGTAATGCCGAAATGCTTGTTGATGCGCAGCAGCGCATCCATCACGATCTTGGTGTTGCGCGGATCGAGCGAGGCGATCGGCTCGTCGGCGAGGATGATATCGGGCTGCTGCACCAGCGCGCGGGCGATCGCCACGCGCTGCTGCTGGCCGCCGGAGAGCTGGTCGGCGCGTTGGGCGGCGAGCGCGGCGATATCGAACTGCTCCAGCGCAGACATCGCCAGAGCCTTGTCCTGCTCGGGCCAGAGCTGCGACAGCGAGCGCCAGGCCGGCATCGTCGCGAGGCGGCCCATCAGGACGTTGGTGAGAACATCGAGCCGGCCGACCAGGTTGAACTGCTGGAAGATCATCGCCGAACGCGCCCGCCACTGCCGCAACTCCTTACCGCGCAGCGCGGTGACGTCGACGCCGTCGAACAGGATGCGCCCCTCAGTCGGCGTCACCAGGCGGTTGATGGTCCGCAGCAGGGTCGACTTGCCGGCGCCGGACCGTCCGATCACACCGACGAAGCCGCCGGGGGAGACTTGAAACGAAGCGTCGTCCACCGCGGCTTTTGCGCCGAAGCGACACGTCAGACCTTCCACCACCAGCATGCAGCGCTCCAGATTAACTGGAGCCCACCGCTAACGCCGGCGCTTAACACTTGTGTGACATCCGCGTTGCGGTGCGGCGATCCAACACACGTCATCCCCTGTCATCGCCGCGTCATGACATTGTCATCAAGCCGCTCGAAGAGGAACGCCCCGCCCTCGCGCTTCGGATACGACATGGCCGCCAAAGCTCTTTCGATTCAGCCGACCATCGATCCCTCGGCCAAGCTGCACGAGGCCAGGCTCGGCGCCTACACCGAGGTCGGCGCGCGCACGATCCTGCATGAAGTGACGATGGGCGATTACTCCTATGTCGTCAACGACGCCCAGATCACCTACACGACCATCGGAAAATTCTGCTCGATCGCGGCGATGACACGGATCAATCCGGGCAATCATCCGATGCACCGCGCGACCCAGGCGCACTTCACTTATCGGTCGAGCGCCTACTTCGAAGGCGAGAGCGACGATGTCGAGTTCTTCGAGTGGCGGCGCCAGCATCACGTCCATATCGGTCACGACGTCTGGATCGGCCATGGCGCGATCGTGCTGCCGGGCCGCAACATCGGCACCGGCGCGGTGATCGCGGCCGGCGCGATCGTCACCAAGGACGTGCCGGCCTACACCATCGTCGCCGGCAACCCGGCCCGCATCGTGCGGCGACGGTTCTCGGAGGAGATCGCCGGACGGCTCGCCAAGCTCGCCTGGTGGGACTGGGATCACGACAAATTGCGTGAAGCGCTGCCCGATTTCCGCAGGCTCGGGATTGAAGATTTCCTCGCGACATACGAAGCACGGGCGAGCTCTTTCACCGGTTCTCCTGCCAGCAAACGAAGCGCGGTCGCGTGACAGACATTTTCCTTGAAGGCGGCCGGGCCCTGATCGGCGCCGAGTTCGTCGAGACCTCTCTGCTCGTGTCCGGAACTGATATCGCGCAGGTCGATGCCTCTCGCGGCCGTGCGCGGCTGGCGATCGACGCCCGCAACCTGCTGGTACTGCCTGGCATCGTCGATCTGCATGGCGATGCCTTCGAGCGCCAGATGATGCCGCGCGCCGGCGTCGATTTTCCGATCGACGTCGCGCTCGCCGACAGCGACCGCCAGGCGATCAGCAACGGCATTACCACGGTGTTCCACGCCACGACCTGTTCGTGGGAGCCGGGCCTGCGCAGCGTCGACAATGCGCGCGGCCTGATGGAGGCGATCGAGAGGCAGCGTCCGCAATTCGCCGCCGACACCCGCTTCCACCTGCGACACGAGACCTACAATCTCGATGCCGAGGCCGAGATCGCCCAGTGGCTCGCGGAAGGCCGCGTCGACCTGTTCGCCTTCAATGACCACATGGACGGCACCGTTGCCGACATGGCCAAGCCTCGCAAGCGCAACCGGATGGTGGAGCGCACCGGGCTATCGAGCGAGGAGTTTGACCGGCTGGTCGAACGTGTGGTGGCGCGCGCCGCCGACGTTCCAGCCTCCGTGTCGCGGCTCGCCGCTACGGCCCGCGCTGCCGGGGTGCGGATGCTCTCGCATGACGACGCGACGCCGGCGATGCGCCACGAGTTTCGCGAGCTCGGTGCGATGATTGCCGAGTTTCCGATCAACGTGGAGACGGCGCGAGCGGCAGCAAGCCACGGCGATGCCATCGTCTATGGCGCGCCGAACGTCGTGCGCGGCGGCAGCCACACCGGCTGGACCAGGGCGTCGGACATGATCGCCAAGGGCCTCTGCTCGGTGCTGGCGTCGGACTATTACTATCCGGCACAGCTGCTGGCCGCATTCCGGCTCGCCGCCGACGGCGTGCTGCCGCTGGAGAAGGCCTGGGATTTGGTCTCTGCCGGGCCTGCCCGTGCAACCGGCCTTACCGATCGCGGCATCCTCGCGGAAGGACGCCGCGCCGACATTCTTTTGGTCGACGATAGCGTGCAGCTGCGGCCGCGGCTGATCGCCGTGATATCAGGCGGCAAGCTCGTGCATCTCACCGATGCGACGCGGCTGCTCACAGCGGCGGCGATGCCACGCGAGACTGTCGTTGCGGCATGAATTGGCTATGCTGAGGCAATGACAGGTTTTCCCCGCTACGCGATCTATTTTGCCGCCGGCGCCGACAGCGCCCTCTCCCGCTTTGGCGCCGAGCTGCTCGGCTACGATGCCTACACCGGCGACGAGGTGCCGTTTCCGCGCGAGGCACTGCATGTCGCGGCCGACTGGCGCGACGTCACCGCCGATCCCCGCAAATACGGCTTCCACGGCACGCTGAAGGCGCCGATGACGCTGGCGGCCGGCAGGACCGAGGCTGAGCTCGCGGCGGCCTGTGCGGCATTCGCCAGCAAGCCGCGGCCGATCCCGGCGATCCGACCGGTCGTCGATTCCATCAGCGGCTTCATTGCCGTCATTCCGGCTGAGCCTGTCCACACGCTCCAGCAGTTCGCCGCCGATTGCGCTCGCGAGTTCGACTCGTTCCGCGCCGCGATGACGGCGGAAGATCGCGCACGTCGCAGGCCTGAGAAGCTGAGCGAGCGGCAGCGCGACTATCTCGACCGCTGGGGTTACCCTTACGTCATGGAAGAATTCCGCCTCCACATGACGCTGACGGGACGGCTGGACGCCGAGCGCCGCGGGCCGATTCTGGAGATGCTGCGGAGGAGGTTTGCGACGTTGAAGCTTGATGCGCTGACGATAGATCGGATCGCGCTTTTCAAGCAGGATGATCCCAAGGCTCGCTTCCGCATCGTCGGCGAGTGGACTTTGGCGCGATAAAGCTTGATGGGATGAGGCATTGATCGTTGCAACGAGCGAGGTGCACTCCCTCTCCCGCTTGCGGGAGAGGGTTGGGGAGAGGGTGTCTCCGCGATGGGACAATCCCCAAGAGGAGAAAGCCCTCACCCGGCGCTTCGCGCCGACCTCTCCCGCAAGCGGGAGAGGTGAACCACCCGCGGCAATCGATTCAACCTAAGGCCATTCCGCTTTAGTCACTGCCGGCTCGACAGATTGAAGGCGAGCGCCACGACGCCAACCACGATGAGGCTGGCCGCCCAGATCAGATCCAGATTGAACCAGCTTCGCGAGACAAACCTCAATCCGAGATAGCGGTAGACCAGCCACGCCAGACATCCGCCCGCGCCGATCATGGCGGCAACGTGCACCAGTGACACCAGCACCGCCATCCCGAGACTTGCCTTCATTAGCGCGCCGGCGGCCTCATGGCCGGCATCGAGTTCGAAGGCCTGGCAGAGACCGAGATAGATCGGCACCAGCATCAAGGCGGCGCCGTGAGCAATGGCAACAGCAAATGACCAGAGCGCCAATTGCGTTGGCGGAATTCGGGCCAGCGCGCGCGGATGACGCCGCTCGATCAGCCGATAGACGCCAAAGCCGATGACGAGAAGGCTCGCACCGATCTGGATCGAGCGCTGCCACTCGGCCAGCACGAGCAGCAGCGCGAATGGCAGCAGAACGAGAAGCGTTGCCAGGAGATGTCCGGCCGCCAGAGCCAACAATGCACGGAGGAGCGCGCGCGGGCTCTTGTCCAGGAGCCCGGCCGAAACGGCGAGCGGCCATCCCATCCCCGGATTGATCCCGTGATAGAGACCGCTCGCAACAAGCGCGAGCCAGAGCCAGCCAAGCGCCGGGCTCGCGTGTCCCCAATCTAGGCCGACGGGTAGCAAAAGGAGTCCGTCGAACAATCGCCGCCCTCCAGCCTGATCTGGTGCGCACGATATCCGTCGGGGAAGCTCACGAAGTAATCCTTGTCGAGCTCGAGGCCGCCGTCGCGACCGACATTGGCCATGACCTCCACGCCCGGAACCCCGTCGGGATAGAACTGGTCATCCCAGGTGGAATAAAGCGAGTTGGTCCAGTACACGCGCCTGCCGTCGCGGCTGATCTCGACCATCTGCGGGCCAGCCGCGAATGCCTTGCCGTTGGGATGGGGGGTGCGACGCGCGATGCCGCCGATGTGGACCGAGCCTGCATGCTTTGGCTTGCGCGGATCACTGACGTCGTACTGGCGCATTTCACCCGTTCCCCAGCACGAGACATAGAGAAAGCGATCGTCCATCGACAGGTCGATATCGGTCACCAGCGGCGGCACGGCGCCAAAGCCTTGCAGCAGCGGCGGGAGCTTCTCCTTTGGCGCAGGCTCGGGCGGGATCGTCGCCGTCTTCTCCACGTGGAATGTCCCGCCGTCTCGCCACCAGGTCCAGATCGATGCTTCGAGATTCGTGGTGTCGACCACGACGCCGACGAAACCGTACTCGCGAACCGGATCATGCGCCGGTCGTACTTCCAGCGCCATCTGATGATTGGCGCCGAGGTCGATGGTCTGGACGTTGCGACGGGCACGAAGATCCCAGAAGTGGAGACGATGGCCATATTTATTCGCAAGCAGATCTTCCGGGACGATCCCGTTCTCGAACTGCGGCGGCAACGCCCATTCACTCGTCACCATGTAGTCGCGCGGCAGGTTCCACCAGAAATCATAGTGCAGCGTCTGCGGACCACGGTCGATCTCCCATCGTCCCAGGACCTCGAACGTCTCGCAATCCATGATGAAAACGCCTGGAGGACCGTTGGTGCCGTCTTTGCCGCCACCGCCCAGCGTGCTCACATAGATGCCGTCCGGCCCGCAATGGATGGTATGCGGCCGCGAGTAACCGGTCTTCTTGAAGACTTCCTCGGGCTCGATGATCTTGTGGATCTTGGCTTTGGTCGGATCCGGCTTGGTGTCGATGATGTAGATCCGCGACGAGCGCAGTCCGGGGATGATGAGATAGCGCCGCTCGATGAAGGCATGTCCGGCGAGTGGCGACAAGGCGGAGGAGCAGGCATTCCAGCCGAAGTGATGAAACTCATCGCCCTTGTTGGGCATCGTCACGGTATGGACGATTTGGCTGTAGGTCGGCGATCCCGGCTTGACGTCGATGACCGCGAGAGCATCGGGTTTTGAGAAATCTGGACTGAGCAGCAACGTGTAGGCAAAGTTCTCCGCTGGTGCTTCCATCGCAAGCTTGGGCGATGCGTGAAAGGTGGGATCCGGCCTCATCGTCATGGCACTGCCTCCCTGTTTCGTTGGCTCGCTCCAACCTGGCCCGGGATAACGGCATAATGAAGAGGTGTTACGCGATGTCTCGGGGTTGCTCCGCAGGGCCCTGGTTGGCGAACGTATAATATGTCATCGCCGGGCTGCGGGAAACGGGCGGAATCGCGTTAATTCGACGCCATCCGGCGAGATGGGCAGCCCCCCGTCATTGCGAGCGAAGCGAAGCAATCCAGGCTGCCTCCGCGGATACATTTGCAATGACGAGGGCCAAGAGAGTGCCCCTACTTCCCCCACCGCAGCGCCAGCGCATCGCGCTCCTTGGCCAGCTCCAGCAGCCCCGCGCGCGTCGCCGGATGCAGCGGTTGGAGCGGATGGCGCACGGTGTCCGACTTGATCACCCCGCCGGCCTGCATCATCACCTTGCAGGCGATCAGGCCGCATTGGCGGTTCTCGTAATTGATGAGCGGCAGCCAGCGCTCATAGGCGGCTTTCGCCTCTTCGCGCTTGCCGGCGAAATAGGGATCGATGATCTGGCGGATGCCGTCGGGATAGCCGCCGCCGGTCATCGCGCCAGTGGCGCCGGCATCGAGATCGGCCAGCAGCGTGATCGCCTCCTCGCCGTCCCAGGGGCCCTCGATGTCCTTGCCGCCCGCCTCGATCAGGCTGCGCAGCTTGGCGGCGGCGAAGGGCACCTCGATCTTGAAATAGCGGATGTTGGCGAGCTCGCGTGCCAGCCGCGCGAGCAGATCGACGGAGAGCGGCGTGCCGGCCACCGGCGCATCCTGGATCATGATGGGAATGTTGATCGCGTCCGAGAGTACCTTGAAGAATTCGACGATGCCTTTCTCGGGCACGCGGAAGGTCGCGCCGTGATAGGGCGGCATGACCATCACCATGGCAGCGCCGGCCGCCTCGGCCTGCCGGCTGCGCGCGGCGCAGACGGCCGAGCTGAAATGCGTGGTGGTGACGATCACGGGAACCCGGCCCGCCACATGTTCCAGCACCGTATGCATCACCGTTTCGCGCTCGGCATCGGTGAGCACGAACTGCTCGGAGAAATTGGCGAGGATGCAGAGGCCGTTCGAGCCGGCATCGATCATGAAATCGATGCAGCGACGCTGGCCCTCGAGGTCGAGCTCGCCGCGCTCGTCGAAGATGGTGGGCGCGACCGGGAACACGCCGCGATAGGGGCGCTGGACCTTGTGTTGTGGCGTGACCGGCATCGAACTCTCCATCCCTGATGTCTCTTACGTCTGTCTCAAGCGCTCGCGGAGCGAGGCGGCACAGATGTACCCGCCGCGCGGACCGGCGGCAATGCCCGCGCGCCGTTGGATGGAAGAACTGAGAGGGACTACGAGGCGACTACGCGGTCTTTACGGCGCCCAAGAAGCCCTCGACCGCGACGCGGAGACGATCGGCGTCGGCCGACATCTTCTTGACGGAATCCGACAACACCGTGCCGGCGTTGCCGGTCTCCTGGTTCAGCCTGGCGACGCTGCCGATGGTGTCGGTGACCTCACGGGTGCCTTGTGCGGCCTGCTGGAAGTTGCGCGAGATCTCGGTGGTCGCCGCGCGCTGCTGCTCGACGGCGGCGGCAATCGCCGTCATCTTCTCGTCGATGCCGCTGATGGCGCCGCCGATCGAACGGATGGCGGCCACGGCCTGGCCGGTGGCGCCCTGGATTTCCTCGACCTGGCGCGAGATCTCTTCGGTCGCGGTCGCGGTCTGCGCCGCGAGGCTCTTGACCTCGCCGGCGACCACGGCAAAGCCGCGGCCGGCCTCGCCCGCGCGCGCCGCTTCGATGGTGGCGTTCAAGGCCAAGAGGTTGGTCTGGCCGGCAATGGCGTTGATCATCTTCACGACCTCGCCGATGCGGCTTGCGGTCTGGTCGAGGATCTCCACCGTCGCATTGGTCTGCTCGGCCTGCGCAACGGCCTCGCGGGCCTCGCGGGCGCTGGACTGCACCTGTGCGGAGATCTCGCCGACGGATGCGGAGAGTTCCTCGGTCGCGGCCGCGATGGTCTCGAGATTGTTGGTGGCCTGCTCGGCCGCGGAGGAGACCGCCGCGGTCTGGCTGCCCGATTCCGAAACCAGCGAGCGCACGTCAGTCGCAGTGGCATCGAGCTCCTTCGTCGACACTACGACGCTCTGGATGACCGCCTGCACCGTATCGCCGAAGCTGCGGCAGGCCGCATCGACGGTGCCGGAGCGGGCGAGCTGGAGCGCCTGCTGCGAGTCGCGTTCCTGGCCCAGGCGTTCGGCGGTCGCCGCGCTTTCGCGCAGGCTTTCGAGCGCGGCGGCCATGGTGCCGAACTCGTCGGGATACCGGGATTGCGGCACCGGAGTCGCATAGTCGCGCGCGCTGATGCGGGCGATGGCATCGAGAATGGCGCGCACCGGGCGCATGAGGCGATTGCGCACGACGAACACGCCGGCCAGGGTCACGGCCAGCGCCAGCAGGAAGGCGAGCGACTGCACGATCAGATTGGTGAGGGCTTTCTGCTGAACCGTCTCCGCGCGTGCGATCGACTGGTCGAGGGCCTTGTTGGCGATGGCGACAATGGACGCGAACGGCGACTGGCACAGCGCGTTCCATTCCGCGGCGGGCATCGCAGGACGGCCGCTGCCGTCGAAGCCTTTGGTCAGCTCGCCGATCCGCTTGAGGACACCGTCGGTCTTGGCGCGCGCCTCCTTGGCCGCGTTGGCGAGATCCGCGGTCACATCGGGCGCAGCCAGCAACTCGTCCATGCCGGTCCAGCCGGCGGTGACGATGCCGTTCCAGCCGGCCACGGTCTGCCTCTGGGTCTCGTCCAGCGGCTTGGAGCTGTTGACGTTCGGGCGCAGGGTCGAGCACTGGATGCCGTAGCGGTCGCGCACCTGCCAGGCGAGGCGGCGGGCCTGGATCATGCGGGCGATGAAAGGATCGTTCATCCAGGCGCGGTTCGACACCGCGGTGGACGCGAGATTGGCGGTCTCGATCACCTTGGTGACGGCATCGTACCAGGCGGCGGTGCGCTCCACCTTGCGCTCGCCGCGCGGCTGCTTGGCCTCGTCGTAGAACAGCTGGAATTTCGGCGCGGCCTCGCTCCAACGCTGCTTCAACGTGCTCGCAAGCTCGTCCCGGCGGGCGAATTCGATGGTGGAGAGCGCGGCCATGATGGCGTCAAAGCCGGCCTGCTCTGCCTTCTCGGCGGCGCCCAGCTTGGCGCGCGGATCGTCCTCGCCAAGCAGCGCGCTCTGAGCATCGCCGCGATTGTTGCGCAAGGACAGCACGCCATGGAAGATCGCCTTGTCGGCGTTCGCGAGCCGTTCCGTTTCCAGACTGTCGCTGTAGCGGCCGAAGGCCCCGAACATCTGGATCGCCGTGCTGGTCAGCGCACCGACCGCCAGCAGCGCCATCAACACCAGGAGAAGCGTGCTTACCGATTTCTTAAACATTGCCATGGGTCGGGGCCTACTCGTCACGAATAGGCCACCTTGCATCGCGACATGCCAAGGTTTGGTTAAGGCTTTAATCAAATACCCTGTGCCTGCGGTAGGCCGCGTTCCTTCACCCAACCTTGGTGAAGTCAGGCGGACGGCGCTCCGCAAAGGCGGTGAATGCCTCGCGCGCTTCGGCGGTGCGCAGGCGCTGCGCGAACTGCTCGCCCTCCGCGTTCATCTGCGCGACCAGCGCCTCGCCATTGCGCATCAGCTTCTTGGTGGCGATGAGCGCGCCGGCCGGCTGACGGGCCAGACGCTGGGCGAGTGCGAGCGCCTCGGTATCGAGCCGGTCGAGCGGCACCACCCGGTTGGCGAGACCCCATTCCAGCGCGGCCTGCGCCGGCACCGTCTCGCCAAGCGCAAACATCTCGTAGGCCCGGGCATAGCCGATGCGCGCCGGCATCAACAGGCTGGAGGCGGCTTCCGGTACCAGCGCCAGGCTGACGAACGGCGTCGACAATTGCGCATTGTCGGCGAGCACGACGAGATCGCAATGCAACAGCATCGTGGTGCCGACACCGACGGCGCGGCCCTGCACGGCCGCAACCAGCGGCCGGGTGCATCGTGCCAGCGACTGGATGAAGCGCACGACGTTGCGGCTGCCTTCCGACTTGCCCGCAGCGACCGCCGCGAATTCGCCGACGTCGTTGCCGGCGGTGAACATGTCGCCCTCGCCGCGGATCAGGATCACGCGGGCCGACGGATCGAACTCGGCGGATTCGATGCTGTCGGCGAGCTTGCCGTACATCGCGTCCGTGAGCGCGTTCTTCTTGTCGGGGCGCGCCAATGTCAGCGTGAGAATTCCGCCGTTGCTCTCGATCCGGACGTGCTCGGTCATTCGTCTGCTCCTACTATTCGTCTGAACTTCTTGGAAACTTGTCCTGGATGCTCGTCAGCCAGCGCGCGACGATGTCGATCTCCGCACTGGTGAATCCCTCCGTCAGCGCCGCATTGATCTCCGCGGCGCCTGCTTTCGCCTGCGCCAGCGCGGTGCGCCCCTTCGGCGTCAGCCAGATCCGCCAGGCGCGTCCGTCCTCGCGGTCGGCCCGCCGCTCGATCAGTTTGGCGGCCGCGGTGCGGTCGACGAGGCCGGAAATGCCAGCCGGGCCAAGATCGAGCGCCGCGCCCGCCTCGCCCATCAGGACGCCGTCTTGTCGGCCGAGGATGAAGAGCAG
Organism: Bradyrhizobium sp. C-145; assembly: GCF_023375135.1. Taxonomy (NCBI): domain Bacteria; kingdom Pseudomonadati; phylum Pseudomonadota; class Alphaproteobacteria; order Hyphomicrobiales; family Nitrobacteraceae; genus Bradyrhizobium; species Bradyrhizobium sp. C-145. The sequence continues at coordinate 583,526 of NZ_CP088150.1, read as the reverse complement.
CCCGGCCTGCGCCGGCGTCACTTCGCTCTCGGGTCGAGCCGCCATCCAGCGCTGCAACCGGCGTTGCGCGACGCTCAGGAGGTAGATCAGCCGATGGTGGCTCGCACCGGCTCCTTTATTTCGCATGCGAAATATATAGCTGAGCGCGAGGCGGTTGTCAAACGAGCGGTTTCGCTACGGCGCGCAGGTAAAGCTCGACGCCTCCGTCAACGGGCCGCTCTTGTAGTGCGGCCAGGCTGGCCAGCGGCACAGCGGCAGCGCGCGGGTCACCGCAAACGACGGCGCCTCGACCTTCTGCTCGGTGACTTCGAGATCGCCGGGCGCCTTGCCGTTCTCGACCCAGTCGACCAGCGCGCTCAGCACGTCGACATTAGCCGGCGCGCCGGAGCCGACATGGTCGACACCGGGGGCGGTGTAGAGCCGCGCAAACTCGGCCGTCTCGGCCTTGCCGAGCTTGCGCTCGACGCTCTCGAAATAGCGGATGCCCGCATAAGGGCTCTGCGCGTAATCGGCCATGTGCTCGAGCATGATCAGCCGGCCGCCGCGCATCCGGAAGCGGCTGAGATCGGGATCGGTCGAATCCATCAGCTTGGAGACTTCGAGCAGCCGTGCCTTGTGCTCCTCCAGCTTGTAGGTGGTGACGTCGAGCTTGGGATCGCGCGCGAACACATATTGAATGCCGCCGGCACCGTAAATCCAGGCGATGCCGTTGTTGGGCGCAGGCGGCTGCGCGGGCGGCGCGGTGCCGAGCCACCAGGCCACCCAGCCGCCGGTCGGGCCGATTGCCGGCGTGTCCTCGCCGGAGATGCCCCAACCCGGATAGTCGTCGAGACCGTTGGCGAGCGCGAACGGGAATTTGTAGGTGCCGTGCAGCGTGTTCACGGCCTTGATCTGCGCCTCGGTGAGGCACTGATCGCCGCTCTGGCCCGCCGCGCAGCGCAGCGTCTCGACCTTGAACGCCGCCTTGCAGGCGACCGGATCCTGCACCAGCGCATCGTCGGAGCCATCGGCCTTGTCGCAGGCCGCGCGCACGGCATCGCCGACGAGCTTGACCTGCGCCGGATTGATCCAGCCCTCGCCCATGGTCGCGAGACCAGAGCGGGTGCCGGCATGCTGCAAGCCGACCCAGTTGATGACGGGCACGCGGGCGAAGATACCGTCGAAATCGTCGGGGTAGCGCTGGGCCATGGTGAGGCCTTCGCGGCCACCCTCGGACGAGCCCATGAAATACATCTTGTCCGGCTTCCTGCCGTAGGCGCGCTGCATCAGCGCGACGGCTGCATCGCGCACCTTCTTGTAGGCGCGATGAGCGAAGTTCTCGAACGCTTCGTCGTTGAGCGCGAACAGCTGCGGTGGCTCGCCCTGCTTGGTCTCGTGGCCGGAATCGGTGCCATAGGTGACGAAGCCGCGCGCCAGCGGCGACGGCTTGTCGAACGGATAGGCAGGCGGCAGCGCAAGTCCCGTGATCAGCACGCCATTAAAACCGCCGCCGCCATATTGCAGCGAGCGCCCGTTCCATTCGACGGGAAGATTGACCTGGAATTTGATCGGCGGCGCCTTGGGATCGGTGGGATCGATATGGCCGAGCACCTTGCAGAAGCGCGGATTGGCCGGCGTGATGCGGCCCGACGGCGTCGGCCCGCGCTCGGCGACCGCGAGCTGCGACGGCGCCTGCAGGGTCGCGGAATCAATCTTCACGGCGTCAGTGCCGCCGACGAGCGCCGTGCAGACGGCATCTGCATCTTCCGCCAGCGTCGCCGCCGACACGCTGCCCGCAGTCAACGCAGCCGCGGTCCCTACGAGCAAAACACAGAGCTTCGCACGCATTTGCGCCATCGTTCCCCCCGATTTCTTGTTCTCGTTCGATCCGTCAGGAAGCCGCATTGAAGGCGACCTCCGGCCGGGCGTCAATGACGCGCTAGTGTTCGAACACCAGTCGCGCGCCGACCGTGCCATCGAGGGCGCGGATCTGCTGGAGCAGCGCGGCTGAATCCTGACCGCCGAGGTCGGCATCGAGCACGACATAGCCGAGGTCGCCGGCGGTCTCCAGATATTGCGCGGCGATGTTGATGTCGCGCTGGAGGAAGACTTCGTTGAGCCGGCGCAGCATGCCGGGCACGTTGCGATGGACGTGGCTGAAGCGCGCGCCGGAGGGGCGTAAGTGCAGCTGCACCTCCGGAAAGTTCACCGCGCCCATGGTCGATCCCGTGATGAAATAGTCGATCAGCTTGCGCGCGACTTCGCCGCCGATGCGCTCCTGCGCCTCCTCGGTCGAGCCGCCGATATGCGGCGTGAGGATGACGTTCTCGAGGCCCTGCACCGGACTCTTGAACCGGTCCGCGTTCGAGGAGGGCTCGACCGGAAACACGTCGACGGCCGCGCCGGCGAGATGTCCATCGCGCAAGGCGCGCGCGAGCGCATCGAGATCGACCACGGTGCCGCGGCTGTTATTGATCAGGAACGAGCCTGATTTCATCGCCCGCAGCTCCTTCTCGCCGATCATGCCCGCAGTCTCCGGCGTCTCCGGCACGTGCAGGCTGACGATGTCGCTCTGCGCCAGCAGCTCTTCCAGTTTCTCGACCGGCTCGGTGTTGCCGTGCCGGAGCTTGTCGGTGCGGTCGAAATAGATCACACGCATGCCCATGGCTTCGGCGAGCGTCGAAAGCTGCGAGCCGATATTGCCGTAGCCGACGATGCCGAGCGTGCGGCCGCGCACCTCGCGGCTGCCGGTCGCCGACTTGTCCCAGCCGCCCCCATGCGCCGACACCGAGCGCGGAAAGATCCGCCGCAGCAGCATCACGATCTCGCCGATCACGAGCTCGGCAACGCTGCGCGTGTTGGAGAACGGTGCGTTGAAGACGGGAATGCCGCGCTTACGCGCCGCGGTGAGATCGACCTGGTTGGTTCCGACGCTGAAGCAGCCGACCGCGAGGAGCTGGTCGGCGGCGCCAAGCACCTCGTCGGTGATCTGGGTGCGCGAGCGGATGCCGAGCAGCGTCACGCCCTCGAGCGCCCGCCGCAGATCTTCGCCGTCCAGCGCCTTGGTCAGGCGCTCGACATTGGTAAAGCCCGCGCTTTTGAACAGGTCGACAGCGCTATCATTGACGCCTTCGAGCAGCAGCGCCTTCGCATTCCGCTCGGGGCTTTGGCCGGGGGCTGGCATGGTGTCTCCGTAAGTAGCAGCTTTGCCGCAGCTCATAGACCGCGGACGGTGCGCGGCACAATAGGGATTGGATACGGGGAGAAGATGGCGGCGGCCGGTAAGCAGGGAGGCACCGCTCTCAGCTTCAAAGTTGTCCTGGCGAAAGCCAGGACCCATTATCCCAGGATCCCAGGCGCCTGGTGTCCGGCAATCTGGGGCCACGAGATCCCCAGACAACACGGGGCGGTGATAATGGGTTCTGGATCAGCGCTCGCTATCGGACAACGCTACGCGTTGCCAAGCGCTCGCTTGTCCAGGATGACGAAGAAGATTTGTTGCGCGGCAACAGAGTCAAATCACATAAAACCCGTGCGTTCCATCCCGGCGGAGCTGCTCGACGAGACCATATTCCCAATCCAGATAGGCCTGCATCGCGGCTTGCGCGACGTCGGTGCCTTCATAGGGCCGGCGGTAGCGATGCGCCGGGTCGGGCTTGGGCAGCAGGCGCGGCGGACCAACTTCGAGCGCACCGTCATAGCCGCCTTCGAGCACATAGACCTCCCAGCCCATCTGCGCCAGCCAGGACGCCGTCATGTCGGCACGTACGGCCTTGTCGTCGGTCAGCAGGATACGCGCTCCGCGCACCGGCGCGGCCATGTCGGTCTCCTGGACCAACTGGCCACCGGGATAATGACGGAAACCCGGCAGATGGCCCGCGACATATTCCTCCGCGTCGCGCACGTCGAAGCGATAGAGCGTGCGATCGGTCTGCACGACAAGCGCCGCCGCCTCGCTCGCGCCGATATGACGAACGCCGGCGCGATAGGCGACGTCGCGGGCATTGGCTGGACCGCCTTCGAACGGCCCGATCGCGCCGCGCCTGTCGGCACCGTGATCGAGCGTGTGGCGCGACAGCGTCCAGCCGATGGTGCCGTTGCGCAGCGCGCGCACCTTGTTGGGCACGCCGGCATTGATCAGCGACTGGGTGCCGATGATCGAGCGCGTGCGGCCGGCGCAGTTGACGATGATGGTGGTTTCAGGATCGGGCGCGGCCTGCCCGGCCCGCAGCACCAGCTCCGCGCCGGGCACGCTGACCGAGCCCGGAATGTTCATGGTGGCATATTCGTCGAAGCGGCGGACATCGAGGATGGCGATGTTGGCCTTGTCGGCAATGAGTTTCGCTACCTCGTCGGCGCTGAGCGAAGGCGTGTGGCGGCGCGCCTCGACCAGCTCACCAAATGCTTTTGAATAGGAATTGACGTCCTCGAACACTTCATAGCCCGCTGCGCGCCAAGCCTTTAGCCCGCCTTCGAGCACGCGGATGTTGCTGTAGCCGAGCGCGGCCAGCCGTTCGGCCCCGGTTGCGACCAGCCCCTCGCCGTCATCATAGAGCACGATCGCCACGTCCTTACGCGGCAGCCTGACCTCGGCTTCGACCGCGATCCGGTCGGCAGCCATGTTGGCGGCGAACAGCGGATGACCGGTCGCGAACGCTGACTCATATCTGAGATCGAGCAACGCGATTTCTTCGCGCAGAAGCAGGGCGCGGCGGATCTCGGCGGGAGTGACGGTGGGAAGCTTCATGGCGTGAACCCTGACGAGAGAGCCAGAAGCTTTTGAACCATTGCGGCGCTGTTGGCTAGCCATATCGGAGAACAGGACGAAAGCAAGTTCGCCGCGCAGAGATCAGACTAGTCGCATTCGTATGTGGCAACGGCTTTCGAGAAGTCACGTCGAGCAAGAGCATCCCGATCAATCCAAAAATGAAGCACACCACCGACATTGGAGTGCCAATCGAAAAACGCGAGATCTCCTTGTATCTGGAGCAACAACATGTCCTCCAGATGCTCCTCGGTCGCATCTTGCGGGCCGCTGCCATATCCCAGCATCTGATGAAGCGCTGTTCTGAAGTGGCGCCGCCGCCCGTCGTCCACGGTCGGGGTTTTCCAATGATTCTGCCGCGCGAGATTCGTAACGTAGCTGAAAGGGGCGTCTTCGGAAGCATCGACATCCTCGGTCGCCATGCAACGGATCGTGTGATTGATGGCATTACCTAGGTCCGCCGCGAATTCGCTGATGTATGTGCGTACCTGCCCGTCCATTTTCTCGTAGGTCTTCACCACCTCCAACCACCAGCTCCTGAAGGACACCTTTGTGTCAGGATCGACGTCATCCATTGGGGTGAGCGTCCGACAGCGCTCGAGCCACGCGATCGCGCCAGCGCGAACACGATTCAATTCCACAGTTGCTACGTCGGTGAGCGGCTTGCCATAGTATCCAAGCTTCAGATCGCGCTGAATGTGCGACAACACCGACCGAACCACGCAAACGATCAGGAGCCAATTGAAGGGCCAATCCTCGTCTTTCTCGTATTTGGCCGCGCTTCGGAATTGAAGCAGATCATACCCCTGCGGCTCGCCCGGACCCAGCGCCCTGCATAATTCTTCGACCATAAGCTCGCCGCCGACGGCATCGTCCCGGAAGTGGAAGTCGCGGAACAGCCGGAAGGAGACAGGATATTTGAACTCGATCTTGGAATGAAAATCGAGGTTCGGATCGAGCCATTTGACCTGATAATCACCGTCGGTGCCTCCTAGCGGCATCAGATCCGGCGGTGGTGGACGGTCAGGATACGCGTCGCCGCCGGCAGCGCTATAGAGGACGCGGCAAGCTGGATGTCTTTCGCCAACGAACACCGAACTGCAGAAGAAATAGAGTGTGCCTCGCTTCGGAAGCGGCGACCAGCCGGAGCCAGGCACGTCGGCCAGGTCAATTTGAGCCACGAATGTGAGCGCAACCGTTTCCAACGTCTCGTTCGCCCTGACATCTGCCGTCGGCCACTCAAGCTGCGGGGGCAACTTGGGGAGTCCACCGAAAAAGCTCCGCGCCGGATGCGTGAGCGGCACGGGCAGGTCACTGCGTCTGACAAGCACGGCGGGCAGCGCCCTTTCTTCAAGCTCATCTCGTTCGGATAGCGCCATCAGGATCGCCCCACGACATCTGCGTGCACCTTGCGGATCGAACCATTTCGTGAAACCGCAGACAAGTGATTCTTGTCTGCCGCCTCACATGGGCGTGCTGCGATGGGCTTTGAGCGGTCGACTGAGTCCCAGTGCTCACTCGCCGGGAACGAGCCGCCCCAGCGGCGGCTGCGCCGGGCGCCGCAGCTTGCGGCGTGACAGATAGAGCAGAATGCCGGTGACGGCGAACAGCGGCATCAAGGCCGCGGCAATCATGAAGGCGAGCTTACCGGGCCAGCCCAGGACCGCGCCACGGTGGATGTCGTAAATGGCCGCGATGACCTTCTCGCCGAACGTCTTGTCGGAATAGCGCTCCGCGGAAGCCAACTGACCGGTGACCGCGTCGATACGAAACTCGTCGCGCGTGGCCTCGAGCGTCATGTCCTTCCCCCACGACCGGATCCGGATCACCGTGCCGGGGCTCGCTGGCAGCGTCAGCAAAGCCCTGGCGAAGCGGCCGCCCTCCTCGCGCTGGAACGTCGTCCATGCCTGATCGAAGCCGATCGGCTGCGCCGGCTCGGGACGGCCGGCCGCGCGCGGCGGGTTTGCGGGCATCATCTTCGCCGCCGGGCCTTGCGGCCGCGACAACAGCCACACGACGCCATCCTTGTACCAGTCGAACGAGTACCAGAGCCCGGTAAGCGTCATCACCAGATAGATCGGCAGAACCCAGGTGCCGATGACGGCGTGCAGCGACCGGTGCAGGCCGCGACCGCTAAGCGAGAGATTCGGCTTCAGCCACATCTTCACGCTACCGGCACGACGCGGCCAGCGCAGCACGAGGCCAGAGACCAGCATCACGATCAGGCCGAGCGCGGCCACGCCGGTGATCTGACGCCCCCAGCCCTTGGCGTCGCCAGGGATGAGCAGCCAGCGATGCAGCCTGCGCACGGTTGTGAAAAATTCTTCGCCGCGCGGCGAGCCCAGCACGCGTGCGTCATAGGGGTCGACATAGAGCGAGGCCGGCCTCCCACCCTGCTCGTCGCGCCCGAAGCGGACACGCACCGCCGCGGACGGATCGCTCGACAGCATGACGGCCGAGACTTTGCCGACGCCGTGCGCTGCCTTCAGCCGTGCAACCAGTTCGTCCGGCATCAGCGCCGGCGCGGGGCGCGGCGCCACCTGCATGATGCCCGCGTCGAGATGATCGACGACCTCGTCCTCAAAACTCATGATCGCGCCGGTCAGCGCGATCAAGGCGAGCAGCAGCGCGAGCACCAGGCCCGCGATGGAATGGACCTGAAGCAGGATGGACTTGAAGGCGCGCCAGGACTCACGCATCGGCACCGACCCCTCTGGTCAGGACGATCCGCAAATCGGCTTCGGCGCGCTGCGGCCCCATCACTAGAACTTCACCGTCGCCGACAGCGAGTAGCGACGCGCGTCGCCAGCAGCACGGCCGCTCCGATGAGAAGACCTGCGCGACTCTTGCCGGCGTGGGGTCGACGGCCGTTCACGCGCAGGCCGTCCAGATGAGCAGGCACGTTCGATTCACTTCCAAGTCAGACACAGCATTGAAGCTGGCGCGTCTGACAGCCACGGTGCGCGAAGAGAACCGTCGGCGGAGTTGAATCGCTCTAGTGTTGAATGGTTCTAAGAACGGAGCGGCAGCGGACGGCATTCTCCAATTGCCGTCGTGCCCAACCGCGACACGTCGTGCGCGCGTTCGCGGCGACGTGTTACGATTTTGTGCGGTCTCACGCGATCGCGGGAGCCGTCAACTCGTCGAGCTTCCGCTTGAACGCAGTGCCGTCGGACAAGGCGCGAAGCGGCGGACGCACACGCAGCCAGCCGGCATCACCCGTCTGCGCCGCGAGGATGGCCTTCAGCGTCGCAACCAGCGATGGCGTCTTCACCACGACGTCGATCGCCGCCTGCATGCGCGCTTCGGCGTCTTTGCCGTCAACCATGCCCTTGACCAGTTCGGGCACGACATTGGCCATGCCGCAGATGGTGCCGGCGCCGCCGGCGGCGATCGCACGGGCGATGTCGGCTTCGTTGCCGACGGTGATGGCGAGTTCGGGCGCGGCTTTGCGGAACGCCTGGAATTGCTTGAAATCGCCACTGGAGTCCTTCAGGCCGGCGATAATCTTGCCGTAGCGCTTGCGCAGGCTTGCGGCGACTGTCGTCGGGATCGCGACGCCCGAGACCTGCGGGATGTGATAGAGATAGGCGCGAAGGCGATCGTCGGCGACGCCGTCGATGATGGCGGCGAAGGCATCCTCGATGCCTTCGGGCGTGACGCTGCGATCGAAGTAAGGCGGCAGCAACAGGACGTGACGCAGGCCGAGGCCAAGCACGGCGCGCGTCAATGCGATGCTGTCGGTAATAGCGGGGAAGCCGCCGCCGATGCCGATACGCTCCGGCGCGATGCCGGCCTTGAGCATGGCTTCGATGGTCGCAACACGCTCAGGGACATTGAAGGAGGTGCCCTCGCCGGTGGTGCCGAACAGCACGACACCGTCGACGCCCTTACTGAAGAGTTGCTTGGCATGCGCCGCGAGCTTTGCGGAGTCCACGCTGCCGTCCGTCGCCAGCGGCGTCGCCGACGCCACCCAGAACCCGCGAATTGCCTCCGTCATCTCACTACCCTTTAGCTGCGACCTCGGACCAAGCCTCAGATCTCCTGATGGACCTTGAGAGGGCTTTCCGAGTCTTGTTTTTGCTTTACTTTCTGTCTTGTACCTTACATACAAGAAAGAGGCAAATCCTTTCCACCGTCGCGGCGCGCATAGGCGCAGTCAGATCTGAGGAGGTCTCGCATGGACATGGTGACCCCGAATGAGCGTCCTGACCAACTGCTTGGCGCATTGCGCAACAAGCTCGGCGCGGCCGCGGTGCTGACCGGCAGCGACGTGCCGGCGCGCAATTGCAACGACTGGAGCGCGAGCCTGCCGCAGACACCGCTCGCGGTGATCCGTCCGCTAGATGCGCAGGGCGTTGCCGATGCGATTCTGACCTGCCGCCAGGCGCGGCTTCCGTTCGTGCCGCAGGGCGGATTGACCGGGCTGTGCCGCGGCGCCTCGCCCGAGACAGGCTGGGTCGCGATCTCGCTGGAGCGCATGACCGGGATCGAGGAGATCGATCCTGCATCGGCGACGATGACGGTGAAGGCCGGCACGCCGCTGGAGACGATTCAGAAGGCCGCGGACGAGGCCGGCTTCTTCTTTCCGCTCGATCTCGGCTCGCGCGGCTCCTGCGCCATCGGCGGCAATCTGTCGACCAATGCCGGCGGCAACCGCGTGATCCGCTACGGCATGACGCGCGAGCTGGTGCTCGGGCTCGAAGTGGTGCTGCCGGACGGCACCATCATCACTGGCCTCAACAAGCTGATGAAGAACAACGCCGGCTACGATCTGAAGCATCTGTTCATCGGTTCCGAAGGCACGCTCGGCATCATCACCCGCGTGGTGCTGCGGCTGTTTCCAAAACCGCGCTCGACCATGGCCGCGCTCTGCGCGCTGAAGGATTATGCCGCGGTGATCGCGCTGCTCGGCGCCGCGCGCAGCGGGCTCGGGCCGCTGCTGTCGGCCTTCGAGGTGATGTGGCCGGACTATTGGGACGTGATCACGACGCGCGCCGGCGTGAAGCCGCCGGTCGCAACAGGCCACGGCCTCTACGTGCTGGTGGAGGCGCAAGGCACCGACGAGAGCTTGGATGCACCGCGCTTCCAAAACTGGCTGGAAGAGCTGATGGAGCGCGGACTGCTGGCCGACGCCGCCGTGGCGCAATCGCTGGCGCAAACGCAAGCCTTCTGGCGCGTGCGCGACATCTGCGCCGAATTCGGCCAGGTGCTGGGGCCGCACATCTCCTACGACATCGGGCTTGCGGTGGCGCGGATGGACGAGTTCGCGACGCGCTGCAAGGCCGCACTCGCAAAAGGCATCAAAGGCTGCGAGAGCGTCTATTACGGCCATATCGGCGACGGCAATCTGCATCTCGTCTCCTGGGTCACGGGTCTCTCCGTCGCGCAGCAGCCGAAAGAACAGATGGACGCGATCATTTATGGTCTGGTGCGCGAGATGGGCGGCAGCGTCTCCGCCGAGCACGGCATCGGCACGCTGAAGAAGAAGTGGCTGGATCATGCCAGGAGCGAGGCCGAGATCGCGCTGATGCGAACCCTGAAGGCCGCGCTCGATTCCGAGCATCTGCTCAATCCCGGCAAGGTGATCTGACCGGAGAGCCCATGAAGTCGCTGAAGTTCGATACGCCGAAATCGCTGTCGCAGCGGGTGATGCAGCGGCTGCGCCAGGCCATCGTCGACGGCGAATTCGCGCTCGGCGCCGCCATCTCCGAGGAGATGGTGGCCAATTCCTTCGGCGTCAGCCGCACGCCGGTGCGCGAGGCGATGGGCCTCTTGCAGGCGCAGGGGCTCGTGGCGATCCGGCCGCAGGTCGGCAGCTTCGTGTTCACGCCGAGCGCAGAGGACATCCATGCGCTCTGCACCTTCCGCATCGCGCTCGAGCCGAAAGCGGCCGAGCTCGCCTTCCGCCACGATCGCGAAGGCGCAATCGCGACAATGAACGCAGCGATCGCCGCGATGGAGCCGGCGATCGCGGTAAAAGACAACATCGCCTATGGCCGCGCCGACGCCGCTTTTCACGAGGCGCTGTTCGCCCATTGCGGCAACCGTTACCTGGCCGAATCCTATCAGCTCGTCTCCGGCCGCGTCGCCGCGCTCCGCACCAATTTGACCTCGCCGATCGACGTGCGCACCCGCTCGTCCTTCGACGAGCATCGCAGGCTGCTCGATCTGTTCGCCCGCGGCGAATTCGCGGCCTTCGAAGCGCTGATGACGACGCACATCACCAATTCGGGCGTTGTCTATGCCAAGGCGCTGAAAGTAGAGGCACTGAAAGTGGAGGCGCCGCAGATGGACGCGCCGAAGGTGGATTGAGCGCCGTCACGGTCCCTCCCTCGGTCCCGGCCTGTCCAGAAAATCCAGCGCGGTGTTGATCTGTTCGAGCTGGTGCTCGAGCCTGTCGCGGTCTTCGACCGACTGCGTCGTCTCGAGCTGTTCCACGAGCTTCTGCTTCCGCATCAGCAAGTTCTCTATAACCGTGCTCACAATTCCCCCATCGCCAGAGGCGAAGATCAGGGCAATGTCAAACCCGGACGCGAGCGCGCGCGACCCGGGCCGCATCAACCCTCCATCAGAATGTTCGCGGAGGCGGATGGTTCCTGCAGGTGAACCACGACGCGCTCGCCGAGGTCCGGCAGTTGCTCGGCTGAAGCTTGGCTGGCAGCCCGGGGAACCCCGACCTTTCACGCGCCCGTCGGTTGAATTCGGGGCCTCGGGGTCTTATCCGTAAGCCCCCATGGACACCCAGATCATCACCGCCGAAAAACCCCTGATGGCGCAGGCCCGCCCGCGCAAGCCGGCGCCGTTCCTCCCGATGAGCCGCGCCGAGATGGATGCGCTCGGCTGGGATGCCTGCGACATCGTGCTGGTGACCGGGGACGCCTATGTCGACCATCCGAGCTTCGGCATGGCGATCATCGGCCGCCTGCTCGAGGCGCAAGGCTTTCGCGTCGGCATCATCGCGCAGCCGGACTGGCATTCGGCCGAGCCGTTCAAGGCTCTGGGCAAGCCGCGCGTGTTCTTCGGCGTCACCGGCGGCAACATGGACTCCATGGTGAACCGCTACACCGCGGACCGCCGTCTGCGCCATGATGACGCCTATACCGCTGGCGGCGAAGGCGGCAAGCGGCCAGACCGCTGCACCATCGTCTACGCGCAGCGCTGCCGCGAGGCGTTCAAGGACGTCCCCATCGTGCTCGGCGGCATCGAGGCCTCGCTGCGCCGGATCGCGCATTACGATTACTGGTCCGATAAGGTGCGCCGCTCGGTGCTGGCCGACGCCAAGGCGGACTTGCTGCTCTACGGCAATGCCGAGCGCGCCGTGGTCGAGGTGGCGCAGCGGCTCGCTGCCGGCGAGGCGCCGCGTGAGCTCGACGACATCAGGGGCGTCGCGCTGTTCCGCCGCGTGCCGGAAGGTTATTCCGAGCTGCACGCCGACGATCTCGACTCCGCCGACGAAGGCGCATCGCGGAAGCCGGGCGCCACGGTGATCCGCCTGCCGGCGCTGGAGCAGGTCGAGCAGGACCGCGAGGCCTATGCGCGCGCCTCACGCGTGCTTCACCGGGAGAGCAATCCCGGCAATGCGCGGCCGCTGGTGCAGCGTCATGGCGATCGCGATCTCTGGCTCAACCCGCCGCCGATCCCGCTGACCACCGAGGAGATGGACGCGGTCTACGATCTGCCTTACGCACGCGCGCCGCATCCGTCCTACGGTGATGCGAGAATTCCCGCCTGGGAGATGATCAAATTCTCGGTGACGATCATGCGCGGCTGCTTCGGCGGCTGCACCTTCTGCTCGATCACCGAGCACGAGGGCCGCATCATCCAGAACCGCTCGGAAGGCTCGATCCTGCGCGAGATCGAGAAGATCCGCGACAAGACGCCGGGCTTCACCGGCGTGATCTCCGACATCGGCGGCCCCACCGCCAACATGTACCGGATGGCGTGCAAGGATCCGAAGGTCGAGGCGGCATGCCGGCGGCCGTCCTGCGTCTTCCCCGAGATCTGCCCGAACCTCAACACCTCGCATGACGACCTCATCAGGCTCTATCGCAAGGTGCGCGAGACCCGCGGCATCAAGAAGGTGATGGTCGCCTCCGGCGTGCGCTACGACCTCGCGGTCGAGAGCCCCGAATACATCAAGGAGCTCGTCACCCATCACGTCGGCGGCTATTTGAAGATCGCGCCGGAACATACCGAGCGCGGTCCGCTCGACAAGATGATGAAGCCGGGCATCGGCGCCTATGACCGCTTCAAGCGGATGTTCGACGCTGCTGCCGAGCAGGCCGGCAAGAAATATTACCTGATCCCCTATTTCATCGCGGCGCATCCCGGCACGACCGACGAGGACATGATGAACCTCGCGCTGTGGCTGAAGAAGAACCGCTATCGCGCCGACCAGGTGCAGACCTTCCTGCCCTCGCCGATGGCGACGGCGACCGCGATGTACCACACCGGCGTCAATCCCTTGCGCGGCGTCCGCCACGGCGGCAGTGACAAGGTCGAGGCGATCAAGGGCCTGCGCCAGCGCCGCCTGCACAAGGCGTTCCTGCGCTACCACGACCCTGACAATTGGCCGGTGCTGCGCGAGGCCTTGATCGAGATGGGCCGCCGCGACCTGATCGGCTCGCAACCCCATCAGCTCGTCCCAGCACACCAGCCGCCCGGCACCGGCAAGGCCGCCGGCACCAAGCGCCCCATTCGATCAGGCGGCAAGACGCAGAAGTTCACGACCAAGGGCGTGCGGCTGATCAAGTAGCGGCCGCCACGCGCCTGCTAGAGATCGAGCACGACCGCCCCTGACACGGCATCCGTGACGCCGCGTCCATTGCCCTGGTCCTCGAGCACCGACCTGAAACTGTCGAGAGTCTTGATCATCGCGGGCCGTGCCGCGACCATCGCGTCCTGACTGGCCCAGCTGCCGATGAGGCAGAAGGCCTGCTCGCCGGTCTTGATGATGACGCCATGTTCGAGGCCCGGCCACTTCGCCTTGCCGTTCCGGTGCGCGTCGAGGAAAGCGGCTTCCTCACCCTGCTTCACCCTGAACTTCACCACGTTATAGACTTGCATGATGCGCCTCCCGAAAATGGATTGATGAAAAGGCGAACGCCGGGCCGGTCCGGCTCGGGCTGATAGTTTTGCATCCCCGAAACAAAAAGTCGAAAACAACCCCATGCACAGTAGCCGGGAATAGCGAAATCAATGGCTTGAAGCGCGGAAGTCGAGTCGCGCCGTGATCGCGCCTGAGCGGGTCGTTCGCGTCCAACATTTAAGAAAAACCGAAAATCGCTTGAGGCGTCGGGCAAAACAGGTGTAGGATGGCATCATGGGAAGCGTGGGGCCAAGCAACCAGCCAGAGCGGCCAGCCAGTCTGCCCGCTCCACCGGATCCGCAATTTCTCGACCATCTGCTTCAGCAGCTCGGTAACATCTGATGCACAGTCAAATGTGCAGCAAGACGTTGCTTTGCTCTACGGTCGCATACTTCGTTGAAGAAAGGAGATCGTATCAGCGATAGATTGGGCGCGAACTGCCGTGTCAAATCCCATCGAATAGCCCGGTGCTGTAGCGAGGCAGGTACCAAAGGCGGTCGGGTCGAACGGCTTCGCCTCGCCGTCGATGAGCAAGGCCGGCCGCTTCGGCCCGAGCAGGATAAGCGGACATTTTTTCGTGCTCACGAGGTCCGGGTAGAAGCGGACGGTGGTGAGATCGGGGACGGTCCATGCATGGTAGGCGCCCGGGTAGATGACAGTTTGGATCGGGGCCGGCGCCCCTGCGGCGCGCACATAAGCCAGATATCTCTCGATCTTGGTCAGCGGCAGATTGTCGTCCTTGTCGCCGAGCAGCAGCAGGACCGGGGAGCCGGTATAGGCGCCGGGTTCAGCGACCGCGCCAAAAGTCCCACCGGGATAGAACGAGACGTGAGCTGCAAATCGGTCTGGGCCTGGAGTGAGCGCCGATCTCACCGCCTCGAATGCCGCAAGATGAGCCACTTCAGCCCCATACGAAAATCCGATGAGCGCAATATGCGCGGCGTCGATGCGACTATCGCGGGAGAGAAGCCGCAGCGCGGCGTATGCGTCCGCAACGCCAACCGTCAGATAGCCCGGTGATCCCTGCAGGGCTGTCCCCGTGGTTCCGCGCGCGGAAAAACTGTCATACGTCAATGTGGCGAAACCTGCCTTGCGCAATTCCGCAGCGACGTAGCCTTCGTTGGCGTCACGATAGCCAGCGAGCGTGTGAACGACGATGACGGTTGGATAGCGATCCTTCACTTGCTTGGGAAACTCAAGCGTGGCCTTGACCGTCACTGCTGCGGTCGTAGCCTCCCCCGCCAAAAGTTGGCGCATGTCGCCGTAGGTGGCCGATTGAAACGTGATTGTGGATGTGCCTGCCTGCGTCTGACAATGTCCAGCCGCTGTGCCAAATACGATACTCGCCATCAGCAAGCATAAAAATCGGTACATCGAAGTCTCTCCGCCTCACGGCCGAACGGACAAACCTACCTGTCCAATCCTGCGAATGCTACGTCTGATGGCCCATCTGAGAAGTTGTGTCTCGTCTGCCCGGGGGGCCGCTCACTGCGTCAAAGCAGTCCAGGCTTGCTCAACCTGAGTTCTTCGCATTTTGACCTGAGGCAGACTATCCCCGAGCCTCATCGATCTGTCTTTTTTTGACCGGAAACGTCCATCACTCTTCCGGCACGCCAGCGAGGCGGAAGCCTTCACAGACGCGCTCGAGCCCGACAAGAAAATTCGGACTGTCGCTTTGTTGAGCAGTGCGGAAGCGACGGATGGTGAAACCCGAGTTGAGCGCAAGTCCCGTTCTTGCAGCAGTTCGCGCCTCATCGAGGGCGCCGGTCAGGCCCAACGCAGCGGCGAGTGCCAAATGAGCGATAGGAAAGTTGCGGTTCGCCTCAATGCTTCGTCGGAGCCAACTGACGGCTTCGACGTCCGAACCAAGCTGTAGCTTGGCCACGCCTACAAAACACGCCCATTGGTAGGCCTCAACGTCGCGAGGGGAGAGACGTAAGGCCTCGAATATGTGGCCTTCGGTCTCGGCAGCGAGTCCCATATAGAATTTGGCAAAACCAAGGGCAGCATGAGCGTGGGCCCCGTTCGAATCCAGCGCCAACGCATGCTCGAATTCACGGATGCCTTGGGCGGCCCGGTTCGTAAAGATCTGGACCCAACCCCGAGCCAAGTGGGCTGAAGTGCGGTTCGGCGTGATCGACAATGCCTTATCCGCCATCGCCTCGGCCGCTGCGAACCGCGCAGGCCCATCATCCGTCGTAAAGCTGGATCCAATTGCCGTATCAACATTTGCCAGGCCAATCATTGCTTCGACGTTGTCGGGGTCGTACGCTAGAGAGCGTTCGAAGAAGTTCCGCGCTCGGGTTAAGCATTCAAGGCTAAACCCCTTCATCAGCCAGGCCCGGCCCTGGAAGTATAAGTCCATCGCATCGGGATGCAGCGTACGCTCGGCTCGTCGCGCTTCCGCCTCGATGAGCTGGCGACCTAACGTATTGGCGAGCCTCGATACGATTTCGTCCTGCATGTCGAACAGGTCGACGACAGACTTCTCGAAGCGCTCGGCCCAAAGATGCTGGCCGCTGATAGCATCAATCAACTGCACGTTCATGCGAAGCCGCTTGCCGCTGCGTTGCACTGAACCTTCGAGCACGTAGCGGACGTTTAATTCGCGGCCGACTTGCCGTACATCGACTGCTCTACCCTTGTAGGAGACGGCGCTGTTCCGTGCGATCACAAATGTACCAGCGATGCGCGACAAGTCTGTGGTCAAACTCTCGGTCACGCCATCCACGAAATAGTCCTGCTCGCGGTCGCCGCTCAGGTTCGCGAAGGGTAGCACGACGATGGAGAGGCGCGGTGGCATGTCGCCGGTTCGCTCGACTGAGCCAGCCGCCTTTATTGCGGAGCTCCCGGTTTCCTGCACGGCACCCACGAATCGGAAACCTTTGCGCGGGAGCGTCTTGATCAGGTCCTGTTTCTCGCCAGTGTCGCCGATTGCACACCTGGCACCATTGATGCGCGTCGTCAGCGCGGCATCCGAGACGATACGACCATTCCAAACGCCGGCGATGAGCTCGTCCTTGCTGACGACGCGTTCCCGGTTCCGGATCAAATAGTTCAGAAGGTCGAATACTTGCGGCGCGACAGAGATTGTCTCGGCTCCTTGCCGCAGCTCCCGCCGTTCCGTATCCAGCGTGAAATCCGAAAAGGAGTAAAGCAAATGCATCCTCCTGCGGTACGAACGCACTCCCCTGGAGCCGATATGTAAGCAGACGGTAAGAAGAATGGAAGCCGCCTGTAAAGCGCTTCCCATGACCTCGGTGCATCCTCGCGCGCGGCTGAACAGTATGAACTGCTTGCCGATCTCGCGTTACGAGGGAGGATGTCATGACGCGGATGTTTGCACTGACGTGGGCGGCCACTGCAGCGAGGCTCTTGATCTGGGTCGTATGCGTTCTCGCCTCTGCGAACCGCGCTCAGGCTCAATGCTCGGCGCGCGATGTGTTGCAAAAGCAGTTAGTGCTTAAGGCGGCGCCCGTTGTCCCGACACGCATGGGTCCAGTAACGTCCGTTTCGGATGTTGCCGAATGGAAAACGATCAGCATCGGGACGTTCCCGGATACGTTTGCTCTCCTCACCGCTCTGAGTGCGATTGGTTGCGGCGTCGGTAACTCGGCTGCGGAGGCTCTTGCCCGACCTGCGTTTACGCTCAGCGGTACCAGAACGGCGGTAACACTTCTGACAGTGACCGCGGCCGATCTAGGCTTCAGGGGTGAGACGGTGCCATTGCGGCAAATCTACGAACTCGCGCAGCAACTGGGCTTCGGGCTTGCACCGCCCGAAATCGCTCCGCAGCTCAGACTTCAATATCTGGACCAGCCCGTAGGTGAGTTTCTCGTCATCGGGATGAACCCGATCCGGACATGGACTGGTGAAGAGGTCATCCTGACCGTGGCAAATGGAGGAGCGGGTCTCATTCTCATCGGCCAGGACGGTCGCGCCGACGCGGAAATTCCAGTGACCTCCCGCTTCGTGTTCCTGCGCTCCTTGCCCATTACGCCAGCTGCGCTGAATCGAAACTGATTTTCCGAGATGGCCGAGGTGACGAGATGCTGGCGATCAGAGCGAAGAAGCGCTTGGCAACTCAAATCTGCCTGCTGTTGCTGGTTGCGACCGCGACATTTGCGCGAGATGACGGGCGCTATGCGAATTCACCGCTGAAGCCCTGGTTCGAGAGCCTGCAAAGCGAATTCGGGAAGTGCTGTGAGGACTCCGACGCCTACGTGGTCTCCGAACCGAATTGGAAGTCCGATCACGGACAATATCGAGTTCGCATCGACGACGAATGGGTGCTCGTGCCAGACGGCGCTGTCATCAAGCAACCCAATCTTGCCGGACGGACCATGGTCTGGAAGCACTACATCGATGGACATCCTCGTGTCCGCTGTTTCATTCCGGGCAGCATGACGTGACACGTCGACCAACGTCTAGTGAACCCCGCGCATGATCCAAGATCGATGGCTGGTCCACCATTGGGATCGGTTGCTCAGTTTCGTTAAAGCAAGAGGCCTCGCTCATTGTTGTTGCGGTGCTTACATCCGGAAATGGCCCCTTCTGGACCTTACCGCGCCCAGTTCCAATGCCTGATGCCTGAGGAAGATCAGAAGGGACTTCAGGCGCAGCAATCCATCGCTCGTGGCCTCTACCGAGAGTCAGTCGGTCCTACCTGGCCGTCCACAGTTGGCAGATATCGCAGCCATTCACCGGATCGGATGCCTCGAGGATCAATACCTCGGTGCGAGGCGACGTAGTCGATCTCGCTGCGCGTGGTGGCGATATCCATCAGTTCTCGATCACTTAGGTCGGACAAGGTGGCGCTCACTTTCCGGCGTTCGCGGCGCTCCTGAAAGGCATCCCAACATTTCCGGATGAAGCTGGTGACATGCCGGGTCGATACGGATGTCCATTCCAGCCGTGTCGTGCCATGCGTCGTGGTCATTGCGGTGTCTCCTGGACGGTGTTTCTGCACCGACCGGAGAGTGCCGCGGGATTGGTTGGGGCGCTTAACCGGCAGCTTACATTTTCCGTACCGGCGGCTTATTCTCGCGATTTTCGGCGAGGTCAAAACGCTGCCCAGTTAGCATCCAATGGGATTCGCATCCTTGCTATCTCTTTGCAGAGTACGTATTCGACACTGACCGGCGCGAGCTGCATCGCGGGGCAGACGTCGTCTCCATTGCACCACAGCTCGTAGGATGGGTAGAGCGCCAGCGAAACCCATCAATCTCTCAGCCTGTGGCGAGGCATGATGGGTTTGCTCAACCCATCCTACGAGCTTGACCGGTTGCGACATCTGAGGAGGCTTCTCGGCGTGGCAGATCGAAGTCGAATGATCTGAGTTCGTGGTCCGCTGTAAGGCAGAAGCACCAGCAGTCCAACCCGTGCCTCATCTGCTTCCCCGGGGGCAATCGCATATGGGAGCCATTTCCCTGTGGCCATCCTTCGAGACGCCCGCCGTAGGCGGGCCCTCAGGATGAGGACCGCGTGCGCGGCGGTAGTTTCAACGAGCACCGATGCCACTTAGCCTCATCATGAGGAGACCGCCACCGGGTCCGCGCAAGGCGCGGCCCGATGACAGGCTCCGCGGTCGTTTCGAAAGGACGAGGCGCGCGCTCAGGTCGCGCAAAATGCCATATGCGGTAGCCCTAACGGGGGGCGCTTACGGGTGCATGCCCCGTATTCTCATCTTTCCTCAGGTCGACGTCTCGCAAACTGTTCCGATCATCCATATGTTGCCTCCATGAAAAAGATCGGATTCCTCTCCTTCGGGCACTGGACGCCCTCGCCGCAGTCACAGACCCGCTCTGCTAGCGATACGCTGCTGCAATCGATCGAGCTTGCGGTCGCGGCGGAACAGTTAGGGGCGGACGGCGCCTATTTCCGCGTGCATCATTTCGCGCGGCAGCTGGCTTCGCCCTTTCCGCTGCTCGCCGCCGTTGGCGCGAGGACCAGCAAAATCGAGATCGGCACGGCCGTGATCGACATGCGCTACGAGAATCCGCTCTACATGGTGGAGGACGCAGGCAGCGCCGACCTCATCGCCGGCGGCAGGCTGCAGCTCGGCATCAGCCGCGGCTCGCCCGAGCAGGTGATCGACGGCTGGCGTTACTTCGGCTATCGCCCGGCCGAGGGCCAGAACGACGCCGACATGGGCCGGCGCCATGCCGAGGTCTTCCTCGACCTCTTGCGCGGCGAAGGTTTTGCCGAGCCCAATCCGCAGCCGATGTTTCCCAATCCGCCCGGGCTGTTGCGCCTCGAACCGCATGCGCAGGGCCTGCGCGAACGCATCTGGTGGGGCGCCGGCTCGAACGCGACCGCGGTGTGGGCGGCCAAGCTCGGCATGAACCTGCAGAGCTCGACGCTGAAGAACGACGAGACCGGCGAAGCCTTCCACGTGCAGCAGGCGGCGCAAATCCGCGCCTATCGCGCCGCGTGGAAGGAAGCCGGCCACGGCCGCGAGCCGCGCGTGTCCGTCAGCCGCAGCATTTTTGCGCTGATCGACGATCGTGACCGCGCCTATTTCGGCAGAAGTGGCGAAGGCGAGGACCAGATCGGCTTCATCGACCCGCGGACGCGCGCGATCTTTGGCCGGAGTTATGCGGCGGAGCCGGATGTGCTGATCGAGCAGCTGCGCCAGGACGAGGCCATTGCGGAGGCGGATACGCTGCTGTTGACGATCCCGAACCAGCTTGGCGTCGCCTATTGCGCGCATGCGATCGAGGCGATTCTGACTCACGTCGCGCCGGCGCTGGGGTGGCGGTGAGGCGAGCCGCCCCCCATACGACCTATAGTCGAGATTGACTTCAGCCACCACCCCAGCCAATGATGCCCGGGGAAATTGGAATGATTAAGGGGCGAGAATGCGTTTGGGGGTGGGGATCTTTGCCGTGGCCACGCTGCTTGCGGGGTGCGCATCGGGGCCAATGGGCGATCAGGCTCTGACCGAGAACGTCAAGTCGAACACTGCACGCCTTGTGGTGTATCGCTCGTCCGCCCTGGGATTTGCGGTCCAGCCCAACTATGCCGTGGACGGACGCGTGATTGGCGGCAGCCAGGCCGCGGGCTTCCTGGCGTGCGATCTGCCTCCGGGCCGACACGAGGTCGCCGTCAACAATCTGCCATTGAGCAGCAATCTGTTCGGACAGGGAAGCGAGAAGGTGAGCCTCGAATTGCGCGCAGGCAGCACCACCTATCTCTCAGCCCAGCCGCAGATGGGAATCGTGACGCCCGGCGCGATCACGCTGATCCAGGTCACGGAAAGCCAGGGCCGCGCGGACGTCGCCAAGCTGCATCAAAGCAACGGTTCATGTGACAAGGCGTGATCCAACTCGCTCCGGTATCAAGGAGCGCATCAATCGCCTCGCCCTGAAGATCATCCTGCGGCTCGGAGCCAAAGATCTCCCAGCCCGCTTTGACGGGGAATGGCGGAAGAAGGCGCAGGAGTGGGTCAGCGTCGGCAGGTGATTGCGGCCGAAACCTGAGCAACTGCTGCGGCTGCGGTCATTGAGCGACACCTGTGGTCGCACGATGCCGGCGTGAATAGGGACGCGATTGGTGGCTGAATTCGTCCCCGAGGCGATCAGGCTGCCGCCCGCTTCGACCGGCAGCAAGTTCCGCGTGCGCTTGTCAGCGGCCTGATCTGCGAGCCGGCCCACCGCTCACCCCGCCTTCACACCCGCATCGATCAGCATCTTCGCCGCCGCGACTGCCGACTGCGCCGGTCCGTCCTCCGACTGCTGGCCGGTGACGTAGATGCCTTCGATCAGCAGCAGCAGGGCGTCGCCGAGCACGGCCGGCTGGCGCGCGCCCATGTTGGCGGCGAGTTCGCGCAGGCGCTTGCGGAAGACCTTTTTGTGCGCTTCGGCGACCTGACGCGCGGGATTGTCGCGCGAGGGGTACTCCACCGCGGCGTTGCTGAGGCCGCAGCCGCGATAGCCCTTGCGCACGGCGTGCGCCGACAGCTGGCTGATATAGGCGAGCACATGCTCGCGCGCGTTGCTGTAAGTCTTGCCGTCGGGGCGCTCGAAATTCTCCCAGAAGTGCTGGTCGTAGTCGCGTAAGTACGCGGCAGCGAGATCGTCCTTGGAGGCGAAGCTGCGATAGAGGCTCGGCTTGGTCACGCCGGCCCGGTCCACCACCTCGTCGACGCCGACGGCGCGGATGCCCTCGCGGTAAAACAACTCGCTCGCGGAGGCGCGAATCCGGTCGGCGGCACGGAGCGGCGGGTCCGCGGGTGCTTCGGCTTTTTTCTTCATCGCTTTCCGATGCCTTCCATCTGGGCTTGACAATGTTACTGACCGGTACGTACTAATGCCGCATCGAAATACGTACCGGTAAGTAACATGCCCCATTCTCCCGTTCAACCTGCCTCCGTTCAATCCACCACCGTCTCCAGGCGGCCGTTCGGCCCGAACTATGCCTTCGTGGTCGTCGCCGTGATCTTCCTGGCGTTGCTGGCATCCGCCGGACTGCGCGCGACGCCGAGCGTGCTGATGCTGCCCCTTCAGAAAGCATTCGGCTGGGACGTCGGCGTGATTTCGTCGTCCGCCGCCGTCGGCATCTTCCTTTACGGCCTCGCGGGTCCCTTCGCGGCGGCCGTGATGCAGCGCTTCGGCATCCGCCGCACGGTGCTCGGCGCGCTGGTGCTGATGTCTCTCTCGACCGGGGCGAGCTACTTCATGACCGCGCCGTGGCAATTGTTCCTGACCTGGGGCCTGCTCTCCGGCATCGGCTCGGGCGCGGTCGCCAATGTGCTCGGCGCCACCATCGTCAATCGCTGGTTCACCACCAATCGCGGCCTCGTGATGGGCCTTTTGACCGCGAGCACCGCGACCGGCACCCTGATCTTCATGCCGGGCCTCGCCTCGCTGGTCGAGTGGGGCGGCTGGAAGCCGGTGGTGCTGACGGTGGCCACATGCTGCGCGGCGCTGATTCCGCTGGTCTATTTTCTGGTGCCGGAGCGGCCCGCCACGATCGGCCTGCGCTCCTACGGCAGCACGCATGACGAACAGCCCGCAGCACCCGCGCAGGGAAATCCGTTCGTCGCCGCGATCAGCAATCTTGTCCGCGCGACGAAGACCCCGACTTTCTGGTTCCTGTTCGCGACGTTCTTCATCTGCGGCTTCACCACCAACGGCCTCGTCGGTACGCATCTGATCGCGTTCTGCGGCGACCACGGCATTTTCGAAGTGCAGGCCGCAAGCCTGCTGGCATTGATGGGGTTCTTCGACCTGTTCGGCACCACCTTGTCGGGCTGGCTCACCGACCGTTTCGATCCGCGCAAGCTCTTGTTCTTCTATTACGGTCTGCGCGGGCTGTCGCTGATCTACCTGCCCTACTCGGACTTCTCCTTCGTCAGCCTGTCCGTGTTCGCGGTGTTCTACGGCCTCGACTGGATCGCGACGGTGCCGCCGACCGTGCGCATCGCCAACGAGGCGTTCGGCGACAAGAACGCGCCGCTGATCTTCGGCTGGGTCGTCGCCGGCCACCAGCTGGGAGCCGCCTGCGCGGCCTTCTTCGCCGGCTACATGCGCTCGGCGCAGGGTGACTATCTGCAAGCCTTCATGATAGCGGGCGCGACCGGTATCGTCGCAGCCGTGCTCTCGCTGATGATCGGCCGGCGTCCGATGCAGCCGGCGCTCGCCGCGGCGTGAGGGGCAGATTGCTTCGGATGGCGGCGGCGCGATCCGCCGCCGTTCAACCTGGGAAAGCGCGATGCGCGCTTGACGCGTCACTCTCGGAATAGAGCAGGAGCGGTCAGCTGATGTTGAGCAGAATCCGCCCCGATTCGCCGCTGCGCATCAGATCCAGCGCGTCGTTGATGTCGTCGAGCGCGAACTCGTGGGTGACGATGCCGCCCTTAGCAGTCATGATATCCATGAGGCGCGCCCCGTCACTCGAAATAGATGAATTCGTAATCGCCGGTGTAGCCGAGCTTGCCGTAGAGCCAGGTCCATTCCGATGTGTGCAGGATGGATTCCGCCGTCAGCGCCCAGCATTCGAGATTGTGCAGCTCGGCGACGGTCCGGTAAGCCTCGACCATGACGTACTTGTTCTTGCCGACCATCATTGTTTCAGATCAATGATGTGGACATCCGTAGCCGCAACCGCACGCGTGTCCGAGCCTCGCGCGGCCTTTGTTCGGGATGCGAGGTCGGGCGAACCTTGATTCCACGCTCCACCGCGGTATACGTTCCCACCATGATGTTCATGTCCACATTCTTCCCGCTGATCTGAACGACTGAAGTCGTTCCGGCGCATCCGCGCCAATCAGATCAAACGGCTGCGCTTGATGCGTAGCCGAACGGAGAATGTGCAATGCCCAAGACCGAACAGGCTGGCCTGAATCCGGAAAGGCTCGCATGCCACCATCGCGCGGGAGCTGCTGCCCTATGGCGACGCAGGCGCGACGCTCCGGCAGCTCTCTGCCGAGGACTACGCCTCGACCGCAGATTGCGGGGTCGAACTGGCGACCGGTGCGGCAGGCAGCGTCTATCTGTGCCATCCGTTCCTTGTTCATGCCGCGCAATCCCACCGGGGGAAGCGGCCGCGCTTCATGGCACAGCCTCCGCTGCTGCCGAAGGGCGAATTTGATCCGGCGTTGCCACCTTCGCCGGTTCAGATCGCCATCCGGCAGGCGTGTGGGCTGGCGTTGTAGTCGGACAACATCCGGGACCGCTGGGGCGGCTGATGTTCCGGTTGCTCCCGGCGTTTCACGGGGCAACGGGCTGAAGGGCCGAATGCTGAGCCCGGTGGCACGGGCGTTTGCCGATTGCGTTCGCGAAATTGCCAAGCCGCTTACCCGCCACTGAGGGCACGGCGTGATGAGAGCGGCGGCGAAATCGTACTGAAGCGCGCGAAATCGGAAATGGCGTGCCGTTCAGAACAAAACAACGAACTCATACATAATTGAAATTGCGTGTGATTTTTCCTGCCCCAGGCGTTCCACCGCTGTCGGCGCAGACTTCGGGTCCCTCCCGTTGTCGTAGGAAAATTCAACACACCTCACGACAGCGTGCACCTTTCGCTCCTGGGACGTAGTATGTTGCCGGAAGCCGTCGACGCTTCGAGACCGAGAATTTCGGTCGCACTCGATCGCGAGCGCTCGAAGAGATGCACTCCAGACTCAAGCTGATGATCGCGGCAGCGGTCGGACGGCGCGGCAAATGGAGGACACGATGGTGTGGCGTGACGACAAGGCCCGGGCAACCCTGATCCGCGATGCAGCAGGCAGCGTGCCAGCCGGCAAGAGCCCCCGGGCCTTTGCCGAGCCTCTGTTCGGCTACACCAATGCCGAGGACCTCGCCAATTACGATGCGGCCTCGCTTGCCCTCCTGGCGGAGCAAGCCTGGGAACACGTGCAGCGGCGCACGGCCGGCCGCGCCGATATCCGCGTCTTCAATCCGGTGCTGCCCGACGGACGCGAGATTTCCGTGCTCGAAATTCTCAACGACAACATGCCTTTCCTGTTCGACTCCACCATGGCGGAGCTCATCGAGCAGGGCATCGAAGTCACCCTTGTCGCTCATCCGATCATCGCCGTGGAGCGCGATGACCAGGGCAAGCTGCTGCGCTTCTACGGCGAATCACTGCCGGAGGGAGCAAAGGGCACGCGCGAAAGCCTGATTCATCTCCACATCACTCGCCTGGACGCCGATGCGGATCGCAAGAAGCTGATCGAGGGCCTCACCAGCACGTTGAATGACGTCCGCGCCTGCGTCACCGACTGGCGCGCCATGCGCGACCGCGTCGAGGAAGCGATCAAAACTTTCTCTTCCAATCCGCCGCCGCTGCCGATCGACGAGGTCGCCGAAGCAAGCCAGTTCCTGCAATGGCTCTGCGCGGACAATTTCACCTTCCTCGGCGTGCGTGAATATCGCTTCTCGTCCGACAGCGACGCGTCCGACGACATTACAACCGGCGAAGGCCTCGGCATCTTGCGCGATCCCGACGTGAAGGTGCTGCGCCGCGGCACGGAAATGGTGGTGATGACGACGGAAATTCGCGAGTTCATGCGCGAGCCGACGCTGCTGATCGTCATCAAGGCCAATGTCTCGAGCCGCGTCCATCGTCGCATCCGCATGGATTATGTGGGCATCAAGCTCTATACGCCCGACGGTCGGCTCGAGGGCGAACTGCGCGTCGTCGGCCTTTTCACCTCGGGCGCCTATACCCGTTCGGTACGACAGATCCCCTATGTCCGCCACAAAGTTTCGGGGGTGCTCCAGCGCGCGGGCTTCGACCCGAGCGGCCATTCCGGCAAAGCGCTCATGCATATTCTCGAAGAATATCCACGTGACGAACTATTCCAGATCGACGTCGACACTCTGAACAATTTCGTCATCGAGGTCCTGATCCTCTACGAGCGCCCCCGCGTCCGGGCGCTGGCGCGGGTCGACAAGTTCGATCGCTTCGTATCCGTCCTCACCTTCATTCCACGCGACAAGTACGACACCAATGTGCGCACGCGTGTCGGCGCCTTCCTGGCGCAGGCCTACAAGGGCACCCTGTCGGCCTCCTACGTAGCATTCCCTGAGGGGGCGCTTGCGCGCGTCCACTACATCATCGGGCGCTATGAAGGCAAAACTCCCCTCGTCGAACGCGCCGCGCTCGAAGCCGGAATCAGCGCCATTGCCGCAACCTGGGCCGACAAGCTGAAGGCCGCGCTCACTGCATCGACCGATGGCATGCGGGCACGCATGCTCGCCAATCGCTATGCCCAGGCCTTTAGCGGCGGCTATACCGAGGTATTCACGGCAGAACAGGCGATCGCCGATATCGCGACCATCGAGAAGCTCACGCCGGCGCGCCCGGTAACGATTTCGGTTCACCGCTTCGGGGGCGAGGGCAATCCCAGGCGCTTCGGCCTCAAAGTTTTCTCGGACGCCGCACCGCTGTCGCTGTCCTACCGCGTGCCGGTGATCGAAAATCACGGCCTGCGCGTGGTCAACGAACGCACCTATCAGATCGTGCCCGGTAACAGGCCCGCCCCGGTCTGGCTGCACGACATGACGATCGACACCAGCGACGGCCAGCCGATCGAGATCAGCCCGGACTTCAGCCATCGCCTAGAAGCCTCGATCATGGCCGTGGTCACCGACCGCGCCGAATCCGACGGGTACAATGCCTTGATCCTGCGCACGGCCCTGGGCTGGCGGGAAGTCTCGACCATCCGGGCGCTGTCCCGCTATTTGCACCAGATCCGTGCCCCGTTCACCCAGGACTATATGTGGGAGACCTTGCGCAAGAACGCCGCGATCACGGCCAACCTCGTCGCGCTGTTCCAGGTTAGCCGCGATCCGCATCTTATCCTTACCGATCGCGAACGTTCAGCGCGCGAGGCAACTCTCCTTGCCGAGATCGAGGAGCAGCTCAAATCCGTCGCCTCGCTCGACGAAGACCGCATCCTGCGCCGCTTCACCAATCTGGTCCAGGCAACCGTTCGCACCAATCTGTGGCAGATCGGCGAGGATGGACATCCGCGTCCGGTGATCTCCTTCAAGTTCGAGGCGCGCCGGATCGACGACCTGCCCGCTCCACGACCTCTCTACGAGATCTTCGTCTATTCACCTCGTGTCGAAGGTATTCACCTGCGCTTCGGCAAGGTTGCGCGCGGTGGCTTGCGCTGGTCCGATCGGCCGCAGGATTTCCGCACCGAAATTCTCGGCCTGGTGAAAGCGCAGCAGGTCAAGAACGCCGTGATCGTGCCGGTCGGGGCCAAAGGCGGCTTTGTACCCAAGCGCCTGCCACCGCCCTCCGATCGCGAGGCGTGGCTAGCGGAGGGCACGGAAGCCTATCGCATCTTCGTTCGTTCGCTGCTCGAACTCACCGACAATCTCGGCGGGGACATCGTGGTGCCGCCCGACCTGACCGTGCGGCATGACGGTGACGACCCCTATCTC
Organism: Bradyrhizobium sp. C-145; assembly: GCF_023375135.1. Taxonomy (NCBI): domain Bacteria; kingdom Pseudomonadati; phylum Pseudomonadota; class Alphaproteobacteria; order Hyphomicrobiales; family Nitrobacteraceae; genus Bradyrhizobium; species Bradyrhizobium sp. C-145. The sequence goes on along the minus strand of NZ_CP088150.1, from coordinate 555,790 downwards.
GTGGTAGCCGCCGACAAGGGCACCGCCACCTTCTCCGACGTCGCCAACGCGATCTCGGCCGAGAAGAACCATTGGCTCGGCGATGCCTTCGCATCCGGCGGCAGCCAGGGTTACGATCACAAGAAGATGGGGATCACGGCGCGCGGCGCCTGGGAGGCGGTCAAGCGCCACTTCCGCGAGCTCGGCACCGACATTCAGACCACGCCGTTCACCGTTGCCGGCGTCGGCGACATGTCCGGCGACGTCTTCGGCAACGGCATGCTGCTCTCGCCGACGACGAGGCTCGTCGCCGCCTTCGATCACCGCGACATCTTCATCGATCCCTCGCCCGATCCGGCGATCAGCTTTCATGAGCGCCAGCGTCTGTTCGACCTGCCGCGGTCGAGCTGGCAGGACTACAACAAGTCGCTGATCTCGCAAGGCGGCGGCGTGTTCTCGCGCTCGCTCAAGGCGATCGCGCTCGCTCCGGAAGTGCGCACCCTGCTGGATCTCGATAAGCCGCAGGCGACGCCGTTCGAGGTGATGGCAGCAATCCTGAAAGCGCGCGTGGACTTGCTGTGGTTTGGTGGCATCGGCACCTATATTCGCGCGTCGGCGGAGAGCGACGATCAGGTCGGGGACCGCGCCAACGATCCGATCCGCGTCGCGGGTGGCGACGTGCGCGCGCGGGTGATCGGCGAAGGCGCCAACCTCGGCGTCACCCAGCGTGGCCGCATTGAAGCGGCACAGAAGGGCGTCAAGCTCAACACCGACGCTATCGACAATTCGGCCGGCGTGAACACGTCCGACGTCGAGGTCAATATCAAGATCGCGCTGGCGCGCCCCGAGCGCGAGGGACGCCTCAGCCCCGCTGACCGCAACAGCCTGCTTGCCGCAATGACCGACGAGGTCGGTACGCTGGTGTTGCGCAACAACTATCTGCAGACGCTGGCGCTCTCGCTCGCCGAGCGCAAGGGCGTGGCCGAGGCCGGCTTCCTCGCCCGCCTGATGCAGTCGCTCGAGCAGCGCGGCTTACTCAGCCGCGCGGTGGAGTACTTGCCCGACGACGCAGTGCTCACCGAGCGCATACGGCGCGGCCAGTCCCTGACGCGGCCCGAGCTTGCGGTGCTGCTCGCCTACGCCAAGCTGACCCTCTACGATGATTTGCTCGTCACCAGCGTGCCCGATGATCCCTATCTTGCCCGCGAGTTGTCTCAGTATTTTCCGCGCGAAATTCAGGACAAATTCCCGACAGCGGCCGAACTGCATCGTCTGCGGCGGGAGATCATCGCGACCAGCCTCGCCAATGCGGTGATCAACCGCGGCGGCCCGGCCTGTGTCGTACGCCTGATCGACGAGACGGACGCCGATATCCCGACCATCGTCATGGCCTACGTGGCGGTCGATGAATGCTACGGTCTAAAGGGGCTCAATGACGCGATCGATGCACTCGATGCCTGCATCGACGGGCAGGTGCAGCTGTCCCTCTACGCTTCCGTGCAGGACCTCCTGCTCTCCCGCATGGTCTGGTACGTGCGCAATGTCGATTTCAAGGGCGGGCTGGAGGCCGTCGTCGCGCGCTTCGGCCCGGCGATCCGCCAGATTGTCGCCGCGCTCGACACTACCCTGCCGCCGGACTTGCAGGCCGCACGCGCCAAGCGTCGGCAGGACCTGACCGACGCTGGCGTCCCGGCCGGCCTTGCCGGCGAGCTCGCCGATCTCGACCCTCTGGTCTCGGCACCCGATATCGTGACGGTCGCCGAGCGCACCACCCGCCCCATTGGCGACGCCGCCGCGACCTTCTTCGCCGCCGAGGCGAATTTCCGTCTCGACCGCATCATCGCCGCCGCGCGCCACGTGCCGGCAAACGACTATTTCGAACGTATAGCCATCGATCGCGCCGTTGAGCAGATCGCTGGCGCCGAAAGAAGACTGGCCGCGGATATGCTGGCGACCGGCCAGTCCGGCCAGCAGGCCGTCGAGACCTGGCTCGCCGCTCACCCCCAAGCGACGCGCATCCGCAGCTCGGTCGAGGAGATTGCTGCCAGCGGCCTGACGCTCGCCAAGCTGACGGTGGCGGCGAACCTGCTGGGCGACTTGGTCAAGGCCTGAGGGCGTAGCGAGGCAGCGATGTGAAAGGGTCAATGCTAGGCAGGTTGTCAGCCGGCGAATGGAGGAATCCAATGATCCACGCTACTTGCCATACAGCCGATAATGTCCGCTGCATCGAGTTCGATGCCACACCCTGGTTCAGCGAGGCTGACGCTCCGAGCATTATCGACTTGGCCCAACGCGGATGGGCCAGTACCGCGATTGCCGATTCCCTCGAGGGCCGACGCGGATACGAACGACTGCACGACCTCGTTGAGTATGCGGCGAAGCGACTGCAATCAGAATCCCTGGAGGACCCGACCTGGGAAACCTTCGAGTGCGTCGTCGACGGACCGGAGGCCGTGGCCTGGCTCGAGAAAAACCGACCCGACGTGGTGACAAGGATCCGGTAAGCCACGAAAAGCGCAGCAACGGCGGCGCTTGATTTTTGCGATTGCAAACAAAAGAAATGGCGCTCCCTAGGGACGGGCCAGAAGCGAGTGATTTCAGTGGACTAAAGAAACGTTTGGGCAGCAACAGCCTTATTGCCAGGCACGGTCGCTACAACTGCAAATCAATTCAGGCGTAAAGCTTCACTCATCCAATTTCTTGTTCAGTTCAGGATCGAGCTTGGTTCGGTCGACAGACTGATAGAACGTGATAGGCCTGCATTTTCCGTCGAAGTCCGCGAGGACGACGGCCGTCCACGGACTCGTGGTCTCGCCCGAACTATCGCGGGAGTCCGGCATGACCTTGCGAGCAGCGACGACATACCAAGCGCGACCAGCCGTTGCCGCCTTCGCAGCCGCAGCAAACTCATCCAATATTCCGCGCAGATTTTTGCGCATTTCTTCTTCCGTGTCCCCGCGGAGGTATTTTCGAGACGACTTTCCTGCCTCCCCGTACTCATGCTGAATGTTCAACTGCAGTCGGGCATCGTCCACTTCGATCTTGGTCACCCGTGTCACCGCTCCGCCTTCGCGAAGATAGTCCCGCACCCGGACGTCGCAGGCCAAAAATCTGTCCGTGGGCGGCTGAGCGACGCTAGCTGCAGGGGAGACCGCGGCAAGTGTCCGGGTGTGCTTTTTTCGAGGAGCAGCGTCCGCAGGCATCGTGGCGATGGCGGCGCTGAGGAGCGCCACGGCGAGCACGACTGGAAGAGGGGCATTCATGAGTGCGCTGCCAATTCGGTCTTTCTAAAACGCACGGGCCTCGGCGTTGGTTCCGCGGCGCGGCCAGGTCGGAGCAATCATGAAGGACCGGAGAAGCGGGCGGCGGCTCCTCAGGAACTTTTTCCTCAACACGGTCTTGTTTGTTATTGTTCTACGACCTTGCGGAGGCGGCTTTTCGACCATCGGCCGGTCATGGACTCGATACTCATCAAGATCTTCGCCACGGCGCTTGCCTTCAGCCAGGTCACTACCCGGCCGGATGGGATCAAGACGGAGTTCGATGCGGTGCGCGACCGCTTCGAGGTGGCGGAGCTCTTGAGTGCCGGCTGCGCCCACATGCGCAAGGCTTTCGACATCGAGGACATCAACCTGGACGATCTGATTGCCACCGCCATGGATGACAAGGAGGCGTTGAGCAGCGAGATCAAGGCGCTCAAAGGACTGAATCTGGCCGACCTCCAGGTGGCCTATAGGCAGTTCTGCAAGGTCGAAAACGTGCAAGACTCTCCGGTCGATCTCGGTCAGGTCATCACCTTCTACAACAGCGCGGTCAAGGATCTGCCCGACGCGGCGCAGCTTGAGCACCTCAGGCTTTCTGGCACCAGCGAAGTCCTCGACAACAAGGGCGAGCAGCTTGCTGAGATTTACGCGCCTAACAACCGCCGCATCTCGGTCAAGCTTGCGGATATACCGGAAGCGGTACGCAACGCATTTATCGCCGCCGAGGACAAGCGCTTCTTCCAACACGCCGGCATTGACGAGCGCGGACTGGTCCGCGCCTTCATCGGCAACTTCACGCACCCGGGCCGGCCGCAGGGAGGCTCGACCATTACGCAGCAGGTCGCCAAGAACCTTCTGGTTGGTAACGACATCACTTACGAAAGAAAACTGCGTGAAATGATCGTTGCCTCGCGGATGGAGCGCGCCCTGACCAAGGCGGAAATCCTCGAGCTCTATCTCAACTCGATTTATCTCGGTCGCGGAGCCTGGGGCATCGAGATCGCGGCGCGCAGCTATTTCGGCAAACCGGCCAAGGCGCTCTCCGCCGTCGAGGGCGCCCTCCTCGCCGGGCTAGCCAAGGGACCGAACTACTTCAACCCCGACCACCACCCCGAGCGCGCGCGCGAGCGTCTTGCCTACGTGCTCGGCCGCATGCGGGACGACGCCATGATCGACGACGCCGCGGCGAAAGCAGTATTGCCACAGCTGGTCGAGTACCGGCCGACGCGACGGGACTTCGGCTTTCACTTCGTCGATCACATCGCCCGCGAGGCAAAGTTGGTCGCGGGCCTTGATACTCTCACCAACGCCTCCTACACGGTGCGCTCGACCATCAACTCGGCCTTGCAGCGCGTAGTCGAAGCGACATTGCAGGAGGGCCTCGCGCGGTACGAGCTGAATACCGGCCGCTACAAATTTGAGGGACCCGAGGCGAACATTTCCGATGCCGTCCGTCGCATTGCGGCAGACCTGAAGGCCACGGAACCGGCTTGGCTCGCGGCGTTGAAGGCGACACGGCTACCTCTCTACGACGTTCACTGGGACTCGGCGGTCGTCCTGGAGAATGCGCGCGGCAAGCGTGGCCACGCGATCAACGTCGGTCTGACCGACGGAAGAATCCTGCCGCTGAACACCTGGAGCGCCGCGATCCAGCGCGGCCTCAAGCCATACGATGTGGTCTACGTGCAACTGCGCGAAGCCAAGGGCAAGGAAGCGGCGCGTGCCGATCTGCGTATTCGACCGAACGTGCAGGGAGCGGCACTCGTACTCGGGAACGAAACCGGCCGCATTCTCGCGATGGCGGGCGGCTTTTCGTATCCGGCAAGCCAGCTCAACCGCGTCGTCCAGACCCTGCGCCAACCCGGCTCCACCTTGAAGCCGCTGACCTATCTCGCCGCCCTTCGCAAGGGATTGCAGCCCAACACGCTGGTGATGGACGAACCCATTACGCTGACACCGATCGGCGCGACGGTCCACGCGCGCCGGGGCGATTTCTGGTCGCCCAAGAACTATGACGGCGGCGCTTTGGGTGCCATTACACTGCGGCGTGCGCTGGAAAACTCCCGCAATCTCGCCACCGTGCAACTGCTCGCATCCGGCCTCGACGACAGTGCCGAGCGAGGCCTCGACCGAGTCTGCGAGCTCGCGATGGAAGCGCAGCTCTACAAGGACTGCATGCGCTACTACCCGTTCGTGCTCGGTGCCCAAACCGTGCGGCTCATCGACCTTGCGGCGTTCTATGCAGCGATCGCCAACGAGGGCGCCCGGCCCCGGCCCCATGCGATCGAAAGGATCGAACAGGACGGCCGACCAATCTACCAGCACGATCCGCGTGCGGTGGACTGGATCGGCTCGGCCGACCGAGCATCGTTTTACCAGATGAAATCAATGCTGCAGGGCGTGCTCGCGCGCGGAACCGCGCGCGTGGTGAAGCATCTTTCGCCCTTTGTCGGCGGCAAGACTGGTACCACTGATAATGCGGTCGACGCCTGGTTCGTCGGCTTCACAAATGACGTTACCATCGCCATCTGGGTCGGCTACGACAACAGCGATGGCGGGCGCCGCTCCCTTGGCAGCGGCCAAACCGGATCAAAAGTGGCGCTGCCGATGTTCGAGCCGATCGTGCAGGCGGCCTGGGAGCTGCACGCTCCCAAGATGGCATTGAACGGCCCTTCGCGCGAAGCACTGCATCAGCTCGCTCCCCTGTCGATCGATCCCCATACCGGCGATCCTTCACCGCCCGGCTCCGGCCGCGCTTTCACCGAGTATCTCAAGAGAGATCCGTCGGGCAGAATCGATGATACGCAATTTCGGATCGTCTCGCGTGCAGAAAGCTACGCCCATCGTGGCGGCCGTGACGAAGACGACGGGCCATTCCAGCAGTGGTCCTACGACAACCGCCATTACGGCGATAACCGGTCGCCCTTTCCATTCCCGACCTGGCGTCTTGGTCCGCGCGAATATCCCTCCTGGCGCGGACCTCCCGATGACGAGGACCGCCTCCCGCGACCGCCGCTCCGAGTCGATCCCGATTATTTCTGGCGGCGGCTGAATTGAGCATTGACCCATGAGACTTCACCTGAGACTTCACCGTGCCGCAGCCCTCATCGCCGCCTGGCTGGCCGCTTGCACAGGTGCGGTCGCGCAGGAATTCCAGCTGGAGGACGTGGCCGCAGTCGCCGGCATCCCGATCGCACAGATCAACCCGCGCACCGTCATCTTCGCCGACCAGCGCAACGACAAACTCGCCGATTCCTCGACCGAGCTCATTCCTTTCGACGATTGGGCCCGCTCACGTCCGGTTCAGCGGCGCTTCCTCTCGCTCTTCCCGAGCTTCGTTGAGCCCACGCTCAACCAGCAAACGAAGCTGAAGCTCTCGGTCTACCAGGCGGAGGCCCGGTTTCGACTTCCAAAACCGGCAGCGGCATTGGATCTGGCGCGGTATGCGAATGTCGCGTTCCTCGAGCAGATCGATCCGGCAGTCAAGCACTGGCCGATCACGGCGGCCGATGATGTTCCCAGCAAAGACGCGGGCGCCGCGCACAACCGTCCGCCGGATCGCCGCTGGTGCGAGGACGCGAACGCGATCTGCGTGCGGTCCCGCTACGTGTTCGAAGGGAAAATTCCGGCGGGCATTCAGCTTGCCAACAAGCTGCGCGAGGAGAGCAAAAAACCGATTCCGGATTTCATCGAGTTCCTGAGTGAGATCATGTTGGTCACGCAGCCGCGCCTTGCCGAACTGCCGACCCTGACAGGCCTCGACTCCACAGTCACCAGCGCGCTCGAGCAGAACATCTTTTGGGTGAACCAGGTCATCCAGTTCGGCAAGCTGCTTGCGGTTCTGCAACAGCATCCGACCCAGCCGGAAGCCGCCATCGCAACGGTCTACATCCTGATTGCGGTCAGGAACGACGTGCTCAACAAGCAAAGGGAATACAGCAATATACCCGTTCTGCGAAACCTCGTTCCCGCGCAACTGCTCATGGGCAAGAGCTCCTTCAACAGCGGCGATTCGCTGAGCGCCGGCCTGCCGAAATACGCCAGAAGCCGCATCAAGGCGATCGCCAACATGATGGAGCGGGAATGAGTAGATCTTGCGCGGCAACGACAAATCGCGTTTGCCGTCGACAGGCGTCTGAGAAATCCGAAGAACTGGCAAACAGTCTCCGAGCCACGGCAAGACTCCTGCCCGCCACCCCTTGCAAGATCAGTTGATCAAGAGGCTCGCACTTCCGATCGGGACTCCCATCCCAAAATGTCGCGGCATATCGTGCATCTCTGGCGCGCCGCGACCGATGAAGATGGGCACTATTGCTTCGCCGTGGCGCTATGATTCCGCCGCTAGCCATGCGCTCCAACAGGTTAATCTGCGACGGTCTTTGATCTTATGCTATGCCCATAAGCTGCTCTCCCGATCTTGTCGGGATAGTACGGTCTATTTCGGTTTTATTGAACCATTCCTTGTGGGATTGTGAGACATTGATCGTGTCGGAAAGTGACGAGATATCCAAAGGAAGACCAGCGCGTATAGAGTGTTCAGTCGTCTTCTTGCCGGAAAGTGAGGGTGGTCGCACCTCTCCATTGCAGCCAGGAGCCCTGTCAGGAGACGCTTATCGGCCACATCTCGTGATCGGTGACCCAGCCCAACGTCGGGCCATAGTGACAGACCACAACCGCAGTCTCGAAGAGTATATCGGGGTCGCCTTCCATCAGGGGCCGCTGGTCCCTCAAGTCGGCATGGAGATGAGAACAGTGTTGACGCTGATCTACTTCCCTCACCCCATGTATGATAAGCTGGCGCCCGGCGTTACGTTTACCGTGCGCGAGGGTCCGCAGATCGTCGGCTATGGCACCGTTCGTCGGCGGCTAGACTGCTAGGACTGAGCAGCGAAATGCGTCCAAGCTACTCAGAGGTTCAGGCCGCAGCAAGAGTGCTGCACGACGAGGGGACTCGTCATGGGTGGTGGCCGCGTCACCTAACCATGATGGGCTGGACCCGATCGGCCAGAGCGAGTTTGACGGCATCGTCGAACGAATCCTGATGGCTGCTGCAGCCGTAAGTGAGCCGACTCAGGGCCAATAAGCAACTTGGCTTGAGATAATTACGGAAGCTGGCAGCTCAGGAGGCCAAGGACGTGCAGCGATGAGTTGGAATGAATCTGAGATTCTGGCGGCCCGCCGCAGCATATTCAAAGCCGCGCAAGACATGCTAGCCGGAAAGCTGTCGTACATCGAGGGCGCGCGGAAGATCGTTGCGGCTCGTAGGACGGCGCGGCTCGATGAATGGGACGTCGACGTGCTGCCTTTCGTAGGCATTGCTTCCGAGACGGACGCGTTACCGTTTGGAGAGATGAGGAAGCATTGGCAGGCGGCTGCCCTGGACGCCCTTCAACCGGAAATCGACCGAAAGGAAGCTTGGGCTCGCGGGTTTGGCGAACCTCATTGCCGAAGCCTCGTCGAGCGTCTTTCGATTAGGACAGCTAGATAAAAGCGACGGTGTCGCTCCGGGCTGTCGGTGGTCGTAAGGATTTGCCTGCACTTTGTTTTGGATGGCACTGAAGCGGCACCGTGTGAAGGGGCCTGGTGCCGCTCGAACCGCAAAAGCATTCAAAATCAACGTTCCGAGCGCCATCGTTCGCAGCATAGCGTCTTGTTGCGCGTGCTCGGCATGATGTCCGGCCATGATCGCATGGGAGGCCGCTCCGACGCGGAGCGGGCCGAGGGTGCGCTGGATCGGGCTAGGCCGAGCATCACGCCCCAGGCGCTGAAAACCTTCGCCAGCCAAGCGCGCAAGCGGATGCGGACCGAATCCGGCGGCTACCGGCGCGACCACCTCCGCGCGCTCGCCCAGCGTATCGAGGTGGACGCGAAAGAGATTCGCATCATGGGGTCGAAAAGCGTGCTCCCGCGCACGCTTGTCGCCGCATCGAGCGCAAAAACGGCAGGTTTTGGAGTGCCCAGTTTTGTACCGAAGTGGCGCGTCCGGAACGATTCGAACGCCCGCCCCTCAAATTCATAGTCTGATGCCCTATCCCATCTGAGCTACGGGCGCGATTTCGCGAGCGGCGATGGCGGGCTTGGCCCGCGACGCCCGGTTCGTGAACCGGAATGGCGTGGCGGCCGACAAAGATGGGCAACTCTTGCATCTTCCTGGCGTCCGCCTGTCCGACAGAGAGCGAAGAATGAGACGGCAATTTTCTTTGGTGATTCTCGTTGCTGCTCTGCCGATCCTGTCGGCGTGCGGGCAGCCGGTGCCGGACGACAAGGCCGCTTATGTCGGCGAGTGGCACGCGCAGGCGATGGACGTTGAGCTCACGAAGGACGGGACGGTCCGCTACAAGCGCGTCAAGCGCAACACCACGGCAGGCACCACCACGATATCGATCGACGCCCCGTTGCGGCGGTTCGAGGGCGACAATTTCGTCGTCGGCATTCCATTCCTTACGGCGACATTCGAGGTATCGACGCCGCCGCACCAGGAGGCGGGGACATGGAAGATGGTGGTCGATGGCGTCGAGCTGGCCCGCATTCCCTAGCCGAACTTTTCCGCCGGAAACTTGACGGTCCAACCCCAATGCTCAGAGAACGGCCCCGACTTCAGGCGGGGTCGTTTGCGGAGCCCAGGTCGGGACGAATGCCGTAGCGGCGCAGCTTGGCATAGACGGTGCTCTTGGCGAGACCGAGCGCGGACGCGGCGGCTGCCACATGACCATTGCATGAGCGCAGCGTGCGCGCGATGAGATCGCGCTCGGAAGATTCGGCGAGCGACAGGCCGTGGTCACCTCCGGCATGCAATTCCGTCTGGGGGATGAAAGCGGGCAGATTCGAAACTTCGATCACGTCCCCGTCCCCGGTCAACATCAGGCTTTCGACCAGATTACGCAGCTCGCGCACGTTACCGGGCCAGTCATAACCTTGCAGGCGCGCAACCGCCTGCGGCGTGAAACTGCGATCGCCGAGGCCATAGCGCATCCTAGCCTGAGCAACGAAGTGTTCGACCAGCATCGGAATGTCATCCGGCCGCTCCTTCAAGGGAGGCACGACGACCGGGACCACCGCCAGCCTGTAGTAGAGATCCTTGCGGAAGCGCCGTTCATTGACCTCGATTTGCAGCTCGCGGTTCGTTGCAGCGACGAGGCGGAAGTCAACCCTCCGCGTCGTGGTCTCGCCGATGCGGTTGATCTCGCCGCTTTCCAGCGCCCGCAGCAACATGGGTTGGAGGTCGAGCGGCAATTCGCCGATCTCGTCGAGGAAAAGAGTTCCGCCCGAAGCGGCTTCGATCTTTCCGGCGGAGCCGCCGCGACGCGCGCCGGTGAAAGCACCCTCCACATAGCCGAACAGCTCGCTGGCGAGCAGCTCGCGCGAGACGCTGCCGCAATTGACGACGACGAAGGGACGCTCGCGCCGAGGCGATGCCGCATGGATGCCTTGGGCAAATATCTCCTTGCCGACGCCGGTCTCACCAAGCAGCAGGACGGGCGCGGAGGTCGCGGCAACGCGGCGGCATGTCTCGACCACCGCATGCATCCTCGCATTGCCGTGGACGACGCTTGCGAATGCATGCGTCCCTTCGCGCGTAAGCGGCAGGTACGTCCTGCTCGCCGTCATCGGCTTCGGCGCGACCATGACCGTGCCGAGATGTTCACCCTGGTAGACCACCGGCCGCAGCCACTCCTCCTTGATCCAGGCCGGGCGTGACGTACCCCAGGGACGGTCATCGCTGGTCCCGATCTGAGGAAAGTCGGGCTGGCCCCGTGGCGCGCCGAGGTCGCGCATGATCTGCGCCATCTCGCCGTTGGCCTTGAACGGACGCCCGGCACTATCGAACAGCACCGTGTGGTGGCGGTCCGCGGCAGGCACCATCCAGAAGCACTGATCAAGCAGCCGGTAGCGGGCGTCCATCTCCATCTGGAGCAGATGTGCCTCGATGCGCGCGGCCGCCGAGATCGCCAGTGCGAGGGCCTGCCGTCCGTAGGAATCGGACAGCCCGGAAATGTCGATGGCCCCGATGACTGCGCCGTCGATAGGATCGCGGATGACGGAGGCCGAGCAGGTCCAGCGCTGGATCCCGGAGCAGAAATGTTCGGTGGCATGGACCTGAATAGCCTGGCCGGTCTGCAGCGCCGTGCCGATCGCGTTGGTGCCGCACGTCGCCTCACTCCAATTGCTGCCGGGCAACAGATGCGTCTTCTCCACGGCATTGCGCAGCGCGAGCCTGGTATCGCCTTCCAGGCGCAACACGATGCCATCGGCATCGGTCAGCACCATCACCGTGCCGGTTTCGAGCATGTAGTCGCGCGCCAGCGCCATGGTCGAAGCGCCGGCGTGGACCAGGCGGGTGCGCTTGTCGAGTAGGCGGTGCAGCCGGTCGTCGTTCATCGGCAGAGGCGCCTGGCTGCGCCGATAGTCCACGGCCGATTGCTGGCTCCGCCGCCAGGACTCGTTGATCGCGGGCCGAACGACCTGCCCGCCGGCGCCGCTTCCGGACATGAAGCGCTCCCAGCTGATCAGGACGGCGCGTTCAATACCTGGATTGGCAAAGGCTTCCTCCGGTGTCTGCCCCAACACGCTTCCTCCTTTGACGCGCTGAGCGGTCCAAGATCTTCTTGTTGTTGGGGGACCCCAAGCTTTATCGCCTGATTTTGAAATCATTCCATGCTGAGGCGCAACTGACAACCGGATCAGGGCGCAACTTAGGCGCGCCTCCGACCGCACTGCGAAAGCCGTGAAGCCGAAAGGCGCGCCGAATGTCCTAACCTGACAACGCGCTTACGCGGCCTTGCGCCGGTGCAGGGCGTCGTAGAAGGCCGTCTCGAAACGCATATATCCGGTGAACGAATCCGGATCGCCGAACGGCAGGATCTGGGTTGCCCAGTAGCCGCCGAAGCCATTCTGCCGGTCGATCCAGTAGAACAGGTTCGCCAGGCCCGCCCAGCCGAGCGCACCCGCGGGGCGGCCCGTCGGGGCCTCCTCGTCATTGACCATGAACGTGAACGCCCACGATTTCGATTGACCCGGGAAGAACTCGGCATCGTTGGAGAGCGACTTGATCACGCCCGGCAGCGCCGTCACCTTGAGATCGCCGAGGTGATTCTTTTCCGCCATCTGCACGGTCTCCGCTTTCAGCACGCGGCCGTGCGGGCCATTGCCGTCGTTCAACCACATCCGGATGAACCGCATGTAGTCTCCGACCGTGCTGTAGAGGCCGTGCCCGCCCATATGGACCTCGGGGCTCGCCGGCAACTCGAAGTCCATCGGCGTGAGCGAGCCGTCGGCGTTGCGGGCGTGCACGCCGGCGAGCTTGCTGCGGACGGCATCGTTGATCTCGAACGTCGTGTTCGCCATTCCGAGCGGCTTGAAGATGCGCTCGGCGAAGACCTCGCCCAGCCGTTTGCCGGTAATACCCTCGACGACCTGCCCCACCCAATCGATGTTCGTTCCGTACTCCCACTTCGAGCCGGGATCAAACAGCAGCGGCGTCATGAGCGAGGCCTTGGACGAGGTGATCACGCTCGGTTGTCCGTGCTCGGTCGCCAGGCGCAAATAGTTTTCGTTGAAGAAATCGTAGCCGAAGCCGCCGATGTGCAGCAGCAGCATGCGCGTGGTCACTTCGCGCTTCGGCGCCCGCAGCCTGGGCTGGCCCTTGGCGTCGAAGCCGTCGATCACCTGCAGCTTGCCGAGATCGGGCGCGTATCTCTTGGCGGGAGCATCGAGATCGAGCCGGCCCTCCTCGATCAGCTGAAGTGCGGCGGTGCCGGTGATTGCCTTGGTGGTCGAGAAGATGGCGAAGCTCGAATCGGTCGTCATCGCCTCCGACTTGTCGGTCCGACGCTTGCCTGCAGCGCCTTCGTAGATGTTGCCGTTGCGATCAGTCACCATGGCGACGACGCCCGGCACACCGTTCGCGTTCGCGACCGTCTCATTGAGGATTGCGTCGGCGTCGACAGTGAATTCCTTGCGCATGTGTTTCTCCGTTCTGTGTTGGCGAGATGCAAAAAGCGAGGCCGCGCTCACGCGACGGATCGCGCGGCCCTGTTTGCGGTGCTTATTGCTTGGCGAAGCCCTGGTAGCCGGCGGCGGCGACTTCATCGCACTTCTTGCGATAGGTCCCGACGCCGCCGATGTAGGACAGCAGTCGGCGCGGCTTGCCCTCGACGTTAGAGCCCATGTACCAGGAGTGAGTCTTGGTCACGAGAGTCGCGCTCGCGATCTCGTCGTGATGGGCGACCCAGGCATCCTGCGCTTCCCGCGTCGGCTCGATGACGCTCAGCTCGTTCTTGCGCAGATAGCCAATGCAGTCGCTGATCCACTCGACCTGCTGCTGAAGACACGTCGTCATGTTGCACAGGGCGGTGGAGGGTGCCAGCGGCGCTCCGGTCGTGAACATGTTGGGATAGCCATGGACCTGCAACCCCATGGTGGTACGGATATCGCGGCTCCATTCGTCCTTCAGCGAACGGCCGTCGCGGCCGCGGATGTCGATGCGGGTAAGCGCGCCCGAGCCGGCGTCGAAGCCGGTCGCGAGGATGATGACGTCGAGATCGTACGTCGTGCCGTCGGCGAGCTCGAGGCCTGTGGGCGTGATCCGCTCGATCGGATTGGTCTTGACGCTCACCAGCTCGACATTCGGCTGGTGATACGCTTCGAGATAGTTGGTCTCGAGCGGAACGCGATGCGTCCCGAAGCCGTAGTCGGTCGGAATCAGAGTCTCGCACAGTTTCGGATCCTTGAGTCGCGCGCGCATCTTCCTGCGGACGAATTCGGAGATTTCCTCGCTGACGTCCTCCTCGAAGAACATCTCTGCGAACGAGGCGAGCCACAGCCGCAGCGAGCCCTCGTCCCAGATCTTCTCCAGCACCGCATGGCGTTGCTCGCTGGTCAGGTCCTTCCAGTTGCCGTTGGTGAAGTCGTACTCGAAGCCGGTGAAGCTATGGGGAAGCGTCTCGCAGAACTCCTTGAAGCGCGCCTTGTAGGCCTCGACCTCCTTCGGGCCGTATTTCGGATTCTTCATCGGGATGATGTATTGCGGCGTGCGCACGAACACCTTGAGGCTGCCGACCTCGCCCGCGATGGTCTGGATCACCTGGATGCCGGTCGCCCCGTTACCGACGACGCCGACGCGCTTGCCGGCAAGATCGAGATCGCCCTTCGGCCAGCGGCCGGTGTGAACGAGCTTGCCCTTGAACGTCTCCTGTCCGGGAAACACGGATGTCAGTGGCGCCGACAGCATGCCGGTGCACGTGATCAGGAATTGCGTGTCAATGACCTCGCCGCTGTCGGTGGTGATCGTCCAGCGCTGCGTCGCCTCATTGTAGACGGCGGAGGTGATCGTCGTGCTGAAGCGGATGTCCTTGCGCAGGTCGAGCTTGTCGGCAACATAATTGAGCCAGCGTTCGATCTCGGGTTGGCCGGGGAAACGTTCGCTCCAGCTCCAGCCCTTGTAGAGCTCTTCGGAGAACAGATACTGGTAGATGTAGGCCTCGGAGTCGAAGCGCGCGCCAGGGTAGCGATTCCAGTACCACGTTCCACCGACACCGGTTGCCGCGTCGAACGCCTTGACCTTGAGACCCTGCTCGTCGCGCAGCTTATAGAGCTGATAAAGGCCAGCAACGCCCGTACCGATGACCACCGCGTCGAAACTCTCGTGTCGACGTGCGGAGTTGGTCCTGTTCCCACTCATGCATTCCTCCCAATCTCGCTTGTTGTCCTCCCCCCGCCGCAAGGCGTGAGGTGCCAGTGGGAAACGCAGATTGTGTGCCAGCCCCGACGCGCGGCTCTAAGCACTTGCGATGATTGAGTTTATGGTTTGCCGGCTGCGGCGCGGCGCGTTCGAAATTCGAACTGGGCGAGATGCGCGAGACCGAAATCCGATCGCGCATGCGCCTTCACGCTTCCGGGGGCGCCGTGCAACTCATCAGGCGCAGACGAGGCGGCCAAGGCAGGATTCCGCGGGCCTGAGGCAAATTCCTGTCAAGTGAGCCGCAGCGCGTTCACGAGTGCAGCCAGCGCAGCAGGCTGATGCTGACGACTGGGGTAATACATGAAGAAGCCGGGAATTGGCGGCGTCCAATCCTCCAGGACGCGGATAAGCCGACGCTTCGCCAAGTGCTCAGCGACCTGCTCTTCATAGGCGAGCCCGATGCCAGCTCCAGCGAGCACCGCCTGAATCACCAAGTGCGTATCGTCGATGATGAGCGGGCCGTTCACGCTGATCGTGACCGATTTTCGTCCCTGCTCGAATTCCCATCGATATGGACCGCTCGGAAGACGCAAGGTGATGCAGCGATGATCACTGAGATCCTTTGGTCTTTGCGGAATGCGTCGTGACGCGAAATAACGAGGCGATCCAACCACCGCCAGTCGCAAGGCCGGCGTGACCCGCACGGCGATCATATCCTTTTGAATGTACTCGCCGAGCTGAATACCGGCATCGAACTCGCCCGCAACAAGGTCTACGGGGCCGGTGACGGTGACAACGTCGAGGACGATGTCAGGATAGGCCTCGACGAATGCCGTCAGCTTCGGCAGCAATACCATCACCGCAGCCGACCGGGACATTACAATTCGAAGGCGCCCAGCAGGTCGCTGACGAATGCTTCGGGCTTTGTTGAGAGCACGATCAATCTGCTCGAGCGCCGGAGACAAGTCGTTCAAAAGAGCTGCCCCTGCAGCGGTTGGCGCGACACTCTTAGTTGTTCGAGCAAGAAGCTGCAGCTCAAGCCGTTGCTCAAGTCTCCGGATCGTGTGGCTGAGGGCAGACTGTGACACACCGAGCTTTACTGCGGCCCGCGTGAAGCTTCGTTCACTCGCGACGACTGCAAAGGCTGTCAGTTCGTTCAATTCGTTTCTCATGATTTATGAATATCACTCATGACTCCATCCCGTGCAACAGGTCTAGCATCATAAGCCGCTTGGCCCTAGGTTCGGCCAGCAGGG
The DNA here is from genome assembly GCF_023375135.1 of Bradyrhizobium sp. C-145. Classification (NCBI taxonomy): domain Bacteria; kingdom Pseudomonadati; phylum Pseudomonadota; class Alphaproteobacteria; order Hyphomicrobiales; family Nitrobacteraceae; genus Bradyrhizobium; species Bradyrhizobium sp. C-145. The sequence goes on along the minus strand of NZ_CP088150.1, from coordinate 539,612 downwards.
AGCATGAGGCGCCTTCGACACATTCCGGGCGCTTAAGACTCTCGGCACGGCAGGCGGGCCGCGCGATTCGGTCCGTTGTAACGATTTTTGCAGGATGACTGATGGACACGGATGTTCACGCCTTGCGCTCCCTGGCGCAGACCTATTTCGACGCGGCCTATGAAATGGATGCTGAGAAATTTGCATCCATATTCCATCCCTCGAGTTCCGTCACAAAGGTCGGTGACGATGGCAACGTGGCTGTGACGCCGATTGCCGCGTGGCTCGCAGCGGTCCGCAACCTTAGAGCACCGAAAGAACAGGGCCTCGAGCGCGACGACCAGATCGTGTCAATCGACGTCGAAAGAGAGCTCGCGCTCTTGAAGTTGAAATTTCAGATTCCGCCTCGTTACTTCACGGACATGCTGTCATGCTTAAAGGTCAACGGGGCCTGGAAGATCGTTCAGAAGGTGATGACTTCGAAAACGTAACGATTGGGCAGCGTGCGCACCAACATTCGGGTTGAGGCCATCAAACGCGTATGGCCCTACTATGCCATACGGGGCGCGTTTTCAAATAACCTGAGAGGATGACCGATGCCCACCAGAAATGTTGTGCTGACGGAGCGCCAGGAAAAACTACTCGAGACCCTCGTCAAGTCCGGCCGCTACCAGAATGCCAGCGAAGTGCTGCGCGAGGGGTTGCGGCTCGTGGAGCAACGAGAGGCCGAGGATGCGGGCAAGCTGAAAGCCCTGCGAGCAGCGGCTCGCGCCGGCGTTGGATCGGGGAGACTTCAAAGAATTCGGGAATATCGAGGAGCTGCAAACCTATTTGAATGACCTCTCAGAGAAGGTCATCTCCCGAACCGCCGAATAGAGCCCTCATGGCCGACCAGAGACTACCGACGAAGATGGGCACTATTGCTTCGCCGTGGCGCTATGATGCTGTGGCCAGGAACACGGTCCGGTCACCAATGCACGGCTAGCCTTCAATTTTGCACTACGCGTCATCGGGCAATGTGCTCTCAGGCCCGGCTCCCCATACGCTTCCGCCACGGAACGGCATGTACGCGGGTCGCGGGAAGGCGTATGATTGTTGGGTCCTTCTCGCACGATGATCAACATGACGTGGAGGTGGCCATGAAATATGTGCTGCTTGGTAATCTGAGCCCGGAGTGGGCGAGCAAGCAATCGGAGCGGATCGGCAAGGCCAAGGCAAAGCTCGACAATCTGGGTATCAAGATCGAGTCGATCCACTACACGCAGGGCTACTACGATTTCGTCGACATCATTGATGCCCCGAATCCGGAAGCGGTGCTCGCGTTCTCGGTCTGGTACTCGACCCAGGGTCTGGGGCGGATCCAAAGTATGCCAGCCTTCGACGCAAAGAGCTTCGAAGCCGCGATCAAGAACGCAGCGGGCTAAGCGCTGCCGGCTCACGGATCGCAGATCGAGCGACGACAAGATGAAAGCGACGGTGTCGCTCCGGGCCCTTGTGCGCGGCGTTGATGAGATCATCGCGCTTCACGCTCCGATCCACGAGACGATCTATCGCGACTCGACGCTCGAAAACGAGGTGGTCGCCATCGGCGATGGCGTGGCCGTCGCGCATTCCTGGAGCCGTCTCACGGTTGGCGCCGGGCATCCGGCCGGACCACATTCCGTGGACACCTTGATCCAAGCGGTGCTGACCCCGCTGGGACGGCAAATGGCTGATCAAGGCGCTTGAAAACGTGACCTTGACGAACCCACGCACCGGCGAGCCGGTCCTGCGAAAGTGATGTCGGCAGAGAGGTTCCCGGACCCGACACGCGTTGGAGGCGACGATGAAGACGATGGAGACGAACGTCAGGAAGCTGTTCGAGCGATATGAGAATATCTCCAAGGCTTCTTTGCGCGGCGACGTCGACATGGATGACGTCGCGGCGCTCTACGCCTCCGAGTTCGTCGCGGCCACGCCGGCCGGCGTGGTGACCGGGAAGAACGACGAGCATCTCAAGCAGGTCATCGCCGAGGGCTATGCCCACTACCGGGCTATCGGAACAAAGGAGATGCACATGCGGGGACTCCGCATCTCGCCGATAGACGGACACCATTGCGTCGCCCATGTCGCCTGGAGAGCGACGTATGTCCGCAAGAACCAATCCGACGTCGTGATTGATTTCGACGTCCACTACCTCGTCCAGCAGTTGGGCGCAGAGCCCAAGGTCTTCGGATGGGTGTCGGGGGACGAGCAGGCGCTCCTGAGGGAGCACGGCGTCATTTGACGCTGACTAGGCCCCTCACGCACATCTTGATATCGAAATGGCGCGCCCGGAACGATTCGAACGTCCGACCCTCAGATTCGTAGTCTGATGCTCTATCCAGCTGAGCTACGGGCGCGTTTTTCGCAAACAGCGATGGCGGGGGTGACCCGCGACGCATCTCCCGGAGGGCCGGGAGGGGTGCGAAAGAGCGCTCTGACTAGCCGCTCTTGCCGGCGTTGGCAAGGTCCGGGATGGGGAGATTTTGCAAGGAGATGACGGCCTCTTCCCTGTCATTCCCGGACTCGCGGAGCGAGAAGTGCGGAATCTCGCGCCCAAAACCTCCGGATTCCGGGTTCGGCGCTTCGCGCCGGCCCGGAATGACGGAACGGCCGGCCTCGCGCCGAATGACGCAGCTCGGCCGCGGGCCGAGTTACGCCCGCGCCCGCTCGTTGCGGATGGAGAGCAGTTCCACGGGCCGGTCGGGGATGACGATGCGGAAGGTGGCGCCGATGGTGCCTTCGACGAGGTGGATGTCGCCGCCATGGGCGCGGACGAGCTCGGCGGCGATGGCAAGGCCAAGGCCGCTGCCGCCGGGGCGGCCGGAGGTCTGGAACGCCTCGAACAGGTGCTCCCGGGTCTTCTGGGGAACGCCTGGACCGGTATCGGAAACCTCCAGGATGGCGACGGCGCCCTCGCGTTTTCCGGTGATCCGGATCTGCTGCACGCCGCCATCGCCGGACTGGGCATGGGTTTCCAGCGCCTGGGCGGCGTTGCGGACGAGGTTGAGCAGCACGCGGAACAGCTGGTCGGGATCGGCATCGACCGCAAGCCCGCGTTCGATCGCGGCGACCCAGGCGATCGTGGCATCGCTGGCCAGCCCTGCGGTCTCGCGCACCTCCAGCACCACCGGCTCGATCAGGATCATGCGGCGGTCGGGCGCGGCCTCCTGGGCGCGGCCATAGGACAGGGTCGACTGGCAGAAGGCGATGGCGCGCTCGAGCGAGCGCACCAGCTTCGGCGCAAAGCGCTGCACCCGCGGATCCGGCACGCTGGCGAGCTGGTCGGACAAAAGCTGCGCCGAGGCCAGCAGGTTGCGAAGATCATGGTTGATCTTGGAGACGGCGAGGCCGAGGGCAGCGAGCCGGCTCTTCTGATTCAGCATCGACATCAGATCGCGCTGCATGTCCGACAATTCGCGCTCGGCCACCCCGATCTCGTCGCTGCGCTGGCTCGGCACGATGATGCGCGCCGCGCTCTCCGGGTTCTCGTGGAAGCCGACCAGGCTGGCGGTGAGCCGCCGCATCGGGCGCACGAACAGGTAATGCAGGGCGAGATAGACGAGGCCCGCGGTCAGCGCCGCGATGATCAGCGCGACCACCACGACGTTGCGCGAGAAGCGGTACATCTGCTGCCGCAGCGGCAGCTCGTCGGTCACGATCTCGATGAATTGGGCATTGCCGACGCCGGGCCCGACGATGCGGATGGCCTGGTTGCCGGTCTCCAGCATCATCCGGAACGAGCCGGTGATCGCGTCCCAGGCCGTCATGTCGCGCAGATCGATGTCGTGCTCGATGGCTGTCGGAAGGTTATCGCTGGCGAGCAGCCGGCGCTGCTGACCCATCTTGATGGCGACGGCGCGGGCATTGATGCTTTTCAAGATCTGCCGCGACAGCGAATCGGGAACCATGCCAAGCGGCGCGGCATCCAGCACCAGCGCTGCCGTATTGGCCGCCGCCACCCGGTCGTTGAGCCGGTTGACCCAGAAGTTGGCGATGGCGGGCACGTAAAGCAGGCTGGCCGCGATCATCACCAGAGGGACGGTAAGGAGCAGCAGCTTGCCTGACAGCCCGAGCCCGCCCGACCCGCGCGGCCGCATCGCCGGCTGGTCCGGCTGATCCAGATCTTGGATCGGCTGGCGATCTGTGGCTGCCACGAAATTCGCCCCTGTTGACCTTGGCTGATGCAGGATGCGACCCGTCCCGGGTCCGGTCAAATTACGGATCGCTAATCTGCCAAGGTGAGATGTAAGCACTGGTAAAGCGAGTCGCCACCTCAAGGGTTAAAAACCCCGCACAAACAGCGATATTCACCGGAAACGCGCGCTTGTGCGGCGTTGACGAAAACAAGGCGCTCCCTTATAAGCCGCGCGAATTGTCCGCGATGACCCGGTGCGACACCGGGAGCGGCTCTTTTGGGGCGGGAAACGGCCCGTTTTGGGCCGCATCTTCGGGACTTTACCATCAATTCTACAGGCAAATTGCCCGGTCAGCGGAGAAAAACCCGTGAAGCGGACTTATCAACCCAGCAAACTGGTGCGCAAGCGCCGTCACGGCTTCCGTGCCCGTCTCGCCACTGCCGGCGGCCGCAAGGTTCTCGCCGCCCGCCGCGCCCGCGGCCGCAAGCGTCTGAGCGCCTGAGCCGGACCCCCTTTTTGGGATTTCATCATGGATCGGCTGAGGCAGCGGGCGGATTTCCTCGCCGTTGCCAATGGCGCGCGGGTGAATAATCCCGCGTTCGTCCTGCAAAGCCGCCGCCGGGACGACGGCGGCCCGATCCGGATCGGCTTCACCGTTTCCAAAAAGAACGGCAACGCCCCCGAGCGCAATCGTATCCGGCGCCGGCTTCGCGAATTGGTGAAGCGGCTCGATCCGGTGTCGATGCAACCCCATCATGATTATGTGCTGGTCGGACGAAGGGACGCGCTCTCGCGCGACTTCGCGACCATGCTCGACGATCTGCGCATAGCATTCACGAGGCCGGCGCGGCATACGGCCAAAGGACCGGCCAAGGCGCGCGACCAGAGGCCGGATCGCGCCACAGCGACCAGCCGCAAACCGGATTGATGACGAGACAATCGAGATGACCGACAATCGCAATACCATCCTCGCCGTCATTCTATCCGGCCTGGTGCTGATCGCCTGGCAGTATTTCTACAACGTGCCGCAGATGGAGAAGCAGCGCGCCCAGCAGCAGGCACAGACCGAGCTCCAGAAATCCACGCCGCAGCCGACGGCGTCCGCAACGCCGGGTACCACGCCGCAGGCGGGCGGCGCGACTCAGCCCTCGACACCGGCCGCGAACCAGCAGCAGGCCCAGCCGGTCGTTGCCCGGGACGCCGCGATTGCAGCCAGCCCGCGCGTGAAGATCGACACGCCGCGGATTGCCGGCAGCATCTCGCTGAAGGGCGGCCGCATCGACGACATCGCGCTGGTGCAATTCCGCGAAACCGTCGACCCGAAGTCGCCGCCGATCATCCTCTATTCGCCCTCGGGCACGGCGGAGCCCTATTACGCCGAGTTCGGCTGGGTGGCGGCGACGGGCGTGACGGCGAAGATGCCTGATGCCCAGACCGTCTGGCAGCAGGACGGCAGCGGCAGCCTGACGCCGTCGACGCCGGTGGTGCTGAAATGGGACAATGGCGAGGGCCTCACCTTCCGCCGCACCATCGCGGTCGACGACCATTATCTCTTCACCATCAAGGACGAGGTGAGCAATGTCGGCAATGCGCCGGTCACGCTCTATCCGTTTGCGCTGATCTCGCGCCACGGCGCGCCGCAGGTCTCGGGCTACTACATCCTGCATGAAGGCCTGATCGGCTATCTCGGTGACCAGGGCTTGCAGGAATACGCCTACAAGAAGATCGACGAAGCCAAGACGGTCAACTTCAAGGCCACCAATGGCTGGCTCGGCATCACCGACAAGTACTGGGCCTCGGCGCTGCTGCCCGACACCAATGCGCAGCTTCAGGCGCGCTTCTCGTCGAACCCGGTCGGCAACGTCCACACCTACCAGACCGACTATCTGCTCGATCCCGTCACCGTCGCGATCGGCGGCACGGCCACTGCAAACGCGCGGCTGTTCGCGGGCGCCAAGGAAGCCGGCGTGGTCGGCGTGTTCCCGTTCGCCGGCCTCGGCGGCTACAACAAGGCGCTGGGGCTCAACCACTTCGATCTCTTGATCGACTGGGGCTGGTTCTACTTCATCACCAAGCCGATGTTCCTCGGCCTCGACTTCTTCTACCGCTTCTTCGGCAATTTCGGCATCTCGATCCTGCTCGTGACCGTGATCGTGAAGCTGCTGTTCTTCCCGCTGGCGAACAAGTCCTACGCCTCGATGGCGAAGATGAAGTCGATCCAGCCGCAGCTGCAGGCGCTGAAGGAGCGCTATCCCGACGACAAGGTGAAGCAGCAGCAGGAGATGATGGAGATCTACCGCAAGGAGAAGATCAATCCGGTCGCCGGCTGTCTTCCCGTGGTGATCCAGATCCCGGTGTTCTTCTCGCTCTACAAGGTGCTGTTCGTCACCATCGAGATGCGGCACGCGCCGTTCTATGGCTGGATCAAGGACCTCTCGGCGCCCGACCCGACCAATTTGTTCAACCTGTTCGGACTGATCCCGGTCGACCCGACCACGATCCCCGTGTTCGGCCACTACCTCGCGCTCGGCATCTGGCCGATCATCATGGGCATCACGATGTGGTTCCAGATGAAGCTGAACCCGACGCCGCCGGATCCGACGCAGCAGATCATCTTCAACTGGATGCCGCTGATCTTCACCTTCATGCTGGCCGGCTTCCCGGCGGGCCTCGTGATCTACTGGGCCTGGAACAATCTGCTCTCGGTGGTCCAGCAGAGCTTCATCATGCGTCGCAACGGCGTGAAGGTGGAGCTGTTCGACAATCTCAAGGCGACGTTCGCGAGGAAGGCGACGTAGGCGCCGTTGCCGGGCGCAAATGCCTCCACATCGTCATGCCCGGGCTTGTCCCGGGCATCCACGTTTTTGGAGGCTCGTTTCGTGACTAAGACGTGGATGGCCGGGACGAGCCCGGCCATGACGAGAGGATAGACCGCTCGCATGAACGACAAGACCGACGAGCGACTGATCGAGGCCGGGCGAAAACTGTTCGCCCGCGACTGGCAGTTCATCTGGGCCTCGCCCTCGATTGCCACGCTGCCGCCGATGGCCGGGCTGGAGATCGCCTTTGCGGGACGCTCCAATGTCGGCAAGTCCAGTCTCATCAACGCGCTGACCGGCCGCAACGCGCTGGCGCGCACCTCGCATACGCCGGGCCGCACCCAGGAGCTGATCTTCTTCGAGGTCCCCGGGAAGAGTGACCTGCGCCTCGTCGACATGCCCGGTTACGGCTATGCCAAGGCGCCCAAGAGCCAGGTCGCGTCGTGGACCGAGCTGATCCACAAATTCCTGCTGGGACGTGCCTCACTCGCGCGCGTCTATGTGCTGATCGACGCGCGGCATGGAATCAAGGATGTCGATCTCGAAGTCCTGAAGACGCTCGATCGCTCCGCGGTCAGCTACCAGATCGTGCTGACCAAGGCCGACCAGGTGAAGGCCTCCGAGCTGCAGGCGCGCATCGCCGAGACCGAGGCTGCGCTGGCCAAGCACCCCGCCGCGTTCCCGAACGTGCTCGCGACCTCGTCGCGGAGCTCGACCGGCATGGAGGGCTTGCGCGCCGCGATGGCGAAGCTCTTGGAGGAGCGGGCCTCGTGATGGCGGCGCAACGCCTGCTGATCGGGCTTGCCGGTTTGATGGGCGCCGCCGGCGTCGCGCTGGCGGCCGCCTCCGCGCATGGCGCCGATGCGAGCCGGCTGGCAACGGCCAGCGCCATGCTGCTGTTTCATGCAACTGCCATACTTGCGACCGTCGCGCTGCTCGCGCGCGGCCTTCTGCACGGCGGAATTGGCCTCGTTGCCGCGTTCGGCTTCGCAGCTGGCGCCGCATTGTTCGCGGGTGACCTGACCTTGCGGCAATATGCGGGGCACGCGCTGTTTCCCTACGCGGCGCCGACGGGTGGGACGATATTGATCTTGGGCTGGTTGGCGGTGAGTGTGGCGGCGGCGGTGGCGAAGCGCAATCCGTAGCGCCCGTAGCCCGGATGGAGCGCAGCGCAATCCGGGACAGGTGTCTGCGGTACGAGCCCCGGATTTCGCTTCGCTCCATCCGGGCTACATATCAGCCACACTTTGCGCCGCGCCCGCCAATCAGATAGAACGCAGGCCGCGTTAGTCCCGCCAGCGAGATCCGCCTCATGACCGACATCTCCCCGCTCGACCAGGCCCGCATCCTGTCCGAAGCGCTGCCGCACATGCAGCAGTATGACGAGGAAACCATCGTCATCAAATATGGCGGCCATGCCATGGGCGACGAGGAGACCGCCAGAAACTTTGCCCGCGACATCGTGCTGCTGGAGCAGACCGCGATCAATCCGGTGGTGGTGCATGGCGGTGGGCCGCAGATCGCGACCATGCTCAAGCGCCTCGGCATCGCCTCGGAATTCGCCGCAGGCCTGCGCATCACCGATGCCGCGACCATCGAGATCGTCGAGATGGTGCTCGCCGGCTCCGTCAACAAGCAGATCGTCGGCTACATCAACGAAGCCGGCGGCAAGGCCGTGGGCTTGTCGGGCAAGGACGGTAACATGGTGAAAGCGTCGAAGACGACGCGGACCATCATCGATCCGGGCTCGAACATCGAGAAGGCGATCGATCTCGGCTTCGTCGGCGACCCCGAGAAGGTCGACCTCACTTTGCTCAACCAGCTGATCGGCTACGAGCTGATCCCGGTGCTGGCACCACTCGCAACCTCCAAAGAAGGCCAGACCCTGAACGTCAACGCCGACACGTTTGCCGGTGCCGTTGCCGGCGCGCTGAAGGCCAAGCGTCTCCTGCTGCTCACCGACGTGCCAGGCGTGCTCGACAAGTCCAAGAAGCTGATCCCGCAATTGTCCGTCAAGGACGCGCGAAAGCTGATCGCCGACGGCACCATTTCCGGCGGCATGATCCCGAAGGTCGAGACCTGCATCTACGCGCTCGAACAGGGCGTGCAGGGTGTCGTCATCATCGACGGCAAGATGCAGCATGCGGTACTGCTCGAGCTCTTCACCAACCAGGGCACGGGAACGCTGATCCACAAGTGAAGCGGGAGCGGACAAAGAAAGCCGTCATGGCCGGGCAAGAGCGCGAAGCGCGTCTTCGCGAAGATCTCCCGGCCATCCACGATCTTTCGTTCCGCGCCAAGAAGGTGGATGCCCGGCACAAGGCCGGGCATGACGAGCGGAGAGAGCGGCAGCCTCGCCGTCCTCCCCTGACCCGCTTCCTGATGACGCTGCCCGCCGCAGCCGTCTCGTTCTTCTTCTCCTCCGCGCCAGCTCTCGCCGACCTCAAGATCTGCAACCGCATGTCCTATGTCGTCGAGGCCGCGATCGGCATCGACGACAAGGCGGCGACCGCGACGCGGGGCTGGTTCAGGATCGATCCTGCCACCTGCCGCGTGGTGGTGCAGGGCACGCTGATGGCCGACCGCATCCTGCTCAACGCCCGCGCGCTCGGCGTCTATGGCGCCTCCCCGATCCCGCAGAACGGCCGCGACATGCTGTGCGTGGCGCAGGATAATTTCGTCATTGCGGCGGCGCGGCAATGCCGCAGCGGCCAGATCCAGGCCGCCTTCACGCAAGTGACGCCGACGCAAGGCGCGGACGGCAACCTCATTGCCTATCTCGCCGAGGATTCCGAATATGACGACGAGCAGGCGCGCCTTGCCGGCATCCAGCGGCTGCTGGTGATCGCGGGTTACGACGTCGGCGCGATCGACGGCGTCGACGGGCCGAAGACGCAAGCAGCGCTGGCCGCCTTCCTGAAGAGCCGCGGGCTGTCGTCCGACGTCGTCTCGTCGCCGAATGTGTTCAAGACCATGGTCGATGCGGTGCAGACGCCCTCCGCGACCGGCCTCACCTGGTGCAACGACACGCCGCACAAGGTGATGGCGGCAGTCGCGAGCGACGACGGCAAGTCGGTGACGAGCCGCGGCTGGTATCGCATCGATCCCAAGACGTGCCTGCATCCTGACGTGACCGGCCAGCCCAGGCAGATCTTCAGCTTCGCGGAAGCGGTCGACGCCGACAACCGCGTCATCAAGCTGAAGGACCGGCCGCTGAACTGGGGCGGCGACAAGCAGCTCTGCACGCGCGAGACCAAGTTCGAGACGAGCGAGCAGACCGATTGCGGCGCGCGCGGATTCGCCGCGACTGGTTTTGGCGCGGTGGACATGTCGAGCGGCGGCAAGACGCTGCGGTTTGCGCTGCCGTGATGGGTGGGATTGCTGTGACGATTGTTGCGGTGACCGCGCCACAAACTCCACCGTCGTCCTGGCGAAAGCCAGGACCCATTACCCCAGGATGGGGTTTGGCAAAGAACGACAACCAGAGTGCCCCATTGATAGGTCACGGCGTATGGGTCCTGGCTTTCGCCAGGACGACGATTGAGGGTGAGGCCACAGCGCCGCCCAACGGATAGAGAGTTGCGATGACCTGGCCCCGCACCTTCGCCCATGTCGACACCTGGGTATTCGATCTCGACAACACGCTCTATCCGCATCACGTCAATCTGTGGCAGCAGGTCGATGCGCGGATCGGCGAGTTCGTGTCGAGCTGGCTGAACGTGACGCCCGAGGAGGCGCGCAAGATCCAGAAGGACTATTACCTGCGCTTCGGCACCACCATGCGCGGCATGATGACCCTGCACGGCGTCTCCGCCGACGACTACCTTGCCTACGTCCACAAGATCGACCATTCGCCGCTGGAGCCGAACCCGGCGCTCGGTGCAGCCATCGCCGGGCTGCCGGGGCGCAAGCTGATCCTGACCAACGGCTCGGTCGACCATGTCGATGCCGTGCTGGCGCGGCTCGGCTTCGCAACGCATTTCGACGGCGTATTCGACATCATCGCCGCCGAGTTCGAGCCCAAGCCGGCACCGCAGACCTACCGGAAGTTCCTGAGCGACCATGCAGTCGATCCGACCCGCGCCGCGATGTTCGAGGACCTCGCGCGCAACCTCGCCGTCCCGCACGAACTCGGCATGACCACGGTGCTGGTGGTGCCCGACGGCACCAAGGAGGTGGTGCGCGAGGACTGGGAGCTGGAGGGCCGAGACGCCGTCCATGTCGACCACGTCACGGATGATCTGACGGGGTTTTTGCAATCGCTCGCCGCCGCCTGAGCGCGACCATGCAAGGAGCGAACGTGTCCCGGAAACCGCCAGGCCTACCCGCCATCGAATGGGACGATCTGCGCTATTTCCTGACCCTGGCTCGCGAGAAGAGCCTGTCCGGCGCGGCGCGCAGCCTCGGCACGACGCAGCCGACCATGAGCCGCCGACTCGAACTGTTCGAGAAGAAGCTTGGCGCCGTGCTGTTTCAACGAAGGCCGTCCGGCCTCGAGCTCACCGGCACCGGGCGGCAAATCCTCGACTATGCCGGCAGGATGGAAGACGCAGCTCTTGCTGCCGAGCGGATAGCCACCGGTAGCAGCGCCGGGCTCAGTGGAACGATCCGCGTGACCTCCGCCGAATGGCTGGGCGCGCGGGTTCTGTCGCCCCTACTTGCCGAGTTCTGCACCCTGCATCCCGAAATGAACATCGAGCTCGTCACCGACACCGAGGCGCTAAGCCTGACCCGACGCGAGACCGATATTGCCGTGCGTTTCGGACGCTTCGAGCAGGAGGGGCTGATGCAACGCAAGATCGGCAGCCTTCCGTTCGGCCTCTATGCGGCGCCCGGCTACCTCAAAGCGAAAGGTCTCCCGGATTTTCGGCAAGGCGGCGCCGGCGCCACGGTCATCGCCATGAACGCGGCGCTTGCCGAAAGCGTCGCCGAGACAAAGTGGCTCCGCCACCATTTGGCACACGCCCACATTGCCTTTCGCAGCAACAGCCGCGACGGCCAGGCGGCGGCGGCCGTTGCCGGCGCCGGCCTGGTTTGTCTGCCGGCACGTCTCGCCGGCGCATATCCGCAGCTGCGCGCAATCGAGACGCCGGCCCCTGTTCCGAGCCGCGATGTGTGGCTCGGATTCCACCGTGACACGCGCGGGATTCCCCGGGTGCGCGGTGTTGTGGACTTCCTCGCCGAGCGCACGCGTCGGCTCCGCTGACGATCTCCGGTCCGCGTATAGGGATCATACGCCGGCAGCCGATGGGCATCGGCGCAGCTGCCGCCTATGTCGTCTCCCGAGCCCCCGCAATCGAGGAGATCTGCAATGTTGGACTGGAAGACCTATCAAGGTGAACTGCTGGCGCGGATCGGTGACGTCGGCAAGCTCAGTCCGGAGACGGTGAAGGGTTGTCGCGCGCTCAGCGCCGCAGGCGCACAGAGCAGCCGGCTCGGCGACAAGACCCGCGAGCTGATCGCGCTCGCCGCCGCGGTGACCGCACGCTGCGATGGTTGTATCGCCGTCCATGCCGAAGCCGCGACCCGGCACGGCGCGAGCCGCGAAGAGCTCGCGGAAGCACTTGGCGTCGCGATCGCGATCGGAGCGGGCGCCGCGCTGGTGTATTCCGCCCGCACGCTCGATGCATTCGAGGCGAACCATGCGGCGAGCCCAGCGGCGGTCCGATGACGAAGGCGGCCCTTCAGACTGTCGCCTTTTCCGAGAGCGGCACCGCGGCAACTTCTTTCCAACGCGCCCTCTCCTCGACGCTGCCGGTCGAGGAGATCGTGACGCGCCTCAAAGACAGAATCCTCGCTGCCGATCTCTGGGTGCTGCACGAGATCAATCCGCAGATGCTGCTGCATCGCGGCGGATACGACATCGGCCCGGCTCGGCAGATCCTGTTCTTTCACCCGCGCCTGATGTCGCGTCTGCTGGCGGCCGATTCGGCGGCCTTGCTCGAAGTCCCCCTGAAGTTCGCAGTTATCGGCTTCCGCGAAGGACGAACCGAACTGCGCTGGCTCGATCCCGGCAAAGCCTTTGCGCGATATCGATCGCCGGCGCTTGCTGCGCTTGGCGACGAACTGGCCGACGTTTGCGAGAGCATCGTCGCCGGCCTCGATCCCTGAGGGGCAGGCCCCCGCTCACGTTCCGGGTGCGTCGGCGCCATCCGGAACAAGGCCGAGAGCGTTCTTGACTCTCCTCGTCCAAATCCCGAAAAAGCCCCCTCGATTTCCCGCAGATAACTCCGGTTTTGAGGAAGCCTCCGATGTCCCTGTCCGCCCTGGAATCCACCATCAACAGCGCCTTCGATGCGCGTGAGACCATCTCGACCACGACCAAGGGCGAGGTGCGCGAGGCCGTGGATCAGGCGCTGGAGATTCTGGACAAGGGCGAGGCGCGTGTTGCCGAGCGCGGCAGCGACGGCAAGTGGAAGGTCAATCAATGGCTGAAGAAGGCCGTGCTGCTGTCCTTCCGCCTCAACGACATGGGCGTCATTCCCGGCGGATCGGGCAAGGCGACCTGGTGGGACAAGGTGCCCTCGAAGTTTGAAGGCTGGGGCGAGAACCGTTTTCGCGATGCCGGTTTCCGTGCCGTCCCCGGCTCCATCGTGCGCCGCTCGGCCTTCATTGCCAAGAACGTCGTGCTGATGCCGTCCTTCGTCAATCTCGGCGCCTATGTCGATGAGAGCACCATGGTCGACACCTGGGCCACCGTCGGCTCCTGCGCCCAGATCGGCAAGCGCGTGCATATCTCCGGCGGCGCCGGCATCGGCGGCGTGCTCGAGCCGCTCCAGGCCGAGCCCGTGATCATCGAGGACGACTGCTTCATCGGCGCGCGCAGCGAGGTCGCCGAAGGCGTGATCGTGCGCAAGGGCGCGGTGCTGGCGATGGGCGTGTTCCTGGGCGCCTCGACCAAGATCGTCGATCGCGAGACCGGCGAAATCTTCATGGGCGAAGTGCCTGAATATTCGGTCGTGGTGCCCGGCGCCCTGCCCGGCAAGTCGATGAAGAACGGCCAGCCCGGCCCAAGCACCGCCTGCGCCGTCATCGTCAAGCGCGTCGACGAGCGCACGCGGTCCAAGACCAGCATCAACGAGCTGCTGCGAGATTGATCGGACGCGCATGACCGATGCTCTCTCCATTGCCCGCGATCTCATCCGCTGCCCCTCGGTAACCCCGGCCGATGCCGGTGCACTCGGGGTGCTTGAAAAAGCCCTCAGCGCCGCCGGCTTCATTTGCCACCGCGTGACGTTCAGCGAACCCGGCACCGCCGACGTCGACAATCTCTATGCGCGGATCGGCAGCGAGGGACCGCACATCACCTTTGCCGGCCACACCGACGTGGTGCCGCCGGGCGACGAGAGCGCCTGGAGCGTCGGCGCATTCTCGGGCGAGGTGAAGGACGGTTTCCTGCACGGCCGCGGCGCGGTCGATATGAAGGGCGGCATCGCTTGCTCGATCGCCGCGGTGCTGGAGCATCTCGCCGCCAATGGCGGCAAGCCGCGCGCCGACGGCCAAAAATCGGGCTCGGGTTCAATCTCCTTCCTGATCACCGGCGATGAGGAGGACGTCTCCATCAATGGCACCATCAAGCTGCTGAAATGGGCCGCCGAGCGCGGCGAAAAGTTCGACCATTGCGTGCTGGGCGAGCCCTCCAACGTCGAGACGCTCGGCGACACCATCAAGGTCGGCCGCCGCGGCTCACAATCGGGCACGCTCTATGTCGACGGCGTGCAGGGCCATGTCGCCTATCCACATCGCGCCTCCAACCCGGTGCCTGATATCGCGCGACTGATCGTGGCGATCTCCGACGAGCCGCTCGACCATGGCAGCGCCCAGTTCCAGGCTTCCAACCTCGAGTTCACCTCGGTCGACGTCGGCAACAAGGCCAGCAACGTCATCCCCGGCGAGGCCCGCGCGAAATTCAACATCCGCTACAACGACAACCACACCCAGGCGAGCCTGCGCGAATTGGTCGAGACGCGCCTCGCCAAAGCCTGCGGCAACCGCATCCGCGCCCGCATCGTCTGGGAGCCCTCGAACTCCAACGTGTTCGTGACCAAGCCCGGGCCGTTCACCGATCTCGCGGTCTCCGCGATCGAGGAGGTGACCGGCCGCAAGCCGGAGCTGTCGACGAGCGGTGGAACTTCGGATGCTCGCTTCATCTCGAGCTACTGCCCGGTGATCGAGTTCGGCCTGGTCGGGCAGACCATGCACCAGATCGACGAGCGCGTGCCGGTGACGGATCTGGAGAAGCTGACGCAGGTGTATCGGGGGATTTTGGCGCGGTATTTTGGGTGAGGCGCTAATTCTCGCCAAACCCTCTACCGTCATGCCCGGGCTTGTCCCGGGCATCCACGTTCGTCGGCGCGTCGGACAAGAAAGGTCGTGGATGGCCGGGACAAGCCCGGCCATGACGCCAGTGGCGGCATCAGAGTCAATAATCCACCTTCACCAGATACAACCCCTCCGGCGGGGCGACGATGCCGCAGGCGGCGCGATTGCGGGCAGCTAAGGCTGCGGAGAGATCGTCCGCGGTCCAGCGGCCCTCGCCGACCCAGACCAGCGAGCCCACCATCGAGCGCACCTGGCTGTGCAGGAACGAGCGCGCCGAGGTGAGAATCGTGATCTCGCGGCCATCGCGCGCGACGTCGAGCTGGTCGAGCGTCTTCTCCGGCGACTTGGCCTGGCACTCGGTGTCGCGGAATGTGGTGAAATCGTGCTTGCCGAGCAGGCGTTGTGCCGCCGCATGCATCGCGTCGGCGTCGAGCCGGCGCGGCACGCGCCAGGCGTGGCCGACGTCGAGAGTGAGATTGGCGCGGGTGTTGACGATGCGGTAGCGGTAATGGCGCTTGATGGCCGAGAAGCGCGCCTCGAAGGTCTCGGGGACGATCTCGGCCTCGAGCACCGCGACCGGATGCGGGCGCAGATGCGCATTGAGCCCGTCGCGAAAACGATCCGGCGCAAATTGCTTCGCGATGTCGACATGCGCGACTTGGCCGAGCGCGTGCACGCCGGCATCGGTGCGGCCGGCCCCATGCACCCGCGCATCCGCGCCGGTCATCGCCTTGACGGCAGCTTCCAGCGCGCCCTGCACCGAGGGCAGCGTCTCCTGCACCTGCCAGCCGCAGAACGGCGCGCCGTCATATTCGATGGTGAGCTTGTAGCGGGGCATCTCAATCCGGGTGGTGTCATCATCCGCGAAGGCGGATGATCCAGTACTCTGAGACAGCTCCGTTCGACCGAGACGCCTCGGCGTACTGGATACCCCGCTTTCGCGGAGTATGACAGCGTCAGCTGAACTTCGATCCCGCCTTCAGCGGCACGCCCCGCAAAAAGTCAGCGGCCTGCATCCGGGCCTTGCCTTCGCGCTGGATCTCGATGATGCGGATGGCACCCTCGCCGCAGGCGATGGTGAGGTGGTCGTCGAGCACCTCGCCGGGCGCAGCTGAGCCGTTCGCCAATTCACATCGCAGGATTTTGACGCGCGCATTCTCGCTGACGTCCGCGAGCTCGGCCCAGGCACCGGGGAACGGCGACAGGCCGTGGATGTGGCGCAGTACCGCGCGTGCAGGTTTCGTCCAGTCGATCCGCGCCTCGGCCTTGTCGATCTTGGCGGCATAGGTGACGCCGTCCTCGCTCTGCTTTTTGAGCTGAAGCCCGCCGCGTCCGAGCGCGGCCATGGCGCGGACCATCAAATCGGCACCGAGCCGGGAGAGGCGATCGTGCAGATCGGCCGCGGTCATGCTGTCCGTGATCGCGAGCCGTTCGGCCATGGCGACGTCGCCGGTGTCGAGGCCGACATCCATCTTCATCACCATCACGCCGCTCTCGGCATCGCCTGCCATGATGGCGCGATTGATCGGCGCGGCGCCGCGCCAGCGCGGCAACAGCGAAGCGTGCAGATTGTAGCAGCCGAGTTTTGGTGCATCGAGGATGGCCTGCGGCAGGATCATGCCGTAGGCGACGACGACCGCGGCATCGGCATCGAAGGCGCGAAATTCGTCGAGCGCTTCCGGCGTCTTCAACGTCTTCGGCGTCAGCACGGGAACGCCGAGTTTTCGCGCAGCTTCCTCGACCGGCGTGGGCTGCAATTGCAGGCCGCGGCGCCCGCCGGGCTTCGGCGCGCGGGTGTAGACGGCCGCGATCTCGTGGCCATGCGCGACCAGCTCGAGCAGCGTCGGCACGGAGAAATCGGGCGTGCCCATGAAGATCAGGCGGAGGGGCATGGGACGAGACAATCCTCGGAAAGGAACAGAGTACTCGTCATGGCCGGGCTTGTCCCGGCCATCCACGTTCTTTCTCACTCGACGGACGAAGAACGCGGATGTCCGGCACGTTAGCTTGAAGACGCGCTTCGCGCTTTTGGGCTTGAAGACGCGCTTCGCGCTTTTGGCCGGGCATGACGGCGGAGGACGTGGTTACTCCCCCGCGCGCTTGGCGGCTTTCTCGAACTTCTTCATCACGCGGTCGCGCTTGAGCTTCGACAGATAGTCGACGAACAACACGCCGTTGAGATGATCGATCTCGTGCTGGATGCAGGTGGCATAGAGGCCTTCGGCATCCTCCTCGTGCACCTTGCCGTCGAGGTCGGTGAAGCGCACGCGCACCTTCGCGGGACGCTCGACCTCCTCGTAATATTCGGGGATCGACAGGCAGCCTTCCTCGTACACCGAAAGTTCCTCCGAAGAGGAGAGAATCTCCGGGTTGATGAAGACACGCGGCTCGTGCTTGGTCTCGCCGTTCTCGTCGCGCTTGGCGAGGTCCATGGTGATCAGCCGCAGCGGCTGCGCGACCTGGATCGCCGCGAGGCCGATGCCGGGCGCGTCATACATGGTCTCGAACATGTCGTCGGCAAGCTTGCGGATCTCCGGCGTGACCTTCTCGATCGGCTTGGAGATCAGACGCAGCTGCTTGTCGGGCAGGATGATGATTTCTCTGAGGGCCATGGCGGCGATTTAAGCTGCGCGCCGGATGCGGTCAATCCGGCCAGGAACTTCGTTAACCCTCCGCTAACCATAAAACTTCAGCTTTCGTTAACCATAAAAATTAGTGGGTCGTTAACCACCGACGTTCCCTCTTCGTTCGCGCATTCCGGCGAATCGGGTAGAAGGGGACGCATGAACGAGATCATTGTCATGCTGGGCGACTGGCCGGTGCGCACGATCGATGCGCTGATCGGCTTCGGCGCCCTTATCCTCATCCTGCTGGTAGTGATTGCCGTCGTGATCGCGCGCTCCGGGCGGCGCGGCGCGGAACTCGCGATGGCGCATGCGATCCGGGCCGACGAGCTCGAGGAGCGCCTGAGCGAGGTGCTGCGGGCCCAGAGCGAGGCCTCGGGCCGGGTCGACGCCATGACCCAGGCGCTGGCCGGCCGCCAGGCCGAGATGGCGCGGGCGGTCAACGAGCGGCTGGATTCGGTGACGCATCGCGTCGGCCAGTCCATGGAACATTCGACCCGCAACACCATGGAGAGCCTGCGCGCGCTGCATGAGCGGCTCGGCATCATCGACAGTGCGCACAAGAACCTCACCGACCTCACCACGCAGGTGACGACCCTGCGCGACGTGCTCGCCAACAAGCAGTCGCGCGGGGCCTTCGGCCAGGCGCGAATGGAAGCAATCGTCCAGGACGGATTGCCCAAGGGCTCGTACGAGTTCCAGTTCACGCTCTCGACCGGCAAGCGGCCCGATTGCGTCGTGTTCCTGCCGGACCAGCGCCCGCTCTGCATCGATGCGAAATTTCCGCTGGAGGCGATGACCGCGCTGCACGACGCCCGCAGCGACGAGGAGCGGCGCTTCGCCACGCAGCGGCTGCGCGGCGACGTGATGAAGCACGTCAGCGACATCGCCGAAAAATATCTCGTCACCGGCGAGACCCAGGAGATGGCGCTGATGTTCGTGCCGTCGGAATCGGTCTACGCCGAGATCCATGACGGCTTCGACGACGTGATCCAGAAGGCCTATCGCGCCCGCGTCGTGCTGGTGTCACCCTCGTTGCTGATGCTCGCGATCCAAGTCATGCAGCAGATCATGAAGGACGCGCGCATGCGCGATGCCGCCGACCAGATCCGCACCGAGGTGATCAAGCTGGGCGACGATTTGGGCCGCCTGCGCGACCGCGTGCTGAAGCTGCAAAAGCATTTTGCCGACGTCAACGAGGACGTGCGGCAGGTGCTGATCTCCGCCGACAAGATCGAGAAGCGCGCCGGGCGAATCGAGGAGCTCGATTTCAGCAAGGCGGATGCGCCCGAAGGCCCACATTTGGTGGCCACCGGTGCGCCGGAGCTGTTTCCGAGGAAGCTCCAGGCGGGGGAGTGACGTCTTCACCTCTCCCCGCTTGCGGGGAGAGGTCGGATTGCCACCGGCGATGCGAAGCATCGTCCGGCGCAATCCGGGTGAGGGATACAGGTCCCTCGACGAGTTCAAATGTGGCGAGAGGCCCCTCACCCCAACCCTCTCCCCGTAAGAACGGGGGAGAGGGAGAAGAGGCAGCGCCCCCAGAATCTGCTAACACCACCCCATGACCGCACCCGACGCGACCTCCTCCGCTGGCGCCACCGCTGCCTCCTGGCGTGACAGCCTTGCCGTGTACCTGCAACCGCGGGTGCTGATAGTGCTGTTCCTCGGCTTCTCCTCAGGCCTGCCGCTGGCGCTGTCGGGCTCGACGCTGCTGGTGTGGATGCGGGAGGTCGGGGTCGATCTCAAGACCATCGGGCTGTTTGCGCTGGTCGGCACGCCCTACACGCTGAAATTTTTGTGGGCGCCGCTGGTGGATGCGATCCATGTGCCGCTGTTCACCCGCGTCTTCGGGCGGCGGCGTGGCTGGCTCTTGTTCTCGCAGCTGCTGCTGATCATCGCCATCCTGCTGCTGGCGATGACCGATCCTGCGCGCTCGCCGTTCTACGTCGCGCTCGGCGCGCTGCTGGTCGCGACCACGTCCTCGACCCAGGACATCGTGGTCGATGCCTTCCGGGTCGAGAGCCTGCCGGAGAGCGAGCAGGCGGCCGGAATGGCCGCTTATGTCGCGGCTTATCGTATCGGCATGCTGGTGTCGACCGCGGGCGCGCTGTTCATCGTCTCCGGCTTCGAGGGCACCGGCATTACACGCCACTCGGCCTGGATGTGGGGCTATGTGGTGATGGCGGCGATGGTGCTGATCGGGACGTTCACGGCGCTCGTCGCAACCGAGCCTGAGCAATCGACAAAGGCGGAAGCGGCGACGCACGCAGAGCCGGCCTTCGCTCGCGTCGTTCAGGCCGCGATCGGCGCCTTCGCCGAATTCCTCTCCCGCAAGGACGCGCTCGCCGCGCTGGCTTTCGTGGTGCTGTTCAAGTTCACCGATGCCTTCTCCGGCACGATGACGGCGCCGTTCGTAATCGACCTCGGCTTCTCTCGCAACGACTATGCGGCGATCGTGAAGGGCGTCGGGCTCGCCGCGACGCTGATCGGCGGCTTTGCCGGCGGTTTTGTCGCGCGGCGTTATTCGCTGGCGACCAGCCTCTGGATCGGCGGCGTGGTGCAGGCGCTCGCCAATCTTTCGTTCTCCTGGCTGGCGTTCGTCGGCACCAGCCAATGGGCGCTCGCCTTCGCCATCACGGCCGAGAACTTCACCAGCGCCATCGGCACCGTGATCTTCGTCGCCTACCTCTCCGCCCTGTGCAGGAACCCGCTGCACACAGCGACGCAATACGCGCTACTCACCGCGCTTGCGGCGGTGGGACGAACGTATCTGTCATCAGGCGCCGGCTTCGTGGCTGATACGACCGGCTGGGCGCTGTTCTTCGTGATCTGCGTGCTGGTGGCGATCCCGAGCCTGGTGCTGCTGGCCTGGCTGCAGAAGCGCGGGCATTTCGAGACGCTGGGGCCGGTGAGGGTTTGATACCGCGAGCGCCACGCCCGCGATGCCGTAGGATGGGCAAAGCGAAGCGTGCCCACCAACCTTCAGCGCGATCGACGAAAGATGGTGGGCACGGCGCTTTGCGCCTTTGCCCACCCTACGGCAGCTTGCTCCTCGCAATGATGACGGAGAAAGCGTCGCGAGCCTACTGCTTCTTGATCAAACTCCACTTCGTGATCACGGCCTCGCTCATCTGGCCGGCATCGCTGGCGCAGGCGATCTCGTCGACCTTGACCGAGATCTCCTTGCCGACGAACGACTTCAACTGCGCGGCCTGCGCGTCGCTGGAGGTGACGAGCTGGAAGGTTTCGGGGCCGGTCTCGAGATTGCATAGCCCGTTCGGCGGCGGCAGGCGGCGCGGCTCGGAGGTGATCTGATAAGTCGCGACGCGCTTGCCGTTCTTGACGTCGCGCACCTTCATCGCATTCAACTCGCCGGAGAGCACGTCGCCGGTGTTGATCGGCTTGCCGGGCTTGGACGGCGGCGGCGTCTCGTCGCCCTGCTGCGCGGAGATGGCCGGGCTCACCAGCACCATCATCGTCGCGACCAAAGCCAATCGTGTGGCGAAAAGTTTCGTCATGTCGTCCGTTCCGTAAAGTCTGGATGGCTAGAACAGGGTGCGCTGCCGCATCGCAGCCGATAGCGTACCTTCATCGAGATAATCAAGCTCGCCGCCGACAGGAACACCATGGGCGAGCCGCGTCACCTTCACATTGGCGTCCTGAAGCAGGTCGGTGATGTAATGCGCCGTGGTCTGGCCGTCCACCGTCGCATTCAGCGCCAGGATGATCTCCTGCACCTGCGAATCATGCGCGCGCGCCACCAGCGCGTCGATGGTGAGGTCCTGCGGGCCGACGCCGTCGAGCGGCGACAATGTCGCGCCGAGCACGTGATAGCGCCCCTGGGTGGCATTGGCCCGCTCCAGCGCCCAGAGGTCGGCGACGTCGGCGACGACGACGATGATGGAGGGATCGCGCTTCGGATCGGTGCAGACGGTGCAGGGATTTTGCGTGTCGATGTTGCCGCAGGTCTTGCACACCTCGACCTTGTCGAGCGCGACCTGCAATGCCGACGACAACGGCATCATCAGCGCCTCGCGCTTCTTGATCAGATGCAGCGCCGCGCGTCGCGCCGAGCGCGGACCGAGGCCCGGCAGCCGCGCGAGCAGCTGGACCAGCCGCTCGATTTCAGGACCTGCAACGGCGCCCATCTTACTGACCGAACAGCCCCGGCGGCAGGCCGAGCCCGCCGGTGAGGGCCTGCATCTTCTCCTGCATCGCAGCCTCCGCCTTGCGGCGGGCATCACCGAAGGCGGTGACGAGCAGGTCTTCCAGCACCTCGCGCTCTTCCGCCTTCATCAGCGAGGGATCGATCTTGATACCCTTGACGTCCATCTTCGCGGTCATGCGCACGGCGACGAGGCCGCCGCCGGAGATGCCTTCAACCTCGACGTTGGCGAGCTGGTCCTGCATCTCCTGCATCTTGGATTGCAGCTGCGCCGCCTGCTTCATCATGCCGAGAAAATCAGCCATAGCTCGCGTGTCCTTGAAAGAGGCTAAGGCGCTATGAATCATCATCGTACCTTAGCATATTGTTTGCGCATGATCTTATCGGAAAACCGCTTCGCACTTTTCGCTACGCGGCCCTTCGGGTCCGGATCATGCGCTAGAGATCGTCGCCGTCGGAACCCTCTAGCGGATCGTCACTGCCATAGTCCGAGTTAATATTGGTTTCCGGCGTCTCGGGGGCAAGCCTGCGGACCTCGACGACCTTCGCACCGGGGAAACGCGACAGCACCTCCTGCACGCGCGGGTCGGCCTCGGCGGTGCGCGCATGCTCCTGCTTCGCGGCCTGGTTCACCGAGCGCAGCGTCGGCTGGCCCTGCTCGTTGGAGACGATCACGGTCCAGCGGCGACCGGTCCACAGCTCGAACTTCTTCGCGAGCTCGGAGATCATGGTCTTGGAGGCGTTAGGCTCGAGCGCGACCTCCAGCCTACCTTCCTCGAAGCGGACGAGGCGCATGTCGCCTTCGAGCGCGCCCTTGGTGAGGAGGTCGCGCTTCTGCCCCGCCAGCGCGACGAGCTGGGTGAAACTGGTGACGCGCAGCACCGGCGCTGCGCCTTGCGGATCGGGCGCCGGCGCCGCCATCTGCGGCCGGGCAGCGCCACCGCCGAATGATGACGGCGAGGAGGTCGGCATGCGAACCGGGGCCGTGGAAGCAACCGGCGCCGAAGGCGCGCTGCGCGCGGCGCTGGCGCCGCTCACGATCGGCGAGCCGCCGCCGTTCTGCTGCAGCATCCGGATCGCTTCGTCCGGCGTCGGCAGGTCGGCGACATAGGCAATGCGCACCAGCACCATTTCGGCGGCCGCGGCGGGACGCGTCGCGGCCTGCACCTCGGTGATGCCCTTGAGCAGCATCTGCCACATCCGCGACAGCACGCGCATGGAAATCTTGGACGCGAAGTCCCGCGCGCGGACCCGCTCGGTCTCGCCATAGGCGACGTTGTCGGCGGTTGCCGGCACTATCTTCACGCGGGTGACGAAATTGACGAATTCGGCGAGGTCCGAGAGCACGACGATGGGATCGGCGCCGACGTCGTACTGGTCGCGGAACTCCTTAAAGGCGGCCGCGATGTCGCCGCGCGTCAGCGAATCGAAGAGATCGATGACACGGGTGCGATCAGCGAGGCCCAGCATCTGCCTGACGGCATCGGCCTTCACCTGCCCCGCGGCATGCGCGATCGCCTGGTCGAGCAGCGACAGCGAATCGCGCACCGAGCCTTCGGCGGCGCGCGCGATGATGCCGAGCGCCTCCGGCTCGATCTCGACGCTTTCCTTCGTCGCGATGTTGGCGAGGTGCTTCATCAGCACGTCGGCCTCGACCCGGCGCAGGTCAAAGCGCTGGCAGCGCGACAGCACCGTGACTGGAACCTTACGAATCTCCGTCGTGGCGAACACGAACTTGGCGTGCTCCGGCGGCTCCTCCAGCGTCTTCAGGAAGGCGTTGAACGCCGCCGTCGACAGCATGTGGACTTCGTCGATGATGTAGACCTTGTAGCGGGCGCTGGCGGGGGCATAACGCACGCTGTCATTGATCTGGCGGACGTCGTCGACGCCGGTATGCGACGCCGCGTCCATCTCCAGCACGTCCATGTGCCGGCTTTCCATGATCGCCTGGCAGTGTACCCCTAACGTCGGCATGTGGATGGTCGGGCCCTTCACCGAACCATCCGGCATCTCATAGTTGAGCGCACGGGCCAGAATACGCGCAGTGGTGGTCTTGCCGACGCCGCGGACGCCGGTGAGGATCCAGGCCTGCGGAATGCGCCCTGTCTCGAACGCGTTGGAGACGGTGCGGACCACGGCCTCCTGGCCGATCAGATCATCGAAAGAGGAAGGACGATACTTGCGCGCCAGCACCCGGTAGGGCGTGCCCGGCTCGGCGCCGAGTGCGAAGCCAGCCTGGCTGGCGCTGTCGGGATTGGGAGGGGCGCCAGCGTCGGTCATCGGTCGATCCGCAATGAAATCTCTCTCGGCCGGCTTTTGCGGAAAGGAGCGCGCCAGCGGGAGGCCCCGCCGGCGCAATTCGCTCGAAAAACAGGTAGGAGACTGACGAGCGACCCGATCCAGACCTCGTTAGGGCTGCTTCCTTCCGGACCTGACCCGGTTGGCGAGTGGCTCGTCCACCGCCAATCTCCCGGTCCCTATTTGGGGCCAAAGGGAGCGGAAAGCAAGCGGGTATCGGCTTGAACCGGTTGAGTTTGCCCAGCATCCGGGCAATTCCAGATCTGCCCAGCCGATAGGCTGTGCTTTCGCTGCTGGGACCACCTTGCTAAGAACGCTTGGCGGAACTCCATCCAACCAGAAAAGCGATTGATCCCAATGGTTACACGTCGTGATGTTGCATCGATTGTCGGACTTGGCGCCATTGGTGCGGCGGCTGCAGGGGCGCTGGCCTCCCCGGCCGTGGCGCAGGCGGCCGATCCGAACGAATCGACCTTCGCCCGCATCCGCCGGACCAAGAAGATGCGGATCGGCGCGGTCGGCGGCGGTGCGCCCTACTACATGAAGGATCTCGCATCCGGCCAATGGAAGGGTTTTTACATCGACATCGCCAAGGGGCTCGCCGACGACATGGAGGCCGAGCTCGAGATCACCGAAACCACCTGGGGCAATTCGGTGCTCGATCTGCAGGCCAACAAGATCGACATCTTCTTCGGCCTCAACCCGACCCCGAAACGCGCGCTGGTCGTGGACTTCTCGGTGCCGGTTTTCAACAACGCCTTCGCCATCCTCTGCAAGAAGGACTTCAAGCCGAAGAGCTGGGCCGAGCTGAACTCGCCCGACATCAAGATCGCGGTCGACCAGGGCTCCTCGCACGACCAGGTCGTCAGCCGCCTGACGCCGAAGGCGCAGATCACGCGGCTGAAGACCGCGGACGATGCCACCGCCGCACTCCAGACCGGCCGCGTCGACGCGCAGTGCCTGATCACCATGCTGTCGCTGACCGTGCTGAAGAAGAATCCCTCGCTCGGCCAGCTCGTGCTGCCGACGCCGATCTTCGCCACCACGTCCAATGCCGGTTTCCGCCGTGAGACCGACAAGACCTGGCGCGACTACGTCAACACCTGGATCGATTTCAACAAGGGCCTCGGCTTCATCCGCAACGCGATCATCACCAACATGGAGCTGGTGGGCGTGACCGAGGCGGACATTCCGCCGGGCGTGTCGCTGTAGCGTATGATTGGGCGCCGCTGCATCGGCAATCTCGCTGCGCCCCCTCTCCCGCTTGCGGGAGAGGGTTGGGGAGAGGGTGGCTCAGCTGGCAAGACTCCCCCAGAGGAAAGAACCCTCACCCGTGCCGCATCTTCGATGCGGCACGACCTCTCCCGCAAGCGGGAGAGGTGAAGCAAGAAAGCACGCATGTATCAGTGGGACTTCGGCATCCTCTGGGGCTATCGCTGGCTCTTTCTCAACGGGCTCGGCGTCACTGTCGGCTTCACCGTGGTCATCGTCGTCTGCGGGCTGCTGTTCGGCCTGCTTGGTGCGTTCGGCAGCCTGTCGCGCTTCAGGGCGCTGCGCCTTGCTGCGCTCGCCTTCATCGAGGCGTTCCGCTGCACGCCGATCCTGGTGCAGCTGATCTGGTTCTATTACGCGCTGCCGATCCTCGCCGGCGTCGAGATGACGCCGATCACCGCCTCGGCGCTGGCGCTCTCGCTCTATGGCGGCTCGTTCTATTCCGAGATCATCCGCGGCGGCATCGTCTCGATCGACAGCGGCCAGTCCGAAGCCGGCGCCGCGCTCGGCATGACGCCGATCCAGACCATGCGCCGCATCGTGCTGCCGCAGGCGATCAAGCGCATGATCCCGGCGCTGATGAACCAGTCCATCATCCAGTTCAAGAACACCTCGCTGGTCTCGGTGCTGGCGGTGCCCGACCTCGTCTATCAGAGCCAGGTCGCCGCCCATGACAGCTACCGGCCGCTGGAGACCTACACCGCCGTCGCGGTCGCCTATGCGGCGATCCTGATTCCGCTCACCATCATCGTCCGGCGCGGCGAGAAGCGATTGGCGGTGAGTGAATGAGCGAGACGTCCAATAACACCTCAAAAATCGAAATCCGCGGCCTGCGCAAGAGCTTTGGCAGCAACGAGGTCCTGAAGAACATCAATCTTGACGTCGCCAAGGGCGGCGTGGTCGCGCTGATCGGCCCGTCCGGCTCGGGCAAATCGACGCTGCTCCGCTGCATCAATCTCCTGGTCGTGCCCGACGGCGGCAGCGTCCGCGTCGGCGACACGCGCTTTTCATTTGGCGACGGTTCGAAGCTGCCCGACGTGAAGACGCTGGCAAGGTTCCGCGCCACCACCGGCATGGTGTTCCAGCACTTTAATCTGTTCCCGCACATGACGACGCTCCAGAACGTGATGGAGGGGCCGGTCACGGTGCGACGCATGGCCAGGGCGGACGCGGAGACGCTCGCGCGCGCGCAGCTCGCCAAGGTGGGCCTGGCCGAGAAGGCCGATCAATATCCGGCGAGACTCTCCGGCGGCCAGAAGCAGCGCGTTGCGATCGCGCGCGCGCTCGCGATGGAGCCTGATGTGATGCTGTTCGACGAGGCGACCTCGGCGCTCGACCCTGAATTGGTCGGCGAGGTCTTGAGCGTGATGCAGCGACTGGCGTCCGAGGGCATGACGATGGTAATCGTGACCCACGAGATCGCGTTTGCCCGCGAGGTCGCCGAGCGTGTCATGTTCATGCGCGACGGAATCGTGGTCGAGGAGGGGCCGGCGCGACAGGTGATCGACAATCCGCAGGAGGCCGCGACGCGCGCCTTCCTCAGCCATTTCCACCGCACCGGCGCCTTGCCGCCGGCCACAACGGCATCGTGATGTCCGATATTGAACGCGTGTATCTCGTCACTGGCGCTGCCAGCGGCATCGGCCGCGCCACCGCAAAGCTGCTCGCAGCGCCCGGCATCGGGCTCGTGCTGCACACGCGATCGAACGAGGACGGACTCAAGGTTACCGCGGCGGAGGCGCAAGCCCGCGGTGCGGCCGTTGCAACATGCCTCGGCGATCTCGCCAATGAAGTCGCCCTGACGCTGGCATGCGCGACTGCGCATCTCGATTTCGGCCGGCTTGACGGATTGATCCTGATTGGAGGCCACGCCCGCCGCGGCAGCGCGATCGGCACGCCGGCCGATCAATTCATGCAGGCGATGGACGAATCCGCTCTCGCCTTCACGCGTTTCGTGAAGCTTGCGCTTCCGCAACTCCGTGCTGGGCGCGATGCGCGGATCGTCGCGGTATCGTCCTTCGTCGCGCACGCGATCCGGCCCGAATTCGCGCCGTTCGCCGCGACCGCCGCGAGCCGCTCCGCACTGGAAGCGCTGGTGCGGCTGACCGCGGTCGAGCTCGCGAGCGACGGCATCACCGTCAATGCGGTTGCGCCGGGCCTCATCGTCAAGGACAAGCCGAGCGAGAGCCGGCTGTCGCCCGAGCAGATCGCTGCGACCGAGGCGCTGATCCCGATGCGCCGCCGCGGGCGGCCGGAGGAGGTCGCCGAGATCATCGCCTTCCTGGCATCCCCGAAAGCGTCCTACGTCACCGGCCAGGTCTGGCACGTCAATGGAGGCCTGACATGACCGAAGCGACCATCGAACGTCTCAGGCTGTTCCTGATCGAGAGCCCGATCAAGATGGCCCGCCTCCAGGGCGTCGGCAACGTCAAGGGCACGGTGAAGCGCGTGCTGATCGAGCTCACCGCGAGCGACGGCGTGATCGGCTGGGGCGAGGCAGCGCCGTGGGAGGTGTTCACGGGAACGCCGGAAGCGGCGTTCTCAGCGCTCGACATTTACTTAAGGCCGATCGTGCTCGGCAAGCCGGTGCGCCGTATCCGCGCGCTGATGGCAGAGCTCGACCGTGCGCTGGTCGGACATGCCGAGGCCAAGGTCGCCATCGAGATGGCGCTGCTCGACATCGTCGGCAAGTCGTCCGGCTTGTCGGTCGCCGACCTCCTCGGCGGCCGGGTGCGCGACACGATTCCCCTCTCCTTCTCGATCGCCGATCCGGATTTCTCCGCCGATCTCGAACGCATGCGAAACATGGTGCCGGACGGCAATGTCATCTACAAGGTCAAGACCGGCGTGAAGCCGCATCGCGAGGACCTCGACCACCTCGCGGCGATCCGCAAAGAATTCGGCGACAAGGTCGATTTGCGCGTCGACTACAACCAGGCCCTGGCGCCGTTCGGCGCCATCAAGATTTTGCGCGATGTCGAAGAGTTTGCGCCAACCTTCATCGAGCAGCCGGTGCCGCGCAAGTTTCTCGACGTGATGGCACAGCTCACCGCGGCGCTGGAAACGCCCGTGCTCGCCGACGAAAGCTGTTTCGATCGCCGCGACATGATGGAGGTGGTGCGCCGCGAAGCAGCCGATGCCGTCTCGATCAAGCTGATGAAGGCCGGCGGCCTGTTCGAGGCGCAGGCGATCATGGCGATCGCCGACATCGCCGGCCTGCCCGGCTATGGCGGCACGCTGTGGGAGGGCGGCATTGGGCTCGCCGCCGGCACGCAGCTGATCGCGGCGACGCCGGGCATCTCGCTCGGCTGCGAGTTCTACATGCCGCATCACGTGCTGACCGAGGACGTGCTGGAAGAACGCGTCGTCAACCGCGCCGGCTATGTCGTGGTGCCCGACGGCCCCGGCCTCGGCATTCGTGTGAGCGAGGCGTCGATCCGCGCCAATGCGCGCGTGCTGGCGGAGGCGTAACTCGCTGTCGTCCTGGCGAAAGCCAGGACCCATTACCCCAGGGAGCAGTTGTGGTCCGAGCTGGTCACCACAAATCTTCGCCAAACTACTTCCTGGGGTAATGGGTCCTGGATCTGCGCTTCGCTTGTCCAGGACGACGACGGTGCATGCGGCCCCTGCGGAGCCCGATCCTTCCCCTCGCTAACCGCGTATCGTATGGTCGGCCCCAACTCGCCCGCCCCCCGGCTATCCGGAAAGACACATGCCCGAACCCGCCTGGTCGCTGCACTCCCGCCTGAAAGAGGACACTATCGACATCGGCGATTTGCCGCTGTCGAAGGTGCTGGTCATCAAGGACGCGCATTATCCCTGGCTGCTGCTGGTGCCGCGGCAGCCCGACGCGGTCGAAATCATCGATCTCGACGAGGTGCAGCAGGCGCAGCTGATGACCGAGATCTCCCGCGTCTCGCGCGCGCTGAAGGAGATCACCAAATGCGACAAGCTCAACATCGCCGCGCTCGGCAACCTCGTGCCGCAGCTTCACGTTCACGTCATCGCGCGCCGGACCAGTGACGCGGCCTGGCCGCGGCCGGTGTGGGGCGTGATGCCGCCGCTGGCGCACGACGCCACTGAAGTGCAGAATTTCATCAGCGCGCTCCGCCGCAAGATCTGGTTGGGTTGAAAGAATCATAATGTCAGCATTCGACGCGTTTCCGCTGGGACAGCCGGCCTTCGTCACCAACGTCCTCGACCGCGCCGCGCATCTGCGCCGCGACGACGAAAAGCTGTTCGCGATGGAGCAGAAGCCGTCATCGCGCGCCTATGTCGTCTATCGCGACTCGCTCCTGGTGAAGCGCGAGGGCGACAAGGTTCGGGCGCTGCTGGGAATCGACGAGGCGCTGAAATGCGGCGCCAATCCCGGCACGGTCTTCTTGGGGCTGCGCGATGGCGCGGCGATGTTCGGCATGGGAATGTCGCAGGCGGCGGCCGAGAAGCTGGTCGGCCGCGACGACTACACCGTGACCGAGCTGCGCGGCATGGCGATGCAGGGCGCGCTGCCGCCACAGGAGTTGTCGGCGATCGCGATGGCAAAGTCGATGGTGGGCTGGCATCAGCGCCACGGCTATTGCGCCAATTGTGGCGCACGCACCAGCATGAAGGAAGGCGGCTGGAAGCGCGACTGTCCCGCCTGCAAGGCCGAGCATTTTCCGCGCACCGATCCCGTCGTGATCATGCTGGTCGCCTCCGGCGACAAATGCCTGCTCGGCCGCCAGAAGCAGTTTCCGCCCGGCATGTATTCGTGCCTCGCCGGCTTCGTCGAGGCAGCCGAGACCATCGAGGACGCGGTGCACCGCGAAATCCTGGAGGAGTCCGGGATCCGCTGCACCGACGTGCAGTATTACATGACCCAGCCCTGGCCCTATCCGTCGTCGCTGATGATCGGCTGCAGCGCGCGGGCGCTGAACGAGGACATCGTCGTCGATCGCATGGAGCTGGAAGACGCGCGCTGGTTCACGCGCGAGGAGGCTGCGCTGATGTTGACGCGGACGCATCCGGACGGGCTCGCGGGCCCGCATCCGTTCGCGATCGCCCATCATCTGCTTGGCCGCTGGGTGCACGATAAGAGCGGCGCTTGAGCTGAGAGCGCCGATGACCGCAACGGGACTAGCGCCGCGCATCCTCTGCATCGGCATTCCCGTGCGCGACCTCACCTTTCGCGTCGAGGCCGTGCCCGAACGCGGCAGCAAGGCCAACGCGAGCCATCTTGCGGAGATCTGCGGCGGCAACGCGCTCAATGCCGCGATCGCCATCGCCCGTCTCGGCGGCCGGGTCTCGTTCGCCGGACCGATGGGCGATGCCGGCGAGACGTCGAGCGGCTTCATCCTCGAACGGATGGCGCAGGAGGGCATCGAAACCACGCACATCGTGCGCATGCCGGGCCTGGCCACGCCGGTCTCGGCGATCATGATCGAGCCCTCCGGCGAGCGGACCCTCACGATCTATCGTGATCCCGCCTTGTGGAGCGTGAAGCTGGCGGACGC
This sequence comes from Bradyrhizobium sp. C-145, assembly GCF_023375135.1. NCBI lineage: Bacteria > Pseudomonadati > Pseudomonadota > Alphaproteobacteria > Hyphomicrobiales > Nitrobacteraceae > Bradyrhizobium > Bradyrhizobium sp. C-145. Next base: position 508,481 of record NZ_CP088150.1, on the reverse strand, counting down.
GGACGAATTGCTCGCCGATTGCCGCGCGGTCCTCGTCGAAAGCCGCTGCGCTTCGTTCGCGACCTCGCTCTGCACTGAGGCGCGCCGGCGCGGCGTTCGCGTCATCGTCGGCGTCGACCGCGCGATGTCGTTGCAGGACGGCCTGCTCACGACAGCCTCGCATCTGCTGTTCGCCAGCGAACAGGCGCAGGAGACCGCCGGCATCGCCGACGACGGCGAGGCCTTGAAGCGCCTGGCCGGGTTGACGCCGGCCTTCCTCGCCGCCACCCGCGGCCCCCTCGGCACGATCTGGCTGAACGAGGCGGGCGAGTTGGAGCAGACGCCAGCCTTCCCGATTCAGGCGGTCGATACGCTCGGCGCCGGCGACGTCTTCCATGGCGCCTTCGCGCTTCGCCTCGCCGAGGGCAAGGGGGCGCGGCAGGCGCTGCGATTCGCCGCGGCCGCCGCAGCGCTGAAATGTGGCCGTCATGGTGGTGGCCTAGCCGCCCCACAACGCGTTGAAGTTGAAGAGTTTTTGAGCGAGCAGCCGGCGGCGATGCCCGGCCGGCCGCCAACATTATAGACTTGCTATAGAATGATTTTCTCTATATCAGGGAAATCTGCCCCTCAAATGGAACAAAGTTCTTCAAATGACCGACCTTGCCGTCCAGATCCCCGAGACCAGCCGCCGCCTCGATGCCATCGACCGCAAGATCCTGATGGTCCTCCAGGAGGATGCCTCCCTCTCTGTCGCCGAGATCGGTGATCGCGTCGGCCTGTCCTCGACCCCCTGCTGGAAGCGCATCCAGCGGCTGGAGGCCGACGGCGTGATCATCAAGCGCGTCGCCCTCGTCGACCAGAACAAGATCGGGCTCGGCATCTCCGTGTTCGTCTCGGTGGAGAGCTCCGACCATTCCGACGCCTGGCTGAAGCGGTTCGCCGAAGCCGTCAGCGCCATGCCGGAGGTGATGGAGTTCTATCGCATGGCCGGCGACGTCGACTACATGCTGCGCGTCGTGGTGGCGGACATGCAGGCCTATGACGTGTTCTACAAGAAGCTGATCAGCGCCGTGCCGCTGAAGAACGTCACCTCGCGCTTCGCGATGGAGAAGATCAAGTCGGTCACCGCGCTGCCGATCCCGGCGGTGGTGGCGGCTTAGGGCTTTCACCACACGACGGCTGTCATCGCCCGGCTTGACCGGGCGATCCTGCGATCGAATCGAGAAGCTGCGGCGTACTGGATGCCCCGCCTGCGCGGGGCATGACAGCGGTGCGTGTGGCGACTTGCAGCTACGCCTCAAATCTTCTGATTGTACTCGCCGACTTCGGGATGGGTGCGCAGCACGCTGTTCACCATCTCGAACATGTCGTGCATGCGCTGCTCGGAGACCGGGCTCTCGACCACGACGACGAGCTCGGGCTTGTTGGAGGAGGCGCGCATCAGGCCCCAGCTGCCGTCCTCGACCGTGACGCGCACGCCGTTGACGGTGACGAGATCGCGGATCGACTGGCCGCCGATCTTGGCGCCCTTCGCCTGCAAGCCTTCGAAGTGCTTCACCACCTTGTCGATGACGCCGTATTTGACCTCGTCGGCACAATGCGGCGACATGGTCGGCGACGACCAGGTCTTCGGCAGCGCGTTCTTCAGGTCCGCCATCGACTTGCCCGGCGCGCGGTCGAGCATGTCGCAGATCGCGATCGCCGAGACCAGGCCGTCGTCATAGCCGCGGCCGAACGGCTTGTTGAAGAAGAAGTGGCCCGACTTCTCGAAGCCCGCCAGCGCGCCCATCTCGTTGGTGCGACGCTTCATGTAGGAATGACCGGTCTTCCAATAGGCGACCTTCGCGCCCTGCTTCTGCAGCACGGGATCGGTGACGAACAGGCCGGTCGACTTCACGTCGACGACGAACTGCGCCTCCTTGTGGATCGCCGACATGTCGCGCGCCAGCATCACGCCGACCTTGTCGGCAAAGATCTCCTCGCCGGTGTTGTCTACGACGCCGCAGCGGTCGCCGTCGCCGTCGAAGCCGAGGCCGACATCGGCCTTGTGATGCAGCACCGCGTCGCGGATCGCGTGCAGCATCTCCATGTCCTCAGGGTTCGGATTGTATTTCGGGAAGGTGTGATCGAGCTCGGTGTCGAGCGGGATCACCTCGCAGCCGATCGCCTCCAGCACCTGCGGCGCGAACGCGCCGGCGGTGCCATTGCCGCAGGCTGCGACGACCTTCAGCTTGCGCGTCAGCTTCGGACGAGAGGTGAGGTCAGCGATATAGCGCGCCGGATAATTCTCGTGGAATTGATAGGAGCCGCCGGCCTTGTTCTTGAACTCGGCATTGAGCACGATCTCTTTCAGCCGCGTCATCTCGTCGGGACCGAAGGTCAGCGGGCGATTGGCGCCCATCTTCACGCCGGTCCAGCCATTGTCGTTGTGCGAGGCTGTCACCATGGCGACGCAGCGCACGTCGAGATCGAACTGCGCGAAATAGGCCATCGGCGTCACCGCAAGCCCGATGTCGTGCACCTTGCAACCTGCCGCCATCAGGCCGGAGATCAGCGCGTATTTGATCGAGGCCGAATAGCCGCGGAAATCGTGGCCGGTGACGATCTCCTGCTTGACGCCGAGCTCGGCGATCAACGCGCCCAGCCCCATGCCGAGCGCCTGCACACCCATCAGGTTGATTTCCTTCTGAAACAACCAGCGCGCGTCGTACTCGCGAAAGCCCGTCGGCTTCACCATCGGCTCGGATTCGAAGGCATAGGTGTTGGGCAACAATACGGATTTCGGCTTCGGGAACATTGAGACGGTCTCGTGAAAAGGGGGCAGGATTTGCTGCAGCCTTAGCGAATGCCGGGCCGCAGCGGAAGGCGGGAATGAAGGCTTGTGGCCGATAATTGCGGCAGTTTGGTAACGAAGAAACGTTACCGCGAGGGCGGTGAAAGCAAAGAGATTTTCTTGAAATGGACGGCCGCGTGATCGCGCGGACTGCGCCTACTGCTCGAGCACCATCTGGCCGTTGGCGTATTCGAAGCGCTTGAGGCGGGACAGGAAGGAGAGGCCGAGCAGGTTCTCCGACAGCGCTGCGTCCGGCAGCACCATGGCATCGACGTCACGCACGATAAGGCCGCCGACCTCTAACATGGCGATGCGGGTGCGCGCGGCCTTGATGGTGCCGTTGGCGGTCGAGACGGTGGCGTTGTACTCGCTGCGCGAGGGACGCAGGCCAAAGCGTGCGGCCGAGGTCTCGTTCAGCGCAACCACAGAGGCGCCGGTATCGACCATGAAGCCGATACGCTGGCCCTCGATCCGGCCCTCAGCCTGGAAATGACCGCGACCGTCGCGGGAAATGGCCAGGCTGCGGCCGCCGGCGGGCGCGGTGGAGGCGACTGCCACCGTCGTGCGCGGCACCGAGGTGGCGGAGGCGGAGCTCATCTTGTCCGCCATCTGGGCCATGAAGGTGCCGAGGCCGATCATGACGGCCGCGAAGATCACTATGTTACGCATCACACCACTTCCGAGCCGAAAGCTCGATTTCACCACGCGGCGCGCCCGTCCGCGAGCGAAGGCACGCCGGGGCGCGTGTCATTTTGACGAAAAGGATGAGCAGATGGTTAATGCGGTCGCTTGAACCTCTGCCCGCCTGCGGCAGGGGGAGGGGACCTCTTACGTCCCCCGCGGCTTCGCTCGCCTGGTCGGCAGCGCGCTGGCGGGATCGTCGGGCCAGGGATGGCGCGGATAGCGGCCGCGCAGATCGGAGCGTACCGCGCTGTAGCTGCCGCGCCAAAAGCCGGGCAGATCGCGCGTCACCTGCACCGGGCGCTGGGCCGGCGACAGCAATTCCAGCACCAGCGGCACCTTGCCGGCGGCGATCGAGGGATGGGTGTTGAGGCCGAACAACTCCTGCAGCCGCACCGCGATAGTCGGCCCCTGCTCGGCTTCGTAGTCGATCGCGAGCATGCTTCCGGTCGGCGCCTCGAAATGCGTCGGCGCCTCGCGGTCGAGGCGCGCACGCATCTCCCAGGGCAGCAGCGCCATCAGCGCATCGGAGAGATCGCCGGCGGAGATGTCCTTGAGCGCGATCTTGTCGTAGAGCGCGGGGACCAGCCAGTCGTCGCGGCGCGCGATCAGTCCGTTGTCGGAGAGATCGGGCCAGCTGTCGCCTTCGGCCTTGCGCAGGAACATCACCCGGTCGCGCCATTGCTTGGCGGCCTTCGACCAGGGCAGCCGGTCAAGGCCCGCGGCGATCAGGCCATCCGCGAAGATGCGCGCCGTATCCTCCGAGGGCGACACGGCAAGTGTCGCCTCGGCGAGCGTGATCGCATGCAGCGCGCGCTTGCGCCGCGCCCGCAACGCCATCGCGCCTCGATCGAACGAGATCTCGTCGGCACTCTCGATATGCTCGGCGAAATGCCGCTCGATCTCGTCCTGCGTGATTTGCGCAGCGAGCAGGATGCGTCCGCTCGCCGCCGTTCCCGTCATTTCGCCGATCGCGATGTAGGGCGCGCGGGCGAGCGAGGAGGTCTGCTCGACGGACGCACCGCGGCCATTGGCCAGCACGAAGCTGCCATTGCCGCGGTTGCGCGCGACACGGTCCGGAAAGGCATAGGCGAGCATCAGGCCGGTGGAGAGATCCTCCTGCTGCCCCGCCGTCTCCGAGGCAGCCACCTGCAAGGCCCAGCGCCGCGCCAGATCACGCGCGCTCGCCGCGCGCGGCGAGCGATCACGGCGGAACTGGTCGCGCCTGTGTTCGAGATCGACGCTGTCGCCGCCGAGCCCACGCTCGGTGATGATCGCCGCGATCTCGGCCGCAGCCTCGCCGCTGCCTGCACGATGCGAATCCACGATCATGCGCGCCAGCCGCGGCGGCAGCGCCAGCGCGCGCAGGCTCTTGCCCTCCGCGGTGATGCGGCCGTCGCCATCGAGGGCGTTGAGCTCGGCAAGCAGGCTCTTGGCTTCCTTCCAGGCCGGCTGCGGCGGCGGATCGAGGAACGACAGCGCAGTGGGCTCGGCGACGCCCCATTGCGCAAGATCGAGCACCAGCGACGACAGATCGGCGCTGAGGATTTCCGGCTGGGTGTAAGGCGCGAGCGAAGCCGTCTGTGGCTCGTCCCAGAGCCTATAGCAGACACCAGGCTCGATGCGGCCGGCGCGGCCGCGGCGCTGGTCCACCGCCGCGCGCGAGGCGCGCACGGTCTCGAGCCGGGTCAGCCCGATGTCGGGCTCGTAGCGCGGCACGCGGGCAAGACCGGAATCGACGACGATACGCACGCCTTCGATGGTGAGCGAGGTCTCGGCGATCGATGTTGCCAGCACCACCTTGCGTGTGCCCTTGGGCGCTGGCGCGATGGCGCGGTCCTGCACGGCGGCATCGAGCGCGCCGAACAGCGGCACGATCTCGATGGAAGCGTCCTGCACGCGTTCGCCCAGGAAGTTCTCGGTACGGCGGATCTCGGCGGCGCCGGGGAGGAACGCCAGCACCGAGCCGCTCTCGGCGCGCAGCGCGGATGCGATGGCGTCGGCCATCTGCCGCTCCACCGGCGCGTCTGTCTTGCGGCCGAGATAACGCGTCTCGACCAGATAGGCGCGGCCCTCGCTCTCGACGACGGGCGCCTCGCCGAGCAATCTTGCCACGCGCGCGCCATCGAGCGTGGCCGACATCACGAGGATGCGGAGATCCTCGCGCAGGCCGGTTTGCGCGTCGCGCGCCAGCGCCAGGCCCATGTCGGCATCGAGCGAGCGCTCGTGGAATTCGTCGAACAGAACGGCGGCGATGCCGGAGAGTTCGGGATCGTCGAGGATCTGGCGGGTAAAAATGCCTTCGGTCACCACTTCGATGCGCGTCGCGCGCGAGATCTTGGAGCCGAAGCGGACGCGATAGCCGACGGTCTCGCCAGTATGCTCGCCGAGCGATTTTGCCATGCGATCGGCACTGGCGCGCGCCGCGATGCGGCGCGGCTCCAGCACGATGATCTTCTTACCCTTGGCCCAGGGCGCATCCAGCAGCGCCAGCGGCACCCGCGTGGTCTTGCCCGCACCCGGCGGCGCCACCAGCACGGCCGCGTTGTGCGCCTCCAGCGTGCGCGACAAATCGTCGAGCACGGCATCGATCGGAAGGGGCGTGTCGAAGCTGCGGGGCAAAAGTCTCGGTCCGTCATCGTCTGCCCTGTGCGCAATTGCGCACTGGGGCCGGCGATCCAGTAACTCGGATCCCGGTTATTACGAAGGTCACGGGCTACTGGATACCCCGCCTTCGCGGGGTCTGACAATCATGTGTAGCTATCAGCCCTGCACCGACGGGCGGCCGATGCTCTCGTAGACGAAGCCGGCGGCTTCCATGTCCTCGGGGCGGTAGATGTTGCGGAGGTCGACGACGACGGGCTTTGCCATGGTCGCCTTCAGCCGGTCGAGATCGAGCGCACGGAACTGCACCCATTCGGTGACGATGACGAGCGCGTCGGCACCTTGCGCGCAGGTATAGGCATCCTCGCAATAGGTGATGTTGGGCAGCTCGCTCCTGGCCTGCTCCATGCCGACGGGATCGAACGCCTTCACATTTGCGCCCATGTCGATCAGGCCGGTCACCAGCGGGATCGACGGCGCATCGCGCATGTCGTCGGTATCGGGCTTGAAGGTGAGGCCGAGCACCGCGATGATCTTGCCGCGCAGCGAGCCGCCGAGCGCCTGGCTCACTTTGCGCGCCATCGCGCGCTTGCGGTTCTCGTTGACGGCGAGCACGGATTCGACGATGCGCAAGGAGACGTCGTAGTCCTGCGCGATCTTGATCAGCGCCTTGGTGTCCTTCGGGAAGCACGAGCCGCCGAAGCCGGGACCCGCGTGCAGGAATTTGGTGCCGATGCGGTTGTCGAGGCCAATGCCCCGCGCGACTTCCTGGACGTTGGCGCCGGCTTTTTCCGAGAGATCGGCGATCTCGTTGATGAAGGTAATCTTGGTCGCCAGGAACGCGTTGGCGGCGTACTTGATCATCTCGGCGGTGCGGCGCGCCGTGAACATCAGCGGCGCCTGGTTCAGCGACAACGGACGATAGATGTCGCCCATCACCTTGCGGCCGCGCTCGTCGGAGGTGCCGACCACGATGCGGTCGGGGAATTTGAAGTCGCGGATCGCGGCGCCTTCGCGCAGGAATTCGGGGTTGGAGGCGACGACGACGTCGGCCGACGGATTGGTCTCGCGGATGATGCGCTCGACCTCGTCGCCGGTGCCGACCGGCACGGTCGACTTCGTCACCACGACGGTGAAGCCGGTGAGCGATTGCGCGATCTCACGGGCGGCCGCGTAGACATAGGAGAGGTCAGCGTGACCATCGCCGCGGCGCGAGGGCGTGCCGACCGCGATGAAGACGGCATCGGCCTCCGCGACCGGCTTGGACAGGTCGGTGGTGAAGTCCAGCCGCTTGGCTTTCACATTGTTCGCGACCAGTTCGTCCAGCCCGGGCTCGTAGATCGGGATTTCGCCGCGATGAAGGCCAGCGATCTTCTTCTCGTCCTTGTCGACGCAGGTGACGTCGTGACCGAAATCCGCAAAGCAGGCCCCGGACACCAGTCCCACATAGCCCGTGCCGATCATCGCGATGCGCATGAAAATCCCTGTTTTAGATTGGTTAAGAAACCCCGACGTGAGGCGGTTTAGCATTTTCCTGAGGGGAGGGAACAGTGGCGCATACAAAAAAGCGGTACGGAAATTGAACCGGTAAAGAAGTCTGAAACCGCAAGGCGCCACACTGCCCCGCTGACGGACAGGGACTGGCGGAACACGCCTCAAGAAGGGACATCATGGCACGATCAGGCACAATCGCTGCGGGCGGGCGTTCCAAGGCCCCTTCTGCCGTGCGTGTCGACTGGGTCGACTACGCCAAGGGCATCTGCATCGTCATGGTCGTGATGATGCATTCGGTCCTCGGGGTCGAACTCGCCGCCGGACAGACCGGCTTCATGCATGTCGCCGTGGCCTTCGCAAAGCCATTCCGGATGCCGGATTTCTTCCTGATTTCGGGCCTGTTCCTGTCCCTGGTGATCGACCGGGACTGGCGAACCTATCTCGACCGCAAGGTGGTGCATTTCGCCTATTTCTATGTCGTCTGGGTGACAATCCAATTCGGCTTCAAGGCGCCGGCCTTCGCGGCGGAAACGAGCTGGCGCGACGTTGGCCTGTTGTACCTCGAATCCTTCATCGAGCCGTTCGGCACGCTGTGGTTCATCTATCTGCTGCCGATCTTCTTCGTCGTCACAAAACTGACACGCAAAATCCCGCCGCTCGCGATCTGGCTCGTCGCCGCCGCGCTGGAGACGGCGCGCGTCACGACCGGCTGGACCGTCATCGACGAGTTCTGCGCGCGTTTCGTTTATTTCTATTCAGGCTATCTGTTCGCGCCTTACGTGTTCGCCCTGTCGGATCGCGCACGGAAGCATCCGGCCTTTGCGCTTGCAGCGCTCGCGACCTGGGTATTGGTCAATGCCGGACTGGTCACATTCGGCGCCAGCGAATGGAAGATCGTCTCGCTCGCGCTGGGCTTCGCCGGTGCCTGCGCCATCATCACGATGGGCACGCTGCTCGCGCGCGCGCAATGGCTGAATTTCCTCCGCTTCTGCGGCGAGCATTCGATCGTGATCTACCTCGCCTTCTTCCTGCCGATGGCGGCGACGCGGACGCTGCTGCTACGCACGGGCGTCATCGCCGATATCGGCACGGTGTCGCTGGTCGTCACGGTTCTCGGCGTGCTCGGAGCGCTCGCGATCTGGCAGGTCGCGCTGCGGCTCAACGCCAGCTTCCTGTTCGAGCGGCCGGACGCGTTCTGGATCGCGCCGAAGAAGGCGGGGGCGGTGTTGCAGGCGGCGGAGTGACCGAGATCGCTGTCGTCGCCCGGCTTGACCGGGCGACCCAGTATCCCAGAGACAGTCGTCATCGACCGATAGGCCGCGGCGTTACTGGATTCCCCGCATTCGCGGGGAATGACAGTGGGGATAGTGGCGCCAGCGAGCCAAAAATCCGCCTTCCAAGGCTGTCAAAGCCCGCAAAAATTCATACATTGCGGCCATGCCCAAAACCGCACCCAAAACGTCCCCGAAGACCACCGCCAAAGCTGAAACCAAGGCTGCCGCGCCCAAGGCGGCCGCCGAGAGCAAATCCGCTGCTGCCAAAGCTACTGCCAAGCCGGTCGCGGCGAAGGCGGCCGGCAAGGGCGACCATGTCTTCCTGGTCGACGGTTCCTCCTACATCTTCCGCGCCTATCACGCGCTGCCGCCGCTGAACCGCAAGTCCGACGGCCTCCAGGTCAACGCCGTGCTCGGCTTCTGCAACATGCTGTGGAAGCTGTTGCGCGACATGCCCGAGGACAACCGGCCGACGCATCTGGCGATCATCTTCGACAAGTCGGAAATCACTTTCCGCAACAAGATCTATCCCGACTACAAGGCGCACCGGCCACCGGCGCCTGACGATCTGATCCCGCAATTCGCGCTGATCCGCGAAGCCGTGCGCGCCTTCGACCTGCCCTGCCTGGAACAGGTCGGGTTCGAGGCCGACGATCTGATCGCGACCTATGTGCGGCAGGCCTGCGAGCGCGGCGCGAGCGCGACCATCGTGTCCTCCGACAAGGACCTGATGCAGCTCGTCACCGATTGCGTCACCATGTACGACACCATGAAGGACCGCCGCATCGGCATCCCCGAGGTGATCGAGAAATTCGGCGTGCCGCCGGAGAAGGTGGCGGAGGTGCAGGCGCTCGCCGGCGATTCCACCGACAACGTGCCTGGGGTGCCCGGTATCGGCGTCAAGACCGCGGCGCAGCTGATCACCGAATACGGCGACCTCGATCAATTGTTGTTCCGTGCCGGCGAGATCAAACAGCCGAAGCGGCGCGAGGCGCTGCTCGAGAACGCGGAGAAGGCGCGGATCTCGCGGCAGCTCGTGCTGCTCGATGACAAGGTCGAGCTCGAGGTGCCTCTCGACGACCTCGCCGTCCACGAGCCGGATGCGCGCAAGCTGATCGCCTTCTTGAAGGCGATGGAATTCACGACGCTGACGCGGCGCGTCGCCGACTATTCGCAGATCGATCCCGCCAACGTCGATGCCGATCCTGGCTATGCCAAGGGCGCCAGCGTATTCTCGCCGCTGCCGCCCTCGGATGTGGTGCCCGCGCCGGGAACCGGCACGCCGGCGCAAGCTGCTCCGCGCGAGCGCAACAAATCGGCAAGCAAGGAGGACAAGGCCGCGAGCCCGAAGGGTGCGCCGATTTCGCTCGCCGCCGCGCGCGAAGAGGCGCTGCGCAAGCTTCCAGTCGAGCGCGGCAAGTATCAGGCGATCAAGACGCTCAAAGAGCTCAACGCTTTTATTGCGCTCATCCATGATGCCGGCCATGTCGCGATCGAGACGAGAGCGAATTCGATCAATCCCATGCAGGCCGATCTCTGCGGCATCGCACTGGCGGTGGCGCCAAACGAGGCCTGCTATGTGCCGCTGGCGCACAAGCAATCCGGCGGCGGCGCCGGCCTGTTCGACGCGGGCCTGGCACCCGACCAGGTCAAGCACGACGACGCGATCCAAGCGCTGCGGCCGGTGCTGGAATCGTCAGGCATCCTCAAGGTCGGCTTCGACGCCAAGTTCACCGCGGTGATGCTGGCACAGCACGGCATCACCTTGCGCAACATCGACGACGCGCAACTGATCTCCTACGTGCTCGATGCCGGCCGCGGCTCGCATGCGATCGAATCGCTGTCCGAGCGCTGGTTCGGCCATGCCATGCTGAAGGAGAACGAGCTGCTCGGCAGCGGCAAGGGCAGGATCACCTTCGACCAGGTGCCGATCGACAAGGCCGCACCCTTATCGGCGGAAGGTGCCGACATTGCCCTGCGCGTCTGGCGCGTGCTGAAGCCGCGCCTCGTCGCCGAGCACATGACCACCATCTACGAGACGCTGGAGCGGCCGCTGGTATCCGTGCTCGCGCGCATGGAGCGGCGCGGCATCTCGATCGACCGCCAGGTGCTGTCGCGGTTGTCGGGCGAATTCGCCCAGACCGCAGCGCGGGTCGAGGCGGAGATCCAGGAGATCGCAGGCGAGCCGGTCAATGTCGGCAGCCCCAAGCAGATCGGCGACATCCTGTTCGGCAAGATGGGATTGCCCGGGGGCAGCAAGACAAAAACCGGCGCATGGTCGACCACCGCCCAGGTGCTCGATGAGCTCGCCGAGCAGGGCCACGACTTCCCGAAGAAGATTTTGGAGTGGCGCCAGGTCTCGAAGCTGAAATCGACCTACACCGACGCGCTGCCGACTTACGTCAATCCGCAGACCCACCGTGTCCACACCACCTACGCGCTGGCCGCGACCACGACCGGCCGGCTGTCGTCGAACGAGCCGAACTTGCAGAACATCCCGGTGCGCACCGAGGACGGCCGCAAGATCCGCCGCGCCTTCGTTGCGACGCCGGGGCACAAGCTGGTCTCCGCCGACTATTCGCAGATCGAGCTGCGGCTGCTGGCCGAGATCGCCGACATTCCCGTGCTGAAGCAGGCGTTCCGCGACGGGCTCGACATTCACGCCATGACGGCGTCGGAAATGTTCGGCGTGCCGATCAAGGGCATGCCCAGCGAAATCCGTCGCCGCGCCAAAGCGATCAATTTCGGCATCATCTACGGCATCTCGGCGTTCGGCCTCGCCAACCAGCTCGGCATCGCGCGCGAGGAGGCCTCGGCCTACATCAAGAAATACTTCGAGCGCTTCCCCGGCATCCGCGCCTATATGGACGAGACGCGCGACTTCTGCCGCAGCTACGGCTACGTCACCACGCTGTTCGGCCGCAAATGCCACTACCCCGATATCAAGGCGTCCAACGCCTCGGTGCGCGCTTTCAACGAGCGCGCTGCGATCAACGCCCGTCTCCAGGGCACCGCCGCCGACATCATCCGCCGCGCCATGACGCGCGTGGAGGATGCACTGGCCAAGAAGAAGCTGTCGGCGCAGATGCTGCTCCAGGTGCATGACGAATTGATCTTCGAGGTGCCGGACGCCGAAGTCGAGGCGACGCTGCCCGTGGTGCAGCACGTGATGCAGGACGCCCCGTTCCCGGCCGTGCTGCTGTCGGTGCCGCTGCATGTCGATGCGCGTGCCGCGACGAACTGGGACGAGGCGCATTGAAGCTGTCTCTTCGCCTCTCCCCGCTTGCGGGAAAGGTCGGATCGCCGCCGGCGATGCGGAGCATCGTCCGGCGCGATCCGGGTGAGGGTAGGCCTCTCGGCGATCTCATCCGTGGAGAGAAGCCCCTCACCCCACCCCTCTCCCCGTAAGAACGGGGCGAGGGAGCGCAGCGAGCGCGCGCCCAGAAACTCAATTGTCCTCCGTGCAATTGCGCGATGGCCCCACTTCGCCGCGCATATTAGAACCATCGCGTCCTCCGCACCGGTTCACCCATGCCCCACACCCCCGCCCTGCTCGGCTTTGCCCTCGTCTGCCTCGGCCTCGTGCTCACGCCCGGGCCGAACATGATCTACCTGATCTCGCGCTCGATCACGCAGGGGCCGGCGGCGGGCATCGTCTCGCTCGGCGGCGTGGCGCTGGGCTTCGTGTTTTACATGCTGTGCGCGGCGTTCGGCATCACGGCGCTGCTGCTCGCCATTCCCTTCGCCTATGACGCGCTGCGCTTCGCTGGCGCCGGCTATCTGCTGTGGCTCGCCTGGCAGGCGGTGAAGCCGGGCGGGCGCTCGCCGTTCCAGGTCAGGAAGCTCGCGATCGACAGCCCGCGCAAATTGTTCGCGATGGGCTTCGTCACCAACCTGCTCAACCCGAAGATCGCGATGCTGTATCTGGCGCTGCTGCCGCAGTTCATCGATCCGACCGCCGGCAGCGTGCTGACACAGTCGGTGGTATTAGGGGCGATCCAGATCGCGATCAGCGTCAGCGTCAATGCGATGATCGCGCGCAGTGCGTTGCGGCTAGGGACGCGCCCGACGACTAGGCGCGTCCCAAGTTCGCGGCCGGATCGATCGCGCTGTTCCTGGCGAGCCGGCCGAGCTGGATGCTGGTGCAGCGCTGGCTGATGGGCACGGTGCTGGCCGGGCTCGCGGTGCGAATGGCGGTGGAAGCGAAGAAGGTGTGAGGAGAGCGCCCGGTCAAGCACAGCCAATCCACTCCGCCGACGCATCATCATTCAACCGCGCCACCGCATCGGCGCGGCGCGTCAGCACGGCGCGCTGGTTGATGTAGCCCTTGTCGGTGATCTCGCCGCCGTCGACCGACGGCGGCTCGGCGAGCAGCAACGCGCGCGTGGCATGGCCGGAGGAGTTGCCGCTCTGCTGTTTCAGCCGTGCCAGACCTTGCGCGATCGCGGTCCTGACCTTGTCATGCGCCAGCACGTCGTTCACAGTTGCCGTCTCGCCCAGCCCGGCATGGGCGCGGCAGGCAGCGATATTCGGGAACACCAGGAAGCGCACCTCGTCGCCGCCATGGCCGGTGACGACGATGTCCTGCGCGAGCGGCGCCAATGCGGCGATGCCGGCGACGCGCAGCGTGCCGACGCTGACCCAGGTGCCGGAATTGAGCTTGAAATCTTCCGCGACGCGACCATCGAAGAACAGACCGCGCTCAGGCCGCTTCGCATCGGCAAACTTCACGGCGTCGCCAATGAGATAGAAGCCCTCTTCGTCGAACGCCTGCTTCGTCAGCTCGGGCGCCTTCCAATAGCCCGGCGTGACGTTGGGACCGCGTACGCGCACCTCCAGCTTATCGCCGGAGGCGACGAGCTTGAGCTCGGTGCCGGGAATGGGCACGCCGATATTGCCCGAGCGTTCTGCGAGGAAATGGCAATCGGTCGCGAGCGGGGAAGTTTCGGTCGAGCCCCAGGCCGAGACCATCGGCAACGCACGACCGACGGTCTCGATGGAAAGCTGCTCCAGCGCATCCCAGAGATTCTGCGGCAGCGCGGCGCCAGCATAGAACGCGAACTTCACCTCGCCGAAGAAGCGGCGGCGCAGCTCCTCATCGCCGCGGAGGGCCGCGATCAGCATGTCGAAGCCGCGTGGCACGTTGAAATAGACCGTCGGAATCACGCTTCTTAGATTGGCGAGCGAGATCGCAAACAGGCCCGGAGCCGGTTTGCCGCCGTCGATGTAGAGCGAGCCGCCGTTGCGCAGCACGAGGTTGAAATTGTGATTGGCGCCGAAGGTGTGGCTCCAGGGCAGCCAATCGAGAATCACGAGATCGCCGCAGCCCGGTTCGAGGAATGTCCATGTCTGCGCCTTGGCCTGCTGGCTCGATGTCAGCATGCGCTGGGTGTTGATGACCGCCTTGGGCGTACCGGTCGAGCCCGAGGTGAACAGCAATTTTGCGATCGTGTCTGGCGTCACCGCGGCGAAGGCTTTTGCGACGTCGGACGTTTCGGGCGTCGTCGCGATGGTGCGGAACGACAGCGCGTCGACATCGTCGGCATTGCCGCTGATGATCTGCGCCGTGTGCAGCGGCCTGATCGCATCTAGCGCCGCCGCAAATGGCTTCATCGCGGAGACATAGATCGCGCCTGGCTCGAGCAGCGCGATCATGCTCCTGAGCTTGTCGAAATCTTTCGACATCAGCGAATAGGCAGGCGAGATCGCCGCCGAGGGCACGCCGACATGCTGAGCGGCGAGCGCGAGCAGCGCATGATCAATGCTGTTGTCGGAGAGGATGGCGAGCGGGCGCTCGGCACTGAGGCCCTGCGCCAGGATCCAGGACGCGGCCGCCCGTATCTGCCGCAGCGCCTGCGCGTAGGTGATGGTGGTCCAGGGCGCTTCGGCGCTGCCGCGCTCGGCGAGGAAGATCGTATCGGGCGTTTGCCGCGCCCACTGCTCCAGCCAGTCGCCGGTGCAGCGCGCGCTTTCGCCAAGTGGCTCGGGCGAGCGCAGCACGATGCTGCCGTCGGCGCGATGCTCGGCAACGGTTCTGGGTGTTGCGAACAGGCTCGCAGCATCACCGCGTGAGGCGGCTGTCATCGGGTTTCCTCCTCGCCCCGGATCCGGGATCGGCCGCAGCCTCGTTCCGGGCTGCCTTGGCCACAATGTTGGGCACGACAATTGTTGTCGTCAACAACAATCTTTCACCCCGAGCGTCGAAGCGCTAAGGTTCGGCAGAGGGAGACACGATGTGACAACCAGCGCAGCCCAGACGTCCCCACGCAAACGCGCCGGCAACGGCGCTGCGCAGCGGAACGACGCCGACGAGGTCGGCCTCGACGCGCTGATCGACCACGCCGGCTATGCGGTGCGGCGCTTCCAGATCTGGATCTTCCAGGACTTCATCAAGACGCTCGGCGAGGTCGATATCCGGCCGACGCAATATTCGGTGCTGACGGTGATCGGCGCCAATCCGGGCCTGTCGCAGATGGCGGTGGCCAAGCGCCTCGGCATCGAGCGCGCCCGGCTGGTGCATCTGCTCGACAGCCTCGAACGGCGCCGATACGTGAAGCGGATCAAGTCGAAGACGGACCGACGTTCGCACGCGCTGCACCTCACCGCGCCTGGCGCGGCGGCGCTGAGCAAGTTCAAGCGCCTCGCGGCCGAACACGAGCGGCATGTCGAGGCGAAGCTCGGCAGGGAGAACCGGCAGCACCTGCTCCGGATCCTCGCCGACTTTACCTGATCTCGGCTGCCCACAGTTTAAGCAGATGCCTGCAACCGAGCAATTGCGCTCGACCACCAGAACTCCGCAAGCTACTGATCTCACGACAATATCCGCGGCACCTGCCTGGCCCCGATACTGTACACAATGGCACATCGCTTGCTTCAAGCCGGGTAAACCAGTTGCCGGAGTTTTGTCGCCATGGGGGCTGAGCAGCCTGAAACGATCGCCGCGATTGTGGCCGCGCATCGCGCGGGCACGCTGACGCCGGCGCAGACGGTCGCGCGGACTTATCGGCGCATCCGCGACCATAACGATCCCGCCGTGTTCATCAGCCTGCGCGACGAAAAGGACGCAGTCGCGGAGGCAGAGAGACTTGCCACGAAGGATGCCACGAGCCTGCCGCTCTATGGCGTGCCGGTTGCGGTCAAGGACAATATCGACGCGCTGGGATTTCCGACCACGGCGGCCTGCCCGGCCTTCTCCTATACGCCGACACGCGACTCCACCGCCGTGGAGCGCCTGCGCGCCGCCGGCGCCATCATCATCGGCAAGACCAATCTCGACCAGTTCGCGACCGGCCTCGTCGGCGTGCGCTCGCCCTACGGCATTCCCAAGAATTCGATCCGCGACGATCTCATTCCCGGCGGATCGAGCTCGGGATCGGCGGTCGCCGTCGGCGCCGGGCTGGTGCCGCTGTCGCTCGGCACCGACACCGCCGGCAGCGGCCGCGTGCCGGCGATGCTCAACAACATCGTCGGGCTGAAGCCGAGCCTCGGCATGATCTCGACCGCGGGCCTGGTGCCCGCCTGCCGCACGCTCGACTGCATCTCGGTATTCGCCTTGACGGTCGACGACACCGCGCTGGCGCTCTCCGTGATGGCGGGGCCGGATCAGGCCGATCCGTTCTCGCGCGACCGGCCGCTGGGGCCGATCACGCCGTTGCCGGCGAATTTGCGCCTGGGTGTGCCGCGCAACGGACAGCTGATCTTCTTCGGCGACAAGAAAGTGGAAGCCGCTTACAGCGATGCGCTGAAGCGCTGGACCGCCCTTGGCGCGACACCGACTGAGATCGACCTCGAGCCGTTCTACGAGACGGCGCGGCTGCTCTATGAAGGACCATGGATCGCCGAGCGTTACCTCGTGATCAAGAATCTGCTCGCGTCCGCACCCGATGCAATCCATCCGGTGACGCGCGAGATCACGGCGGCCGGCGCGCGGCTGACCGCGGCGGAGACCTTCTCGGCGCTCTATCGCCTGCAGGGCCTGCGCAAGATCGCCGAGCGCACTTTTGCGCACATCGACGCGCTGGTGCTGCCGACGGCGCCGACCGCTTATACGACCGCGCAGGTGCTGGCCAATCCGATCGAGCTCAACAGTCGGCTCGGCACCTACACCAACTTCGTCAACCTGCTCGATCTCTGTGGCCTCGCCGTGCCGGCTTCGATGCGCGCGGACGGCATTCCATTCGGCATCACGCTGCTCGCCCCCGCAGGATGCGACGCGCTGCTCGCGAGCATCGGCCGTGTGTTCCATGCGGATACGAAGCTGAGTCTCGGCGCACAGCGCGTGGCACAGGCACCGCTCGCGCCGCTTCTCGCAAGCAGCGGCGACGAGATTCCGATCGCAGTCGTCGGCGCCCATCTGTCTGGCATGGCGCTGAACGGCGAATTGAAGGCCCTGAACGGGAAGCTGGTCGAGGCGACCAAGACAGCGCCCGACTACAAGCTCTACGCGCTCAAGACCACACCGCCGAAGCCGGGCATGCTGCGCGTCGAAGCCGGCAAGGGCGCCGCGATCGAGCTGGAGATCTGGTCGCTGTCGTCGTCCGCCTTCGGCAAGTTCGTCAATGCGATTCCCGCGCCGATGGCGATCGGCACGATCCGGCTCGCCGATGGCCGCAGCGTGAAGGGCTTTCTCGTCGAGCCTGAGGTGCTGGGCGAGGCGCGCGATATCACGGCGTATGGTGGCTGGCGGAAGTATATGAAGGAAGCCGCGACGGCTTAGGTGCCGTAGGGTGGGCAAAGCGAAGCGTGCCCACCATCACCATCAAATAGGAAAGACGGTGGGGGCACGGCGCTTTGCGCCTTTGCCCACCCTTGTAATAGCGCAATCAGATATTGTCGGCGTGTTCCGTGAGGAATGGCCTGCCGCGGCTGCAACCCGCGGCAGGCCGCTGGCGATCGGATCGCGCCCACCCTGAGCAGTTTGTGGCTGCCCCGTAGCAGGATCGCGCCAGCACCTTCATCGGACCCGGATGGTTGCCGGAACAATCAGGTTCGCTTCACAAGGCAGGGTCGACGAAGATGGCACAGACTAGCACGACGACAGCGGGAATCGATACGTCCAAGGCGAAGCTCGACATTGTAGTTCATGGTCGAGACGAGGGTTGGGAGGTCGCCAACGACCTTCCCGGTTGGCGGAAGCTGGTGCAACTGCTGACCAAAGCTGGCGTCAAGCGAGTCGGGATCGAAGCGACCGGCGGTTACGAGCGTGGGGTAGTGGAGCATTTGCGTGCGGCCGGCGTCATCGTGCTGGTGCTGCAGCCGATCCAGGTCAAGGCGTTCGGCCGCTCCCGATTGCGTCGCGCCAAGAACGATACGCTGGATGCCGCGCTGATTGCTGCCTGCGCGGCATCGCTCGAAGAGGTGAGGAGTGCGCCGGATCCGCGCTTGGCGGAGCTCGCCGAGCAGCTCACCTTCCTCGAGCAGATCGAGGACGACATCAAGCGCTTCAAGACCCGGCTCGAGCATCTCGATAAGCCTGGGCTACGCCGCATCGTGCTGGATGACATTGCCCGGTTGAAGGCAAGGCGGCTCTCCCAAATCCGTCACATCGCCAAGCAACTACGCGCTCACCACGATCTCGCTGTCCGCCTTGACCTCGTGATGAGCATTCCCGGGATCGGTGAGCGCACGGCACTGGCCCTCCTGGTCCGCATGCCTGAACTCGGCCGTGTCAGCCGGAAGTCGCAGCCCTTGCCGGGCTGGCTCCCTTCGACAACGATAGCGGGCAGTACAAGGGCCAACGCCGTATCGCCGGCGGCCGCGCTCGCCTGCGTCGCTCTCTGTTTGCGGCAGCCCTGCCTGCGGCCTTCCGCTGGAATAAGGCCGTCATGGCCCTCTATGCCCGCCTGACTGCGGCCGGAAAGGCTCACAATGCCGCTCTCATCGCATGCGCGCGCAAGCTGCTCATCTATGCCAACACCGTCGTGCAACGCGGAACGCCGTGGACTGAAAAACTCCTCGGCGTTTAATGGTTGCTACGGCACCGCGCGCGCCGCCCTACACCGACACCGCATAGATCTCGTACTCCCCGCGCACCAACTCGATGTGCGCACGCATCGCAGCGGCGGCGCCTTGCTTGTCGCCGCGCATGATGGCGACGACGACGCGGTCGTGCTCGGCTTGCGACTTTGCCAATCGGCCAAGATTGCGGAACTGGGCGCGGCGGAACGGCTGCACGCGGACGCGGGTGGCGAGCGTGATCTCGGCGATGTAGCCATTCTGCGATCCCGCATAGATCGCGTTGTGGAAGCGCTCATTGACCTCGTGGAAACGCTCGGGATTGCCGGCATAGCTCAGCACCCGCAGCTCTTCGTGAATGGACTCCAATCCATGTCGCTCGGCGGCGGACATGCGCTCGGCAGCAAGGCCCGCGCACAGCGCCTCGAGCTCAGCCATCGCCTCGAACATGCTCTTGAGACGCTCGATCGAGGGCTGCGCCACCACCGCGCCACGATGGGCGCGCGCCTCGACGAGACCGCTCGCGACCAGCTGGCGCAACGCCTCGCGCACCGGCGTGCGCGAGACGCTGAACCGCCGCGCAATGTCGGTTTCGTCCAACGGTGCACCGGGAGCCAGGGTTCCGCGCACGATCTCATCGGCGAGCTGAAGGCGCAGTTCCTCGGCGCGCGTGACCTTGTGCACCGACGGCGAAGGACGGTCGACGCGCGGCACCACCGGCTCGGCCGGCAGCGTGCCCTGCGGAAAGTCGTCAAGCGTCATACGGTCTCTTTCGGCTCGTCGATGATGCTGACATGGGCGGCGACGACGCGCCAGCCCTCGGGGAAACGAATCCACGTCTGCATCTGCCGGCCGACCTTGCCGGGCGCCGTGTCGCGATAGAACAAGGTGGAGGCCACGGCCGCCTCGCGGCCATAGCTCGTAATCACGGTCTTCGCGGTGCGCCGGTTCAGGCCGACCGGCGAGCGGCCGGCGCGGAAGCCGGAGATCGCCTCATAGCCATAGAGATTCTCGCCGATGCCGTAGCGCAGCGTGCGGGAATCATTGCGGAAGAGCTCGCCGAGCACGGCGACGTCGTTGCTGACGAGGGCCTGCTCATAGCGCTCGAATGCGGCTTTGACTTCCGCGATCACGTCGGGGAGATCGATCTCCATCTCAAATTCCTCTTAAAGTCCCCTCGGCGACGGCGCGGATACCACGCCCATCTTCTCCAATGCGTGCGCGACGCGGAGCGCAATGTCCTCGCGCCAGGGCGCGGCGATGATCTGCACGCCGATCGGCAGCGGCTCGAGGGGCACCGGCACGGCGACGACCGGCAGGCCGATGAAGGAGATCGGCTGGGTGTGGATGCCGATATTGGCGCGCACCGGCAGCTCGACGCCGTCGAGCGTGAAATTCACCTGACCAAGCTTCGGCGCGGTGCACGGCGTTGCCGGCGCAAGCAGTACGTCGACCGACTTGAAGATCTCGGCGAGCTGCGCGCGATACCAGCGGCGGAATTTTTGCGCGCGGTCGACCAGCGGCGCCGGCACCATGGCGCCGGCGATCAAGCGGTCGCGCACGGCCGGATCGAAATCGTTCGGGTGCTTGCGCAGGCGGTCGAGATGCAGCGAGGCGCCCTCGGTGGTGGTGATGACATAGGCGGCCGCACGGGCGCGCGAGGCTTCGGGGATGTCGACGACCTCAGTCGCGCCGAGCGCCTTGGCAACGCGGCTGACGGCTTCGACCGCTTCCGGAAACACGTTCTTCTGGAAGTGACCGCCGGCGATCGCGACGCGCAAGCCTGAGATGGACTCGCCGAGCAGCGGCGCCACCTGTTCGACACCACGGGTAGTGCAGGCGCCATCGTCGGCATCGGGGCCCTGCATGACGTCATAGGCGAGTGCGAGGTCGGCGACCGAGCGTGCGAAGGGGCCGAGATGATCGAGACTCGCCACGAACGGGAACGAGCGCGCCCGCGACAGCCGACCATAGGTCGGCTTCAAGCCAAAGATGCCGCAGAACGAGGACGGCACGCGGATCGACCCATTGGTGTCCGAGCCGAGCGCGATCGGCACCAGCGCGCCGCCGACGGCGCTGCCGGAGCCGCCCGACGAGCCGCCGGTCATCCGCGTGGTGTCATGGGGATTGCGCGAGGGACCGTCATGGATGTTCTCGCCGGTGAAGTCATAGGCGTATTCGCCCATGTTGAGCGCGCCGACCAGCACGGCGCCGGCCGCTTCCATCCGCTCGATCAGCGTGGCGTCGCGCCTGGCGGGCGCGAGGTCGCGGTTGATCTTCGAGCCGGCGCGCGTGACGACGCCCGCGACATCGAACAAGTTCTTCACCGCGAAGGGCACGCCGGCGAGCGGGCCGACTTTCTTGCCCGCGGCGATGTCGGCATCGATCGCGCGCGCCTTGGCACGGGCGCGGTCGGCGGTGACGTCGGTGAAGGAATTGAGGATGGTGTCGTGCTGCTTGATGCGCGCGAGAGCTGCTTCCGTGGCAGCGAGCGCCGACATCCTGCCGCCTGCAACCGCGCTCGCGATTCCCGAGGCCGTCATCTCTGGCTTGATGGTCATGGCGACGTCAGGCCGTGAAAATCGGCGCCGGCTCGGTCTCGTCCGGCAGCGCGAATTCGTCGACGAGGCGGCCAAGCCGCAGCGAGACTTCGAGGTTGGCGCGCACCGCAGGCCTCCAGGCCTCCTCAACCGGCAGTGCCAGCGCTTTCGATACGGCGTCGATATAGTCGTCCAGCGGTTCGGCCATCGCTCTCTCGAACAATCAGTGCACTCTTAGTGTATCTGCAACGGCGGATGCGGGATCGCCGTCAGCAGCTCTTTGGTGTAGTCGTCCTGCGGATCGCTCAAGACATTCTCGGAAGAGCCCTCTTCGACGATCCGACCCGTCCGCATCACAATGACACGATCGCACAACAAGCGCACCACATTCAAATCATGCGAGACGAACAGATAGCTCATACCTAGTCGCGCCTTGAGGTCCTGAAGCAGGTTCAGCACGACGGCCTGCACCGAGACGTCCAGCGCCGCCGTCGGCTCGTCGAGGATGACGAGCTTGGGATGCAGCGCGATGGCGCGGGCGATGCCGATTCGGGCTTTCTGGCCGCCGGACAATTGATGCGGGAAGCGGTCGAGCAGGTTGTGCGGCAGGCCGACCATGGTGGCCAGCTCCTCGCAGCGGGCGCGGAGCGCGTCGCGGCCCCTGATGTCGCCGAGTTGCACGATCGGGTCCGCGATGGCGCGCGCGGCGGTGAAGCGCGGGTTGAGGCTGTCGGTCGGGTCCTGGAACACCATCTGGATCCGGCTGCGCTGCGGCAGCCGGGCGAAGCTGGCAGGCGCGATGCCGCCGATGTTCTCGCCGTCGAACTGGATCAGGCCCGAGGTTTGGTCCAGGAGGCGCATCACCATCATCGACGTGGTCGATTTGCCGCAACCGGACTCGCCGACGAGGCCTACGCTCTCGCCGACGCCAATTGAGAAGCTGATGCCGTCGACGGCGCGGAACACGTCCGGCTCCACGGGCGGCTTGCGGCCGAACAGTTTTCCGAGCACGGCGGTCGCGCCCTGGCGGGGGTATTCCTTGACGAGCCTGTCGACGAGGAGGAGGGGCTGGCTCTCACCACTTGCGCTGCTGTGCCCCCTCGCCCCGCTTGCGGGGAGAGGGTTGGGGTGAGGGGCTGTATCCGCGAGCACGGTGCTGGGAGAGTCCCCCTCACCCGCCACGCTCTGGCGCGCAATTGCGCTGCCGAGCGTGTCGGCCTCTCCCCGCACGCGGGGAGAGGCGAAGGACGCCGCCGCGGCATCCTCTTCCGGCAACAGATCCCGCAAGCTCACGCCGAGCCGCGGCGTCGCGCGCATCAGCTTCTTGGTGTAGGGATGCTGGGGGCTTGCGAAGATGTCGGCAGCTTTCGCGGTCTCGACCACGCGGCCCTTCTCCATCACCACGACGCGATCGCAATAGGCGGCGGCCAAGCCGAGGTCGTGGGTGATCAGGATGGTCGACATCGCGCGGCGCTTGGTCAGCTCGACGATCAGATCCATCACCGCCTTCTGCGTGGTGACGTCGAGGCCGGTGGTCGGCTCGTCCGCGATCAGCAGTTGCGGATTGCAGGCGAGCGCGAGCGCGATGACGACGCGCTGGCACATGCCGCCTGACAGCTCGAACGGATAGGCGTGGTAGCGCTCGCGCGGGCGGGCGATCTTGACCTGCTCCAACGCCTCGATCGCTTTCTCACCATGATCGGCGACCTGGGCCTGCTGCACATGGGTGCGCAAGACGTCCTCGATCTGGTCGCCGACCTTGCGGATGGGATTGAGCGCTGCGCGCGGGTTCTGGAAGATCATCGAGACTTCGCGGCCGCGCAGGTCGCGCATCTGGTCCTCGGTCGCGGCTTTGACGTCGATGCCCGAGAACATCACCGAGCCCTCGGCGATCCGTCCCGCGCGATCGAGGATGCGCATCACCGCATAGGAAGTCACCGATTTGCCGGAGCCGGACTCGCCGACGATCGCCAGCGTCTCGCCCTTGGCGACGGCGATGTCGACGTGCTGCACCGCCTTCACGATGCCGCGGCGGGTCGTGAATTCGACGGTGAGGTCCTGGATGTCGAGCAGGGGCTGGGCGGTCAGGGGTGCCTCCCAAACAAAAATGGCAAAAACAACCCCATGCACAGTAGAACGGGATTGATTTCATTGGGGAATTTCTGCGGCAAATTTGGACCTACGCTAGCCATCACGTCCTCCGCTGGGGATCGACGATGTCGCGCAGGCCGTCGCCGAGGAGGTTGAAGCAGAACACGGCGATCATCAGCGCGAGGCCGGGGAATAGCGCGATCCACCATTCGCCTGAGACCATGAAGCCCGCGCCTTCGGCGACCATGATGCCCCATTCGGCGGTGGGCGGGCGGACGCCGAGACCGATGAAGGAGAGGCCCGCGGCATTGAGGATGGCGTAGCCCATGGTCAGCGACATCTGCACGATCATGATCGGCATGATGTTGGGCAGGATATGCACCAAGAGGATGCGGAATTCGCCGTTGCCTGATAGCCGCGCGGCCTGCACGAAGCCGGCATTGCGGCGGACATTGGCTTCGGCGCGCGCGACGCGGGCATAGAGCGGGAAGTTCACGATGGCGGTGGCCAGGATGATGTTCTGCACGGTGTTGCCGAGCGCGGCGACGATGCCCATCGCCAGCACGAACAGCGGGAAGGCCATGATGGTGTCGGCGATGCGGCCGACGATGCGGTCGGTCCAGCCGCCGAAATAGCCGGCCGCGATGCCGGCGAGCCCGCCCATCAGGAACACCAGGGCGACGGAGGCGATCGCGATGAAGGTGTCGAGCCGGGTCGCGACGATGACGCGGCTGAGAATGTCGCGGCCCAACTGATCGGTGCCGAACCAGTGCGCCGCCGACGGCGGCTGCAACGTCGCCGCGGTATCGGAGGTCAGTGGATCGTAGGGTACCACATAGGGACCGAAGACCGCGGCGGCCAGGATCAGGATCAGCAGCGCAAAGGCAAAGCCCGTGACCTTGTTTTCGCTGAGGACATAGCGCGTCTGTTCGAGGATTGCCGATAGCCCCGAGGTACGCGCGGGACCGACCGGTTCAACAGCAGGCGCAACGGAGCTCATGAGATCACCCGGGTGTTGTTTGACCAAACCAGCAAGCCGCGGGGCGCCTTACCTCTCCCGCTTGCGGGGGAGGTCGGCGCAACGCGCCGGGTGGGGGCTCTCTCCACATCGGGGCTCTCGCCCGCGGAGATACCCCCTCCCCAACCCTCCCCCGCAAGCGGGAGAGGGGACGGACCTTCGTCGGAGTTTGCATAGGACGAAACCTTGTCATGGTTCAGCCCTCCAACCGCACACGCGGATCGATCACGCCATAGAGGATATCGATCACGAGATTGAGCAGCACGTACATGACAGCCATGGTCAGCACGAAGCCCTGCACCGGCGCGAAGTCGGACGAGATCAGCGCTTCCACCGCATAGGAGCCGATGCCGGGCCATGCGAACACTTTTTCGACCAGCACGTTGGCGCCCAAGAGGAACGAGAACACCATGCTGAGCGTGGTGATGACGGGCAGCATGGCGTTGCGGAAGGCGTAGGTGACGATAACGGTCGACGGCGACAGGCCGCTGGCGCGCGCGGTGCGGACGAACTCGGAAGCGAGCACAGCCAGCATCGAGGCGCGCGTCATGCGCGCGATCGGTGCCAGCGAGAAGATCGCAAGCGTGGTCGCCGGCAGGATGAGCTGGCTCAGCGCCGAGCGGAACGCCTCGACGTCCCGCGCGAGCAGGGTGTCGACCAGATAGAAGCCTGTCACCGTCGGCGGCGCGCTGTAGAACACGTCGAGCCGGCCGAGCGGTGCCGGCGACCAGCCGAACCGGAAATAGAAGACATAGACCAGCACGAGGCCGGTGAAGAACACCGGCAGCGACACGCCGGCCGTCGTCGTGACCCGGCAGAGATGGTCGACCCATGAGCCCGGCCGCGTCGCCGCCAGCACGCCGAGCGGGATGGCGATCACGATCGAGACGATGAGGCCGAGCAGTGTCAGCTCGGCGGAGGCCGGCAGGCGGTTGCGGATCTCAGTCGCGACCGGCTGGCCCGTGGTGAGCGAGTTGCCGAAATCGCCATGGGCGAGGTCGTTGGTATAGCGGAAGAACTGCTCGATCAGCGGCCGGTCGAGGCCAAGTTTTTTCCGGATCTGCTCGACGGCTTCCTTGGTTGCGGCGGGACCGGCGAAGTAGGCCGCGGGGTCCCCGGGCAGCGCGCGCGTCAGTAGAAAGGTGACGATGACGACGCCGATCAGCGAGGGAATCGCGAACATCAGGCGCTTGCCGATCATGGTCAGCATGGGGTGCTCCGCGGGCTTGCTTCGCCTCTCCCGCTTGCGGGAGAGGCCGACGCGCTCGCAGAGCGCGGCGGGTGAGGGCTCTGGCCGCGCGGGGACACCCTCCGCAATCCCTGCCAATCCCAAAGCGGAGACACCCTCTCCCCAACCCTCTCCCGCAAGCGGGAGAGGGAGCCCAGTGCCGATGCCGATGCGTCGCTGACGACCAGCATGCCCTCTCACCCCTTCGCCATCGCGCGATAATCCAGGCGGCGGTGGAACCAGTATTGGTAGCCGCTGATGTTCTTCTGCATCGCGACGTTGACGAAGGGCTGGTACAGCGGGATGCGCGGGATATCGGCGTAGGCGAGATCGACGAAGCCCTTCACGTCGGCATCGTAAGCTGCTTTGTCGCCAACAGCCGCAGCATTGCGCGCGCCGTCGATCAGCTTGTCCATCTCGGCCGACTTGTAGCTCATGGTGTTGAAGACGGAATTGTTGCCGTGATAGCACCAGTAGAAGAAGTATTCGGGGTAATCGAGCCAGCCCGAGAACACGTTGGTGAAGAGCGGCATCTCCTTCTTGTTCAATTCGGTGCGCCAGTTGGCGCCGGGCACCTTGTTGATGGTGGTCTTGATGCCGAGCTGCGCGAGGCTCTCCTGCACCAGCACGCAGAGCGGCTCGTTGACGCCGGCAAAGTTGAGGTCGAACGAGATCGTGGTCTCGAAGCCGTTGGCATAGCCGGCTTCTGCCAATAGCGCCTTCGCCTTCTCCATGTCCGTGTTGTATTTGTGCGGCTGCGGCCAGGCGACTTCGGTCGGCTTGTCTTTGGCAGCGCCGAACATGGGATTGCCGAGGCCGAACAGCACGGCGTCCATGATCTTTTGGTACGGCATCGCGTAGGCGATGGCCTGCCGCACCTTCGGATTGTCGAACGGCGGCTTGGTCACGTTCATGCCGATATACTGGATGCCGTTGGAGAACGGCAGCGACACCACGTTGAGCTTGCCGTTCGCCTTCATCTCCTGGAAATCCCTGAACGGCAGCTCATAGGAGATGTCGGCATCGCCGCGTTCCAAGAGCGCGCGGCGATTGCCGGCCTGCGGCACCATGCGCCAGATCACGCGCTTGATCTTGGGCAGAGGACCGCCGACCCAATCCTCGTTGCGCTCCATCACCACTTCGGTGCCGGCCGTCCACTTCGTCACCTTGTAGGCACCGGAGCCGGCGGTCTGCTGCTTGGTGAATTCGAGACCCCAGGGGTCCTTCTCGCTGGCGTTCTTCTTCACCAGCTCGGAATTGACGATGCAGGGCACGATCACCGCGAGATCGGGAATCGTCAGCCTGTCCTTCTTCAGGAAATCGACGCGCACGGTGTAATCGTCGATCACGACGAACTGCTCGGGCTTGGTCAGCGAGCCCGCACTCATCTGGAAGGTCGGGAAGCCGCCGACACTGACGGCGCGGTCGAGCGACCACTTCACGTCCTTCGCCGTGACCGGCGCGCCGTCGTGGAATTCGGCGTTCTTCTTGAGTTTGAAGGTGACCGACATGTCGTCGATCCTAAAGTCCTCGGCGAGCTCGCCCTTGAACTTGTCGCGATCGTAATAGGGCACGCCGCCGGGACCGCTCTTCATCTCGTGGCTGATCAGGCGGTCGTAGCAATTCCAGGACACCTCATAGCCGGGCACGTTGGTGCCGACGCCGTGGATGTCGAGATTGTTCGGGCCGCCTTCCGAGACGATCAGCAGCGTCTCCGAACGCGCATCGGCCTTGGCGGAGGAAACGACCTGCGGCATGGCCGGAAGCGCCGCGCCAGCGGCCAATCCGGAAACGGACTTAAGGAAATCGCGGCGCTTCATGAAATCGCTCCAACACAAAGTTTTTGGTTGGAACCGGATTCGCAAGGTTCGTGCCAGGGGTTAGTGGAACGTTGCCCAGCGCGCTAATCCGCTGAAATCGCGGGCGAAAGGCCGGATTTGCGGCCTGAAGGACGACAGCCCAAATCATTGTCATTGCATACAAAGCGTGGCATTTGCTTATTATGTAGGCTATTCGAGATAGCGGCTCATTTGGCGGGCACGCCTCCCTCTCCGCTGTCGTCCTGGCGAAAGCCAGGACCCATTACCCCAGGGAGGAGTTGCAGCGCGAAGCTGGTAACAACGAGTCTTCGTCAAACTTCTCCCTGGGTCCTGGATCGGCGCTGCGCTTGTCCAGGACGACACCAGTGGTGGACGACCGGCGATCACCCCGGCCAGATCAGCTCCTGCAACTCGACCAGATCGCCCGCCATGTCCTGCCAGCCCTCGATGCAGATGTGGCTGTTGAGGTCGCTGGCGCGGTGCAGCAGCATCAGGGCCATCAGGCGGCGCTTCAGCTCGAAATCCAGCTTTGCATAGCCGAAGCCTTCGAGCAGGCTGTGCACCCGGCCCGGCCGGCCCGCCGCCATGAAGGCGCTGGGGCCGAGCAGATCGTAATCGCGCCATCCGGCCAGGACGTCGCCGAAATCGAACAACCCAGCGAGCGAGTATTTGCCGTCATCGCAGGCGAGCAAGAAGTTCTCTGGAATGTATTCGCCGATCAGGATCACCGGCGGCGTATCCAACGGAATGAGCTTTGCGGCGTCGCGCAGGAGATCATCGAGGCCTTTGAGGAATTTCGGCGCAAGGCCGAGACGCGCGTGCCGCGCCTTGCAGCCCTGCATCTGCTGGCGCATGAAGCCGTCCCAGCGCGGCTCGATGTGCACGAGCTCTCCGAGCGGCGCGCGCTGCACGGCCGCGATGGTCTCGCCGATCTGGCGCAGCACGCGCTCCTTCTGGTCTTCCGCCAATTGCGGCCACACCTCCGAGCCGAGCATGCCGGCAAGGCGGGTGATGATCAGATAAGGCCAGCCGTCGCGCTCCCCTTCGGCGACGATCTCGGGAATCGGTAGACCGAGATGGCCTTTCAGTTGCGCCAGCGACCCACGCTCGGACAGGAATTGCGTACGCAGCAGCGGCGGGAAGATTTTCAGGATCAGCTTGTCGCCGAACCCCACGACGAGATTGGTGCCGGTCGCGAACACGTGCAGCGCGCTGACATCGAGACCGTGGCCGCGCGCGATGTCGAGCGCGATTCCCAGCCATTGCGCCGGGTCGGCGCGCCAGGCGCGAAAGCTTTTAGCGTCGGCGAAGTGAGGCAGTCGTTGCGACGGCGTGATGGTCATCTGCATTCGCGTATCGAAAGCAGGGTCAGCTTTGGTTGGTTCTGTGCAAGCCAAAGAGGCGATGCACCTCTCCCGCTTGCAGGAGAGGTCGGCACATAGTGCCGGGCGAGGGCTTTCTCCTCTAGGTGATTGTCCCGATGCGGAGGCACCCTCTCCCCGTCCCTCCCCCGCACGCGGGGGAGGGAGCGCACCTCACGCGCGGTCGCAGCGATGTCTAATCGCGACATTCTACCGCTCGGGACTGGCGCGCTCGAACTGGCGCAAGAGCTTGTTGCCGCGCGCGACGGCGGAATCCAGCGCTGCTTGCGCGCTTTTGTGGCCGGCGAAGGCCTGCTCCAACTCGTCCTCGATCGCGCCGCGAATCAGCACGAAAGAGCCGAGCCGGACGCCCTTGGAGTTCTCCGTCGGCGGATGCAGCGTGATCTCCTCGAACGAGATCGCCGAACCAGGATTGCGCTCGTAGAATCCCTGCGACCGTGTCAGCTCAAAGGCGGCGCGGGTAACAGGCAGATAGCCGGTGTTCTGGTGCCAGGCAGCCTGCACGCCCGGCTGCGACAGATAGGCGAAGAACCGCGCCACGCCCTTGTACTCCTCGCGCGGCCGGTCGCGCAGCACCCACAGCGTGGCGCCGCCGATGATCGAATTCTGCGGCGCGCCCTTCACGTCGGGCCAGTACGGCATCATGCCGTAGCCGATCTCGAATTTCGAGTTCGCCTTGATGTCGGCCCGCGTCGCCGAGGAGCCGATGAAGATGCCGCATTCGCCTTTCTGGAAACGCGGCTCGGCCGCTTGTCCGCGGCCGCTATAGTCGAACAGTTTTGTCTTTTGCCACTCGCTGAGCTGAGCGATGTGTTTGACGAGAACCGGATTGTTGATGGTCAATTCCGCGTCCAGCCCGGCAAAGCCGTTCGCCCGCGTCGCCAGGACTAAATTGTGGAAGGCGGAGAAATTCTCGACGTGGATCCAGGACGGCCAGGAGGTGGTGAAGCCGCAGACCGCACCGCGTTCGCGCAGGCGCTTGGCGGCTAGCCCCAATGCCGGCCAGGTCTTCGGCGGCGTCTCCGGATCGAGGCCGGCATCGCGGAACATGGTCTTGTTGTAGTACAGGATCGGCGTCGAGGAATTGAACGGGAACGACAACAGGTTGCCGGCCGCATCGGTGTAGTAGCCGGAGACGGCGGGAAGGTAATCGCCCAGCGAGAATGGCTCGCCCTGGTCCCGCATCAGGCTGAACACGGGATAGATCGCACCCTTGGCCGCGGTCATGGTGGCGGTGGCGACCTCGTTGACCTGGACGATGGCAGGCTGGCTGCGCGAGCGGAAGGCGAAGATCGCTGCCGTCACCGTCTCGGTGTAATTGCCCTTGTAGCTGGGCACGATGCGGTAGTCGGACTGCGAGGCGTTGAAGTCGGCAGCGAGCTTGTCGAGCTGCCGGCCGAGCTCGCCGGACATGGCGTGCCACAGCGCGATGTCGGTGGCGGCACGCACTGGCGTGGCCATGGTGACAGCCGCAAGGACGGCGACGGCCTGCAAAAAGCGCAATGCTGAAATCACGATGGCTCTTCCCGTGTCGCACGACTAAAGGGCGGCTGCCTTGCTTAAGGCGCGGCATTGGCAGTTTCAACCGGGAATGAGCGGCGGCCGCGCCGCACAATCGGCCCAACGCCCGGAGCGGGATGGCCTTCCCTTTACCATTTGCTAGATTGCGTTGAACCTTTTCCTTCCGCCATAGACTCCACCACTGAGGGGTTGAGTGTGCCAGTGTTGAGCCGTGCCGAACTCTCGCGGACCGGGGTGATCTTCGTCGCGCTTCTGCTTGCCGTCTGTACGACGGACGCGGTCGCACGCGAATTTCGCGCCGCCGACACCCAGACCGAGGATTACCCGACCGTCCAGGCGCTGCGCTACATGGGCGCCTTGATCGCCGAGCGCACCGGCGGCCGGCACGAGATCAAGGTGTTCCACTCCCGCCAGCTCGGTGAGGAGAAGGAGACGATCGAGCAGACCCGGGCGGGCGCCATCGACCTCAACCGGACCAACGTCGCCCTGATCGGCAATTTCGTCCCGGCGATGAACGTGCTGGCGATGCCGTTCCTGTTCCGGTCCATCGAGCACATGCAGAAGGTGCTGGACGGGCCGATCGGCAGCGAGATCTTGAACAGCTTCGAGCCCTATGGCTTCGTCGGGCTCGCCTTCTACGATTCCGGCGCGAGGTCGATCTACAACAGCGTCCGGCCCGTGAGGAGTGTCGCGGATCTCAGGGGATTGCGGATCCGGGTGCAGCAGTCGGAGTTGATGAGCCAGATGATGCGCGCGCTCGGCGCCGAACCGGTCGAGCTGCCTTACGGGCAAGTGCTCACCGGGCTTACCAATCACCTGATCGACGGCGCGGAAAACAACTGGCCATCCTTCGTGACGACAGACCATTACAAACTTGCCGGCCACTACGCGCTCACCGAGCACACGATGAGCCCGGAAGTGCTGGTGATCTCGCTGAAGGCCTGGAAAAGCCTCTCGGCGGAGGAGCAGACGATCTTCAAGGAGGCCGCGCAGCGCTCCAGCCTGTTCATGCGCGAGAAATGGCGCGACCTCGAGGAGCAGTCGCAGCGCAAGGCCCAGGAAGCCGGCGTCACCATCATCAACGACATCGACCGCAAGCCGTTCGAGGAGGCGATGGCTCCAATCTATGCCAAGGCCGGGCGCGATCCGGCCGCGGCCGCGCTGATCGAACGCATTCGCAAGGTGGAGTAGAGCCTCTTGGCCGGGCTTGGACACAGCGAGACCACAGAGAGGCCGCCCGGCCCGATCGGGCGCCTGCGCGCGCGCCTCGTCGGCGCGCTGCGGGCGGTGCCGATCCGCTGGCGCATCCTGTCGATCGCGGCGCTGAACTCCGCCGTCGTCGTGGTGCTGGTGGCGATGATCTGGAACGGCGCGCAGGTGCTGGGCTCGGCCTGGGACGACGTGCGCCAGGTGCGCGAGTCCGACCGGATCCTGGCACTGCTCGAAAGCGAGACCGGGCGTCTGCAAAACCTGATCCATCGCTACATCAACCAGCCGAGCCCAGACCTGTTCGCCGAGATCCTGCTGCTGCGCGAGGCGGTGCTGGGCACGCTGACCAACCGCGCCACCAAGGATCCGATGCTGTCAGGCTCGGTGGAGGAGCTCGAGCGCACCACCGACCGCTTCCTCAACGGCTTTGGCGAGCTGCGCAGCGTGCAGGCCACCATCGCCAAGACCTATGAGGAGCAGGTGCAGGGCCCGGCCAAGGACATGGCGGGCCTCTATTCCATCATCGAAGGCGCCACCGGCCATCGCGACGCGCTGATCTGGCCTTCGCTTGGAAAGTCCCGCGAA
Organism: Bradyrhizobium sp. C-145; assembly: GCF_023375135.1. Classification (NCBI taxonomy): domain Bacteria; kingdom Pseudomonadati; phylum Pseudomonadota; class Alphaproteobacteria; order Hyphomicrobiales; family Nitrobacteraceae; genus Bradyrhizobium; species Bradyrhizobium sp. C-145. Next base: position 476,268 of record NZ_CP088150.1, on the reverse strand, counting down.
GCCTTCACCGCGATGCTGGTCGCGGCCAATTCCTACTATCTGTCGCTGTCACCGGGCGCGGCCGACGACGCGCGCCGCAACACCGAGACGATCGAGAAGACCATCCCGGTCATGATCGATCTCGCCGACAACGACCTCCAGCGCATGGCCTTGCGGCGGCTCGCGGACCGCACCGCGTCGTTGCGCGAGGGCTTTGCAAAGCTCTCCGAGCAGCTGGCGAGCCGCACCGATCTGTTGCGCAACACCATCGACGCCAGTCAGGCCGAAGCGATCGGCGCCATCGACGACCTCTCGACCAAGATGCGCCAGCGCGAGCAGAAGGCGCAGGCGACTTTTGATCGCACGCTGGCCGATATTTCCCGCCGCGTGCTGTCGATCGCGGTGATCTTCCTCGGCGTCATCCTCACCGCCGGCGTGATGATCGCACTGTCGATCCGCCTGCCGCTCCAGCAGCTCATGGCGGCGATGCGCGCGATCACGCTCGGCGACCTCGACCGCGAGGTGCAGGGCACCAAGGCACGCGACGAGGTCGGCGCCATGGCGCGCGCCGTGGAAGTGTTCCGCGAGAACGCGATCGCCAAGCGCCAGACCGAGGACGAGCTGCGCGCGTCGAAGGAGAAGGCCGAGAGCGCGCTGCTCGAGCTCAACACCGCGCAGCAGAATCTGATCGACGCCGAACGGCTCGCCGCGCTCGGCGGCCTCGTTGCCGGCGTCGCCCACGAGGTCAACAACCCGATCGGCATCAGCCTGACCGTTGCATCGAGCTTTGCCCGGCGCAGCGAGATCTTCGAGGCTCAGCTCAAGGGCGACGGGGGCTTGCGCCGCTCGCAACTCGAGGAGTTCGTGCAGTCCTCGCGCGACGCCTCGCAGCAGCTCGTCGCCAACCTGCAGCGCGCCGGCGAGTTGATCCAGTCGTTCAAGCAGGTCGCGGTCGATCGCTCCCATGCCGAGCGGCGGCAGTTCTCGCTCAGTGAAGCCACCGACCAGATCATCGCCAGCCTGCGCCCGGTGCTGAAGCGCTCGCCGATCACGCTTCAGGTCGACGTGCCCGAAGGGCTGCTGCTCGACGGCTATCCCGGCTCCTACGGCCAGATCCTGACCAACCTCTTCCTCAACGCCGCCAACCACGCCTTCGCCGACGGCCGCGCAGGCACGATCGCGATCTCGGCCCGGCCGCGCGGGGCCGACGACATCGAGATCAGCTTCGCCGATGACGGGGCCGGCATGACCCCGGACGTGCAGCGCCAGGCCTTTGACCCTTTCTTTACCACCCGGCGCAATGAAGGTGGCACGGGACTTGGCCTGCATATCGTCTATAACCTCGTCACCCAGCAGCTCGGCGGCCGCATGATGCTGGAATCCAAGCTGGGACAAGGCACTACTTTTCGCATTATCATGCCCCGCATCGCCAAGGGCGCGCAAAGCACAGAAAGTGACGGGACTTCTCAATGGCCGAACAGGACGATGTCCTCCACCTGATCGACGACACCGGTACCGCGTCGGAGGATGCCAACGCCCGGAAATGGAAGATCGCCGTCATCGACGACGATCCGGCCGTGCATGACGGCACCCGTTTCGCGCTGTCCGACTACAGCCTCAACGGCCAGAGCCTGGAGATCCTGTCGGCCTATTCGGCGGCGGAAGGTCGCAAGCTGATGGCCGAGCACGGCGACATCGCCGCCGTGCTGCTCGACGTCATCATGGAGACCGACGTCGCCGGCCTCGAGCTCGTCGAATTCATCCGCAACGAGATCAAGAACGAGACCGTCCGCATCATCCTGCGCACCGGTCAGCCCGGCCAGGCGCCGGAGCGGCGCGTGATCGTGCAGTACGACATCAACGACTACAAGGCCAAGACCGAGCTCACCGCCGACAAGCTGTTCACCTCGCTGACCGCCGCGCTGCGCTCCTATCAGCAGCTCGAGCGCATGGTGCAGACACGCCGCGGGCTCGAGATCATCATCGACGCCGCCTCGACGCTTTACGACTTCAAGTCGATGCAGCGGCTTGCCGAGGGCGTGCTGACCCAGCTCGCCTCGCTGCTCAACGTCGACTGCGCCGGCATCCTGGTCCTGCGCGACAATGGCGGGGTCGACCCCGAGCTCTCGGTGCTCGCCGGCAGCGGCTGCTACAGCCGCTTCATCGGCACCACCTCGTCGAAGGCACTCGACCCCGAATTGCGCGAGATGGTGGAGGCCGCGTTCCAGCGCCGCAAGAACGAATTCGCCGACCACCGCAGCGTGATCTATTTGCGCACCGGAAGCGGGCGTGAGGTGGTGGTGCTGCTGCAGGCCGAGCGCGAGCTGTCGGAGACCGACCGCTCGCTGGTCGAGATCTTCTCCAGCCGGCTCTCGATCGCCTTCGACAACGTCATCCTCTACCAGCAGCTCCAGGACGCCAACACGCAGCTGGAAGACCGCGTCGCCCAGCGCACCCGCGCGCTGATGCAGGCCAACCGCCGCCTCTCCGCGCAATGGCTGCGGCTGCAGCGCGCCAACGGCTTCAAGAACGAGATTTTGGGCACCGTCGCCCACGATCTGAAGAATCCGCTCGGCGTCATCCTCGGCCGCACCGAGATGCTGAAGGAGCTGATCTCGACCGGCGCCTCGCAAAGCGGCGTGGTCGCCCAGGTCGATCACATCCGCGACGCCACCAAGCGGCTGACCACGATGGTCGATCATTTGATCTCGGACGCGATGGCCGATGCCTTCGACATCACCATCCGCCGCGAACCGGTCGACGTCGCGGGCCTGGTCAAGGAGGTCGCCGAAGCCAACCAGCCGCTCGCCGTCAACAAGCAGCAGACGATCAGCGTCACCGCGCCACCCAACATCGTCACCATGTGCGACACCGACCGCATCCGCGAGGCGATCGACAACCTCATCAGCAACGCCATCAAATACTCGCCGATCGGCGGCAAGATCGCCGTGGCCGTGACCCATGAGGGCAGCGAAACCATCGTCCGCGTCAGCGACGAGGGCGCCGGCCTGTCGCCGGAGGATCTCGGCCGCCTGTTCGGCCGGTTCCAGCGGCTGTCGGCAAAGCCGACCGCCGGCGAGAGCTCGACAGGGCTTGGGTTATCCATCGTGAAGCGTATTATCGACATGCATGGCGGCGAGGTGACGGCAGACAGCGACGGGCCCGGCACGGGCTCGACCTTCACCATCACCCTCCCCGCGACTGAAATGCCGTGATCTCAGGACCATGACCCAAAGCCAGCACATCATGATCGTCGACGATGAGGCTCCGGCCCGGGAGATGGTCGGCGATTATCTCAAGATGCACGGCTTCACCGTGACGCTGTGCGACGGCGGCAAGTCCTTGCGCGCCGCGATCCAGGGCAGCATGCCCGACCTCGTCGTGCTCGATCTCAACATGCCCGAGGAAGATGGGCTCTCGATCATCCGCGACCTCAAGAGCCGCATCAACGTGCCCGTGATCATGCTGACGGCGACCGCGAGCCCGATCGACCGCGTCGTCGGGCTCGAGCTCGGCGCCGATGATTACGTGGCAAAACCCTGCGAGCTGCGCGAGCTGATGGCGCGCATCCGTTCGGTGCTGCGGCGGAGCGGGCCGGCCAAGGCTGCCGCGCCGGACGCCGCCGCGAAGTCCGACAAGGATCAATTGGTGCGCTTCGGCACCAAATGGCTCGATCTCGAAGCGCAGGCGTTGCGCGACGATGAGGGCAACGAGCATCCGCTGACCGCGTCCGAGTTCGGTCTGCTCAAGGTGTTCGCGGCCAATCCGAAGCGCGTGCTGTCGCGCGAGCGCCTGCTGGAGCTCGCCAATGCGCGCGACGCCGAAGCCTTCGATCGCGCCGTCGACCTCCGCATCATGCGCATCCGCCGCAAGATCGAGCCCGACCCCGCCAAGCCCGCCGTGATCCGCACCATCCGCGGCGGCGGCTATCTGTTCTCGCCGGCCGGCGAGAAGGCGTAGGCAGCGCGCGGAAGAGCTAGGTGCCGTAGGGTGGGCAAAGCGAAGCGTGCCCACCATTTCGCGTGCAATCGAAGAAAGATGGTGGGCACGGCGCAAGAGCGCCTTTGCCCACCCTACGAGGCTGTGACTCTTTTCCGTATCGAGCGTCAGGCGGATATGATTCTCTAAGCAGATTGATTTGCTGGAGAGAATGATGGCTGACGACGGACTTTTTGGCGAATTGCCGGAACAGTCGGCGCCATGCACCGAAGTGGTGCCGCGGGGGGCACCTCGGCTGCGCGAGCCTGTGCGCGATCAGGTCGAATTGCGAGCGGTCGATATCGATAGCCTGATCGGGCAGGATCATCCGGTGCGGGTGATCTGGGCTTATGTCGAAGGGCTCGACTTGAGCGAGCTGGAAGATCGCGTCAAGGCGCGGGAGAACAGGCCGGGTTATCCGGCGCCATCGCCACGGTTGCTGCTGGCGCTTTGGCTGTACGCCACGAGCGATGGCGTTGGCAGCGCGCGGGCGCTGGACCGGCTCTGCGACAGTCACGACGTCTACCGCTGGCTCTGCGGCGGCGTGTCTTTGAACCATCATACGCTATCGGACTTCCGGGTCGGCTGTGCCGACTTGCTTGACCGTTTGCTGGTCGAACATCTGGTGGCCCTGAACGAGGCAGGGTTGGTTGATCTGGAGAAGCTGACCCAGGACGGGGTGCGGATACGGGCGAGTGCGGGAACCGGATCGTTCCGGCGGGAGGCGACGCTGGATCGGCAGATGGCACAGGCCGGGGCCGTGGTGGAAGAGCTCAAGCGCGAGGTCGATGCGGATCCGGAAGCCAGCAATCGGCGGATCCGGGCCGCTAAGGAGCGCGCGGCGCGGGAACGCAGCGAGCGGGTGCAGGCCGCGCAAGCGGCGCTGGCTGAGATCAAGCGCAAGCGAAAACAGCTCGATGACAAGGGCGGCAACGGCAAAAAGCCAAAAGAGCCACGGGCCTCTACCACCGACCCGCAGGCACGGGTGATGAAGATGGCGGATGCCGGCTTCCGTCCGGCCTACAATGTGCAGGTGGCTAGCGCGGCCGGCGAACTGATCGTGGTCGCGATCGATGTCGACAACAGCGGCTCAGATCGCGGCTTGATGCGACCGATGCTGGAGCGAACGCGCGCTCGGCTGAAGCGCTTGCCACGCCGCTACCTCGCCGATGGCGGGTTTTGCAGTGGCGAGGACATCGAATGGGCGCATGGCGAAGGTATCGAGGTTTACTGTCCTCCTCCCAAATCCAGGAGCGGTGTCGATCCCTTTTTACCCCGGAGCAACGACGGTCCTGGCGTAGCGGCCTGGCGTGCTCGCATGGCCAGCGAAGCCGGCAAGGCACAGTACCAAGCCCGCACAATCTGCGAATGCATCCATGCCCGATGGCGGAACTGGGACCTCAGGCAATTAACCGTGCGCGGTATCGCGAAGGTCCGTGCCGTTGTGCTCTGGTACGCCCTCACCAACAACATCCTGCAGGGACACCGTCTCGTAAAGGCATAGACCGCGGCAGCATACCGACGGCCTGACGCCGCCGGCTTCGACCTCAAGGGACGCTAACGCCCCTTGAGGTCCATGCCGAAACAAACGAATTGGCTCACAGGCTCTACGATGATGATCGTCCGGGTAAGCGGAGCGCCGACGGCGGCAGTGTGTTGGCGCGACCGAACTGATAACCACGAGTCTTCGCCAAACCCAATCCTGTGGCTATGGGTCCTGGCTTTCGCCAGGACGACGCTTGAGGCGGCAGTAAACGCAACACCCCCAAATTCGTTCCTCACTCCGCCAATCCCCACCCCGTATTTCCCGTACATTGAAATTCCACGCTTTTTTGCTCCGAATGTTTCGTCGCCCCCCTTCCGACGAAACAATTTGGCGGTGCACGAAACCATTTTCCGCTTTTCGTGCAGACGTCCCGAAACGTTGGCTGATTAACACTTTCCCTCAAGGAAACGCCGCTCGGTTGCGGCGCTACGGGGAGCTAATTTCATGCCGAACGTCATTGCCATCAACGCCCAGGCCAGCCAAAGCATCATTGCCGTTCAGGCAACTTCGGACGACATGCTTCTCGAAAGCATTGCCGGCGGCAACCGGACGGCCATGCACATCCTCTATTGCCGGCACAATGTGCGGGTTTACCGCTTCATCCTGCGCATCGTGCGCGATGCCACCACGGCGGAAGACCTCGTCAGCCAGGTGTTTTTGGACGTGTGGCGGACCGCCGGCCAATTCCAGGGCCGCTCGCAGGTCTCGACCTGGCTGCTCTCGATCGCCCGCTTCAAGGCGCTGACCGCGATGCGCCAGCGCCGTTTCGAGGACATCGACCAGGAGGATGTGCGTCAGATCCCCGACGATTCCGACACGCCGGAGACCTCGCTCGACCGCAGCGACACCAGCGCCATCCTGCGCGCCTGCGTGCAGAAGCTGTCGCCTGCCCATCGCGAGATCATCAACCTCGTCTACTATCACGAGAAGTCGGTGGAGGAGGTCGGGCAGATCATCGGCATCCCCCAGAGCACGGTGAAAACGCGGATGTTTTACGCCCGCAAGCAGCTGGCCGATTTGCTTAAGGGCGCCGGCGTCGATCGCTTCGCCGCCTAAAATCAACGGATTCAATGGGATAGGGCCGCGCCTTTGGCCCTGTCTCCGGACACGGAAGTGTGACCGCCGACGAAACAATTGAAACAAAGCACAACATCAGGCGGAAAAACTTCCCTCCTATAAAGTTCGCATACGGTTTTGGTTAAACCTCCCAAGGACCTCCAACGACCCGGACGGGATGCCCCCCTCCGGGTCGTTTTGTGTTTGGCGGAAGGTGCGGCGGCAGGCTCCCGCCTCTCCCGCTTGCGGGAGAGGCCGACGCGCCCCGGGCGATGCGAAGCATCGTCCGGCGCGCGGCGGGTGAGGGTTCTTTCCTCTTGGGGGTGTCCCCATTGCGGTGGCACCCTCTCCCCAACCCTCCCCCGCGAGCGGGGGAGGGGGCACACCGCTGCCGTGGCACGCAGCTCGCCCGTCACGAACGCGTGACGCTGCGTAACGACCTCGCGCCTCCTCGCGAACAGCCCTCGTACCCCTCTCCACGAGTGCCCGATGCTCGAACTTCTCTTCGCCGTCCTTGCCGGCATCCTCACCATCGCCGCGCCGTGCACGCTGCCGATGCTGCCGATCCTGCTCGGCGCTTCGATCGGGCGCGCGGGGCACTTACGGCCGGCGATGATCGCGCTCGGCTTCATCATCTCGTTCTCGGCGACCGCGCTGCTGCTCGGTGCGATCACGCGGCTGTTCGACTTCGATCCGAACGTGCTGCGCGAAGCGGCATCCATCCTGCTGCTCGGCTTCGGCCTGTTGATGCTGTGGCCGGCGCCGTTCGAATGGCTGTCGATCCGGCTCAATGGCTGGCTCGATCTTGGCAATTCCAGCGCCACCCAGCGCGAGGGCGCGCTGGGTGGGCTCGTGCTCGGCACCACGCTCGGCCTGGTCTGGACGCCCTGCGCCGGTCCCGTGCTCGGCTCGATCCTGACGCTGGTTGCGACCTCGAAGAACTTAGGCTGGGCCGGGACGCTGCTGGTCGCCTACGCCATCGGTGCGGCAATTCCGATGCTGGCGATCGCCTATGGCGGCCAGGCCGCGACCACGCGGGTGCGCAGGCTCGCCCGCATCTCGCCGCGGCTGCAGCAGGGTTTTGGCATCGTCGTGATCGCCTTCGCGATCGCCGCCTATTTCCAATACGACACGCTGATCGTGGCGTGGCTCACCAGCTTCTATCCCACCGGCCAGATCGGCCTGTGATCATCGCGCATCGCAACCGGAGGACTCGTTCATGACTTTCAAACTGCTCACCGTGGCCGCCGCCCTGATCGGCATGGCCGGATCAGGCGCCGTCATCCCCGGCATCTGCGACGAGGCGGCGCGCGCTGCACCCATCGTCACCGCCGCCGCGAGCCAGCAGACCGCGCCCGACTTCACCGGCATCAACAACTGGTTCAACTCGAAACCTCTGAGCATGGCCGACCTGCGCGGCAAGGTCGTGCTGGTCGACTTCTGGACCTATGGCTGCGTCAACTGCGTCAACACACTGCCGCACGTCACTGACCTCTACGCCAAGTACAAGGACAAGGGCCTCGTCGTGGTCGGCGTGCACACGCCGGAATTCCCGTTTGAGCGTTCCGCCTCTAACGTGCAGGCTGCGCTGAAACGCCACGGCATCACCTATCCCGTGGCGCAGGACAATGATTCCAAAACCTGGAACGCCTACCGCAACCGATATTGGCCGGCGCAGTACATCATCGACCAGACCGGCAAGATCGTGTTCCAGCACGAAGGCGAAGGCAGCTACGACCAGATCGACGGAACGGTGGCGCGGCTCCTGAACGTGAACAGCTGATGCCGCGCCGACATCGCGCGGCCGGATTCATCTGTCGTCCTTGTTGCTTGACTCCACGGACCCATCCGTGGAGTTTCGCATCGACGAAATCAGCCGCCCGTGATGGACGACGCGACCACCAGCAACGACATCCGCCTTCGTGAAGGCTCCTCGATCGCGCAGCGGCTGATCATGGCCGGCTCTGCGGCCGCGGTGGCGCTGTGCTTCACGCCCGGCCTGTTCACGCACGACACGCTGGAAGTGATCATCTCGGTGGCCGCGCTCCTCCTGGGCGCGGCATTCGTCTGCGGCATCATGCTGGCGCCGGCGGTGGTATGGATCATCACCCCGAACGAGATCCTGATCGGGCAACAGCGCCCCTTCGGAAAGCTCCGTACGCGGGTCGTCGCCAAGGACGACATCAGGGAATTGCAAGTTCCCGGCAGCAAGCGGGCGAAAGCCCGTTTCCAGCTGGCCTTCACGCTGGCCTCCGGGGAACGCTTGACGTCTCCGCCGATCTCCGACGTCACGCATGTGCGCGACACCGTCGCCCGGATCGCCGCGCAATTCGGCGTTCCCAATGTCGAGGCGCCCAGCAATCCGCTCGATGCCAGCAATCCCGAGATGCATCTCGGCGAACCTCTCGAGCCGTTTCCCGCACGCGACATCCGCATCGTTGCATTGATCGCCGTCGCACTGTGCGCCGTTCCCTACGCCTACAAGCTCTGGCGCGGCCTGCCGCCCGGCCCGATCGACATCATGCTGCTGCCGGTTGGCGCGATCGCCGCGTTCGCCGTGCACAGATATGCCAATCTCGTGACCGGTGCCTTCTGGATCATCCGGCAAGGGGACATTCGCGTCGAACGCCTGTGGGGCGACGGCACGCCGCGCGCCGACCATATCGAGGGGCACGACGTGAAGACGATCACGGTCGAGCGCCGCGGCCGGTCCGAGGATGAGCATTGCATCGTGGTGATCCGGCTGCACTCCGGACGGCGCTTTCGCAGCCCCCGCATCGGATCGCGGCTCGAGGCCCGGGCCGTGGCGACCGAGATCGTTCGGCGGCTTGGAATCGCGGCGGAGAGCAACCGGATCTGATTGGCGTCTAGCGCCAGTTGTCGAAGTTGATCTCACCGCGAGTTCGGGTGAGGGCTCTCCTCTTGGGGAATCCCACCGCGGCGACACCCTCTCCCCGGCCCTCCCCCGCAAGCGGGGGAGGGAGCGCACCGAGCCGGGGCGCCACGATCACTGCTTTTCGCGCCATCCCCTGTTTGTGGCATTGCGCGGCGCGTCAAAAAACCAAAGCATTGCCGTGACATACCAGGGCGGCGCGCCATCAACTTGCCATGAACTTGCCCCTCAGGTTTGATGGTGCTGAATGATTTGCGCTGTGGCAGCGGGGAGAGCTTTACATGACGGATTTTCGTCGCCTGACCGGGATGCTTGTGGCTGCGATCGGCCTGATCCTTTGGGCGCCCCAAGCCTTCGCGCAGCAGCCTGATCGCGGCGACGAGCCGGGCCTGATCGCCGACGATGCCTACCAGCTCGATCCGGAATGGCAGAAGCAGGTGGTGTACTTCCGCACCACCGAGGCGCCCGGCACCATCATCATCTCGACCGCCGAACGTCATCTTTACCTGGTGCAGCCCGGCGGGCGCGCGATCCGCTACGGCATCGGCGTCGGCCGCGATGGTTTTCAGTGGCAGGGGCTGGTGAACATCACCAACAAGAAGGAGTGGCCGGACTGGACGCCGCCGCCGGAGATGATCCAGCGCCAGCCCTATCTGCCGCGCTTCATGGCCGGCGGCCCCGGCAATCCGTTAGGGGCCCGCGCCATGTATCTCGGCACCACCGTCTACCGCATCCACGGCACCAACCGTCCTGATACGATCGGCACCAAGGTGTCCTCGGGCTGCTTCCGTCTTGTCAACAACGACGTCGCCGATCTCTACGATCGGGTCCCGGTCGGGACCAAGGTCGTCATCCGGCAGAAGCCCGAGCTCTAATCTTCCTCGCCTTCGCGAATATTCCATTTCCCGATTTTTCGAGAGAGCAACATGATGCGCACTTTTCGAGGCGGCCTGCTGATCGGGCTCGCGGTCGCCGTGCTGGTCGCCGTTCTGGCCATTGTCTATGAATTCTACGACACCCGCACGCTGAAGCGCACCGTGCGCCGCGGCGAGGTGCTATGCGGCGTCAACAAGGGCCTGCCCGGCTTCTCGATCCCCGACGACAAGGGCAACTGGACCGGCTTCGACGTCGATTTCTGCCGCGCGGTGGCCGCGGCGATCTTCAACGATCCGGCCAAGGCGAAATTCGTCGCACTCGACGCCAGCGAGCGCTTCAAGGAATTGCAGAGCCGGAAGGTCGACATCCTCTCCCGCAACTCGACCTGGAGCATGGCGCGCGAGCTCGACTACGACCTCTATTTCCCGGCCGTCGCCTATTATGACGGCGCAGGTTTCATGCTGCCGCGTTCGCGCAACAAGGAGACCTCGCTGGACCTGACCGGCAGCAAGGTCTGCGTCCAGTCCGGCACTACGACGGCACTCAACGTCGCCGATTACTTCCGTGCCAACAACATGAAGTATGACGAGGTGAAGTTCGACAAGCTCGACGACGTCGTGAAAGCCTACGACACCGGCAAGTGCGACACGCTGAGCGCCGACGTTTCCCAGCTCTATGCGCTGCGGCTGAACCTCGCAAAACCCGGCGACCAAATGATCCTGCCGGACATGATCTCCAAGGAGCCGCTCGCCCCGGTCGTGCGCCAGCGCGACGACGACTGGATGATGATCGTGAAGTGGACGCTGTATGCGATGATCAACGCCGAGGAGCTCGGCGTCACCTCGGAGAACATCGACGAGGCCCTGAAGTCGAAGAAGCCGGAAGTGATGCGCCTCGTCGGCACCGAGGGCAATTACGGCGAACAGCTCGGCCTCACCAAGGACTGGGCCGTCCGCATCATCCGACACGTCGGCAATTACGGCGAGATGTACGAGCGCAATATCGGCGAGAAGTCGAAGCTGAAGATCCCGCGCGGCATGAACCAGCTGTGGAACGCGGGTGGTGTGCAGTACGCACCGCCGATGCGGTAGGCGGCGGTCTCGCCGCGTCATTGCGAGCGAAGCGAAGCAATCCAGAATCTTTCCACGGCGGCAGTCTGGATTGCTTCGTCGCAAGAGCTCCTCGCAATGACGAGCTTGGGGCGAGCGCTCTCCACCCTCTCAACTGTCATCGCCCGGCTTGACCGGGCGATCCAGTATTCCGAGACGCCAATCGTATGCGGAGAAGCCGCGGCGTACTGGATCGCCCGCCTTCGCGGGCGATGACAGCGGAGAACGAGGCGGCGGCCCCGTCTCAATACCCCCGCGCCCGCGCCAGCTGCTCGGTGTGGTAGTTGGCGTCGCCGAACAGTTCCTCGCACACGCGCGCGCGCTTCATGAAGAAGCCGATGTCGAACTGGTCGGTCATGCCCATGCCGCCGTGCATCTGCACGCCTTCCTGCACCGCGCGCGTGGCGGTGGTGCCGGCGCGGGCTTTTGCCACGGCGACGCTTGATGCAGCCTTGGCGACATCAGCATCCAGCGCCTGGAGCGCCTTCATCACGGCGGCGCGGGTGATCTCGATGTCGACATAGAGCTCGGCGGCGCGGTGCTGCAGCGCCTGGAATTCGCCGATCAGCTTGCCGAATTGCTTGCGGCTCTTCAGGTACTCGACAGTGCGATTGAACACCTCGTCGCTGAGGCCGACCATCTCGGCAGCCACCGCGCCGCGGCCGATATCGAGCACGCCGTCGAGCAGGCTTGCGGCCTGATCGACCTCGCCGAGCACGCTGTCGGCAGTGACCTCGACATTGGCGAATTCGATCCGCGCCGCGTTATGTGCGTCGACCATGATGGTGCGCTCGACCGCGACGCCCTTCGCCTTGGGGTCGACCAGGAACAGCGTCAGGCCCTCACGCTCGCCGGCAGCACCCGTGGTGCGCGCGGCGACGATGAGCAGATCAGCAACGTGGCCGTCGATGACCAGCGCCTTGGCGCCGGAAAGCTTGAAGCCGTTACCGGCGCGCACGGCCTGGAGACTGGTCTGCAGCGGGCGATGTTTCGCGCCCTCGTCGATCGCGAGCGTCGCAAGCAGCGAGCCGCTCGCGATCTTCGGCAGATATTCCGATTTCTGCGCGGCGTTACCGCAGCGGTTCAGCGCAGAGGCCCCGACCACGCTGGTGGCGAGAAAGGGCGAGGGCATCAGCGTCCGGCCGATCTCCTCCATGACGATTCCGGCTTCGACATAGCCGAGGCCAGAGCCGCCGAACTCTTCAGGCACCAAGAGGCCGGCAAAGCCCATTTCGGCGAAGGAATGCCAAAACTCCTTGGAGAAGCCGGTGGGGTCTTTGCTGTCGCGCAAGTGCCGCAGGTGCGACACTGGCGCCTTGTCGCTGATCAGCCCGCGCGCGCTGTCGCGGAGCATCGATTGTTCTTCGGTGAGGACGAGGGCCATGGTGTTGTTTCCGAATTCGAAGTCTATCTATGTTCGTCATTCCGGGCCCCGGAATCCATCAGGCCGCACGTATGCCGTGAGATGGATTCTCAGATGCGCAATTGCGCATCGTAGCTCGCGCGTTGCGCGCCCCCGAATGACGATGGTGAGAGTGTGCCTCACGCCCCCGGCAGATCCAGGATGCGCTTGGCGACGATGCCGAGCATGACCTCGGACGTGCCGCCCTCGATCGAGTTGGCCTTGGTGCGCAACCAGGCGCGCGGGCGGGCGCCCTGCTTGGAGCGCTCGCTCTCCCATTCCAGCGCATCGACGCCGCCGGCCGACATCAAGATCTCGTAGCGACGCTTGTTGAGCTCGGTGCCGTAGTACTTCATCGCGGACGAGAACGCCGGATGCGCTTGCCCCGCCTTGGCGAGATCGACTGCGCGCTCGGCACAGGCCGCAAGCGCGGCCTCATCCACGTCGAAGCGCGCGATCTGGCCGCGCAGCATGGCATCGTCGAGCCGCCCCAGCGCGTCGGTGCCGACGGAGTCGGCCGCGATCTGGCCGAGCGGACGGCCGACGCCGCGCTCGCCCATGCCCGAGATCATCGCGCGCTCGTGCTGGAGCAGATATTTTGCGACGTCCCAGCCGCGGTTGACGGTGCCGACCACGTGCGACTTCGGCACGCGGACATTGTCGAAGAAGGTTTCGCAGAACGGCGAATAGCCGGAGATCAACAGGATCGGCTTGGTCGAGACGCCCTTCGAGGTCATGTCGAACAGGATGAAGCTGATGCCGTCGTGCTTCTTGGCCGCGGGATCGGTGCGGACCAGGCAGAAGATCCAGTCGGCGTAATTGGCGTAGGATGTCCAGATCTTCTGGCCGGTGATGATGAAGTCATCGCCGTCGCTTTCGGCGCGGGTCTGCAGCGAGGCGAGATCGGAGCCGGCGTTCGGCTCCGAATAACCCTGGCACCAGCGGATCTCGCCCGCGGCAATCTTCGGCAGGTGCTCCTTCTTCTGCGCCTCGTTGCCGTATTTCAGCAGCGCCGGCCCGAGCATCCAGATGCCGAAGCTCGACAGCGGCGGACGCGCACCGATTCTGGCAATCTCCGCGCGCAGCACCTTGTGCTCGGCAGCACTGAGGCCACCGCCGCCATACTCCTTCGGCCAATCAGGCACCGTCCAGCCCTTGTCGCGCATGCGTTCGAACCAGATGCGCTGCGGCTCGGACGAGAATTTTGCGTTGCGCCCGCCCCAGAACACATCGGCGTCCGACGTCGCGGGCTTGCGCATCTCCGGCGGGCAATTGGCTTCCAGCCAGGCGCGCGTCTCGTTGCGGAATGTTTCGAGATCGGCAGTCTCAATGTCGCTCATGGTCGTTTCCATCAATCAAAATCGACTTGTTGCCGCCGACTCTGAGCCATCGCTCCGTGGAATTCAACCACTTCCGCAGCCCGCATTCGGCTATAGTCGCCCTTACGGCGAGCTTGAAAACAAAGAGGAAACGAGAATGCGCCTAAAGCTTCTTTCGCCAGGCGAAATGAATGAGAGCCAGCGCCAGACCTATGACGAGTCGATTGCCGGCAAGCGCGGCAAGCCGCCGGCGCCGATGATGGCCTGGCTCAATAGCCCGGAGATGGCACGCCACGCCACGCGGCTCGGCGAGGTCCTGCGCTTCGACACGATCTTTCCCGCAAAGCTCTCGGAGATCGCGATCCTGGTGACGGCGCGGCACTGGACCGCGCATTACGAATGGTATGCGCATAAGCGCCTGGCGCTTGCGGGCGGCATGAAACTCGAGATCATCGAGGCGATCCGCGACCGCCGCACGCCTGAGTTCGATGATCCCAAGGGAAAGATGATCTACGACGTCGCAAAGTCGCTGCATGAGGGACACGGCGTCGAGAAGGGTTTGTATGACGAGGCGGTGAAGGTGCTTAGCGAACGCGGCGTGGTCGAGGTCATCGGGCTGTGCGGCTATTACACGCTGGTGTCGATGACGCTGAACACGTTCGAGTTTGGCCTGCCGGAGGGCGAGGTCTCGGAGCTGGCTTAGTTTCCCATTCGGAAACGATAGGTTTCCAGATCGGCCAATAGCACTGTCCCGGGACCCGGCTTATGTGGGGTTCGACAACGGAGCATTCAGATGTCGCAAAGCCCAGCCGTCGCCGCCGGCACAAGGATCGGCCACGTTCACCTCAAGGTCGCCGATCTCGATCGCGCGCTCGGCTTCTATTGCGGCGTGCTCGGCTTCGAGCTGATGCAACGCATGGGCTCGGGCGCGGCCTTCATCTCGGCCGGCGGCTATCACCACCACATCGGGCTCAACACCTGGGAGAGCAAGGGCGGCTCGCCGCCGCCGCCCGGCACGACTGGGCTCTATCACACCGCGATCCTGTATCCGACCAGGCCGGCGCTGGCGGATGCGCTGCACCGGGTGCTCACGGCCGGCATCGCGCTGGACGGCGCCAGCGACCACGGCGTCAGCGAGGCGCTGTACTTGCGCGACGCCGACCAGAATGGCGTCGAGCTGTATTGGGACAAGCCGAGGGAGCAATGGCCGTTCGGGCCGGACGGCAAACTTGCGATGTTCACGAAGCGGCTGGACGTGGAGGATTTGCTGAAGCAGCGGGAGGCGTGAGCTCCGCTGCATCTCCGCTCGTCATTGCGAGCGCAGCGAAGCAATCCAGACTGTCACCGCGGCGGCAGTCTGGATTGCTTCGTCGCATCAGCGCAAAATTGCTCCGCAATTTTGTCGCGAGCTCCTCGCAATGACGGAGTATGTTGAAGCGGCGTCGCGTTATTGGGACATAGGTCCCGGCGGGTGGGCAAAGCGGAAGCGTGCCCACCGATTCTTGCGGCACGCGTGGAGAGACAGATGGTGGGCACGGCGCTATGCGCCTTTGCCCACCCTACGAGAGCTTCGATTGCGGCCTCCCCGCACCATGATCAGCGCCGCCGCCGCCACCTCCAGCGCGATGCAGAGATAGAACGGCAGCGCGTACCCGCCGGAGAGGTCGCGCAAAAAGCCGACGACGCCCGGGCCGAACGCATAGGTCACCTGATTGATCGCGGTGTTCAGGCTGATCAGCACGCCGAACGAGGCACTGTCGAACTCCTGCTGCACGATCAGCGACGGCAGCGTGATGAGGTTGCCGACGGAGAAGCCGAACACCGCGCAGGCCGCGATCAGCACATAGTCGTTGTGCAGGTTGATGACGACACACAACGCCGCGGCCTGGCTGAGGAACGACAGTGCCGAGGCCAGCCGCTGGTTGAGGCGGTCGATCACCAGCGAGAACAGCACGCGGCCGACCACCGCCATCGCCGTCAGCACGGCGACGGCGACCGCCGCGCGCTCGCGGCCGATCACGGGATCGAGGAACGAGATCAGGTGCACGATGAAGCCGACCTGCGCGAACAGCACCAGCGCGAAGGCGATCGTCACCGAGAGGAAGCCGACGTCACGCAGCGCCTGCGCGCGGATCTGCGTCGACGATTGCAGCTTCGGCTTCGCCGCTGCATGCCAGCCGTGAAGATCAGGCGGCCGGCCGACGAGAATGAGGATGACCGGCAGGAGCAGCACCAGCATGGCGCCGGCGGCGGCGTACATCGCGCTGGCGAAGCCGACATGGCCGATCAACGCTACCAGCAGCGGCACGCCGACGATGCCGCCAAAACTGGCACCGTTCAGCGCGAGGCTGATCGCCATGCCGCGCTTGGCATCGAACCACAAGCTGATCGTATTGGTGATCATGGCGAGACTGGTGCCGGCCCAGCCGAAGGCGAGCACCGCATTGGCGAGGTAGAGCTGCCAGGGCTCGCGCACCGCGCCGATCGCGATAGCGGCCGCCGCCATCGCCAGCGTGCCCGCAATCAGGCAGAGCCGCGGGCCGTATTTGTGGACGGCTTCTCCGACGAAGACGACCAGCAGCGCGCCGAACAGATAGAAGAAGGTCGTGCCGGACGAGATCAGTGAGGCCGACCAGCCATGCGCGCGCTGGAGCTCGGCGACATAGACGCTCTGGCCGTAGAAGCCGAGCCCCCAGCCGAAGGTCGCGAGCAGGAAGCAGACCGCGACGATATGCCAGCCTTCGTAGCGGAGGGTGGATTCGTCGACGGGAGCGGTGTGACGGGGGTTGTCGAGCATTCGCGCTTCTCCTTGGTTTCCCCCGCGAGCGCTTGCCTGGCTACGCTCGTCCAATCGATGACGAGCATCATGTAACGATACTGGCTCCGAAAATCACTTCGACGGCGATCGAAGCATCAACGCTGCTGACAGCCTCCTGCCAACTCAGATCGCGTCCGGGAACTCGCCCATCGCAGCGTCCAGGCGCGCCTTGCGGCGGCGCGCCCAGGACGCCAGCGACAGCACGGCGAGGCCGAGCACCACCGGCGGGAACACCACCATGTTCACCGCGGACCAGCCGTAATTGGCGAGCAGCTGGCCGGAGGAGAACGAGCCGATCGCCATCATGCCGAACACCAGGAAATCGTTGAACGCCTGCACCTTGTTGCGCTCCTGCGGACGGTGCGTCTCCAGCACCAGCGCGGAGGCGCCGATGAAGGAGAAATTCCAGCCGACGCCGAGCACGATGAGCGTCGCCCAGAAATGCATCGCGGTGATTCCAGAAAGACCGATGCCGGCGGCGCCTGCCTCGAGCAGCAGGCCGGCCGCAACGACCTTCGGAGCACCGAAGCGCGCGATCAGCGCACCCGTGAAGAAGCTCGGTCCGTACATGGCGACGATGTGCCATTGAATGCCGAAATTGGAATCGGACACGCTGAGGCCGCACAGCCTCATGGCGAGCGGCGCCGAGGTCATCACCAGGTTCATCATGGGATAGGCGATGACGCCGCACAAAGCGGCCGCGATGAAGCGCGGCTGGGTCACGATGTCGAGCAGCGGCCGTCCGCCATGCAGATCGGCCGCCGCGGGCTTGGGCATGTCGACACCGGCGACGATGCCCATCGCGACCAGCGCCACCGCCGCCTGCACCAGGAAGCTGAAGGCGAACAGATAAGGCTGCCAGACGTCCATGGTCCATTGCACGAGCTGTGGACCGAGCACGCCGGCTAACACGCCGCCCGCCATCACCCAGGACACCGCCTTGGGCCGATACGCCGCGCTGGCGCCGTCGGCGGCGGCGAAGCGATAGGATTGCGCCACCGCGCCATAGAGACCACCGAGGAAGGTCGCGATGCAGAACAGCGCGAAGGAGGCGTGCAGGATCGCGAAACAGCCGAGCAGGCCGGTGAGCGTGCCGAGGCCCGTGCCGATGACGAAGGCGGCGCGGCGGCCGAAGCGGCGCGAGATCGCGCCGGTGGGCAGCGTGCCGGCGGCGAGCCCGAGCACGTACATCGACAGCGGCACGGTCGCGAGCGACATGTCGGGTGCGAGCGTGGCGCCGACGATCGAGCCGGTGGCGAAGATCACCGCCGAATTGGCGCCGGTCAGCGCCTGCGCGGCGGCAAGGCGCACCACATTGGCACGCGCGCGCGTGTCGTCGGCGATTTCGGCAGTCGCGGTCACATCTAACATCGGTATTTCCGGCCCAAAGGGCTCTCGTTGATTCCCTGCACTATGGAGGGGCGCTGATGGGCGGGCAACCGGCGCAAACGGACGCGGGCCATGCCCGTGACGCAATCGGACGGATGATAGCGGGCCGCGCCCTTGACGGCTTGCGCTCGATCAAATCCTATCCGCCGCG
This sequence comes from Bradyrhizobium sp. C-145, assembly GCF_023375135.1. Classification (NCBI taxonomy): domain Bacteria; kingdom Pseudomonadati; phylum Pseudomonadota; class Alphaproteobacteria; order Hyphomicrobiales; family Nitrobacteraceae; genus Bradyrhizobium; species Bradyrhizobium sp. C-145. The sequence goes on along the minus strand of NZ_CP088150.1, from coordinate 457,752 downwards.
ATCTTGCTGGAGTTTTGCTCATGACCGTCGACGACAGGCCTACGCTCAGCGCTCCCGACGACGATCCCTGGCTGTGGCTGGAGGAGATCGAGGGCACGCAGGCGCTCGATTTCGTCGAACGGCAGAATCAGCTGACGCTCAACGCGTTCGGCGGCAAAGCCTTCGAGCGCGACCGCGACACGCTCGCCGCGATCTACGATCGGCCCGACAACATTCCCTATGTCAGCCGGCGCGGCAGCGATCTGCACAATCTCTGGAAGGACGCCACCAATCCGCGCGGCCTGTGGCGACGGACGACGCTGGCGGAGTTTCGCAAAGCGAACCCAGCGTGGGAGACCATGCTGGATATCGACCAGCTTGCGGCGAGCGAAGGCGAGGACTGGCTGCTGAGCCAGATCGTCACGATGCCGGGACGCTCGCGGGCGATTCTGAGCCTGTCGCGCGGCGGCAGCGATGCCGTGACGTTGCGCGAGTTCGACATGGACACCAAGAGCTTCGTCGCCGACGGGTTCACGCTGCCGGAAGCGAAGGGCGGCGTGGATTGGCTCGATACGGACACGCTGCTGCTGTCGAGCGCCCATGGCGAGGGCATGGCCACGAGCTCGGGATATGCGAGGACCGTGCGGCTGTGGCGGCGCGGGCAGCCTGTCGATCAGGCGCAAACAATCATCGAGACCGCCGCCGATCACATGATGATCTATGGCAGCGCCGATGACACCGGAGAGGAGCCGCGGGCCTGGCTCGTCGATCAGATCGACTTCTTCAATCACGCCATCTGGCTGCGCGATGCCGCCGGCACGACGACGAAGCTCGACCTGCCGACCGGCATCTGGATGCAGGCGCATGGCGACTGGTTCGCGATCAAGCTGCGCAAGGACTGGTCCATCGAAGGCCGGACCTATACCGCTGACACGGTGCTCGGCATCCCGCTGTCGGCGTTCCTCGCCGGCAGCCGCGATTTTTCAGTGCTGTTCGAACCGGCGCCGCGGCGCGCGTTGCAAGGTCTGTTCTGGGCGGCGGGCAAGCTCGTGCTGTCAATCCTCGACGAGCTGCGCCCGCGCTTCGAGATCTGCACGCCGTCCGCCGCCGGCTGGAGCCGCGACACACTTCCCGGCCTGCCGCAGATCGGCGTGGTCGACGTCTGGCCGCTCGATCGCCATCCGTCCGAAAGCAATGGCGACCTGCTCGCCAATGTGCAGGATCCGCTGACGCCGCCGTCACTGCTGCTGATCGCACGCGGCGTCACCAACCCGACCATGCTGAAGCAAGCGCCGAGGACGTTCACCGCCGATGGCCTCGTGGTGACGCAGCACGAGGCCATCTCGATCGACGGCGAGCGCATTCCCTATGTCCAGACCGGCCCCGCGGCGGAGGCCGGCGATGCGCCGGTCTATATGAGCGCCTATGGCGGCTTCGGACACTCGGTGAAGCCGTATTACAACCCTTCGCTCGGCAAGCTGTGGCTGGAGCGCGGCGGCACGACGGTGCAGGCCAATTTGCGCGGCGGCGGCGAGTTCGGCACGCGCTGGCACGATGCCGGCCGGCTCGCCGGCAAGAAGCTGTCGCATGACGATTTCGCAGCCGTTGCCGCCGATCTCGTCCGGCGCGGCGTGACGACGGCCAAGCGCATCGCCGCACAGGGTGGATCGAACGGCGGCATCCTCATCACCAACATGCTGGTGCGCTACCCCGAGCGTTTCGGCGCGCTGTTCTGCACCATCCCGCTGATCGACATGCGCCGCTACACGAAGTTGCTCGCGGGCGCGAGCTGGATCGCGGAATATGGCGACCCCGACAAGCCGGACGAATGGGCGTGGCTGAAGACCTATTCGGCCTATCACAATGTGAGGGACGGCCAGACCTATCCGCCGATCCTGATCGCCACCACGCGGCGCGACGACCGCGTCCATCCCGGCCACGCGCGCAAGATGGCCGCCAAGCTCCAGGCGATGGGCTATGAGGCCTGGTTGTACGAGCCCGCGGCAGGCGGCCACGGCTACGGCAAGGACAACAAGGAGCGCGCCGGCTTCGAGGTGCTGGGTTTCCGGTTCTTGAAAGAGAAGATCGGGTGGAAAGATGGCGAGGCCTGACGGCCTCGCGCTCAGTCCCGCGAAAACACCAGCGTGAGATTGTTCGCGGGCATATCGATGGTATCGACGAGGCGGAGGCCTGCGCCTTGCGCCAGCACCTCGACGTCGCCGATGTCGCGCACGCCCCATTCGGGATTGCCTTCGCGCAAGGAGGTGTCGAACACCGCGTTGCTGAGCGCGGTGTGCTTGCCGTGGCGCTTGAACGGACCGTAGAGGAACAGCTTGCCGTCGGCCCGCAGATAGCGGCCGGCGCCGGCGAACAGGCCCTCGGCCACGCTCCATGGCGCGATGTGAATCACGTTGGCGCAGAACACGGCGGCGAGGCTGGTCGGCCCCTGCCCGCTTTTCATCTCCGGACACCAATCGGGATCGGTCAGATCGATCCGTAAGGGCGAGCGGATGTTTGCGAGCCCCGAATGAACGCGCCAGGCCTCGATACTCTTAAGATGGCGCTGGTTGAGGTCGCTCGGCCACCAGATCAGGCCGGGCGTGTGACGGGCGAAATGAACCACGTGCTGCCCGGTTCCGCTGCCGAGCTCGACCACGTTGCCGGTCAAGCCGGCGAGATGTTTTTCCAATGCCGCCCAGATCGGCTCGTGATTGCGATGGAACGCCGGCGCATCGAGCCGGCCATCCGGTTCGACCCGTCCGCCGTCCCTGCCAAATTCGACGAGATATTCGGTCAAGTGAGGTCCCCTTGAAAACACGAGAACGCGTTGAAAACAGGATGGGCACCAAAGCGCCCTGGAAAAAGCCGGCCCGCGCCAATTGTCCTAATTGTTGGGGCCAAATCGGCCGAACCAATAATCTCTTTAATTACAATGCGGAAGATATTAACTCCATTTTGCTCGGTGCATAGTCTCGATTGTCAGGCGATGCCCTTTATGCTTTGGAACGCCTTTATTTCCGCGATCAGATCATCGCCATAACGCCTCGGAATACCGCCTTGACTGCCTTGTCCCGGACGTCCGTCCTGTTCCTCCTGCTGGCCATTGCCGCCGGCCTCGCCAGCCCGGCGCGGGCGCAGTCCGCCGTGGCCGAGGGCCGGAAGCTCGCCTTCGAGCGCGGCAAGGGCAATTGCCTGACCTGCCACGTCATCCAGGGCGGCGACCTGCCGGGAACGATCGGGCCGGAGCTGAAGGACATCAAGGCAAAGTACCCCGACCGCAACGAGCTGGCCGCGATCATCTTCGACGAGACCAAGCGCAATCCGCAGACCATGATGCCGCCGTTCGGCCGGAACCGGATTTTGACCGAACAGGAAATCAACGCGATCGTTGATTTCCTGCAAACGCTGTAACGGCCGGCCAGGAGAACTTGAGATGACCACGACCACCGGCCCTCACCCGACGCGGCGCCTGATCCTTCAGGGCGCGGCCTCTGTCGCGCTGATCGGCCTTGGCAACCTGCCGTTCGCAGCCAGCCCTGCGCGCGCGGCGGCGAACGACAAATATCCTGAAGAGGCCTTCAAGCAGAAGAGTGAGGCCGACGCGATCAAGGCGCTCTACGGCAAGGCGGCCGAGCCGTCCGACAAGGTCAAGCTGGATGCGCCGGAGATCGCCGAGAACGGCGGCGTGGTGCCGGTCTCGGTGACGACGACGCTCGACAAGGTCACCTCGATCTCGTTCTTCGTGGCCGAGAACCCGTTTGCGCTCGCAGCGTCCTACAAGATCGCCGACGGCACGATCCCGGGCGTCGCCAACCGGCTGAAGATGGCCAAGACCACCAAATTGGTCGCCATCGTCGAGGCCGACGGCAAGCTCTACAGCGCGACCAAGGAAGTGAAGGTCACCGTCGGCGGCTGCGGCGGCTAAGGAGAACCGAGATGGCATCCAGCATTCGCGTACGCGCCACCGCCAACGGCGACATCACCGAGGTGCAGGCGCTGATTCAGCACCCCATGGATACCGGCCTGGTCAAGGATTCCAAGGGTGAGCTGATCCCGGCGCACTTCATCCAGGAGCTGAAGTTCGAATGTAACGGCAAGGACGTCTTCGTCGCCAATTGGGGCACTGCGGTCTCCAAGGACCCTTACGTCAAATTCAGCTTCAAGGGCGCCAAGAAGGGCGACGAGCTCAAGATCTCCTGGAGCGACAATAAGGGTGCGTCGGATACGACCACCGCGAAGATTTCGTGATGAAGACCCGATCTGCCCTCCTGCTTGGCTCGCTCAGCGCCGCGCTCGTTGCGTTCGCCCTCACCTCTCCGCGCGTCGTCGCGGCCGACAAGGTCGATCCCGTCGCCGATGCTAAGGCGTTCCAGAATTTCTTCTTCCAGAAGTTTCCGAATGTGAAGCACGAGGATTTCGTCAACGGTCCTTATTCCATGAATGAGGACATGAAGCGGCAGTGGCAGGAGAAGGAGGAATTCCCTCCTTATGAGTTCGCGCTCGATGCCGGCAAGGAAATGTTCGCCACCCCGTTCAAGAACGGCAAGACCTATGCCGATTGCTTCCCGAATGGCGGCATCGGCATCCGTCAGAACTATCCCTATTTCGACACGAAGGAAGGCAAGGTCGTCACGCTGGAGCTCGCGCTCAACCGCTGCCGCGAGGCCAATGGCGAAGCGCCCTATTCCTACGTCAAGGACGAGATGGCTTCGCTGACGGCCTACATGGCCTTCACCTCGCGCGGCAAGCCGATGGACATCAAGATCCCCGACGACCCCCGCGCGCTCGCCGCGTTCGAGAACGGCAAGCGCTACTTCTACACCCGCCGCGGCCAGATGAACTTCTCCTGTGCGAGCTGCCACGTGCAGAGCCCGGGCGAGCGCATCCGTGCCGAGACCCTGGCGCCGGCGCTCGGCATCCTCAACGCGATGCCGATCTACCGGTCCGAATGGAGCGGCATGGGCACGACCAGCCGCCGCTTCGTCACCTGCAACAGCCAGACCCGCGCGGTTCCGCTGGAGCCGCAATCGGACGAATATCGCGACGTCGAATATTTCCTCTCCTACGTCGCCAACGGCCTGCCGATCTCGGGGCCGGGAGCGCGGCCATGAAGCGGACAGGTCTCCTCGCCATATTGCTTGCGTTAACCATCGCGCTGCCCTCGGCGCATGCGGCAACGGAAGCGGACTACAAGGCCGCCTATGCCGCCGCGGAAGCCGCAGCCAAGGAGGCGGCCAGCCTGCGTCACCAATGGACCACGACGATCTCGACCCTGGCGGCGGCGAAGAAGGCGGCTGAGGGCGGCGATTTCGACCGCGCATTCGCCGCAGCGAAAGAGGCCGAGGCGCTGGCGAAGGCGTCGATCTTTCAGGCAAATTCCGAAAAAGAAGCCTGGAAGGCGATGGAAATCCGCTAGACTGGGCCTGGCGCGCGAGAACATCGTGCTCCAGATCATTCTTTGAGCACGATCTTGTCGGAAAGCCGCACCACACTTTGCGCTAAAGCGGATCATGCTTGTGGAACAGTCGACAGCGTCGGGGGCGCGGAGAATTTGAGATGGCCATCCGGCGCCGCGATTTCCTGAAGAGCGCAGGTCTTGCCGTCGCATCTGTTGGACTGCCGCGGCTCGCGCGCGGCGCCGACACTGCGAGCATCTATGACATCGAGCGCTTCGGCAATGCGCGCATTCTGCACATCACCGACACGCATGCGCAGCTCAACCCAGTCTTTTTTCGCGAGCCCAGCGTCAATATCGGCATCGGTGAGATGGCAGGGCGGCCGCCGCATCTGGTCGGGCGCGCCTTCCTGGAGCGCTTCGGCATCCGGTCCGACAGTGCGGATGCCTATGCCTTCACCTGCTTCGAGTTTGAGAAATCCGCGGGCCGCTTCGGCAAGCTCGGCGGCTTTGCCCATCTGAAGACGCTGGTCGACCGCTTGCGCGCCGACGCCGGGGAAAAGCATTCGGTGCTCGTCGACGGCGGCGACCTCTGGCAAGGCACGGGGCTCGCCAACGTCATGCAGGGCCGCGACATGGTCGAGGTCGCCAATCTGCTCGGCATCGAGGCGATGACCGGGCATTGGGAATTCACCTATGGCGAGCAGGCGCTGCGCGACAATCTCGAGCGCTTCAAGGGCGAGTTTCTGGCGCAGAACGTGTTCCTGAGCGAAGAGGCCGCGTTCAACGACGCCCCCGCCTTCGACAAGGCCAGCGGGCGCGTGTTCAAGCCGTCGATCATCAAAGAGCTCGGTGGCCATCGCGTCGCAATCGTCGGCCAGGCTTTCCCCTATGTGCCGATCGCGCATCCCAAGCGGTTCACGCCGGACTGGACCTTTGGCATCCGCGAGGAGGAGTTGCAGAAGCATGTCGATGCCTTGCGCGGCACCGACAAGGTCGATGCCGTCATCCTGCTGTCGCACAACGGCATGGACGTCGACCTCAAGCTCGCAAGCCGCGTCACCGGCATCGATGTCATCCTCGGCGGCCATACCCATGACGCGGTGCCGCAGCCGATTCCCGTGAAGAACGCCGGTGGCACCACGCTCGTCACCAATGCCGGCTCCAACGGAAAATTTCTGGCCGTGCTCGATCTCGCGATCGGCAAGGGCAAGGTCAGCGACGTTCATTATCACCTGCTGCCGGTCTTCTCCGAGCTGCTGAAGCCCGATCCTGGGATGGCCGAGCTGATCGGCCGGCTGCGCGCGCCGCACGTGACCGACTGGTCGGAGAAGATTGCAACGCCCGATCGCCTGCTCTACCGCCGCGGCAATTTCTCCGGGCCCGTCGACGAGCTGATCTGCACGGCGCTGCGCACCGAGCTCAATGCCGAGATCGCGCTGTCGCCGGGCTTCCGCTGGGGCGTCACCGCGCTGTCAGGCCAGGCGCTGACCATGGAGGATCTGCTCGCGGAAACCGCGATCAGCTATCCCGAGACCTATGTGCAGGAGATGACCGGCGCACAGATCAAGGACGTGCTGGAGGACATCTGCGACAACCTCTTCAACGCGGATCCCTATTACCAGCAGGGTGGCGACATGGTGCGCGCCGGCGGGCTCAGCTACACTTGCACGCCGGACGCCGCGATCGGCAGCCGGATCTCCGAGCTGAAGCTCAGTAGCGGCGCGGCGCTCAGCGCCAGCCATCGCTACAAGGTCGCAGGCTGGGCCTCGATCAACGGCCAGCAGGGTGCGCCGGTGTGGGACGTCGTCGGCAAATATCTGCGCTCGGGCCGGATGTTTCAGGAGCGGCTCGGCTCCGGCGTCGCGCTGAAAGGGGTCGAGGGCAATCCAGGCATTGCAGCAAAGGGATGATGCGGTCGCAACACTTATCCGCGATGCTGCTGGCAGTGCTCGTCTGGGCAGCGATCCCACAGGCTTCTGCCCAGCAGTTGCCGCTGCAGGACAAGCCGTTCGCCGAGCACAAGGTCGTGCTCCAGCTCTCCGACGGCGATGCGAGGAAGCAGGCGCTGGTCTTGAGCGTCGCCAACAATCTGCTGAAGGCTTACGACCCCGACAAGATCGCGATCGAGGTGGTGGCGTTCGGTCCCGGCATCGATTTGCTGCTATCCGGCAGCGAGCGCCGCAAGCAGGTCGAGAGCCTGATCGCACAGGGCGTGCGCTTCGACATCTGCCTCAACACCGTCGACACGCTCGAGCGGGAGACGGGCAAGCGGCCGGAGTTCATCCAAGCTGCGACGCCGGTGCAGGTCGGAGTCGGGCAGATCCTGTTTTTGGCGGAGAACGGGTACACGGTGGTGCGGCCGTAGGGGCGGCTGTCCGGAGTTTGTGGCACGCCGCCGCAGCGCCCTCGCTGTCATTCCCTGCGCAGGCGGGGAATCCGGTACGCCGCGGCCCCTCCGTACCCTTCGCCGTCTCGGAGTACTGGATTGCCCGCCTTCGCCGGCGATGACAGCGAGCGTAGGGTTGCCCGCACCCGCAATAAAAATCTTCCAAATTTTCTTCTCTACACAGTGAATTGCTTCTCTTCCTGGCCTCCGACGTAGTAGAATCCTCGAAATCAGTTCCACGCCGGGTCCTGCCATGATCTTCCGCCAGCTCTTCGACAGCGTTTCAGGCACCTACAGCTATCTCGTTGCGAGCCGTCCAGGCGGCGAGGCGCTGATCCTCGATCCCGTGCTGGAGAAGGTCGATCGCTACTGCCAGCTGCTGCGCGAGCTCGACCTCAAGCTGGTCAAGGCGGTCGACACCCATCTGCACGCCGACCACGTCACCGGTCTCGGCGAGCTGCGCGACCGCACCCATTGCATGACCGTGATGGGCGACCAGACCAAGGCCGACGTCGTGGCGATGCGGGTCGCCGACGGCGACAAGGTGACGATCGAGGGCCTGTCGCTCGACGTGATGTACACGCCCGGCCACACCGACGATTCCTACTCCTATCTGATGGGCGACCGTGTCTTCACCGGCGACACGCTTCTGATCCGCGGCACCGGCCGCACCGATTTCCAGAACGGCTCATCGCGCGCGCAATACGACTCGATCTTCAACCGCCTGCTCAAGCTGCCGGACGAGACGATGGTGTTCCCGGCGCACGACTACAAGGGCGACACCGTCTCCACCATCGGCGAGGAGAAGCGCTACAATCCGCGGCTCCAGGTGCGCTCGGTCGACGAATATATCGAGCTGATGGCCAATCTGAAGCTGCCCAATCCGAAGATGATGGATGTGGCGGTCCCCGCCAACATGCATGTCGGCCTGCATCAGGAGGAGCTCGAGAAAGAGGGCCGCGCGCTCAGCGCGATCGAAGCGATCCGCATCCTCGGCCGTCCCGACGTCCTGCTGGTCGATCTGCGCGAGAGCAACGAGCGCATGAAGCACGGCATGCTCGAAGGCGCGCTGCACACGCCCTATCAATCCGTGGAGGAGAGCCTCAAGCCCGGCGGCATGCTGCGCGAAGTCGCGGCCGCCACCGGCCGCCGCGTCGTGTTTTTCTGCGCCTTCGGCGAACGCTCGGCGATGGCGGTGGCCGCCGCCAAGGAGGCCGGCCTTTCCAACACCGCCCATATCGCCGGCGGCCTGGATGCCTGGAAGAAGGCGGGCGGCCCGGTGATGCACTGAACGGCCGCCCCTTCTTGCGATAGGTCAGGTACCGCACATATTGTCCGGATAGGATCGGGTGCAGCATCACCATCCGGAACCAGCCATGGCCAAGACCGGCAAGCCGAGCCAGCCGCCCAAAATCGCGGACAACAGAGCGCCGAGCGACAAGGCAAAAAAGCCCCTGCCGCCGCGCGAGATCGACGACGACTACGAAGACGGCGACATCGCAACGCCGAAGCGCGACCGCTACGGGCCGGACGACGAGCCGTTGTGAGGCGGTGCCGGCGGGCTGAGTTTGAGCGCGCATTGGCGCCTCACCCTCCGCCGTCGTCCTGGCGAAAGCCAGGACCCATTACCCCAGCGCGGAATGGTGGGGCGAGGAAGCAACTCCGAATCTTCGCCAAACTGCTCCCTGGGGTAATGGGTCCTGGATCGGCGCTCCGCTCCAGACAACGCTGCGCGTTGTCGGGAGCCGCGCTTGTCCAGGACGACGTAGGGAGGCGTTCTCACGTCCACCGCCCGCGCTACCTGCCATGCGCCTGCGTTCATGGACAAATAACCGCTCTGCCCGATAGTTTGCGCCTCACTTTCGGACGCAAGACGGAACTGCAATGGTCGACGTTCTCGCCGCAGCGCAGCAAGGCAAGGCGGACAGCGCGCTGCGCACGCTGACGGGGATTTCGATCGCGCATTGGGTCAGCCATTTCCATCTGCTGGTGCTGCCGATGCTGTTCCCGTTCCTCAAGAGCCAGCTCGGCGTCGGCTATATCGAGCTCGGCTTCGCGCTCACCGTGTTTGCGGTGGTGTCGGGATTGACGCAGGCGCCGACCGGCTATCTCGTCGACCATTTTGGCGCGCGGCGAATTCTACTGGCCGGGCTCGGGCTTGGCGGCGTCGCGCTGATCTTGCTTGGCCTGCACCTCAGCTACGCCTCGCTGATCGCCTGCGCCGTGCTGCTAGGCCTCGCCAACAGCGTCTATCATCCCGCCGATTACGCGATCCTGGCCGAGCACATGGACGAGGCGCGTATGGGCCGCGCCTTTTCGATCCATACCTTTGCTGGCTTTCTCGGCGGCGCCGTCGCACCGGCCATCGTTGCGGCGCTCGTCACATTGTCCGGCGGCACTGGGGCGCTGATCGCCTCGGGCGCGATCGGCGTCGCGGTGGCGCTGCTGCTGATCGCCATGAACATTCCCGACGCCGGCGCACATAAGAAGAAGCCGGGCAGCGCGAACGCGCCAAAACAGGCCGTCATCACGCCGGCGCTGATCACGCTGACCGCGCTGTTCATGCTGCTGAGCCTGTCGGTCGCCGGCATCAACAATTTCGGCGTGGTGGCGCTGATGAGCGGCTACGCCGCCTCCTACTCCGCCGCCAATGTCGCGCTGACGGCATTCCTCGGCGCCAGCGCCATCGGCGTGCTCGCGGGCGGCTTCCTCGCCGACCGGACTGAGCGCCACGGCCAGGTCGCCGCAGCCTGCTTTGCCGCGAATGCGGCGATCGTCCTGCTGATCGCACTCGCCACGCTGCCGGGCTGGGCTCTCACCACTGCCATGACGGCCGCGGGCTTCCTCAGCGGCGTGATCGCACCCTCGCGTGACATGCTGGTCCGCAATGCCGCGCCTGCCGGCGCTGCCGGCCGCGCCTTCGGCATCGTCTCCACCGGATTCAATTTTGGCGGCATCGTCAGCCCGCTGCTGTTCGGCTGGATCATGGACCAGAGCGCGCCGCACTGGGTGTTCGGCGCCTCCGTGATCTTCATGGTGGCGACGGTGGTGCTGTCACCGTTCACGGAGCGGAAGCGGCAAGCCGCGGCGTAGCCACGAATTCATCTGTCGTCCTGGCGAACGCCAGGACCCATTACCCCAGGAAGGAGCCGTCGCGCGAGACTGGTCACTCCGAGTCTTCGCCAAACACAATTCGGTGGTTATGGGTCCCGGATCTGCGCGCGCTTGAGGCGCGCTTGTCCGGGACGACGAGTAGAGAGAATTGCGCAAACAACAACAAAACAGACGGGAAGAAACGCATGACCAATCCTGATCTCGTGATCCGCGGCGGCACCGTTGCGGATGGGCGCGGGGGCGAATTGTTCGAGGCCGACGTTGCCATCACCGGCGGCAGGATCAGCGAGGTCGGAAAGGTTTCGGCCAAGGGCAAGGAGGAAATCGACGCGCGCGGCAAACTGGTGACGCCGGGTTTCGTCGACGTGCACACCCATTACGACGGGCAGGTGACCTGGAGCCAGGACATCACGCCATCCTCGCAGAACGGCGTCACCACCGCGATCATGGGCAATTGCGGCGTCGGTTTTGCGCCGTGCAGGCCTGCCGACCACACCCGCCTGATCCAGCTGATGGAAGGTGTCGAAGACATTCCCGAGCCGGTGCTGAGCGCCGGGATTCCCTGGGCCTGGGAGAGCTTTCCGGACTACATGGACTGGCTCTCGAAGCGCGATTTCGACATCGATGTCGGCGCCCAGCTGCCGCATGCGGCGCTGCGCGTCTATGTCATGGGCGAGCGCGGCGCGCGCCGCGACCCCTCGACCGCTGAGGACAACGCGGCGATGGCGAGGCTCGCGGGCGAGGCGGTGCGCTCTGGCGCGCTCGGCTTCTCGACCTCGCGCACGCTCAATCATCGCACCTCGACCGGCGATTTCACGCCGACCCTGAAGGCGGGCGAGGACGAGCTCACCGCGATCGCCGGCGCGATGCATCGGCAGGGCCGCAGCGTGCTGCAATTCGTGCTCGATCTCTCCACCATCCACGAGGACCTGCCGATGATGCTGCGGGTGGCGGATGCGACGAAGTGCCCGATCTCATTCTCGATCACCCAGAACGACAAGGCGCCGCAGCGCTGGCGCCAGACGCTGGACGAGATCAATGCGGCCGCACAGCGCGGCCTCTCCATCACCGCGCAGATCGCGGCGCGCCCGGTGGGCCTGTTGCTCGGGCTCGAGCTGTCGCGCAACCCGTTCCAGACCCATCCGAGCTACAAGGCGATCGCGCATCTGCCGCTGCAGGAGCGCCTCGCGCGGCTGCATCAGTCCGATGTGCGCAAGGCGATCCTGAGCGAGACGGCGACCGCGACCGACGATCCGCTGTTCTTCCGGCCCAACTACGACAAGATGTTCTTGCTCGGCGATCCCCCCGACTACGAGCAGCCGCCGGAGAACGCGCTCGGGCCGCAGGCGCGCAGGCAGGGCCGGCAGCCGGAGGAGCTCGCTTACGATGCGATGCTGTCGGACGAGGGCCGCGGCATGCTCTACGTGCCCTTCCTCAACTATTCCGACGGCAACTTGGATGCGACGCGCGAGATGCTGATCGATCCGCAATCGGTGCCCGGCCTGTCCGACGGCGGCGCGCATTGCGGCATCATCTGCGATGCCAGCTTCCCGACCTATCTGCTGACGCACTGGACGCGGGACCGCAAGCGCGGCGAGAAACTGTCGATCCCGTTCGTGGTCGCGGCGCAGTCGCGCAAGACCGCGCTCTCGGTCGGCCTCACCGATCGCGGATTGATCGCCCCCGGCTACAAGGCCGACGTCAACGTGATCGACTACGACCGCCTGCATCTGCATCCGCCGAAGGTGCATTACGATCTGCCGGTCGGCGGCCGACGGCTATTGCAGGATGTCGACGGCTACGTGGCGACGATCGTGTCGGGCGTGGTGACGCGGCGGCAGGGCGAGGCGACCGGGCGCCGGCCGGGGAAGCTGATTCGGGGCGCGCAGGGGGTGGCGAGTTAGCGGGGACCGCATCTGAGACGCGAAAATCGCGCCTCAATCTCCGTGTCGTCCTGGCGAAAGCCAGGACCCATTACCCCAAGAAGAAGTTGTGGCACGAAGCTGGTGACCACAATTCTTCGCAAAACTACTTCCTGAGGTAATGGGTCCTGGATCAGCGCTCGCTACGCTCGCTTGTCCAGGACGACAGCCTTGGTTGACAGGCAGCGTACCCCCTTACGTCGGCGATACCGCGCTCTTCAGCGCGCTCGCCTGCGGGGCTCCACCGGTCAGCCTGGCGCGTTCGGTGTTCGGCCAGAGCAGGAGCAGACCGAGCAGGCCGGAGCCGACCATGATCGCGGCGTTGATGGTGAAGCCGGTCATGTAGCCGTCGAGCATGCTGCCGGCATGCTGGATCACGGTGCCCATCACGGCGGGTGCGATGATGCCCGAGAGCGTATAGAGCGCGCCGTAGATCGCGAGGATGGCGCCGCGCTGCGAGGTCGGCGTGAACTCGCCGAGCATGGGCGGGCAGACGACATAGATCGCGCCGCACAGGCCCGTTCCGACCACGAGCAGCGCGAGCTGAAGGCCGGCGCCCTGGACATGCGGCATCGATGCCAGGATCAGGCCGCCGACGACCAGCGGCACGGAGCCGAGCACGCCGCGGGCGACGCGCGTGGTCGAGCCGCGGACCATCATCAATTGCGAGATCCAGCCGGTCAGGATCACGATGGTGGCGCCGAAGATCCAGGGCAGGGTCGAGATCCAGCCAGCCTGGCTCTGCGAGAAGCCGAGGCCCTTGATGATGAACGGCGTGAACCAGGTCAGCCCGAGCGACAGCGCCCAATAGGCGCCGAAGGTCGCGGCGACGCAGCCGAGGAAGGTGCGCGAGGTGAGAAGCTGAATGTAGGGAATCTTCGTTTCGGTGGCCGCGAGGGCCTGCGTGTCCTCCAGCGGGCCTTCTTTGCCGAGCGCGAGCCAGGCACAGACCCAGATCAGGCCGATGACGCCGAGCGCGCCGAAGGCATAGTGCCAGGAATGATTGACGATGATCCAGTTCAGCGCCGGCACCGCGATGATCACGCCGAAGGCCGAGCCTTGCGACAGGATCGCGGTCGGCAGCGTGCGCTTCTCGTCGGGGAACCATTTGTAGACGGCGTGCGCGGCGACCGAGAAGGCCGGGCCTTCGCCGGCGCCCAGCACGATGCGGCAGATCAGGAGCGTGGTGAAGGAGACGGTGCCGACCATCGGAAACTGCGCCAACGCCCAGACCACGGCGAGCGCCAACAGCACCCAGCGCGTCGGCACCTTGTTGACGATGAAGCCGACCACGATGGCCGAGATCGAGAACAGGAAGAAGAACGAGGAGCCGAGCAGGCCAAATTGCTCCGGCGTGAGCTTGAGGTCCGCCATGATCGGCACGCCGGCGAGGCCGACGACGATCTTGTCGGCGAAGTTCACCAGCATGAACAGGAACAGGAGAAAGGTGATGGTCCAGGCGCCCTTCGGCGTCCCGGTCGGCTTGCTCGCCGCGGACGGCGTTCCCTGAGCGCTCATGATTCTCCCTGTCTGTCTTTTTGGCACTTTTTTGATTTGGCCATCTTGGGAGCTAACAACGGGTTCGAGACCAACGCAACCCGGCATTTCCGCAGCAAGTGTGCTACGCAGCATTTCCGTTAATTCCGTCCGGCGCCATTCATCGTGCTGAGCATCAAAAATCTCTCCAAGACCTTCTTCTCGGCCGGCGAGCCGGTCCACGTGCTGCGTGGCGTCGATCTCGACCTCCGCGCCGGCGAGCGCGTCGCGTTGACGGGAGAGTCAGGCAGCGGCAAGAGCACGCTGCTGCACCTGATCGCCGGGCTCGATGCTGCCGATAGCGGTTCGATCCGGCTGGCGGATATCGAGGTCACCAAGCTGTCGGATGCGGGACGCGCGGAGCTGCGACGCGACCGGATCGGCCTGGTGTTCCAGCAGTTCAACCTGATCCCGAGCCTGTCGGTCGCGGACAATCTCGCCTTCCAGGCCCGGATCGCGGGCCGGCATGATGCAGCGTGGACGAAAGAGCTGATCGAACGGCTCGGACTTGGCAGCCTGCTCAAGCGTTATCCAGAGCAATTATCAGGCGGACAGCAGCAGCGGGTCGCGATCGGCCGGGCCTTGGCGACAAAGCCCTCGCTGCTGCTGGCGGACGAGCCGACCGGCAATCTGGACGAAGCCACCGCTGAAGACGTGCTGGCGCTGACGCGCGATCTCGTGGCGCGCACCGGCTGCGGCTTCCTGATGGTGACGCACAGCCTGCATCTGGCAGCGACGCTCGACCGCCACCTCACTTTGCATGGGGGACGCATCGCATGAGGCGCGTACTGTGGGTCCTCGCCGTACTGCTGAGCCATTGGCGGCGCCACAGAACGCAGTTCGCAACGCTGCTGATCGGGCTGATCGCGGCGACCGCGCTGTGGAGCGGCGTGCAGGCGATCAACCAGCAGGCCCGCAGCGCCTATGACCGCGCCGCCGCGACATTCGGCGGCGCGCGCACCGCGATGCTGGTGGCGCCTGATACCGCGACCTTTTCCCAGGAGCTGTTCATAAGACTCCGCCGCGCGGGCTGGCTGGTCTCCCCGGTGCTGGAGGGAAGGATCCAGATCAATGGACACACAATGCGGCTGCTCGGCATCGAGCCGGTGACGCTGCCGGCCGACGTCGGCAATGCACCGCGCCTTGGTGCATCTGATTTGAGCAGCTTTGTTGCGCCGCCAGGCCAGACGCTGGTAGCGCGGGAGACGCTGGCCGACTTGCAGGAAATAGAAGGTGCGGCACCACCGATGAGCAACGGCGCAAGACTGCCGCCGCTGCGCGTGCTGCCGCAGCTCGTGCCCGACGTGCTCGTGGTCGATATCGGCGTGGCGCAGCGGCTGCTCAACAAGCCGGACCAGGTGTCGCGGCTCCTGCTCGGCAAGGCGAAGGGCAAGCCCGCGCCACTGCAAAGCGTCGTCGGCGATCAATTGCAGCGGGTCGAGCCGAATGCGGAGACGGAGCTGGAGCGCCTCACCGACAGTTTTCACCTCAATCTCACCGCCTTCGGTCTGCTGTCGTTCTTCGTCGGGCTCTTCATCGTCAACTCAGCCGTCGGCCTCGCCTTCGAGCAGCGGCTGCCGATGCTGCGCACGTTGCGCGCTTGCGGCGCCTCGGCGCGGCTGGTCAACACGGTGCTGGTGGTCGAGCTGGTCGTATTGGCGCTGGTCGCCGGGCTGATCGGGCTCGTCTGCGGCTATTTCATCGCGGCAGCGCTGTTGCCCGACGTCGCGGCGTCGCTGCGCGGGCTCTATGGCGCGCAGATCCCGGGGCAGCTGACGCTGCGTCCCGAATGGTGGCTGGCCGGTATCGGCATCAGCGTTGCCGGCGCGCTGGTGGCTGCGGCAACCAGCCTGATCAAGGCGATCAGGATGCCGGTGCTGGCAACGGCGCAGCCGCGCGCCTGGCAGCAGCGGCAACGCCGCTGGCTGATCCTGCAAAGTGCTGCGGCGTGCATGGTGTTCGCGGTCGCGCTGCTGCTGCTTCACTATGGGCAATCGCTGATCGCCGGCTTTGGCGTGCTGGCGGCGCTGATGTTCGGCGCGGCGCTGATCCTGCCGGCATTTCTCGAGATCATCCTGCTCCTCGGCCAGCGCCTCGCACGAAGGCCGCTCGCACTGTGGTTCTGGGCCGACAGCCGGCAGCAACTCTCCGGATTATCGCTGGCGCTGATGGCGCTGCTGCTCGCGCTCGCCGTCAATGTCGGGGTGTCCACCATGGTGGAGACGTTCAGCCGGACCTTCATCGGCTGGCTCAATGGACGGCTGGCGGCCGACGTCTACATCAGCGCGTCCGACAACGCGCAAGGTGTTGCGATCCGCAACTGGCTGCGCGAGCGTAGCGATGTCCAGGCGATCCTCTCGGGCGGACGTGCGGAGGCGCAAGTTCAGGGGCAATCGGTGGAATTGCTCGGCCTGCCCGATCACGCGCTCTATCGCGAGCGCTGGCCGCTCTTGGAAGCCGCGCCGCGTGCCTGGACCCGGCTCGTGCCGGGCAATGCCGCCTTCATCAGCGAGCAGCTGAGCCGCCGCCTCAACGTCCGCGTCGGCGACGTCTTAGAGGTACCGGCACCGGGCGGGACCTGGGAGCTCGACATCGTCGGCATCTATGCCGATTACGGCAACCCCAAGGGGCAGCTCGCGGTCAACGTCGCGGCGCTGATCCGGCATTTTCCGCAGACGCCGCAGACGCGGATCGGGCTCATCGTCGCGAAGGAGAATATCTCCGGTCTCATCGCGGCCTTGCAGAAGCAGTTTTCGCTCGACGATCGCAGCGTCGCCGACCAGGCCACGGTGAAGGCGGAATCGATCCGCATCTTCAACCGCACCTTTGCGGTGACCTCCGCGCTGAATGCCTTTACGCTTGGCGTCGCCGGCATCGCGCTGCTCACGAGCCTACTGACGCTGGCGAACTCCCGCCTGCCGCAGCTCGCGCCGCTGTGGGCGATCGGCCTCACCCGGCCGCGCCTTGCCGCGATCGAATTGACCAAGACACTGTCGGTTGCACTGTTCACATCGCTGCTGGCGGTGCCGCTCGGCCTGTTGGTGGCGTGGTGCCTGATCGCGATCGTCAATGTGAAGGCGTTCGGCTGGCGGCTGCCGTTCCATGTGTTTCCGCTGCAACTGGTCGAACTGGTCGCGGTCGCGCTGCTCGCCTCGCTGATTGCCGCACTACTGCCCATGCTACGGTTGGCACGGATGCAGCCAGCGAACCTCGTCAAGGTGTTCGCCAATGAGCGCTGATCGGATCTCACGGCGCGCCTTCGCCGGCGGCGTTGCCGCGCTCGCCCTCGCGCGCCGTGCACGCGCGCAGGGCTATGCCGGGCTCGGCGAAACCGCTGATGGCTTTGCCAAGGTGACGCCGGGGAAGGTCTTCAACTTTCCGGACGATCACGGGCCGCATCCGGAATTTCGCATCGAGTGGTGGTATCTCACGGCGAACCTCGTCGATTCCAGCGGCGCGGCTTGCGGCCTGCAATGGACGCTGTTCCGCCAGGCGACGCAGCCAGGTCCGCAAGCCGAAGGCTGGGCCAATCAGCAGGTATGGATGGGACATGCGGCGGTGACGCGCGCCGACACCCATCGCTTCAACGAGACGTTTTCACGCGGTGGCGTTGGGCAGGCCGGCGTCACGGCCAAGCCTTTCGATGCCTGGATCGACGATTGGGAGATGAAGGGTCTTGAGCGCACCGACGATCGCACGCTGGCGCCGCTGACGCTGAAGGCGTCCGGCATCGACTTCAGCTACGCACTGACGCTGGAGGCCGACCGTCCGGTGGCGTTGCAGGGCGACGGCGGCTACAGCCGCAAGTCGGAGCGCGGGCAGGCGTCCTACTATTACAGCCAGCCGTTCTACCGCGCGCGCGGCACGCTCACCATCGATAACAAGCAGGTCGAGGTGTCAGGCCAGGCCTGGATGGACCGGGAATGGAGCAGCCAGCCGCTCGATGCCGACCAGACCGGCTGGGACTGGCTGTCGCTGCATCTCGCATCCGGCGACAAGCTGATGCTGTACCGGTTGCGGCAGAAGGACGGCCAAAACTATCCGTTCGGCAATTGGATCAGCGCCGCCGGCGAGACGCAGATGATTGCAGGGGGCGAGATCCAGATGATTCCGAAGGCAACCGCGGACGTTGCGGGACGCAAGCTGCCGGTGGAATGGCAGATCGCAATCCCCTCGCGATCGTTCTCGATCCTGTGCAAGCCACTCAATCCAAGGGCTTGGATGGGGACCGGCTTCTCCTATTGGGAGGGACCGATCAGCTTTTCCGGCACGCATGACGGCGTTGGCTATCTCGAGCTGACCGGCTATTGAAGCGCGATCTCTGCGAAGGAACTAACGATGTATCATCTCACCGCCCTCGTCACGCTTCTGGCGATCGCATTTTATTTCTTCACCTGTATCAACGTCGCGCGGTCGCGCGACAAGACCGGCGTCAAGGTGCCGGCGATGTCGGGCCATCCGGATTTCGAACGCGGCTTCCGCATCCAGATGAACACGCTGGAATGGATGCCGATCTTCCTGCCGGCACTGTGGCTGTTCGCGACCTATATCAGCGACGCCATCGCAGCCGGCATCGGCGTGGTCTGGATCATCGGCCGCATCGTCTATTTCATCGGCTATTCCAAGGCGGCGGCAAAGCGCAGCCCGGGCTTCGCGATCCAAGCCCTCGCCGCCATGGCGCTGTGGGCGGCGGCGCTGGGGGCCGTGGTGTTGCGGATGACGTGAAGCCGAGGGCGACACCACACACTCGGTGTCGTCCCGGCGAAGGCCAGGACCCATAACCACAGGACGTGGTTATGGGCACGATGTGGCCACAGCTTGTTTCAACATTTAGGAGCCGGGGTAATGGGTCCTGGCTTTTCGCCAGGACGACATTGTGCTTGTTGAACCTCAGCCTCACTTCGTCAGCGGGCAGCCGCTTTCCTTCGCGGTGAAGAAGGCCTTGTCGCCGGGGACGGTGGCGAGCAGCTTGTAATAGTCCCAGGGCTTCTTCGATTCCGAGGGCTTCTTGACCTCGAACAGATACATGTCGTGGATCATGCGGCCGTTCTCGAGCACCTTGCCGCCTTGCGCGAAGTCGTCGTTGACCGGCAGCTCCTTCAGCTTCTTGGCGACCGCGTCCGGATCCTTGGTGCCGGCAGCCTTGACCGCCTTGAGATAGCTCAGCGTCGCCGAATAGGTGCCGGCGTGGATCATGCTTGGCATCCGCCCGGTGCGCTTGAAGAAGCGTTCGCCGAGATTGCGGGTCTTATCGTTGAGATCCCAGTAATAGCCCTCGGTCAGCACCAGGCCTTGCGCGGCCTGAAGCCCGAGGCCGTTCACCTCGGCGAGCGTCATCAGCAGGCCCGCGAGCTTCTGGCCACTGGCGACGATGCCGAACTCAGACGCCTGCTTGATCGAGTTGGTGGTATCGAGGCCGGCATTGGCGAGGCCGACGATCTTCGCCTTGGAGCTCTGCGCCTGGAGCAGGAAGGAGGAGAAGTCCGACGAGTTGAGCGGCACGCGCACCGAGCCGACCACCTTGCCGCCATTGGCGGTGACGATCTCGCTGGTGTCCTTTTCCAGCGCGTAGCCGAAGGCATAGTCCGCGGTGAGGAAGAACCAGGTGTCGCCGCCGGCCTTGGTCAGCGCACCGCCGGTGCCGACGCCGAGCGCGCGGGTGTCGTAGGCCCAGTGGAAGCCATAGGGCTGGCAGGCATCGCCGGTAAGGCGCGAGGTCGCGGCGCCGACGACGATGTCGATCTTCTTCTTTTCTTTGGAGAGCTCATGGATCGCGAGCGCGACCGAGGAGGTCGTCAGCTCCGTGATCATGTCGACGTTCTCGACGTCGTACCAGCGCCGCGCGATCGAGCTGGCGAGATCCGGCTTGTTCTGGTGGTCGGCGGTGACGACCTCAATCTTGTGGCCGAGCACCTCGCCGCCAAAATCCTCGATCGCCATCTTGGCGGCCTCGACCGACCATTTGCCGCCGTAGTCGGCATAGACGCCGGACTGGTCGTTGAGGATGCCGATCTTGACGCCCTGCGCCGAGGCAGGCACCGCCAACAATACGACCGAGGCCGCGGCGGCCAAGAATGCTGATTTCATATGTTATCTCCCGACAGTCTTCTGTTGTGAAATCGCGCGGATAGTAGTGAAGAACCCCACGCGTGCCCATCCATTTCGGCGTAGGCCGTTAGTTTGGGCGCGCGCTCCACAAGAATGGCGTCGTCCCGGCCTAGTGCGCAATTGCGCACGGGGGCCGGGACCCATAACCCCAGGGAGCAGTTATCGCGCGCAGCTGGTCACCGCGAGTCTTCGCCAAACTCGATCCTGTGGCTATGGGTCCCGGATCTGCGCTCGCGCTTGTCCGGGACGACAGCGTGATTGTGGCTACGCTGATGGACTCCCGACGATGGTCAGCCCGCGACCTCCGCCTTCTTATCCCGCCGCCCCTCCGCCAGGTTCCTCACCACCACGTAGAAGATCGGCGTGAACAGAAGTCCGAACAGGGTGACGCCGATCATGCCGAAGAACACGGCGACGCCGACGGCCTGCCGCATCTCCGAGCCGGAGCCGCTCGAGATCACCAGCGGCAAGACACCGAGGATGAAGGCGAAGGACGTCATCAGGATCGGCCGCAAGCGCAGCCGGCAGGCCTCAATGACAGCCTCGAGCCGCGGCTTGCCTTCGTTCTCGATATCGCGTGCAAACTCGACGATCAGGATCGCGTTCTTTGCCGCCAATCCCACCAGCACCACGAAGCCGATCTGGGTGAGGATGTTGACGTCCTGCCCCATGATGCGCACGCCGATGGTGGCAGCGAGCAGGCACATCGGCACGATCAGGATCACCGCGAACGGCAGCGTCCAGCTGCCATATTGGGCGGCGAGCACGAGATAAACGAACAGCACGCAGATCGGAAACACGTAGAGACCTGCATTGCCGCCGGTGACCTGCTGATAGGACAGGTCGGTCCATTCGAAGCTGAAGCCACTCGGCAGCGTGTCGTCCGCGAGCTTCTTGATGGTGTTGAGCGCGGTGGTCGAGCTGGTGCCCGGCGCCGGCTCGCCCTGCAATTCGGACGCCGCGTAAAGATTATAGCGCGCGACGCGGTCGGGGCCCGAGACATCCCTAAACTCGACCACACTGCCGAGCATCACCATGTCGCCGGAGGCGTTGCGCGTGCGCAGGCGTGCGAGATCGCTGGGCTCCTTGCGGTAGGGGAAATCGGCCTGCGCGGTGACGTGGTAGGTGCGGCCGAACAGATTGAAGTCGTTGACATAGGTCGATCCGAAATAGGTCTGGATCGTGTCGTTGATGTTGGAGATGGGAACACCGAGCTTCTGCGCCTTGGTGCGGTCGATGTCGACGAAGAGCTGCGGCGTATTGGCCGTGAAAGGCGAGAACACCGAGGTGAGACTTGGTGCCTTGCGCGCGGCGGCGACCAGCTCGTCGGTCGCGGCGGCGAGCATTTCGGGCCCGCGACCCTGGCGGTCCTGGACGCGGATGGTGAAGCCGCCGCCGGTGCCGATGCCCGGCACAGCCGGTGGCGGAATCACGATGATGAACGCGCCCTGGATCGCGGACAGGCGCTTGCGCAGCTCGGCCGTGATGGCGTTGGCGGACAGTCCCTTCTGCAGCCGCGCCTCGGGTTCGTCGAACACTGGAAACAGCGCCGCCGCATTGCCGGCCTGGGTGCGGGTGGCGCCGGAGAAGCCGGCGAAGGCCGCAACGCGGACGATGCCCGGCGTATCCAGCGAGATCCGCTCGATCTCGCGCACGACCTCGGTGGTGCGCGCCAGTGACGCCGCACCCGGCAATTGCACGGATACGATGACGTAGCCGCGATCCTGCGCCGGAATGAAGCCCTGCGGCGTGGTCACGATCAGCCAGCCGGCGCTGCCGATGAGCACGACGTAGATCAGGAGCATCACAACGGAGTGGCGGATCACGAAATTGGCGAGACCGGCATAACCATGCGCCAGCCGCTCAAACACGCGGTTGAACACGCCAGTGAAGGCATCCCAGCCCCGCGCAATGACATTCCAGGCAGCCGGCGGCTTCTTCTCCTCGTGCGGCACCAGGATCTGCGAGGCCAGCGCCGGCGACAGCGTCAGCGAGCAGAAGCAGGAAATCGCAGTCGCGACCGCGATGGTGACGGCGAATTGCTGGAAGAATTGCCCGGAAATGCCGCCTAGGAACGCGGTCGGAACGAACACCGCGCACAGCACCAGCGCGATCGAGACCAGCGCGCCGCCGACCTCTTCCATCGTCTTCAGCGCCGCATCGCGCCGGCTCATGCCGTGCTCGAGGTGCCGCTCGACATTCTCGACTACGACGATGGCGTCGTCGACCACGATGCCGACGGCGAGCACGAGGCCGAACAGCGTGAGATTGTTGATGGAGAAGCCCAGCGCCGCCATCACCGCGAAGGTGCCGACCAGCGACACCGGTATCGCGATGATCGGAATGATCGCGGGCCGCCATCCTTGCAGGAACACCAGCACCACGACGACCACGAGCAGCATGGCCTCGTAGATGGTCTTGATCAACTCGTGGACCGACTGCGCGATGAACTCGGTCGGGTTGTAGCCGATATTGTAGTCGAGACCGCGAGGGAAGCTCGCCTTGAGCTTCGTCATCGTGTCGGAGATGTTTTTCGCCGTCGCGAGCGCGTTTGATCCGGGCCGCTGGGTCACCAGCATGGCCACAGCCGATTTGCGCAGCAGGAAGCTGTTGGTGGAATACGCCAGCGCCCCTAGCTCGATGCGGGCAACGTCGCGCAAACGAACGACCCGGCCGTCGGAGCCGGCCTTGATCAGGATGTCCTCGAACTGCTTCTGATCCTTCAGGCGTCCCGTGAAGGTGAGATTCGGTTGGAAGGCGCGGTCGGCGATCGGCGGCTCGGCGATCTGGCCGCCGGCTATCTGCAGGTTCTGGGCGCGGATCGCCGCGAGCACCTCGGCCGAGGTCAGGCCGAGATTGGCGATCCGGTCAGGATCGAGCCACAGCCGCATCGAATAGTCGCGTGCACCAAAGATCTGGATGTCGCCGACGCCGTCGAGACGCAGCAGCTGGTCGCGGACCTGGAGCAGCGCATAGTTCGAGATGTAGAGCTGGTCGAACGTGTCGTCCGGCGACAGCATGAACACGACCATCAGGATGTCGGGCGAGTTCTTGCGCGTGGTGACGCCGTTGCGCTGCACTTCCTCCGGCAGGCGCGGCTGCGCGATGGCGACGCGGTTCTGCACCAGCACCTGGGCCTTATCGAGATCGGTGCCGAGCTTGAAGGTGACGGTGATGGTGAGCTGGCCGTTCGAGGTCGCCTGGCTGTAGAGATACAGCATGTCCTCGACGCCGTTGATCTCCTGCTCGATGGGAGCTGCGACCGTGTCGGACACAGTCTGCGCGGAGGCGCCGGGATATTGCGTGGTGACGACCACGGTGGGCGGCACCACTTGCGGATATTCGGAGACCGGCAGCGTGGTGTAGGCGATCGCGCCGACGATCAGCAGCACGATCGACAGCACCATCGCCAGGATGGGCTGGTTGATGGAGAGGCGGCCAAGATTCATGACTTGCCACCGGCCGGGGCTTGCGCGGTCTGCGGCGCGACCTTGGCGCCGACGCGGGCGCGCTGGATGCCATTGACGATGACGCGGTCCTCCGCCTTCAACCCTTCGCGGATCACGCGCAGGCCGTCATCGAGCGGCCCGAGCACCACGGGACGCGCCTCGACCGTGTCATCGGGCTTCACCACGAACACGATTTTGCGGGACTGGTCGGTCGCGA
Organism: Bradyrhizobium sp. C-145; assembly: GCF_023375135.1. Taxonomy (NCBI): domain Bacteria; kingdom Pseudomonadati; phylum Pseudomonadota; class Alphaproteobacteria; order Hyphomicrobiales; family Nitrobacteraceae; genus Bradyrhizobium; species Bradyrhizobium sp. C-145. Next base: position 433,643 of record NZ_CP088150.1, on the reverse strand, counting down.
TAGCGACGTCCGGAATCAGCAGCGCCTCATAGGGCGCGCTGCCGATCAGGCGGACACGCCCGAACTGGCCGGGCAGGATCGACAGGTCGGTGTTCTTGACCACCGCGCGGCTGCGCAGCGTGCCGGTCGAGACATCGAGGCGGTTGTCGAGGAAGTTCACTGTGCCCTCATGCGACGGCTTGGTTTCACCGGCCAGCGTCACCTGCACCGGGTTCGCGGTGTCGCGCGAACTTGGGCGCCGCCCCTCGAACCATAATTTGCTGTATTTGATGAAGGTCGCCTCATCCATGTCGAAATAGATGTAGATCGGATCCAGCGTGACGATCGAGGTCAGCAGCGTCGAAGCGCCGTTGTCGCTGCCCTGCACGAGATTGCCGGGACTGACGAGGTGGCGGCTGACGCGACCGGTCAGCGGCGCCGTCACATGCGTGAACTCGATGTTGAGCTTGGCGGCCTTCAGCGCGCCCTCGGCCTGCGTCTCGGCCGCATGTGCGGCCTGCAAGGCCTGGCGGCGCTGATCGACGACCTGCTCCGAGACCGCGCTGGTCTGCACCAGGTTGAGACCGCGGTCGAGCTCGCGCTTGGCAAGCTCCACTTTGGCCCGCGCGTCCGACAGCTGACCCTCTGCCTGCGCAGCCACCGCCTCGAACGGACGGGAATCGATCACGTAGAGCAGATCGCCCTGACGCACGATGGCGCCGTCCTGGAACTCAACCGAGTTGACGAAGCCGCCGACGCGGGGGCGCACCTGCACCTCCTCGACCGCCTCGAAGCGACCGGTGAACTCGTCCCAATCAGTGACAGTGCGCTTGACCGGTTGGGCGACCGTCACCGGCGCCGGCGGCGGGGCAGCGGCCTGCGACGCCGGCTTGTCGCAGCCGGACAGGGCGAATGCCGCGGCGAGAAGCCCGGCAATTGCGCTGTGCTGAACGAAATCGTGCTTTTTGACAATCTGCTCGCTTCCGTCCGGTCCAGTCATCCCAGGTCCTCGCATAAAAGCCGCGGAAAATGCGGGATAGGCGCCCACTCGCGGGGGACACAACATGGGCGGCAATGATGAACTCTTCAAGACCAATGCACGCGCAATGCCCGGCCGCATGCCCTGACCGGATGGCGGGTTGACAGGGGGATAGCCGCCGCGCACGCGATGATTAGCGGGCGGAATTCAATTGGACTTATTCACGGGGCACATGAATGCAGGAGGCGAGGTCCACGCTGCGTTCACCCTCCCCTGGAGGGGGAGGGCTATCGCATATGCATTTCGCGGGGACAACCCGCGAGTTTGCTCCGCCTCTCCCGCTTGCGGGAGAGGCCGACGCGTCCCGGGCGATGCGAAGCATCGTCCCGAGCGCGGCGGGTGAGGGCTCTCACCGCACTGGGATCGCCTCCGCAATTCTCGACAATCCCGACGCGGAGGCACCCCCACCCCAGCCCTCCCCCGCAAGCGGGAGAGGGAGCCCACTGCCGATGCCGAAGCATTATTCACGCCATATGCGATAGCCCTATCTGGAGGGGGAGGGTTAAGAAGAGGCCCAGCGTCTTCGCGCATGACGGGCCGCAACTGCTCGTCTAGACTACCCCCTACAAAAACAAGACGAATTGTCCGGGGAGGACAAGCGTGCACCAGGGACGTGTCGTTTATGGCGCGATCGAGGAGGTCGTGTTCGGCCATCCCGCAGCCGAAGCCATCGTCGCGCAGATGGACCGGCTGGGAACGCGCCGCGCCTTCCTGATGGTCTCGGGCACGCTCAACCGGCAGACCGACGAGATCACGAAGATCAGGGAGGCGCTCGGCGAGCGCTGCGCCGGCCTGTTCGACGCCATGCCGGCGCATACGCCGCGCGAGGCGGTGATCGCCGCCACCCATGCGGCGCGCGAGGTGAACGCCGATCTGATCGTCACCGTCGGTGGCGGCTCCATCACCGACGGCGCCAAGGCGGTGCAGCTGTGCCTCGCCAACGGCATCGACGATATCGGCGGCATCGAGCGCATCCGCGTGCACAAGGGCGTCGCACCCGAAATGACCGCGCCGACAGTGCGCCAGATCAGCGTGCCGACCACGATCGCCGGCGGCGAGTTCAGCGCGATCGCGGGCGTGACCGACCGCAGCACGAATGTGAAGCAGATGCTGCGGCATCCGCTCATGGTGCCGCGCGCGACCATCCTCGATCCCGCGATCACCGTGCACACGCCGGAATGGCTGTTTCTCTCCACCGGCGTCCGCGCCGTCGACCATTGCGTGGAAGCGATCTGCTCGCGCGAGACTCACCCTTATGCCGACGCGCAATCGATGAAGGGCCTCGCCATGCTCGCCGACGCGCTGCCGCGGGTGAAGGCCGATCCTGCCGATCTCGACGCGCGGATGGATGCGCAGATCGGTACCTGGCTGTCGATGGGCGCTCGCAGCGGGCGTGCCGATGGGTGCGAGCCACGGCATTGGCTACGCGCTGGGTGCGGCCTTCGACGTGCCGCACGGTTACACCTCCTGCGTCATGCTGCCGGCGGTGATGCGCTGGAATGCGCCCGACAATGCCGAGCGCCAGATGATCGTCGCGGCCGCCATGGGCTTTCCTGGCCGAGATGCCGCCGACGTGCTCGATGCCTTCATTGGCTCGCTCGGCATGCCGCGCAGCCTCGCCGAGGTGCGCGTGTCGCCGGAGCATTTCGACGCCATCGCCGCACAGGCGATGCGCACGAATTGGATCCCGCACAATCCGCGCAGGATCGACAGCCCGGCGCAAGTGCGTGAAATCCTGCTTCTTGCCGCATGATCCAAAAGCCGGAGGACTGATGTACCCAGGTCAGCATGCCCGCCTACGTCCGCTCCAGCCTGCCTTCATCATGGCGGCGACGGGCGAGACCGTCACCTATCGCGAGCTGGAGGCGCGCAGTAACCGCCTCGCGCATCTGTTTCGCAGGCACGGCCTGAAGCGGCTCGATCATTATTCGATCTTCATGGAGAACAATTCGCGCTATCTCGAGGCCTGCGGCGCAGGCGAGCGCTCCGGCCTCTACTACACCTGCATCAACTCCTTCCTGACACCGGGCGAGCTCGCCTATCTCCTCGTCAACAGCCAATCCAAGATCCTGATCACGTCGGTGGCGAAGCTCAACATCGCGCGCGAGGCGATCCAGGCCTGCCCCGACGTCAAGCTCTGCATCGTCGCCGATGGCCCGGGCGAGAGCGACCGCATCGTCGGTCTTGCGGAGGTGACCGCCGATCTGCCGACGACGCCGATCGCAGACGAGTGGCTCGGCACCGCGATGCTGTATTCGTCGGGCACGACCGGACGGCCCAAGGGCATCCTGCGGCCGCTGCCGGAGGAGCCGCCAAAGCACAATCTGCCGCTGTTCGATTTCCTGACGAAACTTTGGCACTACCGCGAGGGCATGGTCTATCTGTCGCCGGCGCCGCTCTATCACTCGGCGCCGCAGGCGGCAGTCAATCTCACGATCCGCATGGGCGGCACCGTGATCATCATGGAGAGCTTCGATCCGGAGCGTTACCTTGAGCTCGTCGAGCAATGGGGCATCACCCACACCCAGCTGGTGCCGACGATGTTCTCGCGCATGCTGAAGTTGCCGGAGGAGGTGCGCAGCCGCTACGATCTATCGTCGCTGGAGATCGCGATCCACGCCGCGGCGCCCTGCCCGGCCCTCGTCAAGGACGACATGATCAAATGGTGGGGCCCGATCATCCATGAATATTACGGCGCCACCGAGGGCCTCGGCTTCACCGCCTGCAACAGCGAGGAGTGGCTCGCCCATCGCGGCACCGTCGGCAAGGTTCTGCTCGGCGATCTCCACATCCTCGACGAGAACATGAGGGAATGCCCGACCGGCACGCCGGGCCAGGTCTGGTTCAAGACCGCCTCGCCGTTCGAATATTTCAACGACCCGGAGAAGACCCGGGAGGCGCGCTCGGCGGACGGCAGCATGAGCACAGTCGGCGACGTCGGCTATGTCGACAAGGACCGCTTCCTCTACCTCACCGATCGCGCGACCTTCATGATTATCTCCGGTGGCGTGAACATCTACCCGCAGGAGTGCGAAAATCTGCTGATCACCCACCCAAAGGTCGCCGACGCCGCGGTGTTCGGCGTGCCCAATGCCGATCTCGGCGAAGAGGTGAAGGCAGTGGTGCAACCGATGCCGGGCGTGGTGCCGGGCCCTGCGCTGGCGGAAGAGCTGATCGCGTTCTGCGCAAAATCGCTGTCGCGGCAGAAGGTGCCGCGCTCGGTCGATTTCGAAAAGGAATTGCCGCGGCTGCCGACGGGGAAGCTGTACAAGCGGCTGCTGCGGGATAGGTACTGGGGGAACAAGGCATCGCGGATCGTGTGAGGCGCAGCCACACTCAGCCATCGTCCCGGGCGCGACGAGGTCGCGAACCCGGGACCCATAGCCAAAGGGAACAATCGTCGCGCGAGCAGGCAACTCCGAGTCTTCGCCAAACCACTCCCTGTGGCTATGGGTCCCGGATCGGCGCGCGCTTGGGGCGCGCTTGTCCGGGACGACACCGGAGTTTGTTGATGTGGCTTGCGCCCCAACATCGATACAGGAACCGTCCCTTCGCACCTGCACTCTCGCATCGTGAGAGAATGAAGCCCTGCGGCCTTCCGTCATCCGAATTGTCGAGAGCGTGGGCGGCCTTGCCGGTTGCCTCCCTCCACGCCCATCGCTATCGTCCCCTCAAACAGGCCAAAAGGCCGATGTCCAGGGAGGACGAGGATGCGGAGCGTGCGGGCGCTCGCCGCGACGGCGGCGCTATCTTTGCTGGCGTTTTCGACCATTGCGCTTGCCGGCGAGCCCAAGCAGGGCGGGATCCTGCGGATGTATCATCGCGACAGCCCGGCCAATGCGTCCATCCTCGAGGGCGCGACCTATTCGATCAACGTGCCCTTCATGGGGGTATTCAACAATCTGGTCATCTATGACCAGCACATCGCGCAGAACAGCCCTGATACCCTGAGGCCAGAGCTGGCCGAGAGCTGGTCCTGGAGCGGCGACAACAAGAAGCTGACCTTCAAACTGCGCCAGGGCGTCAAATGGCATGACGGCAAGCCGTTCACGTCGGCCGACGTCAAATGCACTTTCGATCTCCTGATGGGCAAATCGCAGCAGAAGCTGCGGCAGAATCCGCGCAAGGCCTGGTACAATGAGGTCAACGACGTCACGCCGAACGGCGATTTCGAGGTCTCCTTCGACCTGAAGCGGCCGCAACCGTCGCTGCTGGCAATGCTCGCATCCGGTTATACGCCGATCTACCCCTGTCACGTCTCGCCGGCCGACATGCGCACCCACCCGGTCGGAACCGGCCCGTTCAAATTCGTCGAGTTCAAGGCCAATGAATCAATCAAGCTGACGCGAAACCCGGACTACTGGAAGAAGGGCCTGCCCTATCTCGACGGCATCGAGTACACGATCATCACGAACCGCTCGACCGCGATCCTCGCCTTCGTCGCCGGCAAGTTCGACATGACCTTCCCGACGCACATCACGATCCCGCTCCTCAAGGATATCAAGTCACAGGCGCCAAACGCGATCTGCGCAGTCGAGCCGACCAACGTTTCGACCAACATCATCGTCAATTCGACTTCCGCGCCGTTCGACAACATCGACATCCGCCGGGCGATGGCGATGGCGCTCGACCGCAAAGCCTTCGTCGACATCCTGTTCGAGGGCCAAGCCGATATCGGCGGCACCATGCTGCCGCCGCCGCAGGGCATCTGGGGCATGCCCAAGGACAAGCTGGAGACCATCCCAGGCTATGGCCCGAACGTGAACGCGAGCCGGGAGGAGGCCAGAAAGCTGATGCAGAAGGCCGGCTACGGCCCCGACAAGCACCTCGCCGTGAAGGTCTCGACACGCAATCTCGCGGAATATCGCGATCCCGCGGTGATCCTGATCGACCAGCTCAAGAGCATCTATATCGACGGCGAGCTCGACGTCGTGGAAACCGCGAACTGGTTCCCGAAGGTCGCACGCAAGGATTACATGCTCGGCCTGAACCTGACCGGGAATTCCGTCGACGATCCCGACCAGTCCTTCTACGAGAACTACTCTTGCGGCTCGGAGCGGAACTACACCAATTATTGCAACAAGGAGATCGAGAAGCTGTTCGACGTGCAGTCGCAGGAGATCGATGTTGGCAAGCGCAAGCAACTGGTCTGGGACATCGACAAGAAGCTGCAGGAGGATGTTGCCCGTCCGATCATCTTCCACGCGCGGGCCGGCACCTGCTGGCAGCCTTATGTCAAGGGGATCACGATCATGTCGAACAGCTCTTATAACGGCTTTCGCTATGAGGACGTCTGGCTCGACAAGTAACGCGGGCGGCTGAGGCGTTCGACAGGAGGCGGTGCATGTTTGCCTATCTGGTGCGACGCCTGTTCCTGATGCTCGTGACCCTGTTCGGGATCTCGATCGTCATCTTCTTCCTGCTGCGCGTCGTCCCCGGCAACATCGTCGACATCCTGTTCGCCGCGGCCGGCTATGTCGATCCCGCCGACAAGGCCAATCTGGAGAAGGAGCTCGGCATCGATGAGCCGCTGATCGTGCAATATTGGCACTGGATCAGCGGTCTTCTGCGCGGCGACTTTGGTTATTCCTACGTGTCGGAGAAGCCGGCGCTTCAGGAGATCCTGCCGCGGATTCCGATCACGGCGCGGCTTGCTGGCCTCGCGCTATTGTTCTCAGCGTCCATCGGCATCCCGCTCGGCGTCATCAGCGCCGTGAAGCAAGGCACCCGGCTCGACTATGCGCTGCGTGTCGTCAGCCTCAGCGGATTGTCCCTGCCCTCGTTCTGGCTCGGCCTTTTGATCCTCACCGCGTCGGTGGCGATGTTCGGCCAGATGCCGATCTTCAATCCCAATCCGCAAACCTGGCTTGAGGCATTTGCCACCTATGCCGTGCCGGCGGCCGCCGTCGGCTTCCGCAGCGCCGCGCTGACCATGCGCATCACCCGCTCCTCGATGCTGGAGGTGCTGCGGCAGGATTATATCCGCACTGCCCGCGCCAAGGGCGCATCCGACGCCGCCGTGAACTATCACCACGCGCTGAAGAACGCGATCTTGCCGGTGATCACCGTGATCGGCATCGAGGCGGCATTCCTGATCGGCGGTCTGATCGTAACCGAGACCGTGTTCAACATCCCCGGCGTCGCCCGCTTCCTGGTCGAGGCAATCCGCTGGCGCGACTATCCGATCGTGCAGAACCTCGTGATGTTCATCGCGGTCGTGGTCGTGTTCGCGAATTTCACCGTCGACATGCTCTACGCGGTGTTCGACCCGCGCATCAGGTACACGGATTAGGAGATCAGCTTGGCTGCGATCGACTTCGACGTTGAACTGAGACGGGCCGGGGCGCATGCGACCGGCGGCTGGCGGCGCGTGCTGTTCATGGCCCAGCGGCACGTGCTTGGCGCGGCCGGCCTCGTCATCATGACGGTGTTCGTGCTCACCGCAATCTTCGCCGACTTCATCGCACGCTACGATCCACTGACGGTCGACTCCGCCCGCGCGCTGGCGCGCCCGAGCCTGGCGCACTGGATGGGCACCGATTCCTTCGGCCGCGACGTGTTCAGCCGCATCATCCACGGTGCACGGATCTCGCTCGCGGTCGGGCTTGGCTCCACGGCGCTCGGCGGCTCGATCGGCGTGATCGTCGGCCTCACCTCCGGTTATCTCTCGGGCTGGGTCGATCTCGTGTTCCAGCGCGTCTCCGACGTTCTCCAGGCGCTGCCGCTCTTGGTGCTGGCGCTGGTGATGACGGCGGCGCTCGGCCCATCACTGCCGAACGTGATCATCGCTATCGCCATTCCGCTGATCCCGACGGTCGCGCGCGTCATCCGCGCCAACACGCTGGCACTGCGCGAACAGCCCTTCGTGGAGGCTGCAAAATCGATCGGTATGAGCGAGATGCGGATAGCGCTGCGCCACGTGCTGCCGAACACGCTGGCGCCGCTGATCGTGCTGGCGACCGCCCAGCTCGGCTCGACCATCCTGACCGAGGCTTCGCTGTCCTTCCTCGGCCTCGGCATTCCCGAACCTTATCCATCGTGGGGGCGTATGCTCTCGGAATCCGCCGCCGAATATGTCCGCACCGCGCCGTGGCTGGTGATCTTCCCGGGCATCGCCATCAGCCTCGCCGTGTTCGGTGCCAATCTGTTCGGCGACGCCCTGCGTGATATCCTCGATCCCCGGCAGCGCGGCTGATGGCTGACAAATCCGACCTCGTGCTCGACGTGAAGAACCTGAAGACGGTGTTCTTCACCAATTCGGGACTCTTCAAGGCGGTTGACGACGTTTCGTTCACCGTGAAGCGCGGCGAGACGCTGGCGATCGTCGGCGAATCCGGGTGCGGCAAGAGCGTCACGGCGCTATCGCTGATGCGGCTGGTGCCTGATCCGCCGGGCCGCATTGTCGGCGGCTCCGTCACGCTCGAAGGCACCGATCTGCTGGCGCTGGATGAAGCGAAGATGCGTGCTGTCAGGGGCAACCGCATCTCCATGATCTTTCAGGAACCGATGACCTCGCTCAATCCGGTGATGCGGATCGGCGACCAGATCGTCGAGGCGGTGCGGCTGCACCGGAACTTGTCGGCCAAGGAAGCGGCGGATATCGCAGTCGAGATGCTGCGGCTGGTGCGCATCCCCGAGCCGGCGCGGCGCGCACGCGAATATCCGCACCAGCTCTCCGGCGGCATGCGCCAGCGCGCGATGATCGCAATGGCGCTGGCGTGCCGTCCGGCGCTGCTGATCGCGGACGAGCCGACCACTGCGCTCGACGTCACGATCCAGGCGCAGATCTTGGCGCTGATCCTCGACCTTCAGAAGGAGCTCGGCACTGGGCTCGTGCTGATCACGCATGATCTCGGCGTGGTCGCGCAGACCGCGCAGCGCGTGATCGTGATGTATGCGGGCCGCAAGGTCGAGGAAGCCAGCGTCGAAGCGCTGTTTGCATCGCCAAAGCATCCCTATACGCGGGGGCTGATGGCTTCGATTCCGGCCGTGCCGGCGTCCGGCGTCGCCGCGCCGCCGCGGCTGAACGAAATTCCGGGCACGGTGCCGTCGCTGGTGCGGCTGCCGAAAGGCTGCGCCTTCGCGCCGCGGTGCCCACTCGCGATCAAGCGCTGCCAGGACGAATATCCGCCGCTCGCCGATTGGGGCGGCGGCCATCTCGCCGCCTGCTGGCGCGCGGAGGAAGTGGCGGAGGTAGCATGAGCGAGGCGCTGCTCGAGGTCACGGACTTGATCAAGCACTATCCCGTGCGTGCGGGCGTGCTGCGCCGGCAGGTCGGCACCGTGCACGCGGTCGATGGTGTCTCGTTCGCGCTCGGTGTTGGCGAAACGCTTGGCCTCGTCGGCGAATCCGGCTGCGGCAAGTCGACCGTGGCGCGCAGCGTGCTGCGGCTGGTCGAGCCGACCTCGGGCCAGATTCGCCTGGAAGGCGAGGACATCACCCATCTCTCGAAGACGGCGCTACGGCCGCACCGTCGCTCGATGCAGATCGTGTTCCAGGACCCCTTTGCCTCGCTCAATCCGCGCATGACCGCGGGCGACATCGTCGGCGAGCCGCTGGCCGTGCATGGGCTCGCCACCGGCAAGGCGCTGGAGGCGCGTGTCGCGAGACTGTTCGAGCAGGTGGGCCTAAGACCCGATCAGATGCGCAACTTCCCGCATCAATTCTCCGGCGGCCAGCGTCAGCGCATCTGCATCGCGCGAGCGCTGGCACTGGAGCCGCGGTTGATCGTCTGCGACGAGCCGGTCTCCGCGCTCGACGTCTCGATCCAGGCGCAAGTGATCAATCTCTTGATCGACCTGCAACGCCGGCACGGCTTCTCCTATCTCTTCATCGCGCACGATCTCGCCGTGGTCGCGCATATCAGCCACCGCGTCGCGGTGATGTATCTCGGGCGGATCGTCGAGATCGCCGACAAGGACGAATTGTTCCGCAACCCGCGGCATCCTTACACGCAGGCGCTGCTCGCCTCGGTGCCGATCGCCAATCCGCTCGCGAAAAAACTTGCGCCCCTGGTCGATGGCGATGTGCCGAGCCCGGTCAATCCGCCCTCGGGCTGCGCGTTTCATACCCGCTGCCGGTTTGCGATGGAACGGTGCAAGACGGAGCGGCCGGCGCTGGTGGAGGCGGCTGGCGGACATCGGGTGGCGTGTTTGCTCAATGAGGGGACGGGGCGACCTCTCTAATGTCGTCCCGGCGAAGATCCGTAGGGCGGGCAAAGCGATGCATGCCCACCATCCCAGACGCAACCGCCGCACGACGGTGGGCACAGTGCTATGCGCCCACCCTACGATTACGATACTGCGCTCGCCGCCCTAACCCGCCCCGATCTCCGCCACGATCCTGCCCGTGGTCACCTGCTCGCCCTCGGCAACGTCGATCGCCGCCACCACGCCGTCAATGCCGGCCTTGTGGACGTGCTCCATCTTCATCGCTTCCAACGTCATCACCGGTTGACCGGCAGTGACGCGATCGCCGGGCTTGACCAGGACGGCGACGACGCGGCCGTTCAGGGCAGCGCGGACCTTGCCGTCACCGCCGTTGGTCGCGGCAGCCTTCGGCGCGGCCAGCGTGAGATCATTCACCGCGAGCGGGATGCCGCGATGCTGGAGGTAGAGCCGGTCGCCATCGCGCAGGAATCTTGCGCTGTCCATTACGCCGTCATGGCGGAAGCGGATGGCGTCGGGATCAAGCTCATCGATTTCGAACTTGGCTTCCCGGCCGTCGGTAGCGATTGTGTAGCTGCCGTCGCGCTCGCGAGTGACTTCGAGTTCGTGTATCTGGCCGGCGATCTCGATCTTCGCAGGCAGCGGGAACGTTGCCGACAGGCTCCGTCCGCCCCGCCATGACGGCGCCTGCGGGCTGGTGACGTAGAGCAGAAGGCCCGCGAGTGCGACGCTGAATGCGCTGTTGGCGCGCGGTGCCATCAGCTCGTCGCGATGCGCGCCAATGAACGCCGTCGTCGCCTCGCCCTTGGCAAAGCCGGAATGACGCAGGCACGACATCAGGAACGCCTGGTTTGTGGTCACGCCAAAAGCCGTGAGCTGCTCCAGGCCGACGATCAACCGCCCCCTCGCCTCCTCGCGCGTGGCGCCATGGCTGATCACCTTGGCAATCATGGAATCGTAGAACGGCGGGATCTCGGTATCCGACTGTAGCGCATGCTCGATGCGCAATCCTTCCGGCACCTGCCAGCGCGCCATGCGGCCGGACTGCGGCATGAAATCGTGCGCGGCATCTTCCGAGCACAGTCGCACCTCGATGGCGTGGCCTTCGAAGCGGATATCCTGCTGCTTCACCGGCAATTGCTCGCCGCGCGCAACGCGCAGCTGCAGCTCGACGAGATCGAGCCCGGTGATCGCCTCGGTCACGGGATGCTCGACCTGAAGGCGCGTGTTCATCTCCATGAAGTAGAAGTCGCCGCTCGCATCGAGCAAAAATTCCAGCGTGCCGGCGCCCTCATAGCGCAGCGCCTTCACGGCCGCGACGGCCACCTCGCCCATTTTCGCGCGCAGCTCCGGCGTCACCGCAGGCGACGGCGCCTCCTCGATCAGCTTCTGGTGCCGCCGCTGCACCGAGCAATCACGCTCGCCGACATGGATCGCGTTGCCGTGGCTGTCGCCGAACACCTGGATCTCGATATGGCGCGGGTTCAGGATGGCCCGTTCGAGGATGACCGTGGGATCACCGAACGCGGCCTTCGCCTCCGACCGCGCGCTGCGCAGGGCATCGGGAAAAGAGGCCGCGTCGGCGACGAGCCGCATGCCTCGTCCGCCGCCGCCGGCCACCGCCTTGATCATCACGGGGAAGCCGATTTTTTTGGCTTCGGCGAGCATGACCTCGTCGCCCTGGTCAGTGCCCTGATAGCCTGGCACGATGGGCACGCCGGCCTTCTTCATGATCTCCTTGGCGCCGGCCTTGTTGCCCATAGCTTCGATCGCCTGCGGCGATGGGCCGATGAAGACGAGACCGGCATCCTTGCAAGCTCTCGCGAACTCCTCATTCTCGGCAAGGAAGCCATAGCCGGGATGCACGGCGTCCGCGCCGCTCGCCCTGGCTGCGGCGATGATCGCGGGGATGTTGAGATAGGAGTGCGCCGGCAGCGCTTCGCCGATGCGCACGGCCTGATCCGCCTGCCGCACGTGGAGCGCATCGCGATCGGCATCCGAATAGACCGCGACGACGCCGAGGCCGAGTTGCCGCGCGCTGCGCATCACGCGGAGCGCGATCTCGCCGCGATTGGCGATCAGGACCTTGAAGAACGGCCGGTGCTGCACTGATCCGTTCCTCATGGGCGAGCCACCGAGAACTGCATGCGCTGGGGTGTGCGTGCATCGCCCTCGCGGCAGATCGCGAGCACCTCGGACAGCACCGCGCGGGTGTCGCGCGGATCGATCACGCCGTCGTCGAGCACGCGCGCGCTGGTCGAAAACACGTCCATCTGGCCGTCGAACACGCCAATGATCTGCGCCTTCATGGCCTCGAGCTTGTCCTTCTCGACCGGTTTGCCGCGGCGCGCGGCGGCGGCCTCGGTCACGATCGCCATGGTTTCTGCAGCCTGCTCGCCGCCCATCACGGCGGTCTTGGCGTTCGGCCAGGAGAAGCAGAAACGCGGATGGAAGCCGCGGCCGCACATGCCGTAATTGCCGGCGCCGAACGAGGCACCGCAATAGATGGTGATCTGCGGCACCGTCGCCGAGGTCACCGCCTGGATCATCTTCGAGCCGTGCTTGATCATGCCGGCTTCCTCATAGGCCTTGCCGACCATGTAGCCGGTGGTGTTGTTCAGATAGAGCAACGGCGTGCGGGTCTGGCAGCAGGCCTGGATGAAATGCGTCGCCTTGTTGGCACCGGCGGGATCGAGCGGACCGTTATTGGTGATGATGCCGATCGCCTGGCCCTCGATGCGGGCATGGCCGCAGACGGTGGCGGGGCCGTAGTTCGGCGCCATCTCGGTGAAGTCGGAATCGTCGACGATGCGCGCGATCACCTGTTTCATGTCCACCGGGCGCTTGTGATCCATCGGCATGATGCCGAGCAGCTCGTCCTGGTCGTAGCGCGGCGGCTTGAACCGCGCAGCTACCCTGCCCGGCCGCTCCCATTGCAGCGCCGCCATGATCTCGCGCGCGATGCGAAGTGCGTCGCGATCGTCCTCGGCGAGATAGTCGCCGAGACCGGACACCTGCGTATGCATCTCGGCGCCGCCGAGCTCTTCCTCGGTCGCGATCTCACCGGTCGCGGCTTTCAATAGCGGCGGCCCGGCAAGGAAAGCGCGGGTGCGGCCGCGGACCATGACGATGTAGTCGGAGAGACCCGTCTGGTAGGCACCGCCGGCGGTGGACGAGCCATGCGTCACGGTGACCACGGGCAATCCCGCGGCCGAGAGCCGCGCGAGATTGCGAAAGATGTTGCCGCCGCGGACAAAATCCTCGACGCGGTAACGCAACAGATTGGCGCCGGCGCTTTCGACGAGCTGGACGTAAGGCAGCTTGTTCTCCAGCGCGAGCTCTTGCGCCCGCAGCGTCTTGTCGAGGCCGTAGGGCTGCAGCGCACCGGCATCGATGCCGGCATCGCTGGCGCTAACCATGCAGCGCACGCCCGAGACAAAGCCGATGCCGGCAATGACGCCGCCGCCGGGCACGCTCTTGGCCGGATCCGGAACGTCGAACATGTAACCGGCGAGCGTCGACAGCTCAATGAAGGGCGCGCCGGGATCAAGCACCAGCGCGACGCGCTCGCGCGGCAGCAGCTGGCCGCGCTTGTGGAAGCGGTCCTTTGCTGCGGCGGACGCTGCCCGCGTGCGCTCTTCCAGCGCGCGCATGCGGTCGATCAGCGCAAGCATGCCGTCGCGGTTGGCGTGGTAGCTGGTGCTGCCGGGCGAGATAGTGTTTTCGAGAATGGACATAAATCTATCCTACCCGTCATTGCGAGGAGCGAAGCGACGAAGCAATCCAGTCTGTTTCCGCGGATGCACTCTGGATTGCTTCGCTTCGCTCGCAATGACGGCTGGGGCTACGTTCAGCGATTCGTCCCAAAGATCTTCCGCGCCTCGGCGGGGCTTGCGATCTCGCGGCCGGCGCGGCGGGCGCAGGCGGCGACGGCTTCGATCAGCTGGCCGTTCGACGTCACCTTCTTGCCGTCGGCAAGATAGAAGGTGTCTTCGAGGCCGGTGCGCAGATGACCGCCGAGCTCGGCGCAGCGCTGGTGCAGCGGCCAGATCTCTTCGCGGCCGATCGCGGTGACCTGAAAATGCGCTTCGGGCCGCTTCAGCTTGATCAGGATCGGCAGCAGCTCGGGATCAGCAGGCATGCCCGAGGCGACGCCCATCACGAAGTTATATTCGAGCGGGCCCTTGTACATGCCGACCTGGTGATACATGCCGACGCAGCGGACGATGCCGACGTCGAAGCATTCGAACTCGGGGATGGTGCCGACCGCGTTCATGACGTCGAGATAGTCCTTCACCTTCTCGACCGCGTTGTCGAACATCATCGGCGGCCAGGCCCAGGTGTTGTCGGCCTTGACCTTCAGATAGTTCAGCGAGCCGGCATTGCAGGCCGCGATCTCCGGCTTCGTCTCACGGATGCAGTCGAGCGCGCCTGAGTAGTTCGGCCCTGACACGCCCGAGGTGTGGTTGATGATGACGCCCGGACAGGCCTCGCGGATCGCCTGCTGGATCTCCTTGCTGACGCTGACCTCCCAGGACGGCAGATGCCCCTTGTTCGGCGCCTGCTGGCGCAGATGGATGTGCATGATGGACGCGCCGGCATCGAACGCAGCCTTGGCCTCGCGCGCCATCTCTTCGGGCGTCACAGGCACGTTGTGCTGCTTCGGATCGGTGAGCACGCCGTTCAGCGCGCAGGTGATGACGGCCTTGTCGCTCATGCCTTGACGCTCATGACTTGGATGTCTCGCATGTTGGGAATTCAACACTTGCGATCATGTGATGGGCGGCATGCGGCTTCTTGCGCGGAGAAGCTAGCTAAGGACGAGCTATCGTAGGGTGGGCAAAGGCGCTTTGCGCCGTGCCCACCACATCTCGATGTTTGGTGACGATGGTGGGCACGCTTCGCTTGCCCACCCTACGAGAGCGGCGCTAACCCACCCTACGAAGCCTCCGCGAGCCGTACTGTCTCGGTGCTGCGATAGATCGCAAGATCGCGCGAGCCGACGAAGATGGCGCGCGGCTTCAGGCCGTAGAAGCGGCGGATCGAGTGGCTGAAATGAGTGGAATCGGGATAGCCGATGTCCTGCGCAAGATGGGCGAGGTTGAGGTCCTGGTTAGCGAAGTGCAGCAAATGCCGCGCGCGCTTCCAGGCACGGAAGGAGCGGAAGGAAATGCCGGTCTCCTCCTTGAACAAATGCAGGAAGCGCGAGGCGGACAATCCTGCTTCGGCCGCACAGGTATCGGCCGTGACCGGCTCGCCGGAGAAGCGTTCGATGCGGGCGACCGCGCGCGTCACCCGCGGGTCGAGCACGCGGCGCGGCAGCGCCTCGCCAAAACACATCTCGTCGAACTCGGCGGTGGTGATGTCGCCATAGCGGCGCTGACGCAGCAGCGCGTAGGCGGCGAGGATCTTGCGGGCATAGACGGCACTGTCCGGTCCGGTCAGCCGCTGGGCCAAGGCCTCCAGCACGCCGTCCGGCATGCTCTCGGGTTCGAGTGTCACGCTGATTGCAGTGCGATAGTCGCTGGCGATGGAATGCCGCTGGTTCGGCAGGGTGACGAACAACTCGCCGGTGGCGAGGACCTCGTCGATCGTCAGATGCAGATTGCCCTTCACCGCCACATAGACGTGGCAGCAGCCGGGGGTCCGTTTGCGGGGGCGGCCGAGCAGGCCGGCATAGAACACCCGCTCCGGCGTGATCAGCATCAAATGGTCGGATTCGCGACCTTTGTCTTCCATGGGGATCCTCCTCGCGCGGCTCTCTGGCCACTGCGGACGGAGGTCACCTTAGCGGAAATTTGGGCGCTGTCACGGTGGGATAGCGCTGTCATGAGGCGCAAAAGACAGGCGCTACGGAAGGGCAAAGAAAAACCCGGAACTCTTCGTCGTCCCGGCGGAGGCCGGGACCCATATCGGGAAGTCTATCGATGTGGGCGATATCAATCCCGAGCGACCAATCTTCGCAAAACATGTTTCGGGGAGTATGGGTCCCGGCCTTCGCCGGGACGACAACTACGCCCGCACCCTTGGAGCGACTTTCTGCTCGATCCCGGCCTTTTGCTCCGCAGCAACTGCGCGCTTGAAGCCGTCGCGCTGCTGCAAGCGCGCCCAATATGCTGCGACATTTGGCCCAAAATCCTTGGCCAGCCCAATGTTGTCGGCGAGGCGGAGCGCATAACCGATGACAATGTCAGCGGCTGTGAAGCGGCCGGCGCACAAGGTTTCGGCATTTGCGGTGGCTGCCTCGACGGCGCGCAAGCGTCCCAAGAACCATTTCGCATAGTCGCCGGCGACCTGCGGATTGCGGCGCTCCTCCGGCTCGAGCTGGGTGTATCTGAGCACCAGCGTCTGTGGGAAGGTTAGCGTGGCGTCGCTGAAATACATCCAGTTCAGGAACGCGCCATAGGCAGGATCCTCAGGTCCCACCATCAGCGGGGTCGGACCATATTTGATGCCGAGATAGTGGCAGATGCCGGAGGACTCCGTCATCCGCGTCTCGCCATCGATCAAAAAGGGGATGGTGCCGAGCGGATTGATCCCGAGATAATCCTTGGCGAACACCCGCGGCGGGAACGGCAGCATCTTCAATTCGTACGGCAGCCCCATCTCCTCCAGCATCCAGAGCGGACGGAATGAGCGCGCGGCGTCGCAGTGGTAGAGCGTGATCATCAAGCGTTTCCTTTGGCGCTGCCGGGCAGCGTGCCCATCATCTTGCACAGGACCATCAGCATGACCTCGTCGGCGCCGCCGCCGATCGAGGTCAGGCGGCTGTCGCGATAGGCGCGGCTGACCGGCGTTTCGTTGGTAAAGCCCATTCCACCCCAATATTGCAAGCAGGTGTCGGTGAGCTCACGGCCGAGTCGCCCGGCCTTCAGCTTGGCCATGGTCGCAAGCCGCGTCACGTCCTCGCCGGCGACCAGCTGCTCCGCGGCCCGATAGATCAGCGCGCGCAAGAGCTCGACCTCGGTCTGCATCTCCGCGAGCTTGAAGTGCACGACCTGATTGTCGAGGATTGACTTCCCGAATGCCTTTCGGTTGCGGGTGTATTCGATGGTCTGATCGATGATGTATTCATGCGCCTTCAGGCAGGCGGCCGCGCCCCAGAGCCGCTCCTCCTGGAACTGGATCATCTGGTAGGTAAAGCCTTTGCCCTCCTCGCCGATCCGGTTGCGCTTGGGCACGCGGACATTGTCGAAGAAGATCTGTGCCGTGTCGGACGAACGCATGCCCATCTTGTCGAGTTTGCGCGCGACGGTGACACCCTTGCTCTTCATGGGCACGCAGATCAGTGACTTGTTGCGGTGGACGGGCCCCTCGCCCGTGTTGGCGAGCAGGCAGATCCAGTCGGCCTGGGTGCCGTTGGTGATCCACATCTTGCCGCCATTGATGACGTAATCGTCGCCGTCGGAACGCGCATTGGTCTTGATCGAGGCGACGTCAGAGCCCGCGCCGGGTTCGGAGACGCCGATGCAGGCGACATAGTCGCCGGCGATCGACGGCGCCAGAAACTCGCGCCGCACTTCGTCCGAGCCGAACCGCGCCAGCGCCGGCGTCGCCATGTCGGTCTGCACGCCGATCGCCATCGGAACGCCGCCGCAGGTGATGGCGCCGAGCTCCTCTGCCATCATCAGCGCATAGGAATAATCGAGGCCGGAGCCGCCGAACTCCACGGGCTTGTTCAGGCCGAGGAAGCCGAGGCTGCCCATCTTCTTGAACAGCTCGTGCGCCGGGAAGATGTCGGCCTTCTCCCATTCATCGACATGAGGATTGATCTCATTGGCGATGAATTTTTGTAAGGACCGGCGGATGTCGTCGTGGTCGGCGGTGAAAAGCATTTTGTCAGCTCAGCTCTCGGTATCTCTGATGTGCTCGTCATGCCCGGGCTTGTCCCAGCCATCCACGCCTTCGTCACCCGGCGGCAAGAACGTGGATGCCCGGGACAAGCCCGGGCATGACGGAGGAGACTTTCACAACCCCATCTGCCTCGAGGCCAGATCCTTCATGATCTCCTCGGTGCCGCCGCCGATGGCGTTGACCTTGACCTCGCGGTAGATGCGCTCGGCCTTGATGCCGCGCATGAAGCCGGCGCCGCCGAAGATTTGCACGGCTTCCGAGGCGCAGAACGCCATGGTCTGCGTCGCCTGGTTTTTCATCATGCAGATTTCGGCGACCGGGCTTTCGCCCTGCTCCAGCCGCCAGGCCAGCATCTCCAGCATCGCTTGCGAAGCCGCGACCTTCTGCGCCATGTCGACGATCTTGTGGCGGATCACCTGATGCTGGGCCAGCGGCTTGCCGAACGTCTTGCGCTCCTTGGCGTAGGCGATCGCCTCATCGAGACAGACGCGGGCGAAGGCGGTGCAGCTCGCGGCCATGCCCATGCGCTCGCTGTTGAAGTTCTGCATGATGATCTTGAAGCCCTGACCTTCCTCGCCGATCAGATTCTCGGCGGGCACGCGGCACGCGTCGAAATGTAGCGTCGCGGTATCGGAGGCCCACCAGCCCATCTTCTTCAGCTTGGTGCGCGACAGGCCGGGCGTGTTGCCTTCGATCAGGAGCAGGCTGACACCACCGGCGCCCTCGCCGCCGGTACGCACCGCAACGGTCAGATAATCGGCTCGCACGCCAGAGGTGATGAAGGTCTTCTCGCCGCTCACGACGTAGTGATCGCCGTCGCGCCGCGCCCGGGTGCGCAGGTTCGCGACATCGGAGCCGCCGCCCGGCTCGGTGATCGCGAGGGCGGAAATCTTTTCGCCTGATAGCACCTGCGGCAGCACGCGTGCCCTCACCTCGGGGCGGGCCGCCCGGGCGATCGGCGGCGAGCCGATGGTGTGGCTCATCAGGCTGGCGCTGACACCGCCGGCGCCGGCCTGTGCGAGCTCCTGGCTCGCCACGATCTTCATGAACTGGTCGGCGGCGATGCCACCATATTCCTCGGGGAATCCCAGCCCCAACAGCCCGATAGCGGCCGCCTTGCGATAGAGCGCGCGCGGGAATTCACCGGCCTCGTCCCACTCATGAGCGAAGGGCGTGATCTCCTTCTCGACAAAGCGGTGCATGACGTCGCGGAAGGCATCGTGCTCGGCGGTATAGAACGGGCTCTTCATGGCACTTTCGCCTCGTACGGATTCGTCTCGGCCACCATGGACGGAACTTTGTTGGTTTCACTTGCGCCAAGTGGCTGGCCGGATGGGTCAGTTCGCGTGAAGCCGCGGGGCCAGCAACTGAACGCAAGACGATTTTCGCTCCTCGCAGGCCAACTCCGGATCAAAAAGATGGTGCACAAAACTCCGGCTGGCCCACCAAGGCCACGCCGGCCTGGTGCATGGCAATAAATAATACAGCGGCGCAAGACCGCCGAGGGAGGGATTTTTGGCCGTTCGTTATTACGACTGGATCGCTCATCATGGCCGGCGCACGCCTGGCAAGGTTGCGGTCATCGACCTCGCAAGCGAGCGCCGCTTCACCTATTCGCAGCTCGATGCCCGCGTCTCGCGCCTCGCCTCATTCCTGCACCATACGCTCAACGTCTCGCGCGGCGACCGCGTCGCGGTGCTGGCGCTGAACACCACCGATACGCTGGAGGTGCAGTTCGCCTGCGGGCGGTTAGGTGCCATCTTCGTGCCGCTGAACACCCGCCTCACCGTTCCCGAGCTCCAGTTCATCACCGGCGACTGCGCGCCGAAGGTAATGATCCACGATGCCGACCTGGCCGAGACGGCGCTGAGCGTGGCGAAGCTTTGCGGGGTCGCGACCAGCCTGCTGCTCGGACCCGGCGGATCCTATGAGGCCGGCATCGCCGCCGCCAAACCGCTCGACCGCGCCGAAGAAGTCACGCTCGATGACGTCTCGACCATCATGTACACGTCGGGCACGACGGGACATCCCAAGGGCGCGACCATCACCCATGGCATGACGTTCTGGAATTGCGTCAATCTCGGCGGCCCCGCCTGCATCGGGCCGTCCTCGGTGCTGCTCACCGTGCTGCCGCTGTTCCACACCGGCGGCCTCAATTGCTACACCAATCCGGTGCTGCATGCCGGTGGCACCGTGATGATCATGCGCACCTTCGATCCCGGCACCGCGCTCGGCCTGATCAACGACCCCGCGCAGGGCATCAACGTGTTCTTCGGCGTGCCCGCGATCTATCAATTCATGGCGCAGCATCCAGCCTTCGCGACCACCGATCTCAGCCGGCTGATCGTCGGCGGTGTCGGCGGCGCACCGATGCCGGTGCCGCTGCTGAAAGTCTGGGAAGCGCGCGGCGTCGCGCTTCAGCAGGGCTATGGCATGACCGAGACCTCACCGGCCGTGCTGGTGCTCGACCGCGAGGACGCTGCGCGCAAGGCTGGCTCCGCCGGCAAGCCGGTGCTGCATACGGAGGTGCGCATCGTGCGGCCCGACGGCAGCGATGCCGATGTCGGCGAGCTCGGCGAGCTCTGGGTCAAGGGGCCGAACATCACGCCGGGCTACTGGAACAGGCCCGAGGCCAACAAGACCTCATTCACCGACGGCTGGCTGCATACGGGCGATGCCACGCGCGTCGACGAAGAAGGTTTTTACTACATCGTCGACCGTTGGAAGGACATGTACATTTCCGGCGGCGAGAACGTCTATCCGGCCGAGGTTGAGAACGTCCTGCATCAACTCAACGCCATCGCGGAAGCTGCCGTGATCGGCATTCCCGATCCGCAATGGGGCGAGGTGGGCCTTGCCATCGTCGCGGTCAAGCCGGGCCAAAAGCTGACCGAGGCCGATGTCGTTGCGCATTGCGTGGCCAACCTTGCGCGCTTCAAATGCCCGCGCCAAATCCGCTTCGTCGATGCGCTGCCGCGCAACGCCACCGGCAAGATCCACAAGCCGACCTTGCGCAGGGAGTTCTCGGTGGCTTCCGAAGTCGACAACAAAGTCGCCAATGCCTGACCGAGGCGCCCCTCGCGGGCGCTTTTTCTTTTCGAAGTGCCTGCTCCAACCCAGAAGAAACCCCAAGGAAATTGCCATGAAGAACAAGAAACTCGCCCTGCTCGCCGCGGCAACGGCGCTGACATTTCTCTCAGTACAAGGCGCCTACGCGCAAAAGAAGTACGACACGGGCGCCAGCGACACCGAGATCAAGATCGGCAATGTCGAGGCCTATTCCGGGCCGGCTTCCGCCTACGGCATCATCGGCAAGACCGAGGAGGCCTATTTCAAGATGATCAACGACCAGGGCGGCATCAACGGCCGCAAGATCAACTGGATCTCCTATGACGACGGCTATTCGCCGCCCAAGACCGTCGAGCAGGTCCGCAAGCTGATCGAGAGCGATGAGGTGTTCCTGGTGTTCAACGCGCTGGGCACGCCGACCCAGACCGCCGTGCAGAAATATCACAACGCCAAGAAGGTGCCGCAGCTCTTCCTCGCCACGGGCGCCAGCAAATGGAACGACCCCAAGGGTTTTCCCTGGACCATGGGCTTTCAGCCGAGCTACCGGGTCGAGGCGCGGATCTTCGCCAAGTACATCTTGCAGGCAAAGCCCGATGCCAAGGTCGCGATCTTCTATGCCAATGACGATTTCGGCAAAGACTACGTCGCCGGCATCAAGGAAATTTTTGGCGACAAGGCGTCCTCGCTGATCGTCGCGGAGGAGAGCTACGAGACCACCGAGCCGTCGATCGATTCCCACATCGTCAAGCTGAAGGGCACCGGCGCCAACGTCCTCGTCAACATCTCGACGCCGAAATTCGCGGCGCAGGCGATCAAGAAGATCGCCGAGCTCGAATGGAAACCGATGCATGTGATGACCGATGTGTCGATCTCGATCGGCGCGGTGATGAAGCCCGCCGGGCTCGATGCTTCGGAAGGCGTGCTGTCGGCAACCTATCTGAAGGACGCGTCCGACCCGCAATGGAAGGACGACGAGGGCATGAAGAAGTTTTTGGCCTTCATCGACAAGTACATGCCCGGCGCCAACATCTCCGACACCAACCTCGTCTACGGCTACGCCGCCGCACAGACCCTGGTCCAGGCGCTGAAGCAATGCGGGGACGTGCTGACGCGGGAGAACGTGATGAAGCAGGCTGCCAGCCTGAAGGACTTTGCGCCGGATACGCTGATCCCCGGCATCAAGATCAACACCGGCGCCAACGATTTCGCACCGATCGAGCAACTCAAGATGATCCGCTTCAAGGCCGGTCAGTGGGAACTGTTCGGCGACATCATCAGCGCGGAAACGGGCGGCTAGCCCGCATCAGCTGAACACGCCCAAGCAAGATAGCGGCTGAAAAGGCCGCTATCTTATTTGCTTGAACGAGGTCAAAGCGCGGCTATCCGGGCAGGAAGAGCGCGAAGGGCTCCTCCACCGTTCGGCGCAGATGCTTTCGATACAAAGCATGGCTGGCGTCATCGGGCCCGACCCGCCCCAAAGACGGCTTCGGAACGTTTTTGAGCGGCACGTAGGCGATTGGCGCCGCGATCGGCGTGAGCTGCGAGCCAGGGCCGGCGCGGAGCGTCGAGATGATGCCGTACATCTCACCGGCGACGGTCGGCCGCGACACCGTGATCACGCGGTGCTGGCCGTGCTTGATGATGACGAGGTAGATGAAGCCGGACTGATGGGGAACGGCGACCTCGCCGGTATGTTCATAGGCGGCATCGGTGCGATCGCCCTCACGGAAGACCAGCGAAGAGACTTTCGGCTCCCAGATGATCTCGGTGCGGTAGGCGAAGATCGCGTCCTTGTCGCCGAACGACGGCCGCAGGGTGACGTAGACGTCCTCGAGCCAGGTCACCGCACGATGCGCATAAGAGCCGAGGCTGTCGGGCGCGACATCGTTTGTGGCCGGCGGCGTCACCACGACGGCACTTTTGCGCAAGGAGACGCCCAGTGCCTGCTCCAGCCGGACCGTCGTCGCCAGCGTGAACGGCCGCCGGCCGCCGAGCACCTTCTCCAACGTCGACAGGCTGAGCTTGGCCAGCTCGGCCAGCGCCTGGCGGGAGATCCGGCGTCTGGCGAGCTCCTCGCGAATTGTCTCCGCGATCTCGCGGCTCTGCTCGTCCGAAAGCTGCTTGTCGGTGAATTTATCCTGCGTCTGCATCGTCGACCCTGCCTTGTAAGTGCCATTCTAGCAGGGCGGACAAACCAGCACAAAACCGCACATGACCGCCCCGGCGGCGGTGAGCCCGGGCCGGTCGCGGCGGAACATTGCCGATCATTCTGCTCGCGAAATCAGGCCGTCCCGGCGGATGCTGAGAGCCAGCAAACGTCCTTCGGGAGCAGGCCAAATGGACACCTACGGCACAGCCGACCACGACGATCACCCCATGTTGAACCGGCTGATCAAGCTCGGATTGTTTCTTCTCGCGCAGGGCATCGCGGTGATGCTGATGGCTTTCGTGGCCCTGCTCGTCAGCTTCGGGACGAGTTGGTCGGCAACGACAGAGCAAGCAAGCCTGCTCCAGCCCGGCGATGCCAGGTCCGGCACTCTGCTCCTGAAGCAGGACGGCGCCTACACCGAAGCAATCCGCCTCGGCATCGACATCGACGTCACAGTGTCCGGCCCGACGCTGCGCGCCCGGGTCACTCAGGTCTTCCGCAACCCGACCAAGGACTGGGTCGAGGCGACCTATGTCTATCCGCTCGCGACCAACGGCGCCGTGGATGCGCTGAAGATGGTGGTCGGCGACCGCGTCATCGTCGGCGACATCGAGGAGCGGCAGCAGGCCCGCGTGATCTACGAACAGGCGCGCCGCGCCGGGCAGAAGGCCGCGCTCACCGAGCAGGAGCGGCCGAACATCTTCACCAACTCGGTTGCCAACATCGGTCCCGGCGAAACCGTGCTGGTGCAGATCGAATACCAGGAGCCGGTGCATCAATCCGGCAACGAATATTCGCTGCGCCTGCCGCTGGTGGTGGCACCGCGCTACAGTCCGGCGCCGATCGTGCAGAGTGTCGACTTCCGCAACGACGGCTCGGGTTGGGGCGCGACTCATTCGGACCCGGTTCCGGACCGTGACCGTATCTCGCCTCCCGTGCTGGATCCTGCCAAGAATGCGCCGGTCAATCCGACCAGCATCACGGTGCGCCTGAAGTCCGGCTTTGCGCTCGGCGAGGTCAAGAGCCACCACCACAACGTCAAGGTCGAGAGCCCGGACAACACCACGCGCGTCGTCACGCTCACCGCGGGCGCCGTACCGGCCGATCGCGATTTCGAGTTGACCTGGAAGCCGGCCGCAGCGAAGGCGCCATCGGTCGGCCTGTTCCGAGAGCATGTCGGCGATGCCGATTACCTGCTCGCCTTCGTCACCCCGGCGACCGCCGAGCAGGCGATGCAGAAACCGCTGCCACGCGAGGTCGTGTTCGTGATCGACAATTCGGGATCGATGGGCGGCACGTCGATCGTTCAGGCCAAGGCCAGCCTGACTTATGCGCTCTCTCGTCTTCAGCCGAACGACCGATTCAACGTGATCCGCTTCGACGACACCATGGACGTGCTGTTTGCGGCTTCCGTGCCGGCGGATGCCGCGCATGTCGGTGAAGCCACCTCCTTCGTCAGCGCCTTGCAGGCGCGCGGCGGCACCGAGATGGTTCCGGCGATGCGCGCGGCGCTGACCGACACGCTCGGCGACACCAGCATGGTTCGCCAGGTCGTCTTCCTGACCGACGGCGCGATCGGCAATGAGCAGCAATTGTTCGAAACCATCACGGCGATGCGCGGGCGCTCGCGCGTGTTCATGGTCGGCATCGGGTCCGCGCCCAACACCTATCTGATGACCCGCGCTTCCGAGCTCGGCCGCGGCGCCTTCACCCATATCGGCTCCGTCGAGCAGGTGGAGGAGCGCATGCGCGGCCTGTTCGCCAAGCTGGAAAATCCGGCCGTGACCGGTCTCAGCGCAAAATTCTCGGAGGCCAAGGCCGATGTCACCCCGGCGATCATTCCCGACGTCTACCGTGACGAGCCCTTGGTGCTGGCGGCAAAACTCGACAAGCTCGCGGGCTCGCTCGAGATCAAGGGCCGCGTCGGCGATCGCCCGTGGTCGGTGACGCTGCCACTACAAAATGCCGCCGAAGGCAAGGGCCTGTCGAAACTCTGGGCCAGGCGCAAGATCGGCGATGCCGAAGTTGCGCGCACCCTGCGCGAGATGACGCCAGAAGAATCCGACAAGGCGATCCTGGCGCTGGCGCTCGACCATCAGATCGTCACGCGGCTGACCAGCCTGGTCGCGGTCGACAAGACGCCGAGCCGCCCCGAAGGCGAGCCGCTCAAGCTCAGCGAATTGCCGATCAACCTGCCGGCCGGCTGGGATCTCGAGAAGGTGTTTGGCGAACGACAGCAATTGCCGGCACAGCTGCATGAGCGCCATGCCGACGCGCGCAATCAGCCGGCGGCGAGGCGGCCGACACCTGCTGCGCCCGATGCGATCCGTCTGCCCAAGACCGCAACCTCGGCCGAGCTGAAGATGATCGCGGGCCTGATCCTGATCGTGCTCGCCCTGATCCTGTTCGTGTTCAACCGGCGTCAGCCTTTGCTCACTGACGCCGCTTGAGAGAGGAGCCCCCCGAACTCCTCTGCTTCAGCGCGCGCGGCTGCCCGTCCCATACCAACGGCCGCGCGCGCCTTTTTTTGGATGGTCATTGCGAGGAGAAGAAGCGACCCAGACTACCGCTCCGAAGACGGTCTGGATTGCTTCGCGGAGCCTGTCATCGGGCCGCGCTTCGCGCGGACTCGGTGGCTCGCAATGACGGGAAATGAAACACAATGCCCCGCTTCATCTCTCCCTTGGTCCTGGCGCTGATCGGCCTCATCCTGTTTGGCGACGGTGCCTATATCCACGCCAAGGCCTGGCTCGCCCAGGTGCTGCTGGAGGGTGCATTCGACCGAAGCGTGGCGACGGGAGAGCTGGTCAAGCCATGGTCTTGGGCCGACACCTGGCCGGTCGCGCGGATCGAGGTGAAACGGATCGGCGCCAGCGCGATCGTGCTAGACGGCACGAGCGGCCAAGCGCTCGCTTTCGGACCCGGCCATATCGAGCGGACGGTCGATGCCGGTGAACGCGGCGTTGCCGTCTATGCCGCCCATCGCGATACGCATTTCCGCTTCTTGCGGAATATTGCCATCGGAGACGTGATCGAAATCACCCGCCGCGACGGCAAGCATTTCCGCTATCGCGCGGATTCTTCTGCCGTCGTCCGTTTCGACGCATCGGGCATCGATCCCGCGACAGAGGATTTCGAGCTGGTGCTCGCGACCTGCTGGCCGTTCGACGCTGTCACGTCCGGTCCCGAGCGTTATGTCCTGCATGGCGTCCTGATTGGAGCTGATGAATGACGGCGATGCATCGCTCATTCCATCACGCGGCATACCATGTGGTTGCTACTGCGAAGAACTCGCCATAGAACAGAGTGACGCGCCACCAAGAAGAACAACAGGTGAGGTCACGCCATGGAAGCTCGCGTATCTGCTGCATCCCTCTCTCCGCGCCCATGGTCTCCGTCACATGACGCCAGCGACGTGGTCAAGGGCATCCATGCCATGCTGCACCCGCGCAACATCGTGCTGGTGGGCGCGACCGACAAGCCCGGCAATTATGCCGAGCGCATCTGGAACAATCTGATCAAGTACGGCTACGAGGGCGGACTCTATCCCGTCAACGCCAGGCGCGACACCATCTGGGGCGTCCCCTGCCACAAGGACTTTGCCAGCCTCCCCGAAAGGCCCGATCACGTCCTGGTGCTGGTGCCGGCACGCTCTGCGGTGCAGGTGATCCGCGATGCCGCTGCGGCCGGCGCACGTTCGGCCACCATCGTCACCTCGGGCTTCAGCGAATTGCAGGATGAGGAGAGCCAGAAGCTCGCCGCCGAATTGCAGGCCGCCGTGCGCGAGACGGGGCTTGCGGTCACGGGGCCGAACTGTCTCGGCAATTTGAGCGCCGGCGAAAAACTCTTCACCAACATCGACGACCGTGTCGTCACCATGGAGCAGGGGGCGGTGGCGATTGCCGGACAATCCGGCGCCATCGTGATGGCGATTCGCCAGGCGCTGGAAGATCGGGGCGTCGGCGTCGGCTACATGGTGACGACCGGCAACGAAGCCGGGCTGGAGACGCCGGATCTGATGCGCTATTTCGCCGAGGACCCGAGCATCAAGGTGATCGTCGTCTATCTCGAAGGCGTGCGCAACACCAAAGCCTTCCGCGATGCCTGCAAGGCGGCGCGCGCCGCGAGCAAGCCCGTGATCGCGCTCAAGCTCGGCTCGTCCGAGGGCGGCCGCGCTGCGGCGATGGCGCATACCGGCGCGCTCGCCGGATCGATCGAGATGTTCGACGCCGTTGCAACGCGCGAAGGCGTCATTCGGGTCGGTGGGCTTGACGAGCTGATCGAGACCACAGAGTGCTTCGTCCACGCCGTGGCCCCCAGAGGCGACCGGCTCGCCGCAGTTACGCTCTCCGGCGGCAAACGCGGCATGCTGATCGACGCTTTCTATGCCGCGGGCCTGAACTTCGCACCGCTGAGCCCGCATGTCAGCTCGGAGCTGGCAAAGATGCTCGGCCCCGGATCGATCGTCGGCAATCCGCTCGACGCAGGCTTTGCCGCCGTGGTGGATCCCTCGGTCTATATGAAGTCGATCAAGCTGATGATCGACGATTCCGATATCGACGTCGTCATTATCGACGCCGAGCTGCCGAAGGCGCCGCATGAGCTGCGCGAGCGCAATTTGCGCATCGTCAACGAGATGGCGAGCAGGGCCGCAAAGCCCGTGATCTATATCAGCGCGATGTCGATCGGCTTCACCGAATTCACCAAGGCCCTGCGCAAGTCGCTGCCGCATCTGGCAGTCATGCAGGGCATGGACCGCGCGGTGACCGCGATCAAGTCGCTGCTCGACTATGCGAAGCTGCGCAAGGAAGTGCCGGACATCGCCTCACGCTCGAAGCCGGCCGCGCGTGCCGTGCTGGAGAAGACGCTGAAATCGGCGAACGGCGCGGCGCTCGACGAGGTTGCCTCCAAGAAACTCCTGAAGGCATACGGCATCCCGATCTCGAAGGAAGCAATTGCGCAGACGGCGGCGGAAGCCGCGAAGATCGCCAAGCAGATCGGTTTCCCGGTTGTCGCCAAAGTCGTCAGCGCCGAGATCCTGCACAAATCCGACATCGGCGGCGTGGTGCTGAACCTCAACAATGCCGCCGAGGTGAAGAAGGCGTTCGCCGACATCACCGCGCGGGTGGCGAAGCTGAAGGGCAAGCCGAGGCTCGACGGCATCCTGATCGCGCAACAGGTCAAGGCCGAGCTCGAGCTCGTGGTCGGCGCCTCGCTCGATGCCGAGATGGGACCGGTCGTGCTGTTCGGCACCGGCGGCATCGATATCGAGCTGATGAAGGACGTCGCACTCGCCGGCGCGCCGCTTGATGAGGCCGAGGCGCGGCTGCTGATCGGCCGCACCAAGGCCGGGATCAAGGTGCGTGGCTATCGCGGCAAGCCGGCACTGCACGAGACCTCCGCAGTGAAGGCGCTCGTCGGCCTCTCCAGCCTGATCGCAGATGCCGGCGACCGGATCGCCTCGATCGACATCAACCCGTTTCTGATCAACACCAGGACAGGCGTGGCCGTCGACGCCCTCATTGTCCTGAATAATGCTGCGGCAAAGCGCGCGGCCGGGCATTGAGATGAGGCAAATGCGTAAGTGGCGGGTTATGCTTCCGCTTCGCACTTCGTGCCACGGCAGACAAGTCGTTAACCCGCCTGTCCTAGTATAGCGGCCAAGGCCCATCCCGGCTTCTTCCAACTTCCCCGCTTTGGCCGTAAAATCGCCCTGCATGGCACGCGCGAGCAATCTTGTGATCGGAACGGCGACGCTGGCGGTGATCGCCGTGGCATTCGGCGGCCTGCTGGGCGTGCAGAAATGGCGCACCATCCAAAGCCGCAGCCAGTTGCGCGTGGTGTTCGAAGGCGGCTCCGCCAGCGGTCTGCGTCGCGGCGGGCCGGTCAATTTCGACGGCGTGCCTGCGGGCCAGATCCTGTCGATCAAGCTGGACAGTCCCCGCAGGATCGTGGCGCTCGTGATGCTCGACAACACCGCACCGATCCGCAAGGACACCGTCGCTGGCATCGAGTTCCAGGGTCTGACTGGCGTTGCCGCGATCTCGCTGATCGGGGGCGCCCCCTCCGCGCCGCCGGTGCCGCTGGACTCGGACGGCATTCCCATACTGACCGCCGATCTCAGCGACGCCGAGTCCATCGTGGAGACCCTGCACAGTGTCGACCGTACGATCGTGAGCAACGCCCCTGCGATCAAGGAGGGCCTGCGCACATTCGAGAACCATACTGCCGATCTCAGGAGCAAGGGCGGCGAAATCGACTCGGTCATGGCCAAGGTCGACAGCGCCTTCGCGGGCTTCGACAAAGCGGTCACGAAGATCGAGGGTGTGATGCCCGGCTTCGTCAATGGCAAGGCCGACGAGCTGTTCGAGAAGATACAGGGGCTGCACGAGCTCGCCGACACCATGAAGAAGAAATCGGCGGGGTACCTCGAGGACATCCGCCGCTCGCTGCTCGATATCAGCGAGACCGCCAACAAGATGGCGGGAACGCCCGTGGCGCCGCGACCGCCGCGCAGGCCAGAGCAGCAGCGGTGATGCTTACCCTCTCCTGGAGGGGGAGGGCCGATCGCGCGCAGCGCGAGCGGGGTGGGGTGATCTCTCCACACGGGCAGTGAAAAATACGGAGAGACTGCCACCCCACCTCGGTTCGCATTGCGCTCCGCTACATGCGAACCGATCCTCCCCCTCCAGGGGAGGATGGCAGTCCCACCGTGGCCCTATAGGCAGCGCCTACCACGCGTAACGGACGACGCCCTTGCCGGCGTCGAGGGACCGCCGCTGCCGAACACGGTGCCAGACGATGAAGACGGATGGTAAGCGGTGCTGATCGAACCGGACGAGTCCGTCCAATTGGTGGTGGTTGCGTCCCAGACGCCGCCGCCGCCATTGACGGCACCGTTCGGCGTGGTCTGCGATCCGTTGAAGAATTGCTGGGCGCCGGCGGGGCTCGTCGCGACAGTCGCGCCCAAGGTAAGGCTCACCCAGAACACCGCGCGAATGGCCGTGGTGCTCCGGCGCGAGCAACCCTGCCCACTCGATGGCAACCAAGCCCCCACGCTCTTCCCCGCACCCGCGGCGCTCCCCAGCGGCGCCGCGTGGAACTTAGGCCATGAGGATGGCCAGTAGAACTACGGGGCATCGAGAATCCGCCAACGGGACCGCAACTTGGACAGATTCAACGGTCCATGTGGCAACCGCGCCACGATTTTGCCGGGCGCTATTCCCATTCCGCGCATGCGCAGACATGTCAGAACGTCGACGCCTATGGATGGCCATTCACATCGATGGCTGATCATCCCGGCATCAAGCTCCGCTCAATCTGTTCTCCCGCCAATGGCTAGTAGTTGGACGCCGCAGCTTCATTCGGGATGCCGTCGATCGGGCACTCCTCGGTCCCCGGCGTCGAGCGTGTCATCGCCTCGACCATGTCGCGCGTGCCTTCGGGATCGGCGATCCAGTTCTTGTAAAAATCATAAGGACAAGCCGCAACGCCGC
This sequence comes from Bradyrhizobium sp. C-145, assembly GCF_023375135.1. Lineage (NCBI taxonomy): Bacteria > Pseudomonadati > Pseudomonadota > Alphaproteobacteria > Hyphomicrobiales > Nitrobacteraceae > Bradyrhizobium > Bradyrhizobium sp. C-145. The sequence goes on along the minus strand of NZ_CP088150.1, from coordinate 402,890 downwards.
GCGGGCTCTCGCCGGAATTGATCATGCCGGTGTAGCCGCGGTGGACCAACTTGTAGAGATGGTTCTGCGACTGAGCGTTGCGGCGCGCATCGCGGATCAGATGTTTCGAGAGCTGGGCATACTGGATGCCGTATTCCTCCTCGCCGCACTCGCCGAGTGTACGTCCGTCGAAGCCGATGATCGCGGAATGACCGAAATAGGAATAGACACCGTCGAAGCCGGCCGCGTTGGCGACCGCGACATAGACATTGTTGGCCCAGGCCATCGCCTTGGAGATCATGACCTGCTGCTCCTTGGCCGGATACATGTAGCCCTGGCAACGCACGATCAGTTCGGCGCCCTTCATGGCGCAGTCGCGCCAGATCTCCGGATAGTTGCCGTCATCGCAGATGATCAGGCTGACCTTCAGGCCCTTCGGGCCGTCGGAAACATAGGTGCAATTGCCGGGATACCAGCCCTCGATCGGCACCCACGGCATGATCTTGCGATATTTCTGCACGATCTCGCCCTTGTCGTTCATCAGGATCAAGGTGTTGTAGGGCGCCTTGTGCGGATGCTCCTCGTGGCGCTCGCCAGTGAGCGAGAATACGCCCCACACTTTCGCCTTGCGGCAGGCCTCGGCGAAGATCGCGGTCTCTTCGCCGGGCACGACCGAGGCGGTCTCGTACATCTCCTTGGAGTCGTACATGATGCCCTGCGTGGAGTATTCGGGGAAGATCACCAGATCCATGCCGGGCAGACCGAGCTTCATGCCGACGATCATGTCGGCGATCTTGCGGGCGTTGTCGAGCACCTCCGCCCTGGTGTGCAGGCGGGGCATCTTGTAGTTGACCACTGCGACGCCGACGGTGTCGTTGCTGCTGGAAATGTCACCGTGAAGCATTTGAATTGGTCCTCTGCTCTGTTGGAGATTGGCGCGTGAGTTAGTGGCTGATCATCCAGGGCCGTGCGGTGGGAAAGCCCTTGGCGCCGCTCTTGGTCTTGGTCATCAGACGCGCGGGCTTTTTCTTGTCTGACGTGGTCTTGCCTGTGGAGCAGCAGCCGCAGCCGGGACCATGCGCGGCCTTGTATTGCGCCAGCGTCTGCGGCGCGTGCGTGCTGCGCTCGTTGACGGCATGCGCCTTGCGCTTCTCCGCCGGCATGCAGAAGAAATTCGGTGCGGTCAGGATCACGCGCGGCGCCGGCGTCTCGCAATGCGGACAGTTTTGCGGATCGTCGCATTCCGCCATCGGCCTGAGGTCCTTGAACGGACCGCAATCGTCACAGAGATATTCATAGACCGGCATCGCATCATCCCTAACGCGTGTTCAACACAGCTCACTGCTACCGCGATGCGGAGACAGCCCCTCACCCCGACCCTCTCCCCGTAAGAACGGGGAGAGGGAGCGCGGTGTCATTTGTCCGGCGATATCGGCATCTGGATATCGCCTGTGATATACTTGATGGGACCTGCCGCCGACGGCATCACGTCGAAGTCGAAGATCTCCGTCGGCAGCCACAGCGTGGCGCAGGCGTTGGGCACGTCGACCACGCCGGAGATGTGGCCCTGGCACGGCGCGGTGCCGAGGATCGAATAGGCCTGGGCGCCGGAATAACCGAACTTCTTCAGGTACTCGATCGCGTTGAGGCAGGCCTGGCGGTAGGCGATGTGGACGTCGAGATAGTGCTGCTTGCCGGCTTCATCGACCGAGATGCCTTCGAAAATGAGATAGTCCTTGTAGTTCGGCGTGATCGGCGACGGCTTGAAGATTGGATTCTTGATGCCGTATTTGGCCATGCCGTCCTTGATCACCTCGACCTTCAAATGCAGCCAGCCGGCCATCTCGATGGCGCCGCAGAAGGTGATCTCGCCGTCGCCCTGGCTGAAGTGCAGATCACCCATCGAGAGACCGGCCCCGGGCACGTAGACCGGGAAGTAGATCTTTGATCCGCGCGACAGATCCTTGATGTCGCAATTGCCGCCGTGCTCGCGTGGCGGCACCGTGCGCGCGCCCTCCGCACCGATCTTGGCCTTCACGTCGCCCTTGGCGCGGCCGCCATGGGCGGTGGGTGCGAACGGCGGATTGGCAAGGCCGGGCACACGGGTCGGGTTGGTCGAGATCAGCTCGGCCTCGCGCTTGTTCCACATATCCAGCATCTTCGGATCGGGCAGACAGCCGATCAGGCCGGGATGAATCAGGCCGGCGAAGTTCACGCCGGGCACGTGGCGCGACGAGGTGTAGAGGCCCTTGATGTCCCAGATCGACTTCTGCGCCAGCGGGAAGTGGTCGGTGAGGAAGCCGCCGCCATTCTGCTTGGAGAAGAAGCCGTTGAAGCCCCACATGCTCTCCTTGAGCGGACCGACATCGAGCAAGTCAACCACCAGCAGGTCGCCAGGCTCGGCGCCCTTGACGCCGATCGGACCGGAGAGGAAGTGCACGATCGACAGATCGATGTCGCGCACGTCGTCGGCGGAATCGTTGTTCTTGATGAAGCCGCCGGTCCAGTCATAGGTCTCGATGATGAAATCGTCGCCGGGATTGACCCAGGCCACGATCGGGATATCGGGGTGCCAGCGGTTGTGCACCATGTCGTTTTCGTAGGCCGACTTGGTGAGATCGACCTTGATCAGTGTCTCTGGCATCGAGATGCTCCCCTTTTACACAGTTGGTTAGACGGACAGATATTTCGAGACCTGCGCGGCATCGACGGCATCGCGCGGGTCGTCGCGAACGATCTCGCCGTTCTCGATCACCAGCACGCGATCGGCGATATCGAGCGCGAAGCTCAGGACCTGCTCGGACACGACGATCGAGAGCCCCTTCTCGTCGCGGATCCGCTTGAGGGTGCGCGCCATGTCCTTGATGATCGACGGCTGGATGCCTTCGGTGGGCTCATCCAGCAGCAGCACTTTCGGCTTGGTCGCGAGCGCGCGGGCGATCGCGAGCTGCTGCTGCTGGCCGCCGGAGAGATTGCCGCCGCGGCGGCCTTTCATCTCCAGCAGCACCGGGAATAGTTCGTAGATGTCGCCGGGCACTTCCGCCCCGCCGGAGACGACGAGCCCGGTCTCGATGTTCTCCTTCACAGTCATGGTGGAGAAGATCATGCGGCCCTGCGGCACATAGGCGAGGCCCTTGGCGACGCGCTCGTAGCTCTTGAGGCCACCGAGCTCGGCACCGTCCATGGTCACTGAGCCGCTTTTCGCTGGCAGGATGCCCATCAGCGACTTCATCAGCGTGGTCTTGCCCATGCCGTTGCGGCCCATGATCGCCACGATCTCGTTGGGCGCGACCTTGACGTTGAGCCCGTGCAGCACCTCGCTCTGGCCGTAGGCGACGTGAAGGTCTGAAATTGCCAGCATCGTTGGCTCCTAAGCTCGGTATGCCTTCCTTCTCCCCTTGTGGGAGAAGGTGGCGCGGGCGAAGCCCACGACGGATGAGGGGTATGCATCAGCGGATTCGAGGGGCAGTTTGATGCGCGGAGAGATACCCCTCACCCGGATCGCTTGCGCGACAGAGGCGAAGCTCCGCTTCGCCGTTCTTAAGAACGGCCGCCGAAGGCAGCCTACGCCTCTCCCACAAGGGGAGAGGTGCACCGCCAATGCCGCTGCGGACTCGCTGGTTTTCGTCATCGTCAGTGCCCCAGATAAACTTCGACGACCCTGGGATCGTTCTTCACCTTCTCCATGGTCCCCTCCGAGAGGATCTGGCCCTGGTGCAGCACGGTGACCTTGTGCGCGATGTCCTCGACGAACTTCATGTCGTGCTCGATCACCAGAACCGAGCGGTTCTTGATGATGCGGTTGAGCAGCTCGGCAGTCTTGGCGCGTTCGGACACACTCATGCCGGCGACGGGCTCGTCGAGCATCAGGAGGTCCGGGTCCTGGATCAGCAGCATGCCGATCTCGAGCCATTGCTTCTGGCCGTGGCTGAGCTCGTCGGCATAGGTGTTGAGCTTGTCCTTGAGGAAGATCATCTCCGCGATCTCCTCGACCCGGTCCTTGACCGGCTGGTCGCGCTGAAAAGTCAGCGAGCCGAACACGGTGCGACCGCGCGGAAACGAGATCTCGAGGTTCTCAAAAACGGTGAGATCCTCGAACACCGACGGCGTCTGAAATTTGCGACCGACGCCGGTCTGGACGATCTCGTTCTCTTTCATTTTCGTGAGCTCCTTGCCACGAAACTGAATGGAGCCCGAGGTCGCCTTGGTCTTGCCGCAGATCAGGTCGAGCACCGTGGTCTTGCCGGCGCCGTTGGGACCGATGATGACGCGGATCTCGTTCTCCTCGACGTAGAAGGAGAGATCATTGACCGCCTTGAACCCGTCGAACGAGACGGTCAATCCGGAGACCGCGAGCAGGAATTCCTTAGGCTGATGACCGATGAGCATGATCTATCTCCTCACTGCCAGCGTGGCATCGGCATCGTGATGACCGATGAGCATGATGGCCTCCTCACTCTGCCGGTGCGCCGTCGGCGACCGAGTTGTCGTTCCAGCCCGACTTCGACTTGCGCGAGGCGAACAGACGATCAATGCGCGGCTGCACGTAATCGGCCCAGAGCCCGGATAGACCGTTCGGAAAGGCGAGCACGACGGCGATGAACAACGCACCGAGGCCGAACAGCCAGAGTTGCGGGAAGGATTCCGACAGGCTGGTCTTGGCGAAATTCACCAGGATCGCACCCCATATCGCGCCGAAGATCGACATCCGCCCGCCGACCGCGGTGTAGATCACCATCTCGATCGACGGCACGATGCCGACGAAAGACGGCGACATGAAACCGACATTGAGCGCGAACATGGCGCCGCCGATCGCGGCGAAGACCGCGGCCATGCAGAAGGCAAAGATCTTGAAGTTGGCGACGCTGTAGCCGGAGAAGCGGACGCGGTCCTCCTGCTCGCGCATCGCCACCAGGATGCGGCCGAGCTTAGTCAGGCGGATGAACTGCGCGATGCCGATGCAGGCGAACAGCAGCACCACCTCGACGAAGTAGAGAATGACCTTGGCGTGGTCAGGCCGGATGTCCCAGCCCTTGAGTGTGCGCAGGTCGGTCATGCCGTTGATGCCGCCGGTATAGCCCTGCTGGCCGACGATCAGGATGGTCAGGATGGCGGCGACGGCCTGGGTGATGATCGCGAAATAGGTGCCGCCGACGCGACGCTTGAACATGGCGGTGCCGATGATCAGAGCGAAGAGACCGGGGACCAGGATGATGGCGAGGATGGTGAAGGTGAGGCTGTGAAATGGCTGCCAGAACAGCGGCAGTGACGTGATCTGATTCCAGTCCATGAAGTCAGGGATGCCGGGCGTCGACTGGATTTTCGTGTTCTCGACGCTGGACGCCTCGAGCTTGAGGAACATCGCCATGCAATAGCCGCCGAGGCCGAAGAACACGCCCTGACCCAGGCTCAAGATGCCGCCATAGCCCCAGCACAGCACGAGACCGAGCGCGACGAAAGCGTAGGTCAGGTATTTCGCGACCAGATTGAGGCGGAATGCATCCAGCGAGAGCGGCAGGATCACGAACAGCATTGCGGCCAGAACAATGAAGCCCATGAGTTCGGATCGATTGAAGAAGCGTGAGTTGATGATCATGACTTGCCTGCTTCTCGTTACTTGCGGACTTTGAGGGCGAAGAGACCCTGCGGTCGCAGCATCAGGATGCCGACGACAGCAAGCAGCGTGAGCACCTTGGCCATCGATCCCGACATGAAGAATTCGAGCGTCGATTGCGTCTGCGAGATCGAGAAAGCCGAGGCGATGGTGCCAAGCAAGCTGGCGGCGCCGCCGAATACGACGACGAGGAATGTGTCCACGATGTAGAGCTGGCCCGACGTCGGCCCGGTCGAGCCGATCATTGTGAAGGCGCTGCCAGCGACACCGGCAATGCCGCAACCGAGACCGAACGTGAAGCGATCGACCTTCTCGGTGTTAATGCCGACTGCGCCGGCCATGATGCGATTCTGCACGACGGCGCGCACCTGCCGGCCCCAGCGCGACATATAGAGAACGTAGGCGACGGAGATGGTGATCAGCACGGTGAGACACATCACGAAGACGCCGTTGATCGGCACCTCGATGCTGTCAGTCACGTGCAACGACCCGAGCATCCATTGCGGTAGCTCGACGCCGACCTCGCGGGCACCGAACACGGAGCGATAGGCCTGCTGCAGCATCAGGCTGAGGCCCCAGGTCGCAAGCAATGTGTCGAGCGGACGCTTGTAGAGATGCCGGATCAGAACCCATTCCACCAGCATGCCCAGCGCGCCGGATGCGACAAAAGCCAGGATCATCGCGAGGAAGAAGTAGCCACTGAACAGGCTTGGTAAATAGGCCTGGAAGAAGCTTGAGGTCATCCAGGTGACGTAAGCCCCCAAGATCATGAACTCGCCATGGGCCATGTTGATGACGCCCATCTGGCCGAAGATGATCGCCAGTCCCAACGCCATCAGGACGTAGACCGAAAACAGGATCAGTCCCGCAAAGCCCTGCATGACGAAGATGGAGCCAAGGTCACCAAGCGAGTAGTCGCCGAACATCGATTTCCTCCGTCGGGGAAAGGGTCCCGCGTCGCGAGCAGATTCGCGACGCGGGGTCTTGGGCATGGACTTGCGATCCACGCCAGGGAGCGGCTTGGTCTAGAGGGGAACGCGAGCGACGCCGCGGTCCTTACTGGTAGCCCTTCGGGAACGGATCCGGCTCGACGAGATCGGCGGTCTCGTAGATCAGCTCGAACTGGCCATCGAGCTTGGCACGTCCCACCCGGGTCTTCGACCAGAGGTGATGGTTTTCGTGGATGCGCACGTAGCCTTCCGGCGCGCCCTTGAACTCGACGCCCGGCGAGGCCGCGGCGATCTTGTCGACGTCGAAGGAGCCGGCCTTCTCGACCGTCAACTTCCACAGCCACGGGCCGAGATAGGCAGCCTGGGTGACGTCTCCGATCACGGTCTTCTCGCCCCACGCCTTCTTGAACGCCGGCACGAACGCCTTGTTGTTCGGATTGTCGAGCGACTGGAAGTACTTCATGCAGGCGTAGGCGCCCGCAATGTTCTCGCCGCCGATGCCGTCGATCTCGTCCTCGGTCACCGAGATCGTGAGAAGCGGCTGCTTGGCGAGATCGATGCCGGCGGCCTTGAGCTGCTTGTAGAAGGCGACGTTCGAGCCGCCGACGACGTCAGTGAAGATCACGTCGGGCTTGGTCAGCTTGATCTTGTTGATGACCGAGTTGAACTGGGTGCTGCCGAGCGCATAGTACTCTTCGCCGACCACCTTGCCCTTCAGCACGTTCTCGACATGCTTGCGCGCGATCTTGTTCGAGGTGCGCGGCCAGATGTAGTCGGAGCCGATGAAGAAGAACGACTTCGCGCCCTTCTCCTTGGCGATCCAGTTCAGGCCGGCGAGAATCTGCTGGGTCGCCTCCTGGCCGGTGTAGATGACGTTCTTGGACTGCTCGAGGCCCTCGTAGAAGGTCGGATAATAGAGCATGCCGTTGTATTGCTCGACGACCGGCAGCACCGCCTTGCGCGAGGCCGAGGTCCAGCAGCCCATGATCGCCGCGACCTTGTCGTTGACGAGCAGCTTCTTGGCCTTTTCGGCGAAGGTCGGCCAGTCCGAGGCGCCGTCCTCCTGGATGAACTTGATCTTGCGCCCGAGCACGCCGCCGGCGGCATTGATCTGCTCGATGGCGAGCTTCTCGGCTTCGATCGAGCCGGTCTCGGAGATGGCCATGGTGCCGGTCGCCGAGTGCAGGATGCCGACCGTCACCTCGGTGTCGGTGACCGCGAGGCCTGTGGTGTTGACTGCCGACGTCGCCGGGGCCTGCGCAAAAGATGCCCGTGGCAGCATCGTGATAACAGGCACGGCCGCCATTCCCATCAACAGTTTACGCCGGAGCGGCGACAACAGCCCCTTGTTTGCTTCGTCTGACATGAGCACCCCACTTTTGTTCGAGGACACGCGTTGGTGCCGTGAGGATGGCTCGAATTTGTGCAGCTCAAGCATACGCAAGATCGCGTATACTGCACCGCAAAATGCCGACGTAGGCTTTTGGTACGGAAATTGCGAGGGGCTCCGGGTCCGTATCTGGAGTGGGGTAAAGCGTGGCAGGGCGGCAGCGAATAGACCGCGTCAGGCGCCAGTACAACCAATGGGTCGCCAACCAGACGCTGGAAGACTACGCGCTGCGCTTCACGGCGAAGAGCGCCCGCCGTTGGTCCGCCGCTCGCGTCGCCAACACGGCGCTCGGCGCGATCTCCTTTCTGGCGCTGGAAGCGATCGGCGGTACTATCACGCTGAACTACGGCGTCACCAACGCCAGCGCCGCGATCCTCGTCGTCTCCGCCATCATCTTTTTCTGCGGCGTGCCGATTGCGTATTACGCGGCCAAATGCGGCATCGACATTGACCTGCTCACACGCGGCGCCGGCTTCGGCTATATCGGCTCGACCGTCACCTCGCTGATCTACGCATCTTTCACCTTCATCTTCTTCGCCATCGAAGCGGTGATTCTGGCCACCGCGCTCGAGATGTGCTTCGGCATTCCACGCCCGATCGGCTACCTCATCAGCGCGGTCGCGATCATCCCGCTCGTCACCTATGGCATCACGCTGATCAGCCGTTTCCAGCTCTGGACGCAGCCGATCTGGGTCATCCTGCATATCCTGCCCTTTGCCGCGATCGCCTGGGCCAATCCCTATTCGTTCACGGAGTGGCGCAAGTTCGCCGGCGAGCACGGCGACGCGAACGGACATTTCGACCTGTTGCTGTTCGGTGTCGCGTCCTCCGTGGTGTTTTCATTGGTGGCGCAAATTGGCGAGCAGGTCGACTTCCTCCGGTTTCTGCCGCGCGACCGCCGCACGTCGCGCACGTCATGGTGGATCGCCCTGCTGATCGCGGGGCCCGGCTGGATCATCTTCGGCGCGCTGAAATTGCTGCTGGGCTCGTTTCTCGCCTTCTTTGCGCTGAGCCACGGCCTCTCCAGCGAGCTGGCGGCCGAGCCAGCGCACATGTATCTCGAAGCATTCCGATACGTGCTGTCGCAGCCGGACATGGCGCTGGCGCTCACCGGCATGTTCGTGATCCTGTCGCAGATCAAGATCAACGTCACCAATGCCTATGCCGGCTCGATTGCCTGGTCGAACTTCTTCTCGCGATTGACGCACAGTCATCCCGGTCGCGTAGTGTGGCTGGTGTTCAACGTCATGGTGGCGCTGCTCTTGATGGAGATCGGCGTCTACAAGACGCTGGAGCAGACGCTGGCGCTCTACTCGAACGTCGCCATCGCCTGGGTCGGCGCGTTGGTCGCCGATCTCGTCATCAACAAGCCGCTCGGCCTGCGCCCGCCGCAGATGGAGTTCAAGCGCGCCCATCTCTACGACATCAACCCGGTCGGCGTGGGCGCCATGACGATCGCGACCATCGTCTCGATCGCGTCATTCTATGGCATGTTCGGCCCGGTCATGAAGGCGCTCGCGGCGTTCGTCGCATTGGCCGTCGCCTTCGTCACCGCGCCTGTCATCGCCTGGCTTACCGACGGAAAATACTACATCGCGCGCAAGCCCAAAAAGAGCTGGGCCAATATCGAGGCGATCCAGTGCTGTATCTGCGAGCACAGTTTCGAGCCGGAAGATACCACCTCCTGCCCGGCCTATGCCGGCCCGATCTGCTCGCTATGCTGCTCGCTCGATGCCCGCTGCCACGATCTCTGCAAGCCGCACGCGCGCGCTCAGGTGCAGTTCTCCGACGCGCTCAGCAGGATTTTGCCGCAGCCGATCTATCAGCGGATCAATTCGCAGTTCGGCCATTACATCGGAGTGTTCGTGGTCTCCGCGGGTCTTGTCGCGCTGGTGCTGGGACTGATCTATCTCCAGACCTCGGCGACCGTTTATGGCGAGAACATGCTCGTTTCCAACGTGCTCTGGAAGGTGTTCTTCTCGCTTAGCATCATCATCGGCGTCGTGGCCTGGCTGTTCGTGCTGGCACAGCAGAGCCGCCGGGCCGCGGAAGCTGAAACGAAACGGCAGACCGCGCTGCTGATCCAGGAGATCGACGCGCACAAGCGCACCGACGCCGAGCTCCAGCGCGCCAAGGAGGTCGCCGAATCCGCCAATCTCGCCAAGAGCCGCTATGTCGTCGGCCTGAGTCACGAGCTGCGCTCGCCGCTGAACGCCATCAGCGGTTACGCCCAGCTCCTGGAGCAGGACGCAACGCTCGCGACCAAGCCGCGCGACCAGGTCCGTGTCGTCCGCCGCAGTGCCGATCACCTCTCCGGCCTGATCGACGGCATCCTGGATATCTCCAAGATCGAGGCGGGGCGGCTGTATTTGTCACGCGACGAGGTGCGCCTCAGCGAATTCCTCGACCAGCTCGTCGGCATGTTCCGCCTTCAAGCCGCCGCCAAAGGCGTCGACTTCGTGTTCAGGAGGCCCACCTCGCTGCCGCTCGTCGTCTATGCCGACGAGAAGCGGCTGCGCCAGGTGCTGATCAATTTGCTCTCCAACGCGATCAAGTTCACCCAGGCCGGCAGCGTGCAGTTTGTCGTGCACTATCGCAGCCCCGTCGCCGAGTTCGAGGTGATCGATACCGGTCCCGGCATCCGAAGCGACGATCTCGAGCGCATCTTCGCGCCCTTCGAGCGCGGTGCGCTCGGTGTCTCGCAGCCACAGACCGGAACTGGCCTAGGCCTCACCATCAGCCGGCTGCTCGCCGGCGTCATGGGCGGCGACATCAAGGTCATGAGCACGGTCGGCGCCGGCAGTACGTTCAAGGTCAAGATCCTGCTGTCGGAGGTGACCAATCCTCAGCGTATCGCGCCGGTGGAGGCGCCGGTCTCCGGCTATCAGGGCGCGCGCAAGACTATCCTCATCACCGACGACGACCCCGTGCATCGCGACCTCCTGCGCGAGGTGCTCACACCGCTCGGTTTCATCCTGCTCAGTGCCCCCGACGGCCCGGGGTGCCTCGCGCTGGCGCAGCATTGCCGGCCCGATCTGTTCCTGCTCGACATCTCCATGCCGGCCATGGACGGCTGGGCCGTGGCCGAGGCCTTGCGTGCGAGCGGCCATCACCAAGCGCGTATCCTGATGGTGTCGGCGAGTGCGTTGGAGGCCCACGGCACGCCGCTGGCGCAGCCCTTCCACGACGGCTATCTGATGAAGCCGATCGACATCCCGCGGCTGCTGGAGACGATTCGTCAGCTCCTCAAGATTGAATGGCAATACGGCTCGGATGAGATCACGGCACCGTTCTGGCGGCCCGAGAGTGGATCAAAACCGCCGGTCCGGCACATCGAGGCGCTGATCGGGCTCGGCCAGATCGGCTACGTCAAGGGCATCCAGCTGAAGCTGGACGAGATCGGCAGCGAGCATCCCGAGCATGCCGATTTCGTCGCGGAAATGCGGTTGCTGGTCGACCGCTTCGACCTCGACCAGTACATGACCACATTGAAGGCGTTGCATGCGCATGAGCATTGAGTCGAGGAAGCGCGATGTCGCGCTTGTTGTCGATGACTCCCCGGAGACGCTGCGGCTGCTCACCGATGCGCTCGATAGCGCCGGGATGACGGTGATGGTGGCGCTCGACGGCGCGGCCGCGATGCGTATCGTCGACCAGCTCACGCCCGACATCGTTCTGCTCGACGCCGTGATGCCCGGTATGGACGGATTCGAGACCTGCCGCCGCCTGAAGCGCGACGCCGGCCTTGCCAATGTTCCCGTGATCTTCATGACGGGGCTCGCCGAAACCGAGCACATCGTGCGCGGGCTGGAAGCCGGCGGCGTCGATTACGTGACAAAGCCGATCGTGATCGAGGAGATGCTGGCGCGCATCCGCGTACATCTCGGCAACGCCCGCCTGACCCAGAGCGCGCGCGCCGCACTCGACGTCTCCGGGCGCTTCCTGTTCGCGGTCAACCGACAGGGCAACGTGCTCTGGGCAACGCCGCAGGCGCAAAGGCTGCTGTCCGACCACCGCGGCCCGCAGGCCGACGACTTCGTCCTGCCGCCATCACTGCTGCAATGGCTGGATCAGGCCAGGAGCAAGGGCAGCTCGAAATCTCAAGCGGCCTCCTTGCCCGACAATCCGCAACTCCGGTTCTACTACATGGGCGAAACCGCGCCGAACGAGTTCCTGCTGCGGCTGTCCAAGGAGTCCGGCACCGCGCCGCCGACCGAATTCACCAGCGAGCTCGGCCTCACCGCCCGCGAAAGCGAGGTGCTGGCCTGGCTCAGCAAGGGCAAGACCAACCGCGACATCGCGCAGATTTTGGGACTGAGTCCGCGCACGGTCGACAAGCATCTGGAGCAGATCTACGCCAAGCTCGGCGTGGAGAACCGGACGGCTGCGGCGGCGATTGCGACCAATGCGACGCGGCGGAATTCGTGAGCGTATCGCGCGAGTGAGTTGAGGCGCCGCTTGCGCAATAAATGGTGTCGTCCTGGACAAGCGCAGCAAAGCGGAGCGCTGATCCAGGACCCATAACCACAAGGAGAAGCTTGACGAAGACTCGTAGTTACCTGTTTGTGCCACGACACCTCCCTAATGGGTCCTGGCCTTCGCCAGGACGACTGCGGAAAGTGTGACGCCAGGCTAAGAAATTTCACCCATACACAAAAGCCGCATCGTCCAGATCCGTCTTCGGGATCTCGTCCTTCTCCACCCAGTAGTCCTGGCTGTGCTGCCATTCCGGCTTGTCGCCGCGCTTCGGCAGCAGGTCCATGTTGCGCATCATGTAGCCGGGGTTGAAGTTTTCCGGATCGATCCAGGGCAGGATCGGCATGTTGTGATCTTCGGGGCGCAAGCTCACTTCGACCTTCTTGGCGCCCTTGGCCTTCATATGACCGAGCAGCCGGCAGACGAAGTCGGCGACGAGGTCGACACGCAGGGTCCAGCTCGCGCGGAAATAGCCGAACACCCAGACCATGTTCGGCACGCCCGTGAACATCATGCCGCGATAGGTGACGGTGTCGCCGAAGGCGAGCGGCTTGCCGTCGATCTCGAAGGCGATGTCGCCGAGGGCGGCGAGATTGAAGCCGGTCGCGGTGACGATGACATCGGCTTCCAGAAGCTTGCCGGATTTGAGCTGAATGCCGTTCTCGACGAAGCACTCGATCTCGTCGGTCACGACGGAGGCTTTGCCGCTCGCGATGCCCTTGAACAGATCGGCATCCGGCACGAAGGCGATGCGCTGCCGCCACGGCCGGTATTTTGGCGTGAAGTGGGTCTCGACGTCGTAGTCGGGACCGAGGACCGCGCTGATCTGGCCGATCAGCTCCTTCTTGACCTGCTCCGGCTTGGACACGCAAAGCTTCGTGAACGCATCCTGCTCGAACAGGATCTTGCGCCGCACGATCTCATGGATCCACTCTTCGTCGACCTGAAGCCTGCGCAACTCCTCCGCGATCTCGATGGCGTTGCGGCCGAGCCGGAAATAGGTCGGCGAGCGCTGCAGCATGGTGACATGCGCGCACTCGTCGGCGATGTTCGGAACAAGTGTTGCCGCGGTCGCGCCCGAGCCGATCACAACCACCTTCTTGCCCGCGAGATCGATATCATCCGGCCAGGTCTGCGGATGGACGATGCGACCCTTGAAGCGGTCCATGCCCTTCCATTCCGGTGTATAGCCCTCCGAATGGCGGTAATAGCCCTGGCACATCCAGAGGAAGTTTGCGGTAAAGGTCTTTGCCTCGCCCGTATCGGTGGTCGTCGCCTCGATGGTCCAGAGATTCTGCTCGCTCGACCAGCTCGCGGAATTGATCTTGTGCTTGTAGCGGATGCGGCGGGCGATATCGTTGTCGTCGATCACCTCTTTCATGTAGGAGAGAATCTCCTCGGCGGTCGCGATGGGCGGGCCGACCCAGGGTTTGAAGCTGTAGCCGAAGGTGTGGAGGTCGCTGTCCGAGCGGATGCCGGGATAGCGATGCGTGTTCCAGGTGCCGCCGAACGTCGCCTGCGTTTCGAGGATGACGTAGCTCGTACCCGGCAGCTGCTTTTCGATATGATAGGCGCTGCCGATGCCGGAGATGCCGGCGCCGACGATCAGTACGTCGAAATGTTCGGAAGCTTGCTTGGTGGCGGTGTGACCGCGAACAGCGACATTCATTGTTACTTATTGCCTTGCTTTGTTTTGGTGGCCGGCCTTGATCGGACGGCGCGTTTCCTCCGCGACAGGCAGTGTCGCCCATCGCGCTTCCGCTTCAAGATGACATAGATCAGGTCGCGGTCAAATCACAGTGCCGCACCCCAGCTCCGTGCGGTCTGCAAGATCCAGTCCCGGTAGAGCGTGAGCGGCGTGACGCCGGTCAACCCGCCGCAACCGTCGGCGCCGTTTGGCCCTGTCGACCAGCTGACGACGCCGACGAGCACGGCGCCATTCGGCTTGTCCTCGAACACAGGACCGCCGGAATCACCGGTACAAGCGCCGATTCCGTCGCGAACACCGCTGGTTACGGGATCGACCAGCCGGATCTGGAGCGTCCCGGGCTGGCCGGTGGCGATAAGCGCAGCGACACGCGTGATGCCGCCGCTCTTGCCATCGCCGCGAACTGCGACGCCGATGCCGGCGATGGTAAAACGGCTGCCGACGCGGATTGGAATATTCGGTGCCCCGACTGGCACCGTCGATTTTCCCTTGAGTGGAATTTCCAGTTGCAACAGTGCCACGTCGGCGGTCGCCCGATGCGCCTGCATCGCCTGCATGTTGAAGTTCGGATGGATCGCGACAGAACGGACGTTCAGCAATTGCGGCTTGCCGTCGGCGCCGCGATCGACGATCTTGTAGTCCGCACCGGGCTGCACGCAGTGAGCGACGGTGAGCACAAGTTTTGGTGCGATCAGGCTCCCGGTGCAGAAATTGCCGCGCGAGCCGACAATAGTGACAATGGCGCGCGCGACACCATCCGCCTGCGGCGTGCCGCCGCCGACGATGGCGTGGGCAGGCGTGGCGAGCAGCAGAGCGGCCGTGATGAATGTCGCAATTGTTTTCATGGGGACGTCTTGCAGTCGGTTCGGTCAGGGGCCGAGTTTGCTTCGGGCTGGCCCTTGCCGATAGCGCGTGCTAGCCGTCTTGTCAGCTATCTTGGCACTGAATTGACGAGGGCGGGACCTTGACGATCGAAGCTGTGATCTTTGATTTTGGCGGCGTGTTGACGAGCTCACCGTTCGAGGCGTTCGCCCGGTTCGAGACCGAACGTGGCCTGCCCATCGACATCATCCGGCGCACCAACGCCGCCAACCATCTGGAAAATGCCTGGGCCAAGTTCGAGCGCGCCGAGGTGGATATCGACGCATTCGATCATTTGTTCGCCGAGGAATCACGTGCGCTTGGCGCCGAGGTGCGCGGCCGCGACGTGCTGCCGCTGCTCCAGGGCAATCTGCGTCCCGAGATGGTCGAGGCGTTGAAGCGCATCGCGGCGCAATTCAAGACCGGCTGCATCACCAACAACCTTCCGGCCAACGCCATCGGCAGCCTCACGGGGCGCACGCTTTACGTGGCCGAGGTGATGGCGCTGTTCGATCATGTCATCGAATCCGCCAAGATCGGCCTGCGCAAGCCCGATCCGCGTATCTACCGGCTGATGGTCGAGACGCTGAAAGTTGACCCAAACAATTGTGTTTATCTCGACGATCTCGGCGTCAACCTGAAACCCGCGCGCGAGATGGGCATGACCACGATCAAGGTGACGAGCGGAGCCCAGGCCATCGCCGAGCTCGAGGCCGCGACGGGGCTGAAGCTGAGTTAAGCTGCCCATAACAGGGACGCGCCGCCTCAACAAACTCGTCATTGCGAGCGCAGCGAAGCAATCCAGACTGCCTCCGCAGAGGGATTCTGGATTGCTTCGCTTCGCTCGCAATGACGGTGTTGAACGAGCCCGACTGGCGAACTGACTATTCCGCCGCGGCGGCGATCCGCTCGGGAAAGGCGTCCGCGAGCGAGGCGCGGTCGGGCTTCAGCACGCCACGCTCGGTGATGAGGCCGGTGACGAGACGCGCCGGCGTTACGTCGAACGCATAGTTCGCGACGGGCGATCCCTCCGGCACGATGCGAACCGTCTCGAACCTGCCGTCGGCGGTGCGGCCGGTCATGTCAGTGACCTCCACGCCACTGCGCTGCTCGATCGGGATGTCGCGGATGCCATCATGAACGGCGAAGTCGATCGTCGGCGACGGCAGCGCAACGTAGAACGGCACACCATTATCATGCGCGGCGAGCGCCTTCAGATAGGTGCCGATCTTGTTGCAGACATCGCCATTGGCGGCGACGCGGTCGGTGCCGACGATGGCGAGATCGACCATGCCGTGCTGCATCAGATGGCCGCCAGTATTGTCCGGGATCACCGTGTGCGGCACGCCGTGATGGCCCAGCTCCCAGGCCGTGAGCGAGGCGCCCTGGTTGCGCGGACGGGTCTCGTCGACCCAGACATGGACCTTGATGCCGCGCTCATGCGCGAGATAGATCGGCGCCGTCGCCGTGCCCCAGTCGACCGTCGCAAGCCAGCCGGCGTTGCAATGAGTCAGGACATTGACCACCTCGCCCGGCTTCTTCGCCGCAATCGCCTCGATCAGCTTCAGGCCATTGCCGGCGATGCCGCGGTTGATCTCGACGTCCTGTTCGACGATCTCGTCGGCACGCGCGTAGGCCGCCTCCGCCCGTTCGACCGGATCGATCGGCGCCAGCGCCGCGCGCATCTCGTCCAGCGCCCATTTCAGATTGATCGCGGTCGGCCGCGCCACGACGAGCGTCTCATAGGCACGCTTCAGGCCGGCGTCGGAGGCGTCCTCGCGCATCGCGAGCGCCATGCCGTAAGCCGCGGTGGCGCCGATCAGCGGCGCGCCGCGCACCAGCATGTCGCGGATGGCGACTGCCGCGTCTTCGCATGACGTCAGCTTCGCAATGACGAACTCGTGGGGCAGCCTGCGCTGGTCGATCGCGCCGACCGACCAGTCGCCACGCTCACGCCAGATGCTGCGAAAATGCTTGCCGTCGACCTTCATGGCATTCTGCCTTTCGTCTCAACCACGCAGGATGCGCCCTGCCACCGCATCGAGCTTCTTCAAAAGCTCAGGATCACGCGCCTCGGGCGCCGTGATCAGCGCGGTGTCGAGCGCACGATCCGAGCCGATCGGACACGGCTCATGCTCGCGCGGAAAATCCTTCGCCAGCCGCGCCACCAGCGCTTTCGCCTTATCGGCATTCGAGTTCAGCACGCGGATGATGTCCTGCACGGTGACCGCATCATGGTCGGGATGCCAGCAATCGAAATCGGTCACCATCGCGACGGTGGCGTAACAGAGCTCCGCCTCACGCGCGAGCTTCGCCTCGGGCATGTTGGTCATGCCGATCACGGAGTAGCCCAGCGTCTTGTACGTCATGCTTTCCGCATAGGTAGAGAATTGCGGCCCTTCCATGCAGACATAGGTACCGGTCCGCGCGATTGCGATGCCCTCGGCCTCGGCGGCTGCGGCCAGGTGAATGCGCAGCCGCGGCGAAACCGGATGCGCCATCGACACATGCGCGACGCAGCCTCGGCCGAAGAACGAGCTCTCGCGCTTGTGGGTGCGATCGACGAACTGATCGATGAGAACGAAGGTGCCGGGCGGCAGTTCCTCCCTAAAGGAACCGCAGGCCGATAGCGAGATCAGGTCGGTGACGCCGGCCCGCTTCAGAACGTCGATATTGGCGCGGTAGTTGATGTCGGAGGGCGACAGCCGATGGCCCTTGTCGTGCCGCGGCAGGAACACGACCGGCAGGCCCGCCATAGTGCCGCGCCGCATGGGCGCGGACGGCTCGCCCCAGGGGCTCTTGATCACCTCTTCGCGCGCACCCTCCAGGCCCGGCAGATCATAGATGCCGGAGCCGCCGATGATGCCCAATACCGCCTGCGTCATGCCTGCTCCATCCCGTCCGCGCTGTGCGACATGGTTAAGCTATGCCAGTTTTGCAGCGGTTTTGGAACGGGGGTGGGGGCAATGCCGGTGCGGTGAGAAGCACAAGCAAGCGCCTTACGCTCGATGTCGTCCCGGCGAAGGCCCGGACCCATAGCCACAGGATAGAGTTTGGCGGAGACTCGTGGTTGCCAGCTTTGCGCCGCAACCACTCCCTGGGGATGGGTCCCGGCCTGCGCCGGGACAACGCCGGATAAGCAGTTGTGCCGGAGCTAAGCCGCCGTTGCCGGCTGCAGCTGGGTCGCGACCATCCGCTCCAGCGTTTCGACGGACTGGAAGTTCTCCGGCGTGATCTCGGCTTGCGGGATGGTGAAGTCGAACTCGGCCTCGACGCCGAGCATCAGATTGACCATGTCCATCGAAGTCAGGCCAACGTCCACGAGCTTCGCCGACGGCGTGATGTCCGCCGTGAGCGAGTTCTGTTCGAGGATGCCCTTCACGAGCTTGATGATGCGACTGCGCATGTCGGTATCGAAGGCCTGCATCGGCAAATTCCCATCTGTCTATCGGAGGCGGACCGGACTGCCGGCTACGATGGGCACGGCCAGTCGATCCCGCAATGGGCGCGAGGGTTACTTCGCTTTTCTTAGTAAACGATGACTCAGATTGATTAAAATTCAGACCTCTTCCAGATCACTAACGCGACCGCCGAAATTCCGGTGATGCAAACAACCGGACCTTAACTGTTCGTTCGGAATTGGGATTTGTTTACCCTCTATTTCATCGACGAATTTGAATTAAATCCGTAGCCTCGTCTCACAAGCAAAGATGGTCGGAGGATCGCTGGCGACATCGCGAATGATGGCGGCGATCTCGAACGGCAAACCGGAGGCGGACGAGCATGAACGTGCGTGAAGCAGTCCTCACTGTCGACGAAACGCAGATGAGCTTTCTCGAGCAGGGTCCCTCCCTGATCGAGCGTGCCGCCCGGACCGCCGCTGCCGCAGCTGCCGATGCAGACGGGGTCGATCGCGACGCCCGCTTCCCCCACAAGGCTTTCGAGGTCGCGCGTGAGCAAAAACTGCTTGGCGTCATGATCCCGGTCGAGTTCGGCGGCTTCGGCGCTTCGATCTATGACGTCACCGATATCTGCTACACGCTCGGGCGTGCCTGCGCTTCCACCGCGATGATCTACGCGATGCACCAGACCAAGGTCGCCTGCGTCGTCAGGCACGGCCACGGCATTCCCTGGATGGAAACCATGATGCGCCGGGTCGCGCGCGACCAGTGGCTGCTCGCCTCCTCCACCACCGAAGGACAGAACGGCGGCAACATCCGCGCCAGCGCAGCCGCCGTCGATCACGCCGGCGATTCCGTGTCGCTGGTACGCGACGCCACCGTCATCTCCTACGGCGCCGAGGCCGACGGCCTCGTCACCATCGCCCGCCGCGCCACCGACGCTGCCGCTTCCGACCAAGTGCTGCTGGCGCTCGCCAAGGACGATTATTCGCTGAAGCGGACGCTGGGCTGGGAAACGCTCGGCATGCGCGGCACCTGCTCGACCGGTTTCGAGCTGAAGGTCGATTGCCCCGCCGACCGCGTCTTCCCGGAATCCTACGACAAGATCCACGCCCAGACCATGACGCCATTCGCGCATCTGTGCTGGTCGTCGGCTTGGGCCGGCATTGCCGCCGCCGCGGTGACCCGTGCGCAGGCCTTCATCCGCAAGGCGGCCCGCAGCTCCGGCGGACAAATGCCGCCGGCCGCGGCGCATTTCACCGCCGCCAAGATGTCGCTCGCCAAGCTGCGCGCGCTGATCGCTGCCAACATCGACGCTTTCGACCGCGCCGAGCATGACGAGCGCGCGCTCGGCTCGCTCGACTTTCAGTCTTCGATCACGCTTTTGAAGGTGCAGGCCTCCGAGCTCGCGGTCGAGACGGTGATGCATGCGATGCGCACCGCGGGTCTTTCCGGCTACCGCAACGACGGCGAATTCACGATGGGCCGTCACCTGCGCGACGTGCTGTCGTCGCCGATCATGATCAACAACGACCGTATTCTCGCCAACGCCGCGACAGCGACGCTGATGAGCGGCGTGCCAATGAGCCTTCGTGACTGAATCAACAAGAACAATTTTGAGATAGCAGGACATCGACCCATGAATATTGCCGTCCTCCCCAATTCGCCCGACACCGCACCGCAGATCATCGATCCGCTCGATCATCTCGCCGACAAGCTGTTCCACCGCATGGGCTCGGACGGGGTCTACGCCCGCACCGCGCTCTATGAGGGCATCGTCGAGAAGCTCGCCACGCTGATCACTGGCCATCGCGAGGCCGGAACCGAGGTGATGCGCTTTCCGCCGGTGATGAGCCGGGCTCAGCTGGAGAAATCCGGCTACCTCAAGAGCTTTCCGAACCTGCTCGGCTGCGTCTGCGGCCTGCACGGCACCGAACGCGAGATCAATGCGGCGGTGAGCCGCTTCGATGCCGGCGGCGACTGGACCTCATCGCTCTCGCCGGCCGACCTCGTGCTGTCGCCGGCCGCCTGCTATCCCGTCTACCCGATCGCGGCGAGCCGCGGCCAATTGCCGAAGGGCGGTCTGCGCTTCGACGTCGCCGCCGACTGCTTCCGCCGCGAGCCGTCGAAGCATCTCGACCGGCTGCAATCGTTCCGGATGCGCGAATATGTCTGCATTGGCAGCCCCGATGACGTCGCCGACTTCCGCGAGCGCTGGATGGTCCGCGCGCAGGCGATCGCGCGCGATCTCGGCCTCACCTTCCGCGTCGACTATGCCAGCGATCCCTTCTTCGGCCGCGTCGGCCAGATGAAGGCGGTAAGCCAGAAACAGCAGCAGCTGAAGTTCGAGCTCCTGATCCCGCTGCGCTCGGAAGAGCAGCCGACCGCCTGCATGAGCTTCAACTATCACCGCGAGCATTTCGGCACGACCTGGGACATTAAAGACGCCAATGGCGAGCCGGCCCACACCGGCTGCGTTGCCTTCGGCATGGACCGGCTCGCGGTCGCCATGTTCCACACCCACGGCACTGATACCGCCGCCTGGCCGGCCAAGGTTCGCGACGTCCTGGGCTTGCAGCCGCATGTTGCGGCCGAGGCCCACGGCGAAGGCTGGCGCTAACGGAACTCACGAGGCCGACCATTTCCACGGGCAAGACGAGCGTGATCCACACCAAGGTCCGATGCCGCGAGATCACCGAGTCCGATGTTGAAGCCATCGCGGACCTGCTGACGCGCGGCTTCGTCGGCCGCTCGCGTGACTATTGGATCCAGGGCCTGCGCCGGCAGGCCTTCCGGACCGTGCCGGAGGGCTATCCGCGCTTCGGCTACATGCTCGAGGATGACGGCACACCGGTCGGCGTGCTGCTGCTGATCTACACGGCGCGCAAAAACGGCGAAGAGACCGCCATCCAGTGCAATTTGTCGAGCTGGTATGTCGATCCGGCCTATCGCAACTACGCGCCGCTGCTGACCAAGATTGCGCAGCGGCACAAGGACGTCACTTACCTCAACATCAGCCCGGCGCCGTGGACCTGGCCCATCATCGAGACGCAGGGCTTTCGTGATTACTGCCGCGGCATCTTCTTCTCGGTGCCCGCGCTGGCGCGTGCCCCGCGCTGGAGCAGGATCGAGGTGATCTCGCAGCACGCCAAGGCGATCGAAGGGCTTTCCGACACAGAGACTGAGCTCTTGACGCGTCATGCGCGCTACAATTGCCTCAGCCTGGTCTGCCGCACGCCGCAGGGAACGTTCCCCTTCATCCTGCAACCGGTGCGCATCCGCCGCGGCTTCATCGCGCCGCCCGCGATGAAACTAATCTACTGCCGCAACATCGCCGAATATGCCGCCTGCGCCGGCCGGATCGGCCGGCTGCTGCTGCGGCTCGGCAAGATCTCGGTGGCCGTCGATTGCAATAGCCCACTTCCCGGCCTCATCGGCCTCTACACAGAGCGCCGCGGCCGCAAATATTTCAAGGGCCCGCATCGGCCACAGCTTGCCGATCTCACCGATACGGAGCTCGTGCTGTACGGGCCGTAGCGCTAATCTATCCCTATTTGGTGTCGTCCCGGCTAGCGCTGGCTTGCGCGCACCTCCGCATTCGCGCCGTCACGCGCATCTCTGCATCGCCAGTCACCCTCCGTAAACTACTGCGCTTAAGGGAATTTTCCGGCCTCTTCGCTACCCTCGGCGGCTGAATTACGTTGCGTTAAGTCTATTGCCCGCCGAGATCCACGATTCCCATGACGTCGACCTGCGACAATGAGCATGGTGCACATCGCGAACAGGCCCCCGCGGCCCTGATCGCGCTCGGCCAGCTTGCGCTCGACCACATGGAGCAGGGCGTCTGCGTCTACGATGCCGACAACCGGATCGTGCTGGTCAATCAGCGCTACCTCACGCTGTTCGACATGTCGGCCGATATCGTGCGGGTGGGCACGAGCTATCGCGAGGTGCTTGCCCACAGCGCGACACGCGGGAACTTCCCCCAGGACGAGCTCGATGCGCTGTATTCGGCGCGGATTGCGCAAATCGCAGCGGGCAAACCATTCCGCACCGAACAGCGGCTTGCAAGCGGCCTCGTCATGGCGCTCGAGTTGAAGCCTCTTCCCGGCGGCGGCTGGATGACGATCTGCGACGACGTCAGTCGTCTCGCCCGGCTCGAGGCGGAATTGCGCGTGCAGACGGAGCGCAGCCAGCACGCGCTCGCGAACATGTCGCACGGCCTCATCATGTACGATGCCGACAGCCGCGTCGTCGTCTGCAACGAACGTTTCCTGAAGCTCTACAACCTCGACCCCGAGATCATGAAGCCGGGCGTCACGCACAGCGCTGCCATCGACCACTGGCTTTCGCGCGGCAACCTGCCGGGCATGTCGGCCGATGAATTCCATGACACCAGGCTGGACGACGTGCGCGCCAGGAAGGCGAAAACCCTGCTGGTGATGCGCTATGACGGGCGGATGGTGCAGGCGGTCTCCCGCTTCCTGCCCGACGGCGGCTGGGTGACGGTGCACGAAGACGTCACCGAGCGGCTGCAATACGAGGAGACGCTGAGGCAGCAGAACTTCATCCTCGATGCAGCGCTGGAGAACATGGCGCACGGACTCGCCTTCTACGACAGCGACATGCGGCTCCGCGTCTGCAATACAAACTACCGCAAGATCTACCGGCTGTCGCCCGAAGAGACCCGGCCCGGCACGCATCTTTCCGAGCTGATCAAGCGTTCGATGGCGAATGGCGCATTCGCTTCCGAATACAGCCCGCAACAGCTCCTGGAAGCCGCCAGCGCAAGGATTGCGAACCGCGATTCCTCGTCGATGCGACGGCGCATGTCCAATGGCTCCGTGATCTCGGTGCGTTGCTGCGCGCAGCCAGACGGCGGCTTCGTCGCCACCTACGAGGACATCACCGAACGCGAACGCGCGATTGAGGAGCTGAGCGAGCAGTATCGACGTTTCGACGCCGCACTGAACAACATGAGCCAGGGCCTGTGCATGCTCGATTCGAGCCTGCGCATCATCGTCTGCAACCGCCGCTATATCGAGATGTACGGGGTGTCGCCCGAGATCGTGAAACCGGGCGTCTCGATGCGCGAGATCATGGAGCATAGCTGCGAACTGGGCATTGATCCGAACACCACAGGCGCGCGGCTCTATACCGACTATGTCGAGAGGCTGCGCGAGGGCGAGCACACGCTGCACCGCCATTTGAACGACGGCCGCATCATCAAGCTCAATCACAAGCGGATGGAGCTTGGCGGCTGGGTCGTCACCTATGAGGACGTCACCGAGCGCCACAAGGCCCAAGCCCGCGTCGCGCACATGGCGCGCCACGATTCGTTGACCGACCTGCCCAACCGCACGCTGTTCCGCGAGAAGATGGGCGAAGGGCTGAACCATGTCGCGATCGCCGGCGGCGCAATGGCCGTGCTGTATTTCGACCTCGACAATTTCAAGACTGTCAACGACCGCCTCGGCCACGCCGCAGGCGACCGCCTGCTGCGCTGGGTTGCGGCGCGGCTGAAGGAGAATGTCGGCGAGCATGATACCGTCGCGCGGCTCGGCGGCGACGAGTTTGCCGTACTCCAGCGCGGACCGCAGCCACAAGCGGCTGAAAAGCTCGCCCGTCGCCTGGTCGAGATCATCGGCCATCCGCCGCCGCTGGAAAGCCAGTCGATCCATGTCGGCGTCTCCGTCGGCATCGCGATCGGGCCCGATCACGGGCTCGATGCCGACGAACTGATGAAATGCGCCGACCTCGCCCTCTACCAGGCCAAGGCCAAGGGACGCGGCGCTTATCAGCTGTTCGAGCCCGAGATGGAAGAGGAGGCGCGCAGCCGGCACGCGCTGGAGCAGGATCTGCGCGGCGCGTTGGAATCACGTGAATTCCACCTCGTGTTCCAGCCGCAGGTCCGGCTCGACAGCTCCGAGCTCACCGGCTTCGAAGCGCTGTTGCGCTGGAAACATCCCTCGCGCGGCTTCGTCTCGCCGGCCGATTTCATTCCGATCGCGGAGGAGACCGGGCTGATCGTCCCGATCGGCGAATGGGTGCTGCGCACCGCCTGTGCGACCGCCGTCTCCTGGCCCGGGGTCACCGTCGCGGTAAACCTGTCGCCGGTGCAGTTCCGCTCGCGCGGCCTGGTGGCGATGATCACGAGCGCACTTGCGGAAGCCGGCCTGCCGCCACAACGTCTCGAGCTCGAGGTCACCGAGACGGCGCTGCTCGACGACAGCGAGGCGACGATCGAGATCCTGCACCAGCTCCGCGCACTCGGCGTGCGGGTCAGCCTCGACGATTTCGGCGTCGGCTATTCCTCGCTGAGCTATTTGCGCAAATTTCCGTTCGACCGCATCAAGATCGACCGCTCTTTCGTCGGCACGCTCGGCGAAAGCCCGGAAAGCGTTGCCATCGTCCGCACCATCGCCAGCCTCGGCTCCGTGCTCGGCGTCGAGACTACGGCGGAGGGTGTGGAGACCGCCGAGCAACTCGACTTCGTGCGCGAATGCGGCTGCACCGCCGTGCAGGGCTATTATTTCGGCAAGCCGTGCCCGGCGGCCGAGGTCGGCGGCACCATCGAGACGCTGAGCGCAGTCCGCCGCGTGGCGTAGCGGCTTTCCCCACTCAAATTCCGTATCTCGGCACGCCTCCAAACGACCAATTGTCGCATGGATGGTTTCCGGCGGAATTGGCGTCTCGCCCTTGCCTGGCACACGCGCAATGGCGCTTTTCTTCTCTCGTGATTTCGGAAACAATCGCCCCACAAGAACGAGAGATGGCGGCCCGAGCGAGGCCGCTGCGAGGGAGGCGTTTCGATGTCGCGATACGGGCTGAAGACGATTGCCTTTGCCGCCATGCATGCGGTCATGGGCGCAGTGCTCTCCACTGCCGCCAGCGCGCAGGACTATCCGACCAAACCGATCACGCTGATCGTGCCATGGCCGGCCGGCGGTTCGACCGACATCTCGATGCGCGCGATCGCCGACAGCGCTTCGAAGGTCCTGGGACAGCCCATCGTGATCGACAACAAGGCCGGCGGCGGCGGCACGGTGGGACCTGCGACAATGGCCGCGGGCGCGAAGCCGGACGGCTACACCATCTCGCAGATCCCGATCACCGTCTTCCGCCTGCCTCTGATGCAGGAGGTGTCGTGGGATCCGGCCAAGGACTTCACCTACATCATCCATCTCACCGGCTATACCTTCGGCGTCACCACCAACGCGGAATCCCAGTTCAAGAGCTGGAAGGACGTGGTGGAGTTCGCCAAGGCGAACCCGGGCAAGGTGACCTACGCGACGCCGGGCACCGGGACCTCGCTGCATATCGGCATGGAGCAGATCGCGGCGATGTCCGGCATCAAGCTGACCCAGGTCCCCTTTAAGGGCGGCGCGGAAACCAACGCCGCGGTCCTGGGGCAGCATACGATGCTTCAGGCAGATTCCACGGGATGGCGGCCGCTGGTCGATGCCGGCAAGCTGCGGTTATTGATGGTGTGGACCGGTGCCCGCTCGCCGAATTACCCCGATGTGCCGACGCTGAAGGAGCTCGGCTATCCCATGGTCTATGATTCCCCGTTTGGCATCGCCGGCCCGAAGGAAATGGATCCCAAAATCGTCGCCAAGCTGCACGATGCCTTCAAGAAGGCAGTCGAGGACCCCGCCGTCGTGGCAACGCTCGCCAAATACGACATGGTGCCGAACTACAAGAACACCGAGGACTACAAGAAGTTCGTCGTCGAGGTCACGGAGTCCGAGCGCAAAGTGATCGACACGCTCGGGCTTGCGAAGAAGTAGAGTTCTGCTGCCACACATGCCGGCGTCATCCTGAGGCGCGGGCCGCACTTGCGGCTCGCCTCGAAGGATGCAGACGGGTACCGTCGCCCTTCGAGGGCCGCTGAAGAAGCGGCCACCTCAGGGTGACGGTGGTCGAGAGGTGTCTCACATGACCAACCAAACCAACGTCAAACTCCGCCTCAGCAATTCCGAACTTTGGGGCGGGCTGATCGGGCTCGCGTTCGGGGGCTTCGTGATCTGGTCGGGGCTGAAGCTCAAGCTCGGCACCATCAACGATCCTAGCTCCGGTTACGTGCTGTTCTACACGGGCATCCTGATCTGCGTGTTCGCAACCTCCATCATCATCTCGGCCATCACCGAGGGCGGACCGACGCTGGCCTCGCGCTGGGAAAATGTGCGCTGGAGCAAGCCGCTTCTCGTCATCGCCTGCCTCACCGCCTTCTCGTTCGCGTTGGAGCCGCTGGGATTCCTGTTGTCGTCGATCCCGTTGATGCTGCTGCTGTTGCGCCTGATCGATCCCGTGCGCTGGACGCTGGCGATCCCGATCGCGGTGCTGGTGCCATCAGGCATGTGGTGGGTGCTCAAGCGGCTGCTTTTGATCCAGCTGCCCTCGGGCCTGTTCGGAATCGGCTGATCGCATGGATACGCTTGCCAATGTCGCCCATGGGTTCGGCGTCGCGCTGACCGGGATCAACCTGCTCTATTGCTTCATCGGGGTCTTCATCGGCACGCTGGTCGGCGTGCTGCCGGGCATCGGCCCAATCTCGGCGATGTCGCTGCTGCTGCCCGTGACACTCTCGGGCACGCCGGAATCCGGCATCATCATGATGGCCGGCATCTATTACGGCTCGATGTATGGCGGCTCGACCACCTCGATCCTGGTCAACATCCCCGGCGAAGCGGCCTCCGTCGTCACCTGCATCGACGGCCACCAGATGGCGAAGCAGGGCCGCGCCGGCCCCGCGCTCGGCATCTCCGCGTTCGGCTCCTTCATCGCCGGCACCTTCGCGCTGGTCGCGCTGATGCTGGTGGCGCCCAGGCTTGCCAGCATCGCCATCGCGTTCGGCCCGGCCGAGTATTTCAGCCTGATGGTGCTCGGCCTCGTCGTGCTCACCTTCCTGACGCAGGGCTCGATGCCGAAGGCGCTGCTGATGGCCTGCATCGGCGTCGTGCTCGGCCTGATCGGCCTCGACAGCATCACGGCGCAGCCGCGGCTCACCTTCGGCCGCATGGAGCTGATCGACGGCATCGGCCTCGTGCCGGTCGTGATGGGCCTGTTCGGCGTTGCCGAGGTGCTGCTCAATACCGAGCAGGCGATCAAGCGCGACATCATCAACGCCAAGATCACACAACTCTTGCCCAACAAGGCGGATTGGCAGGCGAGTGCCGGCCCGGTGGCGCGCGGCACCCTGCTCGGCTTTCTGCTCGGCATCCTGCCGGGCGGCGGTGCCGTGGTGGCCTCGTTCGCGTCCTATGCGCTGGAGAAGCGGCTGTCGAAAACGCCGGAGCGGTTCGGCCACGGCGCGATCGAGGGCGTCGCGGGCCCCGAATCCGCCAACAACGCGGCGGCCGGCGGCGCGTTCATTCCGCTGATGACCTTGGGCATCCCGCCGAACGTGGTGATGGCGCTGCTGCTCGGCGCCTTCGTCATTCATGGCCTGCAGCCGGGACCGCTGCTGATCACGCAGAATCCCGGCCTGTTCTGGGGCATCGTCGCCAGCATGTATATCGGCAATGTCATGCTGCTGATCCTCAATCTGCCGATGATCGGCATGTGGGTGCAGCTCTTGAAGCTGCCCTACAACATTCTGTTCCCGCTGATCATCCTGTTCACGATCCTGGGCGTCTACTGCTCGAGCAACAACGTGTTCGACGTCTACGTCATGATCGCGTTCGGGATCATCGGCTATTTCATGCGCAAGCTCGGCTATGAGCCGGCGCCGCTCGTGCTCGCCTTCGTGCTCGGACCGATGCTGGAGAACAATCTGCGTAAGTCGCTGATCCTGTCGCAGGGCGATCTCTGGACCTTCGTGCAGCGTCCGATCTCGGCGGCCTGCCTTGCACTCGCAACGGTGCTGCTGATCGCGCCGCTATTGCCCGCGCTGCGCAAGAAGCGCGAGCTGGTGGCATTGGACGAAGGGGCATGAGAGATTTCGTAGGGTGGGCAAAGGCACGCTTGCGCCGTGCCCACCATCTTTCCAACGACACAGCACGATGGTGGGCACGCTTCGCTTTGCCCACCCTACGGCTTCTCAGCTTGCAGCAGGCAGCGCACTATCCGTTGAAGCCGCCCACGGGCGCTCGGCAGACGCCAGTCCAATCAAACGGCCCTGGATGTAGTCGCACCCCCAATCGCGCAGCATGCTTGCGGCCTCTTCGTCCTGCACCCATTCGGCGACCGTCTTGATATCGAGGCGTCGGGCGAGGTCGATCAGGGTGTGCACGAAGGCGCGGTCGTCGGCGGACCGGGTGACGTTCTGGACGAAGGCGCCGTCGATCTTGACGATGTCGACGCCGAGCTTGCGCAGGTTCCTGAAGGAGGTGTAGCCGGCGCCGAAATCGTCGATGGCAATGCGGCTGCCGAAATTCTTCAGCCGCGTGACAAAGCCGCGGACGTCGTCGATGTCCTGGATCGCGACCGTTTCGGTGATTTCGACGATCAGCCGCTCGGCGACGCCGGGATGGGCCAGCATCAACGACTCGATCCCCGCCCACCAGTCCGGATCCATGGTGGTATCAGGCGAGATGTTGAGGCTGAGGCAGATGTCGGGCGCGGCCGCAAGCTCGGCGACCACGAGCTCGAGCACGCGATGATCGACCAGGCGAATCAGGCCGAGCCGTTCGGCGACCGGCACGATGTCGGGTGCGAGCAGCACCTGGCCATCGCCCTGATCCATCCGCACCAGGCACTCGTGGAAGGCGCGTTCGCGCGAGGCGGCGGAGACCACCGGCTCATAGGCGAGCTTGATGCGGCGCTCGTTCAGCGCGGTGACGATCTCGTCGGTGACGCGGATATTGACGCGGCGCTGCGCGTCGCGCGCGGCATCCGGGCGCCATGTCGCGAACGAGCCGACGCGGCGGCGCTTGGCGGCATCCAGCGTCTCATGGGCGCGGTTGACCGCCTCGTCGGTGTTGCGGGCATAGCGCGGCACGCTGACCGCGCCGATCGATGCGGTGACTGAGACCGGGCCTGATTTCGTCGGCACCACTTCGTCGCGGATGCCGGCGAGGAAGCGCTCGGCGGCAACGTTCATGTCGTCGACGGTGCAGTTCTTCAGGATCAGGCCGAACTTGTTGCCGGAGAAGCGGCCGAGCACGTCGCCGCCGCGCAGGCGCGCACGAATGCGCTTGGCGACGTCGAGGATCACCGCGTCGGCGACGTCGAAGCCAAAGGCGTCGTTGACGTGGGCGAGATGATCGATGCCGACCAGCATGAAGGCTGCGGTCGAGCGGAAGCGGGTCGTCTCCTCGATCGCCTCGGCCAGCGACGCGATCAGATGGGAGCGGTTGAGCTCGCCGGTCAAGGGATCGAGCCGGGCCAGCTTCCTCAATTCCTCGTCGCGGGCGTGACGCTCATTGTTGATGCGGACGGAGCCGATCGCGCGCGTGGGGCGGCCGTCGGGACCGGCAAACCAGCGGCCGGTCTCCTCGATCCAGACCACGGGATCGGAGGCGCTCATGCGCACGCCGTACTCGACCCGGTAAGGTGTGCCGTCGGCACCGTGCACGGCGGAGGTCTGTGCCAGCGCAACGGTCCGCAGCGATTGCGCCGGCTCGATCAGCTTGGCGAATTCCGCCCCGGTGGCGAGCCGCTCGGCTGGAATGCCCGGGAAGACGGCGCTGACCTGCTCACCCCAGACGATGACGTCGCTGGCGATGTCCCAGGCGAACACGGCCTGGCCGAGCGCGGCCAGGATGTCGGAGGCTTGCGGCAATGCTGGAGTCAAAATCGCCTCGTTTCGGGACAGTGGGAAAGTCCTGAGCCGGCACAGAATAAAGCCAGATTCGCCCTCGACCCTAGGCAAAGTTGATAAACAATTTGGAAACCACGTTTGCCGACCTCGGGGAACCAATCGGGCCCAGCCGGCATAGGGCTTGCGAGTACATGACACGCACCGGCGCCAGCGTCCCGAAATGCGACAACCCGGCCGGATCAACGGTGATTGCGATGTTGAGTACTGATCGATCGGACGCGGCGGACAACGGCACAGGCACGGGCCTCGTGCCGCTGATGCCGACGTTGCAGTGGGTCCACAAGGCGCCGCTGCCGCGCCCCGATCCCAGCTTCGTCACCCAATTGATCGCCAATGCCGAGCACATGCCCCAGACGAGCCGGCTTCGCCGCGCCTCGTCCGAAGACGCGCTGATGGCCTATGGCAGCAAGCGCCCGCTGCAAAGCGTCAGCGCGCGGACACGGCAGGTGGCTTGATCAGCGCGGTGGCGCGTCGGGAGAGGACGGCGTGCCGTTGCCCGGCTGAAGCTGCGGCGAGGGGATTTCCGGCGAGGGCGCGCCCTGCACCGGCTTGGGCGCCGGATGATCCATCAGCACGGATTCGGCGACGGATTGCGCCGACGGTGCGGGCGGCACCGCCGGTGCCGGCTGCGGCGCAATCACCGGCTCGAACTTACGCTCGGACGCCACATCCTCCTCCGGCGCTTCCTGGCGCTTGGCCTTGCGTGGCGCCGCCACCGTCGTCTCGGCGACATAGGTGACGCGACGGCGCGTGCGCTGGGCGATGCCGCCGAGGAAGTCGGCCATCGCGAGCAGCACCAGCAGGAAATAGGTGGAGTTGCCGAATTTGGGCCACATCACGAATTCGGCGGCGGCCGCGCCGAACACGATCAGCGACAGCAGGTGATCCATCAGGAATTTCGAGCCGGGCCGCGCGCCCTTGACCACCTCGAGCAGCAGCAGCACCACGCCGAGCGCGAGCAGCAGGTCGGCGAGCGTAACCGGCCAGGTCTCACCGGACACCATCGGCACCTTGAACAGCACGTCCGTAAAGGACACCGTCGGCATCAGGAAGGCGATGATGTTGTAGACCGCGAGCGGAATCAGAAGCAGCGGGAAACCGACCATCGGCAAAATGCCTTCTCGATCAAGATATCCGGACAGGACAATGCGGCGGCGAAGCATTTGCTCCGCCGCCGTCACCGTCTATCTCATGGGTTGGCCGAAATCAGGCGGGCCCAATCCTCCCGCCTGAAGAAAGGTCCTGCCTTCAGGACTCTTTCTTCTTCAGGACCTGGCGGCCCTTGTACATGCCGGTCTTGAGGTCGAGATGGTGCGGACGACGGAGCTCGCCGGAGTCCTTGTCTTCCACATAGGTCGGCTTCTTGATGGCGTCTGCCGAGCGGCGCATGCCACGGCGCGACGGCGAGGTTTTTCTTCTCGGAACGGCCATTTCAATATCCTCTAGGGATTGGTGTCATCAGGGCATCGTCCGCGAAGGGACGGCTCAGCACCCGCAATACGAGGCGAGCTGAATGCCGATCAAGGCCGCGCTTATAGAGGAAGGCTGGCCGTAAAGCTAGGCTCTTGGGCCGGAAAATACGCCCGAAATGGGCCCGAAATCAGCGATTTTCGCGCCAGCAGGTCGCAAGCGAGCTCGCCTGCCCCCGCGCCATATAGGTCGCCGCCAGCCGCCTGACACCGGGCCCCGGGGTCCGGGCACTGCGTTTGACCGGATTGGGCAGGGTCGAGGCCAGAAGGGCGGCTTCCCGGGGGGAGAGGTTGGCGGCCGACTTACCGAAGGCATAAAGGCTGGCCGCCTCGACGCCAAACTGCCCCTGTGGACCGAGCTCTGCGATGTTGAGGTAAATCTCCAGGATCCGCGGTTTGGGCAGGACGAGGTCGATCCACAGCGCCAGCGGGAATTCCAGCGCCTTGCGGACGAAGTCCCGCCCCTGCCAGAGGAACAGGTTTTTTGCGACCTGCTGAGTGATGGTGGAGGCGCCCCGGAACGGCGTACCGTCCTCCTGGGCGTCATCGATCGCCTCACGCAGCGCACCCCAGTCGATGCCGTGATGCTTGCAGAAATGGGCGTCCTCGGCTGCCACCACCGACCGCGGCAGATAGGGCGACATCGCCGCCAGATCGATCCATTGCCGCTGCATCGGCGCGCCCCGAAGCGAACGCCAGGCCATCAGCGTCGAAACCGGATGGCCGGTCCGGTAAAACGGCGCGATCACATAGGGCGCGAGAGCCACGACCGCGAGCACGACCAGCAGGATCTTGACGATGCGCAAATCGACCTTTCCGGCGCAAAATGAAACGCGGCCACGGGCTGGGCCATTAAGTCTGTGATAATTCTGGCCTTTTCCAGCACTTTTTAGGCCTTCCAAACGATTGACTGAGGCGGGCGCATAAAGGATTGTCCCGCCGAATTTTAGTTCTGGAGCCCTTCTTGATGACCGGCACGTCCCCGTCCGATTTCGCCAAACGTCTGGACAAGACCGCTGATGACACCGAGGCCCTGCTCGGGCGCCTGCTGTCGGACGACATCCTGCACGACGAGATCGCCCGGCCCAAGCGACTGATGGACGCAATGCGCTATTCGAGCCTGAACGGCGGCAAGCGCCTGCGGCCGTTCCTTGTGGTCGAGAGCGCGACCGTGTTCGGCGTTCCGCGCGAAGCGGCACTGCTCGTGGGCGCCGCGCTCGAATGCATTCACTGCTATTCGCTGATCCATGACGATCTGCCGGCCATGGACAATTCGGACCTGCGCCGCGGCCGCCCCACCCTGCACAAGCAGACCGACGACGCCACCGCGATCCTTGCCGGCGACGGCCTGTTGACGCTCGCCTTCGACATCGTCACCCGCGACGAGATCCATCGCGATGCCAATGTGCGGCTGCTGTTGACGCGCGCGCTGGCGCGCTGCGCCGGCATTGGCGGCATGGTCGGTGGCCAGATCCTCGATCTCGCCGGCGAAGGCCGCTTCGGCGGCAACGAACCGATCGATGTCGCCCGTATTCAGCAGATGAAGACCGGCGCACTGCTGCGCTATGGCTGCATCGCCGGTGCAATCCTCGGCCAGGCCTCGCAGAAAGAATACCAGGCGCTCGACGATTACGGCCGTGCGCTCGGCGAGGCCTTCCAGATCGCGGACGACCTGCTCGACGTCGAAGGCGATGCGGCAGCGCTCGGCAAGCCCTCGGGCCAGGACGCCGCGCTTGGCAAGACCACCTTCGTCACCCAGCTCGGCATCGAAGGCGCCAAGCAGCGCGTGCGCGACCTGCTCGCGCGCGCCGACAGCGCCGTGTCGATCTTCGGCGACCGCGCCGCCGTGCTGCAAGCCGCGGCGCGCTTCGTCGCCGAACGGAAGAACTGACGTTGGGTTTTCACCTCTCCCGCTTGCGGGAGAGGTCGCGCCGAAGGCGCGGGTGAGGGCTCTCTCCTCTCGGGGGTTTTCGCTTGTGGAGACACCCTCTCCCCAACCCTCCCCCGCAAGCGGGGAGGGAGCGCACCAGCGATGTCGCTCAGGACTTACCGGACGATCTGCATGCAAAAAGAAGATCCCGTCCTCGTCCGCTTCCGCCAGATGTCGCGGCCGATGCGGCTGCTTTATGCCCGGCCGCGAACGTTCATCGCGCTCGCTGTCGGTGTCCTCGTCTGCCTGCTGCTGCCGGGCACGCACCGGCTGGTGACGCGGCTCTTGTTCGGTTGGGACGCGCTGATCGCGGTCTATCTCGTGCTGGTCTATGCGATGATGCTGTGCAACGACCACCAGCACATCCGCCGCGCCGCCGCGATGCAGGACGACGGCCGCTTCGTGATCCTGCTGGTGACGGCGACCGGCGCCTTCGCCAGCATCGCCGCGATCGTCTCCGAGCTCGGCACGTCGCATCGCGGCGTCCTGGAGCTGACGATCGCGATCACCACGATCGCACTGTCATGGGCTGCGGTGCACACGACCTTCGCGCTGCATTACGCGCATGATTATTATCGGCACGGCACGGCAGGAGGCCTTCAGTTTCCGAGCGGCGACAAGGAAGACCACGCCGATTATTGGGATTTCGTCTATTTCTCGTTCGTGATCGGCATGACCGCGCAGGTCTCCGACGTCGGCATCACCGACAAGACCATCCGCCGTACGGCGACGGCGCACGGCATCGTGTCCTTCATCTACAACACGGCGTTGTTGGCGCTGACGGTGAACATCGCTGCAAGCGCGATTGCGACCTGAACTCACTCCAGGGAGTCGTCCTGGCGAAAGCCAGGACCCATTACCCCAGGGAGAAGTTGCTGCGCTGAGTTGCCAACCACAAGTCTTCGCAAAACCAAGGCCGGTGGTAATGGGTCCTGGCTTCGCCAGGACGACCATGTGGGGGACACCGCGATCCCTAGTAACAGACCTCGGCATTGGCGTCGTTGCCGGGGCCGCCGCCGCCGCGATATTCGAGACGGCAGCCGCGATGCACCGGACGGCAGCCACCGCTATTGCAGTAGACCTGCCCGCCGCCCGTCGCGCGGCCGGCGCCAGTGGCAGCAGCAACGCCGGCAGCGGCGCCATAACCGCCTGCTGCGCCGGCGGACTGACGACGCGGTCGTGCCGGACGCTCATCGCCGTCGTCGCGCTTGGCAGTTACACGCTTGGCCGTTGCGGGCTTGGCGGCACGCTGCTTCTCGCACTCATTATCGTCGTTGACCGCATAGCCGTCACGACAGACGATCTTGCTGCACTTGTCGCCGTCGGCCTTGAAGCCGTGCTCACAGACCAGTGGGCAGACACGCGACGGCTTCGACTTGACCGCATCGAGCGCATCGGTGCTCGCCACCTTCACGTCGAGCTTGGTGCCGGCATACCGGTTGAACTGCGACAGCGACCGCTGCGAGGACGTATTCCAATTGCCGTCGGCCTGCCCGGAGAAGCAGCCGACGCGGCCGAGTTCGGTCTGCACCGAGCGGCTGAGATCGGCCGGTGCAATCGCAGGCGTCAGCGCGGCGACGTTGGTGCCGGCCGGAGCGACCGTGCTGGCCGGCGCGGCGCCCGGTGCCGCAGCGGCGAGGTCGACGCGCTGCTGCTCAGCCACGGCGGCCTGCTGCTGCGCCTGCTCCTTCGCTTTCTGGGCGGCAAGCTGCGCCTGTTCGGCGGCTTTCGCATCGGCCGCAGCCTTGGCCTGCGCATCCTTCTGCGCGCCGAGGGCGGCGAGACGATCGCGCTCGGCCTCGGCCTGCTTCGCCTTCGCGATCGCCGCGGCATGAGCCTGCTCGGCGCCGATCTTCTCGACCTGGAGCTTGGCAAGGCTCGCATAGAAACCGTCGGGATGCTGGGCGAGGAAGGCATCCCACGCCGCCCTGTTGCCGACCTGGAGCGCGAGCTCGTAATCGCGGCGGATATCGGCCTGCGGGTTCGCAGCAGGCGCGGCCGCCGCAGCCGTCATCTTCACCGGCACCAGCGGAACATCCTCGCCGCCGAGCGAGCCATAGACGAACGGCTCCTGCTTGTTGCCGGTCGACTTGAGCACGTCGTCGCGCACGAAGCCGAAGGCGCGGCGGACGTCGAGGCCCGGCGTCGTCAGATGCTTCGACAGCGCGACCGTGAACGGGCTGTTGGCGCCGTCACCGTCCTGCGCCGTGAAACCGGCCTTGGCCGAATAGGCGATCAGCGTATTGGGGCTGGTCGGCTCGACCTGAGCGAGGCCCCGGCCAATGCCGCGCGAGGCAATCGTGCGCTTCATCCTCTTGCCGAACGGATTGTCGCGGCAGGCATCCAGGATCACCAGGCGGAGCTGCTTTGCGGGCTCGACCGCGACCAGGATGCGATCGAGCGAAAGCGCCTCGTCGTAGACGTCGGTGTCGCGCTCGAGCTTGGCATCGACCGGGATCAGATAGTTGGAGCCTTCGACCTCGATGCCGTGGCCGGCATAGTAGACCACGGCGATGTCGGCATCGCGGGTCGCATCCGCAAAGTCGCGGAGTACCCGCCGCGTATCCAGCGCCGACAAATCGTGCCGGGAATCGACGACATCGAAGCCGGCCTCCTTCAGCGTCTTCGCCATCACCGAACCGTCATTGACGGGATTGGCCAGCGACGGCGCATGCTGATAGGCCGAATTGGCGAGCACCAGCGCAACGCGCTTGCCGGCGAAAGCAGGTTGGGCGCCGAGCAGCAGCGCGAGGGCGAGGAGAAGCGGACAAAGTCTGAGCAAATTGCGCATGACACGACTTCCGAAATTCGGGGCCGCTTGGGCCCTTTGGGACCGCTTTAGCAAGATCCACCGCGGGCGCTTGTGATGGAGGTCACGAAGGGTACCAACGACAAGCCGA
The DNA here is from genome assembly GCF_023375135.1 of Bradyrhizobium sp. C-145. Taxonomy (NCBI): domain Bacteria; kingdom Pseudomonadati; phylum Pseudomonadota; class Alphaproteobacteria; order Hyphomicrobiales; family Nitrobacteraceae; genus Bradyrhizobium; species Bradyrhizobium sp. C-145. Next base: position 366,448 of record NZ_CP088150.1, on the reverse strand, counting down.
AAGGCCACTTTTGTTTGTCGCACCAGCGGGATCGCGGTTCGCCGGGAGGATACGGTTCCCTCAGACAACCCCGATGTGCTCCCGATATTGCGGCAGATTGTCCGTAATTTCGTGCCAGGGCGCCTTCGAGCCCACGAAAATGTGGGCGCTCGGCCGGATCGAGGGGGTATCGACCAGGGTTCCCATGGCAACATGGACCCATGCTCCTCCACGCACCCGGGAATAGAGCAGCGAGCCGCACCGGGCACAATGCGCGTCATGGGTGGTGTCGTCGCCGAAAATGACCCGCTGGTCGCCGCCGCTGACAATGCGGAGCTGGTCCTGGGCGATGCCGGCGAACGGCTTGAAGGCGGCGCCGGTGGTGCGGCGACAGTTCGAGCAGTGGCAGTTCATCGCATAGGAGAACGCATCCGTCACCTCGAAGCGCACGGTGCGGCAATAGCATTCGCCGATCAGGATACGGGCGTTCGATTTCTCTGATGCGGTCATTCCAGCGTCCTCGCAATTGGCGACAGACACCCATAGCGCATTTTGATGCGCACGACTAAGTTCACCCCAAGCCATCATTCGAAGGGATGACCCATGAGCCCAAATCGTTCAAGTGTCGAAGCCGTCGTGCAATCCTATTTCGACGGCCTCTATGAGGGCGACTTTCGACGGCCTCTATGAGGGCGACGCCGAAAAGCTCGGCGCCATCTTCCATCCCTCCGCGGACCTGCGCTGGGTCGAGAAGGGCGAATTGCAGGTGCTGACCGTGCCGGACTGGCTCGACCGCGTGCGCAAGCGCCCCTCCGGCAAGGCCGAAGGCAAGCCGCGCGAGGATTTCATCGTCACCATCGACCGTTCGGACGACAACACCGCCTTCATCAAGGTCCGGTGCCAATTGCCGCCGCGCTATTTCACCGACTATTTGGTGGCGATGAAACTCGCCGACGGCTGGCAGATCGTGTCGAAGTCTTATCGGTACGACCTGAGGGAGTGAAGGGTCTCTCGACCCTCCGCTGCCCGAATTCGGACTCGCTCTCTTCTATTCTCCGTCAGTGCGGGGCCAACTCTCGCCACACGTCATTGCAAAGAGCCTTTGCGACGAAGCAATCCAGAATCCCTCCGCGGAGAGACTCTGGATTGCTTCGTTGCGCTCGCAATGACGGTGCGGATGGAGCATAGGCTACATCTCCCTGCCACACTCGCCCGAAAGTCCCCATGCTGCTCGATCGTCGCTCCCTGCTCGCCTCACTGTGCTGGATGGCTGCTTCTCCCGCGCTTGCCGCGGATGGGCCGCCTGAGCTCGAAACCTACGAACGCGAGAGCGGCGGACGGATCGGGGTCTATGCAGAAAATCTCGCAACCGGCGCAAAACTCGCCTGGCGCGCCGACGAGCGGTTCGTCATGTGCTCGACATTCAAGGCCTCGCTCGCCGCTTGTGTACTGGCGCGGGTCGATCGCGGCGAGGAGCAGCTTGCGGCCATGATTCCTTACGGCCAAGCCGACCTCTTGGAGTACGCGCCGGTCGCCAAGCAAAATCTCGCAGCCGGCGCAATGTCGGTCACTGAGATGTGCAAGGCGATCGTCGAGCTCAGCGACAACACCTGCGCCAATCTGCTGCTGGCGCGAATCGGCGGGCCGGCCGCGCTCACCGCGTTCTGGCGATCGATCGGCGATACCATCTCGCGGCTCGACCACAACGAGCCCGAACTCAACCGCTCCCGGCCGGGCGATCCCCGGGACACCACGACGCCGGCGGCGATGGCCGGAAACCTGCGCCGCCTCGTGCTGGGGGAAGCATTGTCACCGACCTCGCGCGCGCAGCTCACCGAATGGATGGTGAACTGCAAGACCGGCGCAAACCGGCTGCGCGGCGGCCTGCCGGCAGGCTGGAGGATCGGCGACAAGACCGGCAACAACGGCAAGGACGCATCGGGCGATATTGCGGTGGTGTGGCCGCGGCCGGATGCTCCGATCCTGATCGCGGCCTATACCCAGGGCGGCACGCCGAGCGCCGCACAGATCGCGGCGGCGTTCGCGCGGATCGGGCGGATGGCCGAGCGGCTGGCGTGAGCCGCGCGCATTGACGCAGCAGTCGCTTCCGGGTCAAGACAGACCGTCATGGAAGCGAAGTTTCAGACCTTTCTCATCCTGCTGGCCGTGCTGGCAGGCGTGGCGCTGGCCGCACGCCGCTTCAACATCGCGCCCGCCATCCTGCTAATGCTGGCCGGCGTCGGTCTCGCCTTTGTGCCGGGCATGCCATCGGTGGAACTGCCGCCGGAGCTGGTGCTGCTGCTGGTGCTGCCACCGCTGATCTACTCGGCAAGCGTCGCCATGAGCTGGCGCGAGTTCAAGAAGAATTTGCGTCCGATCGTGCTGCTCGCGGTCGGCGCGGTGATCTTCACTGCGGCCATGGTGGCGGCCGCCACGCATTACATGATCGGCCTGCCGTGGACCATCGGCTTCCTGCTGGGGGCCATCGTCGCGCCGCCCGACGTGGTGGCGCCGCTCGCGATCGCGCGCCGGCTGCACATGCCGCGCCGGATCCTGGTCGTGCTCGAGGGCGAAGGGCTCGCCAACGACGCCACCGCGTTGATCCTCTACCGTTTTGCGCTCGCCGCGATCATGGTCGGGCATTTCTCGCTGCCGCTGGCGGCCGGCGAATTCCTCCTCATCATCGCCGGCGAGATCGCCTTCGGCATCGGCGTCGGGTGGCTTTCCCTGCGTTTCCGCAAATGGTCGGGGGATCCGCAGGTCGAGCTCACGCTGTCGCTGATCACGCCTTACGTCTCCTACTGGCTGCCCGAGCATGTCGGCGGCTCCGGAGTGATCGCAACGGTCGCCTGCGGGCTTTATGTGAGCTGGAACGGCCCGCTGCTGATTTCTTCCGCGACGCGCCTGCAGGGCATCTTCTTCTGGGACCTCGTGATCTATTTGATCGAGGGCCTCTTGTTCCTGCTCACCGGCTTCCAGATGCGCGCGCTTTACGAGAAGTCGAAGGCCTTTCCGCTCGACGACATCCTGATCGCGACCGCCGTGGTTCTGGTGATCGTCGTGATCGCGCGCTTCGCCTGGCTCTATCCCGCGACATATCTGCCGCGGATGCTCAGCAAATCGCTGCGCGAGCGCGATCCGTCGCCGCCCTGGCAATGGGCGTTCACGCTCGCCTTCACCGGCGTGCGCGGCGCGGTGTCGCTGGCGGCGGCACTGGCGCTGCCGTTCACGCTTCCGGACGGCGAAGCATTTCCGTACCGTGACCTGATTCTGTTCGTCGCCTTCGGCGTCATCTTCATCACGCTGATCGGCGTCGGCCTGACGCTGCCGCCAGTGGTGCGCTGGCTCGGCATTGCCGAGGCCGGCCGCAACGAGCATGTCAGCGAGCACGAGGCCGAGATCGCCGCACGCCGCCAGGCGCTTGACGCCGCACTGAGGTCGCTCGACGCGCTGACCGCGGAGAAGGAGGTATCGGACGAGGTGATGCGGCTCCTTCGGGCCCGCCACGAGATCCGCATCAACCAGCTTCCGGATTTGCTCGATCCCACCCACCACGACGTCTCCGCCGCCGGCATCGCGCTGACCCGGGAGCTGATCGTCGCCGAGCGCAAATTCATCCACGACCTCTTGCGCGACGGTCAGATCACCGACGAGACGCGGCGGCGGATCGAGCGGGATCTCGATCTGGAGGAGGCGAGTTTGGCAAACAGAGAGTATCGGGGCGCGCCGCTGTAGCTTCCTGTCGTCATTGCAAGCGCAGCGAAGCAATCTACCGCCGCTCGCAAAACTCCCTCATCGCGGCCGCAACGGCCCCCGCAACCGCGTCCTGCCGTTCCGACGAATTCATTTCCATCTCCTCGTCGCGATTGATGATCGAGCCGGCCTCGAGCAGCACCGCGGCGCTTCTCGTCCGCGAGAGCACGACGAGCCCGTCGTAGCGGTAGACGCCGACGTCCTTGTCCAGCAGCTGGTGCCGGTAGCGGCCCATCACCGGAAGGGTGTATTGCCTCGCATAATGCAGGCCCTGCTCCTTCAACTGCCTGCCGATCATCCGGGCCAGCAACAAGCTGGTGGCGAAGTGCGGATTCTGGTGCGACACGAACAGCGAATGTCCCGAAAAGCGGTCGCTGAAATAGCTGTTGGCGCCGTCGAATTCCCAGCTCTCGAGCAGCTTGTCCGGCACCGAATCGTGATGGACCGAGAGGAACAGATCGGTCCGGCCGTCATTCGCGGCACTGACGCGCTTGAACAGGCTCGCCCTCGCCTTGCCGTCCGTGACGAGCAGGCGGGTTGCGGCAAAGCCTTCGGACTTGAGCTTTGCTGCGATCAGACTTGCGAGACGGAAGTTGAAGCCGAACTCCGGATCATTGCGCGCGCTCAACGCGCCGTAGGAGTCCGGGGTGTGTCCGACATCCACGACGATCCGGAATTTCGGCATCTCGCATTTGGCCGGCGCTGCCGCCCTCATTTGCGTCTTTGCAGCCTTCCGCGTCCTGGCCGCCTGGCTATCGTCAACCGACAAGAGCAAGAACGGGATCAGCGAAATGGCGATAGCGGCGATGGAGCGCCACGACCTCCTCACACCGGCCGCTCCCCCTTCACCGTCACCCGCGTGCCGGAGCGCGTATGCGGCCAGTAGTCCCACATCGCGCGGTGCTGGGTGCAGCGGTTGTCCCAAAAGGCGATGGCATTCTCGGTCCAGCGGAAGCGGCACTGGAACAGCGGGTTCTCGGCGTGCTGGTAGAGATAAGCGAGCATCGCGTCGCTCTCGTCGCGCGGGATGCCGTTGATGTGGCGGGTGAAGCCGCGGTTGACGTAGAGCGCCTTCCTGCCCGTGACCGGATGCGTGCGCACCACCGGGTGCTCGGCATGTGGATAGGAGGGACGGTCGGCGACGCCGTAATTGGCGTAGAGGCCGCGATAGATCGGCTCGCCATCATGCAGCGCGGTGAGCCCGTCGAGATAGGCCTTCATGCGTTCCGAGAGAGCGTCATAGGCCGCGTACATGTTGGCGAACAGCGTGTCGCCACCGCGCGGCGGACATTGCTTGATGTAGAGGATCGAGCCCATCGGCGGCTCGAGATCGCAGGACACGTCCGAATGCCAGCCCTCGCCGTTGGCGCGCGGCGAGTCCTTGTCGGCGTAGATCTTCATCAGCGCCGGGTCTTCGTCCTCGTGCGGTGCGGCCGGATGAAAATGCAGCTCGCCGAACTTGCGCCCGAAGGCGAGATGCTGTTTGGGCGTGATGTGCTGATCGCGGAAGAAGATCACGAGGTTTTCGGCGAGCGCGCGGTGGATTTCGTCCATCTGCCGGTTGGAGCGGCTATCGCCCTCGACGAGCCTGCCGATGTCGACGCCGGAGATTTCCGCGCCGATGATCGGCGTGAGCTTTTCGACCGCGATGGTCTCGTAAGGAGCACCGTCCTCGGCGGTGTGGCGATAGCGCGGACCTTGCTTGCCGGCGAGTGAGCTCATGGCGTGTCTCCCGATCATTTTGATTGAGAGCATGGTAGCGCGCGGTGATGGATGTGCAATCTGCACTGCAAACATGGCCGTCGTCCCGGACAGCGTAAGCGCAGATCCGGGACCCATAACCACGGGGTTAGGTTTGGCGAAGACTCGGAGTGACGACCTGCCATAACCACAGACTCTGTGGTTATGGGTCCCGGATCTGCGCGCGCTTGAGGCGCGCTTGTCCGGGACGACGGAGGTGTGTGGGGGCGAGAGTAGAGAAAACTACTCCGCCGCCGTCACCGGCACCTTGGCGCCCTGGCCGTAGCGCTGGTCGATGTAGTCGATCACCAGCGCCTTGAAGTCGGCGGAGATCGTGGGCCCGCGCAAGGTGCGGAACTTCTTGCCGTCGACGAACACCGGCGCGGCCGGCGCTTCGCCGGTGCCGGGAAGCGAGATGCCGATATTGGCGTGCTTGGATTCGCCGGGACCGTTGACGATGCAGCCCATCACCGCGACGTTGAGCTCTTCCACGCCGGGATATTTCGTCTTCCAGGTCGGCATCTCGTCGCGGATGAAATCCTGGATCGAGCGGGCCAGTTCCTGGAACGTGGTCGAGGTGGTGCGGCCGCAACCGGGACACGCCGCAACCAGCGGCACGAAGGTGCGGAAGCCCATGGTCTGCAACAGCTCCTGGCCGACCTGCACCTCACGGGTACGGTCGCCGCCGGGCTCCGGCGTCAGCGAGATGCGGATGGTGTCGCCGATGCCCTGCTGCAGCAGGATGCCGAGCGCGGCCGAGGACGCCACGATGCCCTTCGAGCCCATGCCGGCCTCGGTCAGACCGAGATGGATGGCATAGTCGGAACGGGAGGCGAGATCCTGGTAGACCGCGATCAGATCCTGCACCGCCGAGACCTTGGCCGACAGGATGATGCGGTTCTTCGGCATGCCGAGCTCTTCGGCGCGCGCGGCTGACAAGAGCGCCGACTGCACCATGGCCTCGCGCGTCACCGCGCGCACGTCGCGCGGATCGGCCGAGGCCGCGTTCTCGTCCATCAGCTTGGTGAGCAGTTCCTGGTCGAGTGAGCCCCAATTGGCGCCGATGCGCACCGGCTTGTTGTTCTTGTTCGCGATCTCGATGATGTCGGCGAACTGGGTGTCGCGCTTGTCCTTGAAGCCGACATTGCCGGGATTGATGCGGTATTTGGCGAGCGCCTCGGCGCAGGCCGGATAGGCCGCAAGCAGCTTGTGGCCGATATAGTGGAAGTCGCCGATCAAGGGCGTGGTGATGCCGCGCTTGGCGAGGCCGTCGCGGATATGCGGAACGGCGGCAGCGGCTTCCTCGCGATCCACGGTGATGCGAACCATTTCGGAACCGGCGCGCGCGAGCGCTGCGACCTGGGCGATGGTGCCGTCGATGTCGGCGGTGTCGGTGTTGGTCATCGACTGCACGACGATCGGTGCACCGCCGCCCACTGAGACGTCGCCGACCTTGACCTGGGTGGTCTTGTGCCGGGGCGCGGGGCCCGCGAGGTCGGAATCGATGGTGTTTTCGAGCTTGTTCATGGGGTCCAAATATCAGGTTTTGGTGACGTTCAGCAATGCATCGCGCGGCGCCGCAGCCGTTTGGCTCGGACGGTTAATCAGAAAAAGCCCAACAATTACAAGGACCGCAGCGGCCCCGAATGTCAGGCTTAAGGTGTCGTGCATGATGAAATAGCTACCGACCACGCCAAACAAAGGGGTGATGAAGGTAAAAGCCGACAATTTGCTGGCCGAATAAGCCTTCACCAGCGCGAACCAAAGCGTGAACGTGGTTCCCACCACCCAGATCGCCTGGAAGGCCATGAGGGCGAGCGATAGTGGCGCCGGCGTGTGCGTGATGGATTCGCCGGACAGCCAGGCTGCCAGCCCCAGGATCGGGATCGAGGTCGCGACCTGGAAGCCCAGCGCCTTCTCGGGCGCGGCGAAGCGCAGCCGCGTGCCCTTGGCGACCAGCGTGGTCGCCGCCCACAACGCCGCGCCGCCGACGATCATGAGGTCGCCGAGCAACACCTTGGCATCGACATCCGGCTGCGGCACGCCGATGGCGAGTGCGACGCCGGCAAAGCTCACGGCGAGCCCCAGCCATTGCGTACCGCCGAGCCGCTCGCCGAGCACTTGGTAGGAGCCGAGCGCGACGAAGAACGGGGCGGTGTAGAGGAACACGACCGCGCGCGACGCCGGCGTGAAGCGCAGGCCCTGGAAGATCAGAACGAACTCGATGCCGAACATCAGTCCGGCGATGAGGCCGGGCTTCCAGGTGCCGTCACGTTCGAAGAAATTGACGCCACGTAAGGTGCCGATGATGAACAGCACCGGCAGCGCGCCCATTGAGCGGATCGTGGCCTGGAGCATCGGCGGGATGTCCGGCAGCACCAGCTTCACCGCAATCTGGTTGAACCCCCAGGTCAGGCACAGCATCAGCATCAGGGCGATGGCGCCGGCACTGAGGGGACGTGCGGCGGATGGTATGGCTTGTGGCGAGGACATCTCTTCCCGAATACCGGCTTTGTGCCGTTGTTGCTTTAAGCAGCTTTCTGACAATGGGTGCAGACGCCCGTGATCTCCACCACGGACAATTTGGGGGCGAAGCCTGAGCTGCGCGCGGCGGCATTGAGATCCTTGGCGAAGGAGGCCGACGGGATCTCGCCGACCAGGCCGCAGCGCTCGCAGATCAGGAACGCGACGGCCGAGGTCGCGTCGTGGTCATGGGCGGCGCAGGCGAGATAGGCATTGCGGCTCTCGATGCGATGCACGAGGCCGTTGGCCATCAAGAAATCGAGGGCACGATAGATCGTGATCGGCGCCGGTCGCGCCATCGACTTGGCGAGTTCGTCGATCACCTCATAGGCGCCGAGTGGACGGTGGCTGGAGAGCAGCGCCCCGAGCACCTGACGGCGTATCGGCGTGAATTTCTGCGCGCGCTGCTCGCAGACCTGTTCGGCATGCGCCAGCGCATCCGCAGTGCAGCGGCCGTGATCGTGGTCAGGCGCGGGGAATGCCGGCTTTGCGAGGGTCATGCGGCCCATCTTCTAGCATTTCGGCGAGGGAACCCAAAGCGCGACACTTCGGATGGCTGTCAGCCATGCTCTCGCTGCGGGACAGCGTCGCATCAATCTGCGCTGGAATAATCATAAGCTTGCTTATTATATTGCAGGCTTATTGGAGATTAAGCTCATGACCCGCGGGTCTGTCGACCAGAACTTCCTGTTCACGCTCGCCGAGCTCTATCGCCTGCTGCGCGTCTATGCCGACAAGGAGGCGTCGCGCTTCGGCATCACCCGCGCGCAATGGGCGGTGCTGGCCAAGGTGGAGCGCAGCGAGGGCATGAAGCAGTCGGAGCTCGCCGAGCTCCTGGAGGTGCAGCCGATCACGCTGACGCGCCTGATCGACAAGCTCTGCGACAATGATTGGATCGAACGCCGCAGCGACGCCTCGGACCGCCGGGTCAAGCGCCTGTACCTGAAGAAGGCGGGCCGGCAGCTGCTCGGCCGGATGAGCGGGCTCCGGTCCGAAATCACCGCCAACGCGCTCGACGGCATCGCCCCGGCTGATGCGCACCGTCTCCTCACCCAACTCGAAACAATCAAGGAAAACGTGCGGAACGCGACCCAGACCAGCGGCGCGGAACAAGCGCGTAGGGAGCAGCGCTATGGCTGATCAGGTTCTCAAGTTCCAGCCCGAGCAGAAGAGCGACAGCGGCAAGCCGACGAAGAAAGCCGGCAGCGATCCGCGCCGCCGCTTGGTGGCGGGCCTGCGCCGCTATCGCCGCTTCCTGCTTCTGGTCGTCCTGCCTGTCATCGTCGCCATCGGCGGCATCACCTTCTATCTGAACGGCGGCCGCTATGTCGGCACCGATGATGCCTATGTCGGCGCGCAGAAGGTGCTGGTGACGCCCGACATCTCCGGCAAGATCCAGAAGGTCGTGGTGAAAGAAGGTCAGGTCGTCAAGCAAGGCGACGAGCTGTTCGAGATCGACCCCGTTCCCTTCCGCCACATGGTAGATGAAGCCAAGGCACAGCTCGCCCAGGCCCGCACGACCTACGACAACCTCGTTGCCAACATCAAGATCTATGGCGACATGCTCAACCTTGCCCAACAGGGCGTCGACCTCAAGCAGCGCGACGTCGAGCGCAAGCAGGCGCTGGTGAAGAACAATTACGGCTCCCAGCTCGATCTCGACAACGCGGCGAATGCGTTGGTCACCGCGGGCGCGCAGGCGCAATTCATCAAGCAGCAGCTCTCCAACGCCAAGACGCAATTGCTCGGCGATCCCGCCTTGCCGCTGGAGCAGTTCCCGCCCTACGCGCAGGCGAAAGCCAAGCTGGACGACGCCCAGCGCAACCTCGACCACACCGTGCTGCGCGCGCCGATGGACGGCGTGGCGACGCAGGTCGAGCAGATTCAGCTCGGCCGTTACGTTGCCGCCGGCGCGCCCGTGTTCTCCATCATCGACGTCGCGCATCCCTGGGTCGACGCCAATCCGAAGGAGAGCGACCTCACCTATGTGGCAGAAGGACAGCCGGTCACACTCGAGGTCGACGCGTTCCCGAACCACGTCTTCAAGGGCAAGATCGGCTCGCTCTCGCCCGGCACCGGCGCGCAATTCGCGATCCTGCCGCCGCAGAACGCCACTGGCAATTTCGTCAAGGTGGTGCAGCGCGTGCCTGTCAGGATCTATTTCGACGAGACCGACAAATATGTGCGGAAGCTGAAAGCCGGCATGAGCGTCTACGCCACCATCGACACCGGCCACCGGCGCTCACTCGCCGGCCTGTTTGGCCTGTCGGCGACCGCGGGCCAAGACCACGACAAGGACTGATTCGATGTCCGGCCCCAATGCCAGCCTGATGGTCCCCGGCCTGCGCCGGAACATGGTGACGATCTGCGCCATGACCGCGACCATCATGCAGGCGTTGGACACCACCATCGCCAACGTCGCGCTGCCCTACATGCAGGGCACGCTCTCGGCCTCGCAGGACCAGATCAACTGGGTGCTGACCTCCTACATCGTCGCCGCCGCGATCATGACGGCGCCGGTGGGCTGGATCGCCAACCGCTTCGGCCGCAAGCGCATCTTCATCATCTGCTCGGCCGGCTTCACCATGGCATCGGTACTGTGCGGTCTGGCGCAGGACATCAACCAGATGGTGCTGTTCCGCCTGCTGCAAGGCGTGTTCGGCGCCGCCCTGGTGCCGCTGTCGCAGTCGGTCATGCTCGACTATTACACACTCCAGGAACGCGCCAAGGCGATGTCGATCTGGGGCATGGGCGTGATGATGGGCCCGATCATGGGACCGTCGCTGGGCGCCTGGCTCACCGAGACCTATTCCTGGCACTGGGTGTTCTTCGTCAATCTGCCGTTCGGCGCCATCACCGTCCTCGGGCTGATCGTCTTCATGGACGAGACCCGGAAGGATTTCAGCCTCAAATTCGACTGGTTCGGCTTCGCCGCGCTGGCGATCGCGATCGGCGCGCTTCAGCTCGCGCTCGACCGCGGCGAGCAGCTGGGCTGGCTGGAATCCAACGAGATCCTGGCGGAGTTCATCGTCTCCGCCATCGCCTTCTACTTCTTCCTCGCACATTCCTTCACGACCTCGACGCCGTTTATCCGCTTCGCGCTGTTTCGGGATCGCAACTTCGTCACCGGCTGCGTGTTCATGATCGTAATGGGACTCGTGCTGTTCTCGACCATGGCGCTGGCCTCGCCCTACATGCAGAACGTGATCGGCTATCCCATCATCACCGCCGGCCTGCTGCTGGCGAGCCGCGGCTTGGGCACCTTTTTCGCCATGATGCTGGTCGGCCGCATGATGCGCTATTTCGAGGCGCGCACGCTGATCATCACAGGGCTGGCGCTGACTGCAGGCTCGCTGTTCCAGATGACCGGCTGGACCGACCTGACCCAGGTGCCGGAGATCGTCACCGTCAGCGTCATCCAGGGCTTCGGCTTCGGCCTCGTCTTCGTGCCGCTCTCGACCGTGGCGTTCCTGACCTTGTCGAATGATCTGCGCACCGACGGCACCGCGATGCTGACCCTGATGCGCAACGTCGCGAGCTCGGTCGGCATTTCCGTCGTCATCGCCGAGCTGACGCAGGGGACGCGCCGGACCTATGCGATCCTCTCCGAGCACGTCAACCCGTTCAACCACGCGCTGCAGATGCCCAGCGTCAGCGGCCTGATCAATCTGTCCACCGACGCCGGCCGCGCCCTGGCCGACAGAATGGTCAGCGTGCAGGCGCAGATCATCGCCTTCGCGCACGATTACCAGCTGGTGATGATCTTCATCCTCTGCACCATCCCGCTCGCTTTGCTGATCGGCTCGACCAAGGCCACACTGCGCAAGCAGGCCGCGGGGCCGGAGCACGCGGTGATGGAGTAGGCAGCTATAGTTTCCGCTGTCGTCCTGGACAAGCGAAGCGCAGATCCAGGACCCATTACCCCCGGCGGAAATTTGGCAAAGACTCGCGGTTGCCAGCTCGTGCCACAACCTCTCCCTGGGGTAATGGGTCCTGGCTTTCGCCAGGACGACATCGGATTTGCGGAACGAGTTACCCCAACAACTCCTCGCACCCCAGATCCTCGACCGCCATCATGATCCGCTCCAGATGGTGCCACCAGATCACCGGCGGGATGTTGATGGCCCATTGCCAGACCGGCTTAGTGATGTGCCAGAGCACCGACAAGCGGTAGTCACGATCGAGCGCGCCGCGCGTGTATCCGGTGACGCCGCTTGCGAGCAATGTCTCGTGATAGAGATTGAGCAGGGGGCGCTCGAGCGCCTGCCGGCGCTCCGGAAACCAATGAAGCGCCATCATGTAAGCGAGGTCGTTGGTCGGGACATTGACGCCCCACAGGTCGAAATCGAAGATGCGCACGGTGTCGGCAACGCCAGCGCGCGGCAGGAAAAAATTCCAGGTATGGGCATCGCCATGGGTGATGCTGAGGTTACGGCGCGAATGGTAGCGCTCGGATAGCCTGGCCGATTGGTCGATCAGGCGACGATAGAGGAGCCGGCGTTCTTCGCTGAGGCGATCGCCGAGCAGATCGGCGAACCGGTCGTAATGGCCGGCAAAGGTCTCCATGTGCTGCGCGCTGTCTTCGGGGCTCGCCCAGGTGCCGATCGTGTCGCCGAGATCGGGATGGTCCCACCAGGCCGCATGCCAACGCGCGAGCGTGGTGACGATCGCGACTATTTGCTCGCGCGACGGCGGCAGTGGCCATTGGGTTGCGATCTCATGGCTATCAGTGAGGTCCTCGAGCAGGAGATGCCAGGTCCCGCCCGGCTCGTCGAAACGTCCGTCGAAGCAGCGCGGCACCAACCCCCACGGCATGTTCGGAGCGAGCTTCGTATAGAAGGCCACCTCGTGCCGGCCGCCATCGGCGAGCGTCTTGGCAAAGTCGGCATGTGGCGTCTTGAGGATCAGCGATTGCGGCGCGCCGGCCGATTCGCCGACATAGCGCAGTCCAAGGCGGGCAATGTGCGACACCACGGTGTCACGCTGATGCAGCACCTTCACCTCGCGGACTGCGCCAGCGTCCAGCACGCCGCCTCTGCGTAGCGCGGCCGTCAGTCGGGCGGGCTCAATGACCGCCGGCAATTGTGGGGATGTCATAACCACGATGCCCCTGTCCCGCGCCATACTGCACGATCATAACCCCACACACCAGCGGCCGAGTTGATGCCGGGCGTCAAGCCGCGGCAGTCGAGTCCCGCACGGTCCGCACCACCACCGACCGCAGCTGTTCGAGATTGGCCGCCATGCCGGCGATCGCCTGCCTGACTTCCGCGGCGCGCTCGTTCACCGCGGCGGCGTCGCGGCTGACATTGCCGATCTTGGCCGAGACCTCCTGTGCCGCGGACGCCGATTCGGAAATCGACCGCGTGATCTCCCGCGTCGCGGCATCCTGTTCTTCCATCGCGGCGGCAACCGAGGTCGCGACGCCGTCGATCTCGACGATGTGGCCTCCCATGGTCTCGACGGCATCGACCGCGGCCTGCGTCGAGGTCTGGATTTCGGCAATCAGCCGCCCGATCTCCTCGGTGGACTTGGCGGTCTGATCGGACAGGGATTTCACCTCGGCGGCGACCACCGCGAAGCCGCGGCCGGCCTCGCCGGCGCGCGCCGCCTCGATCGTGGCGTTGAGCGCGAGCAGGTTGGTCTGGCCGGCGATGCCGCCGATCAGATCGGAGACCTCGGCGATCTTCTTCACCGAACCGGCCAGCGCCTGGATGGTCGAGCGCGCCTGCTCGCGGCCGGCGACCGCAGATTTGGTAACCGTGCTGGTCCGCGCGACCTGGCTCGCGATCTCGCGGATCGAGGCGCTCAGCTCTTCCGCCGCAGCCGAGACGGTCTGCGAGCTGCCGAGGGCCTGGGTGGAGGCCGCGGCGACCGCCTGCGATTGCGCGGAGAGCGAACTTGCGATCTCGGACAGGCTGGTGGCGGCGCGCTCCACGCCATGCGTCGCCGCGCTCGCGGTGTCGACCGACCGGCCGGTCTCGCGCTCGACGGTTTCGGCCATCTGCTGCAGGGCGCCGCGTTTGGCGAGTGCGGCCTCCTGTTCCTGCCGCAACTGCTCCTCGCGCAGGCGGGAATTCTCGACCGCCGCCTGCTTGAACACCAGGAGTGCACCGGCCATCGAGCCGACCTCGTCCCGGCGGTGCGCGAAAGGAATGTCGGCGGCGAGATCGCCGGTCGCGAGCTTCTGCATCGTGTCAGTCATGCGCACGATCGGGCGCACCACGCCGAGTGCAACGCCGAGCAGGCCTGCGGCAATGAAGGCGAGGACAGCGGCGGAGACGCCGAGGAGGATGTAGAGCATCGAGCTGTCGCGATCCGCGGCCAGCTTCTCCATGGCGGCATTCTGCTTGTTGGCGCTCTCGACGATGCTGTCGATGACGGTGCGATGCGCGGTGTAGGCGTCCTTGAGCTGCGCATAGGCGCGCTCAGAAGCGGCCGCGTCCTTGGCCTTGAGGGCCGGCAGGAGCTGGTCGGACGCCTTCCAGAATTTCTGCACCTCGGCATCGGATTTCGACACCAGCGCGGTCTTCAGATCAGCCGAGAGGCTGGAGGAGACCCAGAAGGCCTTGCGCTCGTCGTAATCCTTGCGGAGCTGAACCAGGCGCTCGCCATGGGCCGCGAGCTGGTCCGGCTCGCGCATGGCGAGGGTGGCCTCGAGATAGGCTTCGATGACGTATTCCGGCGGCGGCAGGATGTCGGCGATGAGGTCGTTGCCGAGCTTGATGTCGGAATAGAGCGGGCCGCCGACCTTGAGCTCGCGTAGCGCATAGAGACTGGTGGAGACCACGGCCGTGAAACCGAGGGCCAGGACGATGCCGAATGCAATGATCGCAGAAGAAAGCGAAAGACGAATTTTCATGGAACAATCCAATGCCGCAAATGGATCCTAAACGACTGCGGTAAACACGGGATTGCTACGCGCGGAAATTGCACCGCGCGAACTCCGGGAAACTACGGGAAAACGGTCGGGAGGCTTCCGCTACCCCGCTCGGCCGTCGTCCCGGACAAGCGCGCCTCGGGCGCGCGCAGATCCGGGACGACGCGGGAGTTAAACGTCGAAGAACACCGTCTCGTCGTCGCCCTGGAGTCGCAGGTCGAGGCGGTAGACCGCCTTGCCGCCCTCGCGCGTCGCAACCAGCGTGGCGCGCCGCTCAGTGGGCACCAGCGCCAGCACGGGATCGGCGGCGTTGCCGGCCTCGTCGCTGAAATAGATGCGGGTATAGAGATGCCTGAGCATGCCGCGCCCGAACACCGCAAGCAGGATGTGCGGCGCCTGCGGCTTGCCCTCGGGATCGGGCACCGCGCCCGGCTTGATGGTGTCGAAGGAATAATTGCCGTCCTTATCCGTGCCGCAGCGGGCAAAACCGCGGAAGCTCGCATTCGGCAGCGCACGCTTGTCCTGCGGGTCGGCAAAGCGGCCCTGCGCGTCCGCCTGCCAGATCTCCAGCATGCAATCCGGCACGGCGATGCCGTCGCCGTCGAACACCCGGCCCTCGATGCGGACACGGTCGCCCGTGACGTCGGGCGTCAGCGTCGAGTTGGTGAACGCGTCGTTCCAGGCGTATTCGCCGTTTGGCGTCAGCCCGTATTTGAAGAACGGTCCGACGGTTTGCGATGGGGTGATACCGTTTGGCCTCACAGAATCCTGCACTTAATGGTTCTCCATAGGCGTGGCGTTCTGGCCGCGCAGCACGATGTCAAAGCGGTAGCACAGCGCCCATTCGGGCTTTGTGTTCTCGAGATCGAACGAGGAGACCATCCGCGCCCGCGCCTTCTCGTCCGGCACCGAATTGAAGATCGGGTCGAACGGGAACAGCGGATCGTTCGGGAAATACATCTGCGTCACGAGGCGCGTGACGAAGGAATGGCCGAAGACCGACAGGTGGATGTGCGCGGGCCGCCACGCATTGTGATGATTGCCCCAGGGATAAGCGCCCGGCTTGATGGTGACGAAGCGGTAGTAGCCAGAGGCATCGCTCACGGTGCGGCCGGCGCCCGTAAAATTTGGATCGAGCGGCGCCGGGTGCTGGTCGCGGACATGGACATAGCGGCCGCAGGAATTGGCCTGCCAGATCTCGACCAGCGAGTTCGGCACGCCGCGGCCGTCCTCGTCGCGGACGTGGCCGTGCACGATGATGCGTTCGCCGAGCGGCTCGCCACTGTGCTGACGGGTGAGATCATTGTCGCCCTGGCGCACCGTCTCATGACCATAGACCGGACCGGTCAGCTCCGACAGGGTGTGGCGCATCGGGATCAAAGGCTTGTTCGGCGCGCGCTTGATCGAGCTCTTGTACTCGGGCGACAGCGGCAGCGGATGCGCCTTGTTGCTGTCCGTAGGATAGATGAATGTCATTGGCGAACTCCTCCCCGGCCATTGTGGACCGGCCGGTCAACGCTTCCGCCAATCATTATAGGATATAACTAATTTGGGGAAGCGGGTTTCGCGGGCTTCCTTTCTTCACCTCGCCCGCAAGCGGGGACGGGTCGGATCGTCCCGGCGATGCGAAGCATCGTCCGGCGCGATCCGGGTAAGGGGGGTACAGCCCCCTTCGACAAATCGCGTGCAGACCCTCTTCCCGTAAAAACCGGGCGAGGGAGCAAAACTAGATCAACCGCACGCCTGATATCGCCGACTTCAGCCAGCGTAGCGCCTGCGGCGGCTGCGCTGCGAGCGGGGCGACGACGGCCTTCTCGGTCCGGCATTTCTCGAGCTCAGCCACGAAGTCGGTCGACCATTGCTGGATGGTGTGGCCGCGCAGCTTCTTCATCATTGCGTCCCAGCGCATCTTGCGTTCGGTGAGCGGCATTGAGGCCGCGACCGCGATCGCGCGCGCCATGCCATCGATGTCGTGCGGATTGACCATCAAGGCGGTGTCGAGCTCATTGGCCGCGCCGGCGAACTTCGACAGCACCAGCACGCCGGGATCGGCCGGGTTTTGCGCGGCGACGTATTCCTTGGCGACGAGGTTCATGCCGTCATGCAGCGGCGTCACCACGCCGATTTGCGCCGTGCGGTAGAGCCCCGCGAGCACGGTCTGGCTAAAACCCTTGTTCAAATAGCGGATTGGCGTCCAGTCCACTTCGCCGTGACGACCGTTGACGTCGGTGACGAGGCGCGCGACCTCGTTCTGGAGATTGCCATAGGCCTCGATGCCACCTCGCGAGGGGTTCGCGATCTGGAGCAGCGAGATGCTGCGCGCAAACTGCGGCTGCTCCGTCCAGAGCCGGTCGAATGCACTGATGCGGTTGACGAGGCCTTTCGAATAGTCGAGGCGGTCGACGCCGATCGCGAGGCGCTCGCCATTGAGGCTGCGCCGCAGCCGCGACACGTCGGGATGCGAAGCCGACTTCGCCGCATAATGCGCGAACTTTTCCGCATCGATGCCGATCGGAAACACTTCACAGCGCGTGCGGCCATGCTGAGAGATCGCAACACCGTCCTCGATGGCGAGGCCGAGCTCGCCGCCGACATAAGCGAGGAAGTTCTGGCAGTCCTCATTGGTCTGGAAGCCGAGCAGATCGTAGGCCAGCATCGCCGTGATCAGCTCGCGATGATTGGGCACGCCCTGCACCACCGCGGCGACCGGCCACGGCGTATGAAGAAAGAAACCGATGGGATCGCCGACGCCGAGACTACGCAGTTCTGCGCCGAGCGCCAGGAAGTGATAATCCTGCACCCAGAACGCAGTTTTTGTTTTTCGAAATCGCATCAAGGCGCGCGCCATGAAGGCGTTGACCTCGCGATAGCTGACATAATCTTCGCGCGAGACGCGGATCAGATCGCTGCGCGAATGCAGTGCCGGCCACAACGCTGAATTGGCAAAACCTTCGTAATAGCCGCCGTAATGTGCCGCCGGCAGATCCAGCGTCGCAATCGCGCCCGAACCCAGTGCTTCAATCTCGGCGAACGGTTCCTTCTGATGGCCATCACGCACGCGGCCTGAAGAACCCACCCAAATGGCCCCCGAATGTTCCACCACCGGCAGCAAGGCCGCCGCGAGGCCGCCCGTCATGGGTTCATTAGGTTTGCCGCGCGCGACGCGATTTGAAACGACAACTAAGTTCACAGGTCGTCCCCTCCTGTTTCATTCCAGCCCGTTTAACTGCCGTTCATCAATATGGTTCCGGATCATCGTTTCAACGAATTGAAACCAAAATCGGGCGTGCGCGTTGGAACTGGCTTCCTTCGCGGAACCCGACGATTCATCAGCTTTTTGCGATTTGTGTAGCGCAGCATGCATTGCGATGCGCAACGATGCTGGCGCGTATTATGTCCGCGAGGTGGCGCTGCCTTTGTTTCACCTCGGATCGAGCAAGCACGCAAGGAACGCACGCACATCGCTCGGCGCATCGAAGTGACCATTCACACCCATGGCGCGGCGGCCGACCGAGAACGCGAGCCCGTCCATATCAGGCATGATCGCGAACACAGTTTCGTCCGTGACGTCGTCACCGATGAACAGAGGACGACGTCCCCTGAACGGCTCATGCTTCATCAATTCGTGCACGCCGCTCGCCTTGGTGAAGCCGGAATGCTTGATCTCGCAGACGAATTTGCCAGGCAGCACCTCGATCGGCGCATTGGGCAGATCGGCGCGGATCAGCGACACGGATTCGTAGATCGCCTTCTCCGCATGCGGCGCAAGGCGGTAATGCAGCGCCAGCGAATAGCCCTTGTCCTCGAGCAGAATTCCCGGGCTGAGTTTGGCGATCGCAGCCAGCCGCCGCTTCAGCTCCTTGTCCAGCGGCGGCGCGTGGACGTCATCTGCTTCACTGTCCACCGACAGCCGCATCTCGGCGCCGTGACCGGCGACGGCGCGAAACACGTCGGGCGCGAAGATCAGGTCGATGTCGTTAAGCGAGCGGCCGCTGACCAGCGCCAGCGCGCCGGAGGTGCGTTCCACCAAACGATTGAGCGTGTCCGACAGCCCCGGCGGCACCCACACCTCGCGCGGCGTCGGCATCAGGTCGAGCAGCGTTCCGTCGATGTCGAGCAGGATCGCGGTCTCGTCCAGATGCGGCACGAGCGCATGCGGCACCGGCACCGTTTCCGGCGTCTCGTCGTCACCAGGGATGGTGAGCTTCTCGTCCAATGCCATTTCCGCAAGTTCCGATTTCATAGTCTACTCCATAAAGGCAAGCGGCCGTGCGATTTGTTCGAGCGATTTGCGCTCTGCCGAGACGGCATAGCGCCACGCCACGATCGCAGCCGCGATCATCAGGAACGCCCCCAGCAGATAGCCGGCGAACACGCTGGTACGTGATCCCGTGTCGATCAGCGCGCCGAATAGTGCCGGCCCGATCACGCCGCCGATGCCGGTGCCGACTGCATAGAACACCGCGATCGCCAGCGCGCGAACCTCCAAGGGAAAGTTCTCGCTGACGGTGAGATAGGCCGCGCTCGCGGCCGGCGAGGCGAAAAAGAAGATTATCATCCAGGCCACGGTCTGCCCCTGCGCGCTGAGCGCGCCGATCGAGAACAGATAGCCTGACAACGCCAGCAACAAGCCCGATACGCCATAGGTGAACACGATCATGGTGCGGCGGCCGAGCGTGTCGAACAGGCGGCCGAGCAGCAGCGGACCGAGGAAGTTGCCGGCGGCGAAGGGCAGCAGGTACCAGCCGACATGATCGGCGCTGATGCCGTAGAAATCGGTCAGCACCAGCGCGAAGGTGAAGAAGATGGCGTTGTAGAAGAACGCCTGCGCGCTCATCAGCACGAGGCCGACCAGCGCGCGCTGACGATAGGCAGAGAACAGCGTGTGGACGACCTCGGGGATCGGCGTGTGATCGCGCATCTTCAGACGGATCTTCGCAAAGCGTCCGTCGCTCGTATCCTGGCCTTGTCCGATCACCGAGCATTCGATTTCGTCGACGATGGCATGCGCCTGGTCGGGTCGGCCGTGAATCATCAACCAGCGCGGACTCTCCGGAATCCACATCCGCATCAAGAGCACGACGAGGCCGACGGTCGCCCCGATCAGATAAGCGAGGCGCCAGCCGACGTCGGGACCGATCACGGCTGGATCGAGCAGCATGATGGCCGCCACCGCGCCCATCGCAGCGCCGATCCAGAAGCTGCCGTTGATGATGAGATCGGTCCAGCCGCGATAGCGCGCCGGCACCAGCTCCTGGATGGTCGAATTGATCGCGGTGTATTCGCCGCCGATGCCGGCGCCGGTGAGGAAACGAAACAGCGCGTAGCTCGCGACATCCCATGACAGAGCAGTCGCAGCCGTCGCCGAGAGATAAAGCGCAAGCGTGATGAAGAACAATTTCTTGCGGCCGATGCGATCGGTGAGCCAACCGAAGCCGAGCGCACCCAGCACCGCGCCGGCAAGATAGGCGGAATTGGCGATGCCAAGATCCAGATTGGAGAAATGCAGCGTGGGGCTCTGCTTCAGCGCGCCCGAGAGCGCGCCGGCCAGCGTCACCTCGAGTCCATCGAGGATCCAGGTGATGCCGAGCGCGAGCACGACGCGCGTGTGAAAGCCGCTCCACGGCAGCGCATCGAGGCGCGAGGGAATGCTGGTCTCGACGACGCGATCCGTCGCCACCGCCGAGATCGCAGATTCATAATTCAGCGCTGGGCTTTGCTGCAATTCCATCGCGTTGTTGTGTCTGATCAATGGAAGCGGCCCCGGTTCACATAGCGTGGACGGGGTCGATCCGATGATGGGGATGCGGCATTCCGCCTGCCACCTGCGACAACGTTTGCGACGAGGCTGGGTTCCCATAGGAACAGCTGCCGAGAACATCCGTTTTCGATGGAGCTGCAAGGAGTTGACGCATGGCTCAGGTCAGAAAGACGACACATTCACGGAAGACAGGCGCGCGCAACACCGCGCGCCGCAAGGCCAGCACGACACGCAAGAGGTCAAGCCGCCGCGCAGCGCCGAAGCGATGGTCGCAGCGTGTGACGAAGGAGAGCGACGCGCTCGATCTCAAGCGCGGTGTGTTCAAGCTCAAGGACCCCAAGAAAATCGCGGGCTCCCTGAAGCGTTCGGCCGAGCACAGCTCGCGCCGCAAGGCTGGCGCCTATCGCTCCGCGCTGTCGATGCTGACGTTCTACATCAACCGCGCCGGCAAGACGCTGCCGAAGACGCAGCGCACGCGACTGGAGCGCGCGAAGGTGGAGCTGAAGCGGGCGTTCGGGCGGGAGTGAGTTACAAATTTCCGCTGTCGTCCCGGACAAGCGGAGCCCTGGCAGCGCGAAGCGTTGTCCGGAGTATAGCGCAGATCCGGGACCCATACTCCGCAGCAATCGTTTTGCGAAGATTCGGAGTTGCCAGCTCGTGCAGCAACGCAATTCGGTGGTTATGGGTCCCGGATCGGCGCGCGCTTGAGGACGCGCTTGTCCGAGACGACAGTAGAGGGTGGTGCAACGGCGGGCCCTTACGCCGCTCGGATATTCGCCATGAAGCGGTCGAGCTCGGCGCGCAGGCGGGTGCTTTCGCTCGACAGCGTCTTGGCCGAGTTCAGCACCTCTTCCGAGGCCGAACCGGTCTCGGCGGCGCCGCGGTTGACCTCGCCGATATCGGTGGCCGCGGTCTGAGTGCCTTGCGCGACGGTCTGGACGCTGCGGGCGATCTCCTGCGTTGCCGCACCCTGCTGCTCGACGGCGCTCGCGATCGAGGTCGAGATCGACGAGATCTGGCCGATGGTCGCGCCGATCTCCTTGATCGCGGCGACCGATTCGGCCGTGGCGCCCTGCATGCCGGTAATATGCGAGGAGATTTCATCCGTCGCCTTCGCGGTCTGGCTCGCCAGCGACTTCACCTCGCTCGCAACCACCGCAAAGCCGCGACCGGCTTCACCGGCGCGCGCCGCCTCGATGGTGGCGTTGAGCGCCAGAAGATTGGTCTGCTCGGCAATCGCCGTGATCAGCTTGACCACTTCGCCGATTTGCTGGGCGGCATGCGACAGTTTGCCGATGCGGCCGTCGGTCTCCTTGGCCTGCACCACGGCGGCCTCGGCAATGCGGCTGGAATCGCGAACCTGACGGCCGATCTCCTCGACCGAGGCCGACAGCTCTTCGGTCGCTGTCGCCACCGACTGCATGTTGGAGGACGCCTGCTCGGAGACACCGGCGACCTGGCTCGACAGGCTCTGCGTGGTCTCGGCGGTGCGGGTCAGCGTGGAGGCGGCCGATTCCAGCTGCACGGCGGAGGCCGAGACATTGGAGACGATGGCGCCGACGGCGCTCTCGAAATCGTCGGCAAAGCGGATCAGCTCGGCGCGCCGGCTTGCCGCCTGCTCCCGGTTCTGGACCTCGCTGGCGGCGGCATCGCGCTCGGCCTTGGCCACCGCCTGAACCTTGAACTCCTCGACCGCGCCGGCCATCTCGCCGATCTCGTCCTTGCGGCCAAGTCCCGGCAGCACCACGTCGAAATTGCCCGAAGCCAGCTCCCGCATCGCCTTGCACATCGCAATCATCGGACGCGAGATACCATTGCCGAGCATCCAGGCCAGGACGGCACCGACGGCAAGACCGCCGAGCGCCATCATCAACATTAGCCGCTCGGTCTCGCCTATGGTCGCATTGGCGCTCGCCTCGATGCGCTGCTGGTCGGCGGTGAGGTCCGAACGCAGCTCGGCCGAGAGTTTGAGGATCGACGCGGCCGTCTTGGTCATCTCACCGTTCAGCTTGACGATGACCTTCACGTTCTCGGTCAGCTTCGCGAAAGAGGTGCGGTACTGCTTCAGGAGATTGCCGATCTCGGTGACGCGGTCGGTGATCTTCTGGTCGTTCGCATAGATCGAGACCAGCAAGGTCTCCAGAAACTTGATGCGGGCGATCACGCCATCGGCGGTCTTCGGCTCCGGCTTGGCGACGAAGGCGCTGACCGAGGTGGAAACGGCCAGATATTGCGAGGTGACGTCCTTGGCCGTGGTCTGGACCGATGCAAGCCCCGCCAGCGCAGCCGTGTCGGCGAGATCGTCGAACTTGAAGCGGATCTTGTTGCCGACGCTGTTGAGCTCATCGGCCGCGATCTTGTTGTTCTCGCGGGTCAGGGTGATGATCTCACCGAACACCTTTGTGAAGCGCTGGAATTCGGCCTCGAGCTTACCGACCTGCTCACGGCGGGCGGCCCCAGTCGTGGCGGATATCGACTTGCCGATCGCGCTCCTCAGATTCTCTTCGGCGGCCTTGGCCGCGGTCTCGTCATCCGCCGTGCCGGTCAACGTGTAGGCCCGCGCCAACCCCTGATAGGCGATCAGCTCGCGATCGACGGTCCGCGCGAGGTCGGCTTCCGAGACGCTTGCGCGGTAGGAGCCCACGGCGGCCTGGATCCGCTCGAAGCCGAAATAGGCGAAAGCCATGCTGACGGCGAGGATGGCGAGCACCGCCACGAAGCCAAGGATGATTTTTGCGCGAAACCGTAGCGTTGGCAGCTTCGATTGCTGCAACTTCGACTTGACCGACATTCCCCACCCCATTCCATTCGCGGAAAACCAGGCGCAGCCGGAAGCAGCCCGCTCCCCGACTCCGCGGCACGTTACGGGGCAAAGGATAAGCTGTGGTAAATTTGTGGCACCGCAACTGGCGGTGAGGTGACGCGGGGATGCGTCTCAGCATGTCGTCCCGGACAAGCGGAGCCCTGGCAACGCGAAGCGTTGTCCGGAGCGGAGCGCAGATCCGGCACCCATACTCCGCAGCAATCGTTTTGCGAAGATTCGGAGTTGCCAGCTCGTGCAGCAACGCAATTCGGTCGTTATGGGCCCCGGATCGACGCGCGCTTGAGGGCGCGCTTGTCCGGGACGACAGCGGAGAGGTGATGCAACGGCGGTGCCCTACGCCGCCCGGATATTCGCCATGAAGCGGTCGAGCTCGGCGCGCAGGCGGGTGCTTTCGCTCGACAGCGTCTTGGCCGAGTTCAGCACCTCTTCCGAGGCCGAACCGGTTTCGGCAGCGCCGCGGTTGACCTCGCCGATATCGGTGGCCGCGGTCTGAGTGCCCTGGGCGACGGTCTGGACGCTGCGGGCGATCTCCTGCGTTGCCGCGCCCTGCTGCTCGACGGCGCTCGCGATCGAGGTCGAGATCGACGAGATCTGGCCGATGGTCGCGCCGATCTCCTTGATCGCGGCGACCGATTCGGCCGTGGCGCCCTGCATGCCGGTAATATGCGAGGAGATTTCATCCGTCGCCTTCGCGGTCTGGCTCGCCAGCGACTTCACCTCGCTCGCAACCACCGCAAAGCCGCGACCGGCTTCACCGGCGCGCGCCGCCTCGATGGTGGCGTTGAGCGCCAGAAGATTGGTCTGCTCGGCAATCGCCGTGATCAGCTTGACCACTTCGCCGATTTGCTGGGCGGCATGCGACAGTTTGCCGATGCGGCCGTCGGTCTCCTTGGCCTGCACCACGGCGGCCTCGGCAATGCGGCTGGAATCGCGAACCTGACGGCCGATCTCCTCGACCGAGGCCGACAGCTCTTCGGTCGCTGTCGCCACCGACTGCATGTTGGAGGACGCCTGCTCGGAGACACCGGCGACCTGGCTCGACAGGCTCTGCGTGGTCTCGGCGGTGCGGGTCAGCGTGGAGGCGGCCGATTCCAGCTGCACGGCGGAGGCCGAGACATTGGAGACGATGGCGCCGACGGCGCTCTCGAAATCGTCGGCAAAGCGGATCAGCTCGGCGCGCCGGCTTGCCGCCTGCTCCCGATTCTGGACCTCGCTGGCGGCGGCATCGCGCTCGGCCTTGGCCACCGCCTGAACCTTGAACTCCTCGACCGCGCCGGCCATCTCGCCGATCTCGTCCTTGCGGCCAAGTCCCGGCAGCACCACGTCGAAATTGCCCGAAGCCAGCTCCCGCATCGCCTTGCACATCGCGATCATCGGACGCGACATGCCGGTCCCGAGCAGGAAGGCGAGGACCGCACCGAGCAGCGTGCCGCCGACGGCGAGGATCAGCACCAGTTGCTCGGTCTGTCCGATGGTCGCTTCCGACTCCGCTTCCAGCCGCTGCTGTTCGGCGACGAGGTCCGCCTTCATGGCGGTGGCGCCCTGAAGGATCGCCCCGGCCGAGCCGCTCATTTCGGTCACGAGGTCATCGATCATCTTGGCGTTGGCGATCAGCTTCTCCAGCGCTTGCCGATAGGCTCCCAGCAGCGCCTTGGCGTCCTTCAGCCCGGCGACGATCTTGTCGTCCATGGAATAGACCGCACCGAGCGAGTTATCGACGAATTTCAGCCGCGCCAGCGCGCTTGCCGCGACCGCTTGGTCTGAATTGAGGATGAAATTGCTCGCGGCAGAACTTGCGGTCTGGAACTGGGCATTGACCTGCTTGGTGCCGAACTCGATCGCCTGCGCTTCCGCGTCGGAGGCGTTGTTGCCGATGTCGTCGAGCTTGTATTTCAGGAGATTGGCGTTGCGCTGGAGCTGGTTCTGGACCAGCAGCGCGCTGTCGCGCTTGGCCTGCAAAATCTTGGCAAAGGTCGCGGAGAAGTTGGAAAACTCCTTGGCGAGCTTATTGAGGCCCTCCTGCCGCGCCGGCTTCTTGGCGCTCTTGATGGCCTGGTCGATCGCGCTCTTCAGGCTGGCTTCCGCCTCCAGCGCCGCCTTGGCGTCGTCCTCCTTGCCGGTCACGACAAAGTAGCGGGCGGCCGAACGATAGCCGAGCAGCTCGCGGTCGATGTTGCGGGCAAGGTCGGCCTCGGAAACGCGGGTGCGGTAGGATCCGACCCCGGAGGAAACCCGCTCGAAGCCGAAATAGGAGAAGGCCATGCTGCCGGCGGAGATCACCAGCACTGCGGCGAAGCCCAGAATGATCTTGGTACGAAATCTGAGGGTCGGAAATAGTGTGCGCTTCGACGGCGATGCGGTACGCCCGGACATTCCAACCCCCAAGATCTGTTCTTGCACGTGCAACGCGGCCTGGAAGCAGCCCCTTCCGGACCGGCGATGAAAATTAGGGCAGAATCGTCAAGGGGCGGTAAATTCGTCCGCCCCTCCTCCGCAAAGGCGGCTTGGTGCGGAACACCCGCCCCGGCCACCTGGCCGCCGTGTTGCGACCGGGCGAAAAACGCCATACTCTTTGGACACTTGTCAGGCACTTGGCATTAGACCGAGCGGGTCCTCGAGGGGAGAAACGGAGTGGGGCAAACCGACTTTCGGTTTGGCGGTGCGTCTGGCGTTGCTGTCGCGAAGTCGAAGGCCGCGGGCGCCGAGCGAGCCGTTGCCGACCTCGCCGGCCAGCTCCCATCCGACGAGCTGGCGCTCATTCTGCTCTTCGTCTCCCCGAGCTACGATCCACACCAATTCATCGCCGAGATCAGCCGACAATTTGACGGGGTCCCGGTCTGCGGTTGCACCACTGCCGGCGAGCTTGCCCCCGACGGCTGGGACGAGAACAGCGTCGTCGCTCTCGCGTTCAGCCGAGCCGACTTCTCGGCCGTGGTGCGCCCCATCCTCAATCTCGACAGTTTTCACGTCGAGGACGGCCGCAGGATCGGCGCCGAGCTTCGGCAGGAGCTGCTGCGGGTGTCCTCCCAGGTCGAGCGCGGAAATCCGTTCGGTCTGGTCCTGATCGACGGCCTGTGCCGCCGGGAAGAAGCGGTGATGTCCGCGATCTATGCCTCGCTGGACGACATTCCGATCGTCGGTGGATCTGCGGGCGACGGGATGCGCTTCGAGAGGACCTGGGTGTTCTTCGACGGCAAGGCGTACACGAATGCCGCTCTCCTGATCCTCTTGAGCACGTCGCTGCCGTTCCGGGTGTTCAAATGTGACAATTTCGAACCGCGGCCGCAGAAGATGGTGGTCACCGAGGCCGACATCGAGAATCGAACGGTCAGGGAACTGAACGCCGAGCCCGCGGCCCAGGAATATTCCCGCGTCGTCGGGATCATGGACGCCAAGCTCGATCCGTTCTCGTTCGCCTCGCATCCGGTTCTGGTCCGCGTCGGCGGCTCCTACTATGCCCGGTCGATCCAGCGCGTCGAACCGGACGGCTCGCTGCACTTCTTTTGCGCCATCGACGAGGGCATGGTGCTGACGGCGGCGACATCGCGCAGCCTCGTCGGCACGACGCGCGAGGCCTTCGCGGAAACGCGCGACCAGATCGGCGAGGTCTCGCTCTATATCGGTTTCGAGTGCCTGCTGCGCCGGCTCGACGCCGAGCAGCACCAGCTCGCCCGCGACATGTCCGAGCTCTACCACCAGAATCGCGTGGTCGGTTTTCATACCTACGGCGAACAGTTCGGCTCGATGCATGTGAACCAGACGTTCACGGGCGTCGCCATCGGCAGGCGCTCCTCGTGACCGGGCTATGGCAGGATGCCGAAACGGTCGAACAGCTGCAGCGGGAAACCGCGAAGCTGAAGAAGATCAATGCCGCGCTGATGTCCCGCGTCGAGCGCTCGATGGACCAGCAGCTCAATGCCTTCTCGTTGTTCGAGACAGCCATCGCGCTCGACCGCCAGGTTCGAGACCGGACGCACCAGTTGCGCGAGGCGCTGCATTCGATCGAACGCGCCAATGAGGGTCTGTATCGCGCCAAGCAGCAGGCCGAGGCCGCAAGCTCGCTCAAATCGTCCGTTCTGATCTCGGTTACCCACGACCTGTTGCAGCCGTTGAATGCGGCGCGCCTGACGCTCTCGGCGCTGGCCGAGATGATGGAGACGCAGGAGGCGGGCCTGCTGATCGACCAGGTCGACCGCTCGCTGGTGACGCTGGAGGACCTGTTGCGGTCGTTGCTGGAGATCGCCAAGCTCGACGCCGGCGCGCTCAGGCCCGACGTGCGTCCGTTGGCGCTCGCGCCGCTGTTCGAGCAGCTCCGCAACGAATTCGCGCCGATCGCCGCACGGCAAGGCCTGACCTTGCGGATCCGCAACTCGCCGCTCGCGGTGTCGTCGGACGTGATGATGCTTCGGCGCATCCTGCAAAATCTGCTTGCCAATGCCATCCGCTACACCCGCAGCGGCGGCGTCGTAATGGGATGCAGGCGCCGGAACAACCGCATCTGCGTCCAGGTCTCCGACACCGGACCGGGAATTGCGCAGGCGCAACAGGAGGCAATCTTTCGCGAATTCCAGCGCGGTGAGGCCAGCGCAACCGACCAGGCCGGGTTCGGGCTCGGTCTCTCCATCGTTCGCCGCTTCGCGACGGTGCTCGGACATGCGGTGCAGCTGTCGTCACAGGTCGGCAAAGGATCGACGTTCGTCCTGGAGCTCGAGCCGGCCGATCTTGCCGAGGTCAGCGACGAGGTGCACGAGACCAAGCTCGCCGAACGCCAATATGGTGGCCTCGAAGGCGCCAAGATCCTGCTGGTCGAGAACGATCCATCCGGCTCCGAGGCCATGGCCGCCTTGCTGGAAGGCTGGGGCTGCGATGTCGCGACCACGCGATCGACTGCGGAAGCGCTGCTGCGTCTCAGCGAGCTGGGCGGCGCGCCCGACGCGGTCATCGCCGATCTTCATCTCGATCACGGCGAAAGCGGATTGTCGGCGATAGCCGACATCCGGCAGCAACTGAAGCTCGACGTGCCCGCGATGATTATCACCGCCGACTACTCCGAGAAGGCTGCCAAGCAAGCGAGCCTCTCTGGCCTCGAAGTGTTGAAGAAGCCGGTCAAGCCTGCCGAGATGCGCGCGCTGCTGTCGTTCCTGCTGAGCTAGCTGGTGCGACGGTCACACAAAATATCGAAAACAACCCCATGCACAGTAGCGGTAACGAATTGCATTCCGCCAAGAGATTGATTCTTAAATAAAATAGCCGACAGGAACGACCGCCAATCGATGGGACGGGACGGAAGAAATTCGCGTCACTGCTGATCCGGTTGGGCACGCTCGCGCCTCAGCGTAGTGCCCTCGCCTGCCAGCGTCGCGAAATCGATCTGCGACATTTCGACGATCGCCTTGGTGCGGCTCAGCACGTTCAGCTTGCGCAGGATGTCCGAGACATGGACCTTCACGGTGGTCTCGGAAATCTTCAGCTCATAGGCGATCTGCTTGTTCTGCAGGCCGCGCTTGAGCATTTCGAGGACCCGCAATTGCTGCGGCGTCAGGTCATGCAGCCGTTTCAGCAGGTCATGCGCGGGACTTGGGGCCCGCCGCGGCCGGAGTGCGCGATAGGCGTCGGGAATACAGACGAGACCCTGCAGCGCCTCGCCGATCGACTGGGCAAGCTCCTGCTTGGACGAGGATTTGAGGATGTAGCCGGCCACCCCGAGCGACAAGGCGCCGGCGATGATGCGTGGATCCTGATGACCCGACACGATGACGACGGGAACCTTCGGGAATGCCTTGCGGATGCGAATGATGCCCGAGAGGCCAGTCGTGCCCGGCATCGACAGATCGAGGAGGAGAAGATCGAGCTCGGCGCCCGCGGACAGCTGTTCGAGCGCGCCGTCGATCGATATCGCCTGCAGGATCTCGGCCCCGGGCGCCACCATTTGCAGCGCGCCTTCGAGCGCCTCGCGAAACAACGGATGGTCTTCGACAATCAGAAATCGCATCACGCGTGAGCCATTCCCAAATCGTTGCCGGGTTCGAGCTTGAACCGAGGATGTATCAGCCGGCCCACGCCGGGTTGATCCAGGTCAAGAACGGCGGCGCGGATCATTGCGGTCTCCCGCGATCGACCCTCGCATAGGGCCGGCTCCTGGGATCGGGCAGGTCCATCTTGCCGATTTCGATGATCGCCTTGTTGCGGCTGAACAGTCCGAGCTTGCGCAGGATCTCGGTGATGTGCGCTTTCACCGTGGATTCGGCGAGCTGTAGCTCCTGCGCGATCTGCCGGTTCGGATAACCGCGGCGAAGCAGGTCCAGCACCCGAAGCTGCTGCGGCGTGAGCTCGCGGAGCTTGACCACGAGGGCCTTGCTGGTCTCGGCTTTTCGCCGCGGCGGCGTCGGCACGAAATCCCGGGGCACCGATACCGATCCGGACAGCACGCCCTCGATCGACTGGGCCAGCTCGCGCTTCGACGTCGACTTCGGGAGATAGCCGGCCGCGCCGAGCGCCAGCGCTTCGCGGACCACATGCTGGTCCTCCTCGCTCGATACGATGGCGACCGGCAGGCGCGGATAGGTTTCGCGCAAGCGGAGAAAGCCGGAGAAGCCGGTCGCATCCGGCAGCGACAGATCGAGCAGCGCGAGGTCGATCCCCTGTTCGGCCGACAGGATGTGCAGGGCGTCCTCGATCGACATCGCCTCCAGGATGCGGGCCTCCGGCAAGGCGAGCCGCACTGCATTGCCCAGAGCTTCGCGAAACAGCGGATGATCGTCGATGATCAGGAAGCTGGCCATGGCGCCTTCCAAAGGATCCACCGCACGCGCGGCGGCAGCGCACCCATCCTGCGCCGGTCCGGCGTCGGAAAGATGCATGATGGACGCTACCACATCTTCCCGATCCCGTCCGGTCAAGGCCGTTCAGTCGTTCGATTCGACCTGGACGGTCAGCAGGAAGGAATAAATGCTGTCGAACTGGTCGTCGGTGTAGACCTCCTTCCAGGCCGGCATGCCCTTGGCGGGACGTCCCTCATGCACGGTCTTCCAGAACGTGTCGCGCATGTCGTCGCCGTAGCGGTGACGCAAGAGCCGCAGATCGATCTTCCGTTCGCTCTGGATGGCGTCGGGGCCATGGCAATGCGCGCAAGTTCCGTTGAAGATCTCCTTGCCCGCACCGATGGTCTCCGCATTCGGCGCAGATGCATCGCCCTTGATCTCGGTTGCCACCACATTTGCGACCTGCCTCACGCTCGGCCCGGGGCCCGCTCCTGTCGTGGTTCCCGCCGGCACAGCCTGGGCCGCGCCAAAGCGGACAGGCTGTCCGGCCGGCAAGCCGTATTTCACCGCGAGATCGGCGATTGTGCTCCGAAGCGTCGGCAGGATCGCATCGACCCGATCACGCAGCTCGGTCGAACCCTTCGCAAAGCCGATGGCGGCATCCCATGACAGGCCTTCGCCTTCGGTGAGCCGGATTTGATAGCGGTCATGATAGGCGGTCATGTTCAACCAGCCGGCGACGGGCCCCCAGATGAAGGCGACGTCGGCCCTGCCCTGATCGAGCGCCTGCATGGCCTCCTCGGGCGAGAGCACGGTCACCTTCTGGATGTCGTCACGTGTCGCAAGGAGGTTTTGTGGTGTGCTGGCGTACTGGACAGCGACGCGCTTGCCCCTGAGGTCTTCCACGCCACCGATCGCCTGACCTTTCGCCGCGACCAGGGCGTAGCCTTCCTTCGCAAAGGTGCTGGAGAAGATCACGGCAGGTCCCATGAAATCCTCGGAGCGTGGCAAGCCGATCATGGCGTCGCATTGCTTGCCCAGCAGCGTGACCCGCACGGTGCGCTTGCCGAAATAGGATTTGTACCAATCGTAAGTGATCGGTTGGCCGAGCGCCTGCGCCAGCGCCTGGCCAATTTCGACATAGAAGCCCGGCCGCGACGGATTATCGCTCGAGAACGGCAGATTGGTCGGATCGGCGCACAGACGGAACGGCTTCGCCTCGTCTGCGTGAGCGGTTGCGGCCGATGCAATCAGCGCGGACGCGGCGGCCCATGCGAGCAGTCCCGCGATAGTGCGAAGTCGGCTGTTGCCATTTCCTGGGTTGATCGGACGCATCCTCATCTCCGGCAGGTGGGAATTGTTGGACCAAGCGTGGCAACACAGGATCTGGCCCGAGATCTGGCCGATGCCGTCGCCGCGCGATGTCGAGAAAGCGCGCGCGTATCCCGTTCCTCCGGGATACGCGCGCGAGTCGTCACTGGACGGAGAACACGAAGAGCGAACCGCCCTCGGGGGCTGCGGCCGTCATCTTCTTCCCAACCTCGCCCAGGAACGCGGGCAATGCAGCCGTGCGGCCGACGACGATGGCGACGTACTGCTTGCCGTCGACACTGTAGGTCACCGGGCCCGCACCGATACCGGAGCCGAGATTCTTGCTCCACAGCACCTTGCCAGACTTCGCATCGATGGCGCGGAAGTCACCACGGATGTTACCGGCGAACACGAGGCCGCCGCCGGTGGTCAGCGTGCCGCCGTTGAACGGCAGATCTTCCTTGATCGACCAGACCTTCTTCTGGGCGATGGGATCCCAGGCC
The DNA here is from genome assembly GCF_023375135.1 of Bradyrhizobium sp. C-145. NCBI lineage: Bacteria > Pseudomonadati > Pseudomonadota > Alphaproteobacteria > Hyphomicrobiales > Nitrobacteraceae > Bradyrhizobium > Bradyrhizobium sp. C-145. The sequence goes on along the minus strand of NZ_CP088150.1, from coordinate 334,413 downwards.
ACGAGCTCGCCAAGGAAGCCGCCGGGGCCTTCCTTGGTCGGAAATTCGGCGCCGAGATAGAACACGCCGCGCTTGTAGGCGACGTCGGACACCGACCAGTCCATGCAGACATTGTTCGAGGGGATGTAGACGAGCCCGGTCTGCGGATTGAACGACATCGGTTGCCAGTTCTTGCCGCCAATCAGGTTCGGACAGATGTCCTTGGCGGGATGGCCCGGCCCCGGACGCTTGTCCGGATCTTCGACCGCCCGCATGGTGTTGACGTCCCACTTCTTCGCCCAGTTGGAGAAGACGTATTTCTCCGCCGAGACCACCTTGCCGGTCTCACGGTTGGCGACGAAGAAGTAGCCGTTGCGATCCGCCTTCATCAGCGCCGGCACCGTGCTGCCGCCGATCTTGAGATCCGCGAGCACGGCTTCGTTGACGCCGTCATAGTCCCAGGCATCGGCCGGCGTGGTCTGGATATGCCACTTGATCTTGCCGGTGTTGGGATCGAGCGCGAGCGTCGAGGCGGTGTAGAGATTGGTCAGCTTGCCGAAATTGCCGTCGCCGGTCGAACGAACGCCGGTGTTCCACGGACCGGGATTGCTGGTGCCCCAATAAACGGTGTCGCTCTTGGGATCGTAGGAGCCGACCAGCCAGGCCGCACCGCCGCCATGCTGGGCGGAATCGCCTTTCCAGGTGTCGCCGCCAGGCTCATCCGGACTGGGAACCGTAAAGGTCTGCCACAATTGCTTGCCGCTGTTGATGTCGAAGGCCTGGAGCGAACCGCGCACGCCGTACTCGCCTCCACCGAAGCCGGTGATGACCTTGTCGCGCACCACCAGCGGCGGCGAGGTGATGACCGAACCCTGCTTGTAATCGACGACCTTCGTCGTCCACAGCGCCTTGCCGGTCGCGGCATCGAGCGCCGTCAGCTTGCCGTCGAGCCGGCCGACGAAGATCTTTCCGTCCGCATAGGAGACGCCGCGGTTGTTCACGTCGCAGCAGGCATATTGCAGCACGTCATCGGGAATTTCGGGCTCCCAGGTCCATTTGCGCGCACCGGTCGCGGCATCGAGCGCATAGACGTATTTCGGGCCCCAGGAGCTCGAGACGTACAGCGTGTTGCCGACGACGATCGGCGAGGATTCGTTCGAGCGCAACGACGCCAGCGAGAACGAATAGGCGAGCGTCAGCTTGCCGGCGTTCTCGGTATTGATCTGCTTGAGCGGGCTGTAACGCGTATTGCCGTAGTCGTGGCCGGCAACGGCCCACTGGTTCGAATCGGACTGTGCCTTGATCAGCGAGTCGTTGGCACGGACGCCTGATGTGCCGGCGGCCAGCATCGCAACCATCGAAATACCAGCCAAAAAACCCTTCGTTCCAAAGGTCATGTATTCCCTCCGCGGTGTTGTTGTGTACGCCGGTTGGGCGCTGGAACGCATTGCGCTCCCGATGCGCAGTTTGCCTGCGAGCCATCGCGCAAATTACAGCATCGGCTTTTCGCGCTTAGTATAGGCGGAAGGTAGTAGTGCAAATCGTCGGCGGCTTTCGCCGCTCATCTCGTTGTCGAATCTCGGCTCCTTGCCTTGATTTTCAGGTGGAAACGCACCAAGCGAGTGTGGGGACCGACGACATCGCCTCACTCTCGGTCGTCGTCCCGGACAAGCGAACGAAGTGAGCGCTGATCCGGGACGACAGGGGAGCTTGTGTTGACCTTGCCTCGTCCCACTGCTTCGTCAGCTTGGCAATGTCGCGCGCAAGCCGGCCGCACGCATCGGGCATCGCGCAACGATCGTGCGCCGCAGTCACGATGATGGCGCTACCACCGCCGCAAAGTTTTCGAGGACGTTCGCGGCAAGTTTTCGCGACGTCGAATCGATCAACCGCGAGTCGAGCTGCGCGAGCTTGCCGCCGATCTGCGCCTCGGCTTCGCAATGCAGGGTGGTGACGTCGGTGCCTCTCCCTCAAGCCTGGCCTTCGCGCCGCCCTCGGCGAAGCCGCCCACGCCGCCGGCCCTCACCGACGTGGCGCGAGGGCCCGCACAGCGACATCAGGCGCCCGGCGCACCCCAGGGCGCACCCGCAATAAAATCAATGGCTTAGCGTCCCACCGCCTACTACCAAGATCGCGATTGCAAAGCCGCGAGCGCGTGCTCCTATTCACACTAGGGAACAAGACATCCAAGGGAGAACAACGTGCGGGAGGGCTGAGCTCGCAGGCGAGCGACGGCGGTACGCGGCTTCGACGCGATGCGACGTTGTCCGCGGACGCGATGAGAACTTTCCGAACCTAGCTTGCGGTCGCGCCATGCGTTGGCGGCGGCGTGGCGCATCATGATCGAATCGCGCGCCGTGACGGCCGCCACGATGACCTTTCCATGACGCGAGGTCACCAAAATGCCAGTTGCAAAGTTCCGTTGCGCTGTTTCTAATTAGAACCAATCAAAATCATTCTGGGAGGACTTCACGTGTCTACAGTCAAACTGACGGTCAACGGCAAGGCCGTTGCTGTCGACGTCGAGGACCGCACGCTGCTGGTCCACCTCTTGCGCGATCACCTCAACCTCACTGGGACCCACGTCGGCTGCGACACCAGCCAGTGCGGCGCCTGCGTCGTGCACATGGACGGCCGCGCCGTGAAATCCTGCACCGTGCTGGCGGGACAGGCGGACGGCGCGAGCGTCACCACGATCGAAGGCATCGCCAAAGGCGATGAGCTGCATCCGATGCAGGCCGCTTTCCGCGACAATCACGGCCTGCAATGTGGCTATTGCACCCCGGGCATGATCATGTCGGCGATCGACATCGTGCAGCGCCATCAAGCTCAAGGATCTGGCGGCCAGCTCGACGAAGCCACCGTACGTCAAGAGCTCGAGGGCAATATCTGCCGCTGCACCGGCTACCACAACATCGTCAAGGCCGTGCTGGATGCGGCCGGTCGCATGAACGTTGCGCAGGCGGCCCAGTAAAGCGGCCGCCGCGAACAAGAAAACCACTGCCGCTTTCGATGGAAAGCGCGGGTCAACAAATTTCCGGTCGGGAGGACCAGACATGGGTGTTGAAGGCATCGGTGCGCGCGTCGTGCGCAAGGAAGACAAGCGTTTCATTACCGGCAAGGGCCGGTACGTCGACGACATCAAATTGCCGGGCATGACTCATGCCTATTTCATCAGAAGCCCACACGCGCATGCCAAGGTGAAGGGGATCGACTCCTCTGCCGCCTTGAAGATGCCGGGCGTGGTCGCGGTGCTCACGGGACAGCAACTCGTCGACGACAAGGTCGGTAACCTCATCTGCGGCTGGGCGATCACCTCCAAGGATGGCAGCCCGATGAAGATGGGCGCATGGCCGGCGATGGCGCCGGAGACGGTGCGGTTCGTTGGCCAGGCCGTCGCGGTCGTGATCGCCGAGAGCAAGAATCTCGCGCGCGACGCGGCGGAAGCTGTCGTCGTCGATTACGAGGAGCTTCCCGCGGTCGCCGACATGCACGCCGCGATCAAGGCCGGCGCGCCGCAGCTGCATCCCGAAGCCCCTGGCAACCAGGTCTATGACTGGGTGCTCGGCGACGAGGGTGCGGTCGATGCAGCCTTCTCGAAGGCCGCCAATGTGGTCAAGCTCGACGTCACCAACAACCGCCTCGCCCCGAACGCGATGGAGCCGCGCGCGGCGATCGCCGATTACGACGCGGCGGAGGAGCATTTCACGCTCTACACCACGTCGCAGAACCCGCACGTCGCCCGCCTCGTGCTGTCGGCGTTCTATAACATCGCGCCCGAGCACAAGCTGCGTGTGATCGCGCCCGACGTCGGCGGCGGCTTCGGCTCGAAGATCTTCATCTATCCCGAGGAGATGGTGGCGCTGTGGGCCTCCAAGAAGGTCGGTCGTCCCGTGAAGTGGACCGGCGACCGCACCGAGGCCTTCCTCACCGACGCGCATGGCCGCGACCATGTGACCCATGCCGAGATGGCCTTCGACGCCAACAACAAGATCACCGGGTTGAAGGTGAAGACCTACGCCAATTTCGGCGCCTACATGTCGCTGTTCTCGTCGTCGGTGCCGACCTATCTCTACGCGACGCTGCTGTCGGGCCAGTACAACATCCCGGCGATCCATGCCGAGGTGATCGGCGTCTACACCAACACCACGCCGGTCGACGCCTATCGCGGCGCCGGCCGACCCGAGGCCAGCTACCTGCTGGAGCGGCTGATGGAGACGGCGGCACGGCAGCTGAAGGTCGATCCGGCCCAGCTGCGCCGGACCAACTTCATCACCCAGTTCCCGCACCAGACGCCTGTGATCATGGCCTATGACACCGGCGACTTTAACGCCTCGCTCGATGCCGCGATGAAGGCGATCGACTATGCCGGCTTCCCTGCCCGCAAGGCACAAGCCAAATCACAAGGCAAGCTGCGCGGCATCGGCGTGTCCTGCTACATCGAGGCCTGCGGCATCGCGCCGTCAAAAGCCGTCGGCAGTCTGGGTGCCGGCGTCGGCCTGTGGGAATCGGCCGAGGTGCGCGTCAATCCGGTCGGGACCATCGAGATCCTCACGGGATCGCACAGCCACGGCCAGGGCCACGAGACCACGTTCTGCCAGCTCGTCGCCGACCGCCTGGGCGTTCCGATCAGCCAGGTCTCGATCGTCCATGGCGACACCGATAAGGTGCAGTTCGGCATGGGCACCTACGGCTCGCGCTCCGCAGCCGTCGGTCTTACCGCGATCCTGAAGGCGATGGAGAAGATGGAATCCAAGGCCAAGAAGATCGCTGCGCATGCGCTGGAGGCCTCGGAGGCCGACATCGTCATTGAGAACGGCGAGTTCAAGGTCACGGGCACCGACAAGGCGATCGCCTTCCCGATGGTCGCGCTCGCAGCCTACACCGCGCACAATCTGCCTGAGGGGATGGAGCCGGGCTTGAAGGAGAGCGCCTTCTACGACCCCACCAACTTCACCTTCCCGGCCGGCGCCTATATCTGCGAGCTCGAGGTCGATCCCGGCACCGGCAAGACATCCTTCGTCAACTTCGTCGCGGCCGACGATTTCGGCCGGCTGATCAACCCGATGATCGTCGAGGGACAGGTCCACGGCGGCCTCGCCCAAGGCATCGGGCAGGCGCTGCTCGAGCACGCGATCTACGATGCCAACGGCCAGCCGGTGACGGCCTCGTTCATGGATTACTCCATGCCGCGTGCCGACGATTTGCCCTCGTTCAACCTCTCCCACACCACGACGCTGTGCCCGGGCAATCCCCTGGGCATCAAGGGTTGCGGTGAGGCCGGCGCGATCGGCGCTTCTGCAGCCGTGATCAACGCGATCACGGATGCGATCGGCAAGAACAATCTGGAAATGCCCGCGACCCCCGACAGGGTGTGGCGCACGATCAACGCCGCTTAAGAGGGAGGAACGAAGATGTACCAGACCACCTATCATCGTGCTTCCTCGGTCGACGAAGCCGTGAGCCTGTTCGGCAAGAGCAGCGAGGCGAAATTCCTGGCCGGCGGACAAACCCTGCTGCCGGTCATGAAGCAGCGGCTCGCCAATCCGTCAGACGTCATCGACCTCGGCAAGATCAAGGACATGATCGGCGTCGAGGCCTCCGGCGACACGCTGACCATCAAAGCCGCCACGCCGCATCATGACGTCGCCACTAGCGATGCCGCGAAGAAGGCGATTCCGGCACTCGCCTATCTGGCGTCGCTGATCGGCGACCCCGCGGTGCGCTATCGCGGCACGATCGGTGGCTCGATCGCCAACAACGATCCCGCTGCCGACTATCCCGCCGCACTGCTCGCGCTCGGCGCCACCGTGAAGACCAACAAGCGGTCGATCTCGGCGGATGACTTCTTCAAGGGTCTGTTCACCACGGCGCTCGAAGATGGCGAGATCATCACTGCGGTGTCGTTCCCGGTTCCGGCGAAGGCGGGCTACGCCAAGATGCGGCATCCGGCCTCGCGCTTCGCGCTGACCGGCGTGTTCGTGGCGCAGACCAAGTCGGGCGAGGTGCGGGTGGCCGCCACCGGCGCCTCGCAGAACGGCGTGATGCGGGTGCCCGCCATCGAAGCCGCGTTGAAGGCGAACTGGTCGCCATCGGCGATCGACAGCGTCAATATTTCTGCGAGCGGATTGCTGGCTGACATCCATGGCACGGCCGAGTACCGCGCCAACCTCGTCAAAGTGATGGCACAGCGCGCTGTGACCGCTGCGGGCTGACAATCGCGCTTTAGCGCCTCGACACAAATTTTCCGCGGCGCGCACTTCGGTGCGCGCCGTTTTTATTTTGGCCATGCGGCATGAAAACCGCTTGCCTCGCTGGTGTGAAGGCGAGAAAAGTTAATCAGCCAATTAACTCGCCCCAAAGAGCAATGTCCGAGGCCGTTGCCGGATCACCGGCATCCGCCCGCGACCCGAGGAAACAACAACGTGCTCGATAAACCAGCCCAACAAAAATCAGATGGCTCCTCCGTCCGCGCCTCCGGCCCGCTGTCGGGCTTCCGCATCGTCGAATTCGCCGGCATCGGACCCGGCCCGTTCGCCTGCATGATGCTGGCCGACATGGGCGCCGACGTCGTCACGCTCGATCGCATCGGCGCCAGGAAGAGCATGAAGTCGGTGGCCGGCCGCGGCCGCAAGGTGATCGAGCTCGACCTCAAGGACAAGGCGGCGATCGCACAAGTGCTCGACCTGCTGGCCAGCGCCGATGCGCTGGTCGAAGGTTTTCGTCCCGGCGTGATGGAGCGGCTCGGGCTCGGGCCTGACGTGGTGCTCGCGCGCAACCCGAAGCTGGTCTACGGCCGCATGACCGGCTGGGGCCAGGAGGGCCCGCTTGCGAACGCCGCCGGCCACGACATCAATTACATCTCCATCACCGGTGCGCTCGCCGCGATCGGACCTAAGGAGACACCGGTGCCGCCGCTCAATCTGGTCGGCGATTTCGGCGGCGGCGCGCTCTATCTCGTCGTCGGCGTGCTTGCGGCGCTTCTCGAAGCGCAAAAATCTGGCAAGGGCCAGGTGGTCGATGCCGCCATGTGCGACGGCGCGGCGTCGTTGATGTCGTTCTTCTTCGACATGACCACGATGGGACGCTGGACCGAGGGGCGCAACCAGAACTTCCTCGACGGCGGCGCGCATTTCTACGGCGTCTACGAATGCGCCTGCGGCCATTTCGTCTCGATTGGGTCGATCGAGCCGCAATTCTACGCGCTGCTGCGCCAGCACGCGGGCCTGACCGACGCCGATTTCGACGCGCAGATGGACCGCAACGCCTGGCCGGCGCTGAAGGAGAAGCTGAAGGCGGTGTTCAAGAGCAAGACGCGCGAGGACTGGTGCAAGATCATGGAAGGCACCGACATCTGCTTCGCGCCAGTGCTGACCATGTCGGAGGCCACGCAACACCCGCACATGGTCGCCCGCAATGTCTTCGTCGAGCGTCACGGCGTGAAGCAGCCCGCGCCCGCGCCGAGATTCTCACGCACGCCTTCGGCCGTCCGCGAGCCGGAGGCGGCGGAGATCGCCAGGGTGACGGCGGCGTGGAAAGCGGAGCCCTAGCTGAGCAGGCAATCCCCTGGAGCCCGGCTGAATTCGAGGGAAATCCGGCATTCGCGCCGCGGGCGCGATCTGCGATGATCCCGGTCAATCCGGGAGATTCAACCATGGCCCTCCAGCTTCGACCGAACTGCGAATATTGCGACCGCGACCTGCCGCCGAACGCAACCGACGCGCGGATCTGCTCGTATGAATGCACGTTCTGTGCGGATTGCGTGGAGACGAAACTCTTCAACGTCTGCCCGAACTGCGGCGGCGGTTTTGCCCCGCGCTCGATCAGGCCCGCGCGGGAATGGCGGCCGGGCGTGTGCACGACCAAGCAGGTGCCGTCCGACAAGCGGGTGCATCTGAAGTACAGCCTGGACGACGTCGCGGCGCATTGCGCGCGGATACGCGAGGTGCCGCCGGAGAGGCGGTGAACTGCTGCCACACCGTCATTGCGAGGAGCCCTTGCGACGAAGCAATGACGGTGGCCGTGGCGGCGCGCGCTACTCCGCCGCCAGAATCGTCCCCTCGACCTCGCCGAACCCCACGCGATAGCCATTGCCCTGACACCAGCCGCGCATGACGAGGCTGTCGCCGTCTTCCAGGAACGACCGCTTGATGCCGCCGGGCAATTCGACCGGCTCGGTGCCATTCCAGCTGATCTCGAGCAGGCTGCCGCGCTGATCCTTTTCCGGGCCGGAGATGGTGCCGCTCCCCAGGAGATCGCCGACATTCATGGCGCACCCGCTGGAGGCGTGGTGCATGAGCTGCTGCACCGAGGACCAGTACATGTATTTGAAATTGGTGCGGCTGATGCTGGCGGGGGCGTTGGCGCCGGCGGCGCGCAAGGACACGTCGAGCGCAATATCGTAGTTCTGCGGCTTGCTCTGCTTGAGATAGTCGAGCGGCACCGGCGCCTGCTCCGGCCCCTTCAGCCGGAACGGCTCCAGCGCCTCGCGCGTCACCACCCACGGGCTGATCGAGGTCGCGAACGCTTTTGCCAGGAACGGGCCGAGCGGCACATATTCCCATTGCTGGATGTCGCGCGCGCTCCAATCGTTGAGCAGCACGAAACCGAAGATCATCTCCTCGGCTTGGCTCTCGCTCAGCATGCCGCCCATCGGCGATGGCTGGCCGATCACGATGCCCATCTCCAGCTCGAAATCGAGTCGCTTGCACGGAGCGAAGTTCGGCACCTCCACGTTCGGCGGCTTCAGCTGCCCGCGCGGCCGCTTCACCTTGGTGCCCGACACCACGACGGTGGAGGCGCGGCCGTTATAGGCGATCGGCATATGCAGCCAGTTCGGCTGCAGCGCATTGTCCTTGCCGCGGAACATCACGCCGACATTGGTGGCGTGCTCCTTCGACGAATAGAAATCGGTGTAGCCTGAGACGGTGAAGGGCAGATGCAGTTTTGCATCGCGCATCTGCACCAGCGCGCGGCTGCGCAGCTCCTCGTTGTCGCGCAGTTCCGGATGATCGTGACGCAGGAGCTCGCTGATCCGCGCCCGCGTCTTGGTCCAGACTTTTGGTCCGAGCGCCATGAAGGGATTGAGCGAGGCCCCGGAGAACACACCGAGCGGACCGACGTCGAGCCGCGAGTCCTGCTCGAGCTCCCAGAGATCGAGCACGTAATTGCCGATCGCAACACCGATCCGTGGCGTTGGATTGCCCGCAGTCGAGAACACGCCATAGGGCAGGTTCTGGATCGGAAAGTCGGAAGCGGGATCGACGTCGATGAAGGAGCGGAGGCTGGGGTCGTTGGGGTGGGTTGTCACGTTCGGCTCGATTCTTTCTTCCTTCTCCCCTTGTGGGAGAAGGTGGCGCGAAGCGCCGGATGAGGGGTTCTATCCGCGTATCCGAATGTGAGAGGCTCACTCGCGGAGACAGACCCCTCACCCGTCTCGCCGCCATGCGGCGAGCCACCATCTCCCACAAGGGGAGAGGGCAAGAAAGCTATGGCCTGTTCGGATCGAACCGCTTCTCCAGGCCCTTCCAGCACTCAGCATAGTCGTCTTGCAGCGTCGACGACTTCGCCGCATGCGCGGTGACGCGCTGCGGGTAGCGGGTCTCGAACATGAAGGCCATGGTGCCGGTCAGCTTCACGGGCTTCAGTTCGCCATTGCTGGCATGCTCAAACGCATCGCGATCCGGGCCGTGCGGCAGCATGCAATTGTGCAGGCTGATGCCGCCGGGGACGAAGCCTTGCGGCTTGGCATCGTAGACGCCGTAGATCAGGCCCATGAACTCGCTCATGATGTTCATGTGATACCAGGGCGGGCGGAAGGTGTTGTCGGCGACCATCCAGCGCTCGGGGAAGACCACGAAGTCGATATTCGCGGTTCCCGCCGTCTCCGAGGGCGAGGTCAGCACCGTGAAGATCGAGGGATCGGGATGGTCGAAGCTGATCGCGCCGACCGGCGAGAACGTGCGCAGATCGTACTTATAGGGCGCGTAATTGCCGTGCCAGGCGACGACGTCGATCGGCGAATGCGGCAACGTGGTATTGAACAGCGAGCCGCCCCATTTCACGTAGAGCTCGGTCGGCGTGTCCTTGTCCTCGTAATACGCGACCGGCGTCAGGAAGTCGCGCGCATTGGCGAGGCAATTGGCGCCGATCGGCCCGCGTTCCGGCAGCGTGAAGGCGCCGCCGTAGTTCTCGCAGAGATAGCCGCGCGCCGGACCGTTCGGGATTTCGACGCGGAACTTGACGCCGCGCGGGATCACCACGATCTCGCCGGGCTCGGCGTCGATGCGGCCGAACTCGGTGACGAGACGCAAGACGCCCTGCTGAAGCACGAACATCAGCTCGCCGTCGGCATTGTAGAAATGCTGGTCCACCATCGACTTGGTGATGAGGTAGACATGCGCCGCCATGCCGGCCTGCGTGTTGACGTCGCCGGCGGTCGTCATGGTCTGCACGCCCTGGAGGAAGGTCACCTCCTCCTTCGGGATCGGCGTCGGATCCCAGCGCAGCTGCGCGATCGGCAGATCGTATTCGTGGCACGGTGCCGAGCGCCACAGCCCGGCATCGATCTTCTCGAAGCGGCCGGAATGCTTCACCGACGGGCGGATGCGATAGAGCCAGGAGCGCTCATTGGTGCCGCGCGGCGCGGTGAAGGGCGAGCCCGAGAGCTGCTCGGCATAGAGGCCATAGGCACAGCGCTGCGGCGAGTTGCGCCCGATCGGCAGCGCGCCCGGCAGCGCCTCGGTCTCAAAACTGTTGCCGAAGCCGGACATATAGCCCGGCGTCACCTGTGCGGAACTGCGAACGATCTGATCGGGCGAGGTGCTGATGTTCATGACTATCCTCCTCCTTGCAGGGCAGACCACATCTCCTGGTCGCGCTTGTCGGTCCAGATCACGGGGTCGTCGATCCCCGACGCTTCGTCGAAGGCGCGTGACACGTTGAACGGCAGGCAGTGCTCGTAGATGGCAAAACTCGAGAATTTCGGATCCATCACCTCGCGCGTCGCCGCCATCGTCTCCTTCAAGGTGCGGCCCTTGGCGACGGAGATTTCGGCCGCGCCATAGAGTGTGGAGACGAAATCGCGCGTCATCGCGATGGCCTCACGCCCGGTGGCGAGACCCTTCAGGGCATCGCCGCGGCCCGGCGCGATGGCCTTGGGATTGAAGTTGCGAATCTCGTTCAGCGTCAGCGGCCATTCGCGCAAATGCGCGTCGCCGCAATAACAGGCCGAGTGATATTCGATGAGATCGCCGGAGAACATCACCTCGGCATCCGGCACCCAGGCGACGATGTCGCCGGAGGTGTGGCCCGCCCCTAACTGCATCAGGCGCACCTCGCGCTTTCCCAGATAGATCGACATCTCGCCTTCGAAGGTCAGCGTCGGCCAGGTCAGGCCGGGGATGCTCTGCGCGTCCTGGAACAGGCGCGGGAAGCGGCCGTATTCGGAATCCCAATCCTGCTTGCCGCGCTCTTCGATCAGCCGATAGGTCTCCTGCGAGGCGACGATACCCTGCGCCTTGTAGGCGGATGCGCCCAGCACGCGCACCGCATGATAATGCGACAGCACGACATATTTGATCGGCTTGTCGGTGACGGCGCGCACGCGCTCGATCACCTTGTTCGCCATCGCCGGCGTTGCCTGTGCATCGAACACGAGGCAACCGTCGTCGCCGACAATGACGGCCGTGTTCGGATCGCCCTCGGCGGTGAAGGCATAGAGATCGGTGCCGATCTCGGAGAAGGTGATCTTCTTCTCGGAGAGATCGCCCGTGGATGCGAAGTTCTTCGCCATCAATTCGTCCTTCAAGTCATTGGGTTATTGTTGTTGCTGTTGTTGCTGCTGGCCGTCGATCATGCGCCGCTTGGCAAGGCCGATCGCCTCGCGCAGCACGTCGATGTCGCCGATATGGTTGGCGAGGATCAGCACCAGCGCCGCGTCGAAATCGGCGCTCTGCTCCTCGGTGAGGCCGCGATGCGCCTCGACGATGGCGCGAAAGGCATCGTCGGGACGCGCGAAGTTGGAGTTGGTGGAGAGCGGCATGCGAAACCTCAATACAAACCTTCGGCCCGCGCCAGCGCCGCCGCGATCGTCGCGCGCGTCGGGTGGCGGAAGCGCGCCGCGACATAACCGTCGGGCCTCAGCAGATAGGCGGCACCCGGCTCGGCGCCGTAGCGCTTTGCGACCAGGTCCGAGGGATCGGCAAGTCCGCCTTCATCTCCAATGCAGATGCCCTTGAGGCCATCGGGCACATCGATCGGCGCGCCATTGCTGAACGACAGCAAGGTGAAGTCCGTTCCACCCTCGCGGAAGGCATCCGTCAGATAGATCTGCTCGCCGGCACGCGTTGCGACGGGCGCGTCGAGCATGGAACAGCCGGGCGACGGTCCGCCGCGCCACGTATCCGCATCGAGCGAGGACAGCGGCGAGTCGTAGCTGCACGGCACCGACAGCCGGCCGGCATTGACCATGCGCTTGCCGAACTCGGTCTCCTTGGCGAGCGACAGCACCGCCTTGCGCAGCCGCGCTTCCTGGTGCGAGTTCGGTGCCATGAAATCGGTCGAGCGGGTGGATTCGCGGATGTTCTCGTCGGCCGCCATGCTGCGCTCGGCATGGTAGCTCTCGAGCAGGCTCGCGGGCGAAGTCCCGCGCAGCACGCGATCGAGCTTCCAGGAGAGGTTTTCGGCGTCCTCCAGTCCCGAGTTGGCGCCGCGCGCACCGAACGGCGAGACCTGGTGCGCGGAATCGCCGGCAAAAATCACGCGGCCATGGATGAAGCGGTCCATCCGCCGGCATTGGAATTTGTACAGCGAGATCCACTCGAACTCGAACTTGTCATGGCCAAGCATGCGCGCGATGCGCGGCTGGACGTTTTCCGGCTTCTTCTCGAGAACCGGATCGGCGTAGCGATTGAGCTGGAGATCGATGCGCCAGACGTCATCGGGCTGCCGGTGCAGCAGCGCCGAACGTCCGGCATGGAACGGCGGATCGAACCAGAACCAGCGTTCGGTCGGGAATTCTGCGGTCATCTTGACGTCGGCGATCAGGAACTGGTCCTCGAACACCTGTCCCGCGAACTCGGCGCCGACCATCTGTCGCAGCGAGGACCGCGCGCCGTCGCAGGCGATGACATATTGCGCGTGCAGCCGATAGGCTCCCTCCGGCGTTTCGATCGTCAGCGCGACCGAATCATTGCGCTGCTCCAGCGCCGTCACCTTGTTGCGCCAGCGCAGGTCGATCGCAGGCAGATCCTGAATGCGATCGACCAGATAGGCTTCGGCGTAATATTGCTGGAGGTTGATGAAGGCCGGCCGCTTGTGGCCGTCCTCGGGCAGCAGGTTGAACTGGTAGAGCTGCGACTCGCCGTGAAAGATGCGGCCGACGCTCCACACCACGCCCTTCTCGACCATGCGGTCGCCGACGCCGAGGCGGTCCCAATATTCCAGCGAACGCTTCGAGAAGCAGATCGCGCGCGAGCCTTCGCCGATACGGTCGGCATCGTCCAAAAGCACGACGCGCTGGCCACGCTGGGCAAGATCGATCGCGAGCGACAACCCCACCGGGCCCGCGCCGACGACCACGACCGGATGCGCGGCCGGGTCTTGGCCCAGACGATCCTGATCGGGGTGGCGGCGATAGCCGAACTGGGATTTGGCCTGCGCCATGCGCTAACCTTTCGCTCTGGTCAGGAGAGGACTGATCTGCTAGATAGTCTCACGTGCAACTATTTTGGACCGGAGCCGGCCGGCCGTCAACTGAATTCGGAGCGCTTTCCTTGGCGAGGACATCCAGCGACATCACGCTGAAGACACGGCAAGCCGACGAGACTTCGCCGCGGCCAAAACCTCGGCTCGACCTGTTCAAGTTCGTGCCGTTCCGCCTCAACCGGCTCGCGGCGGAGGTGAGTTCCGCGCTCGCGGTGGAATATCAGGAGCGGCATGGCCTCGACATTCCGGCATGGCGCGTGATCGCCACGCTCGGCTTCCGCAATGATGCCTGCAGCGCGCAATTCATCTCGCAATGCACCCGCACGCACAAATCGACCATCAGCCGGGCGGTGACGACGCTGCTGCACCAGGGATTGATCGAGCGGGTCGAGAACGAAGCCGACCGCCGCGAATTCCGCCTGCAACTGACGAAGAAGGGCCGCGCGCTCTATGAGGAGCTGTTTCCGCAATTGCTGCGGCGGGAAGACGAGATCCTCGCCTGCCTCTCCGCGCAGGAGCGCAAGCAGCTCTCGGCCCTGCTCGGTAAGATCGAGCAGAGCCTCGACCTGATCCAGACCAGCGAAGAGGCGGACGCCAAGCAGGCGTATTAGGGTGGGCAGCTATAAAGTGGAAATCGACGAAACATAGGCCGAGGTCTGCTACGGGCCAAAGGCGACATTCCCTGCTTGGCCTGATATGAAAGAGGCCGCTACGTGGCATCGGTCAAAATTGAAACGGACTGACCGAAACGGAAATCTTGCCGTCTGCGGTTAGTTCCACCTCGAAGTCCACCTCCTTTTGCGCTGTCACATCCTCAACGGTCGCAGACAATAACGCGGTACAGGTAACTGCTCGCTTGGCTTTGCTTCTTGAATTTGTGCTTATCGCATCATCCAACCTATAAGCGGCACCTTGTCTCGCCTTTTCCCAAATCGCTAGTTTTTCGGCCTCTGTGGTCGCATGACTTATCATCGCCGCAACCGCGCTCGAGTTCATAACGGCGTAGTTGACAAGCGCGTTGTTGCTGTCGCCCGAAACGATCTTAATCACTGTATTACGCGCATCCAAAGAATTACACTCGGGCATCGTTCCGGCACAACCGCCCAGCAAAAGTAAAACAGGGAGAGGCGCTAAAACCGACTGTCCTTCCAGAAAATGCTTCATCGGAATCCGGACCACATCAGACAGCCGACGTCGTGACGGCTGCAGTGCTGTTCGACTCAGGGCCACGAGCAGACCCGTCGCAAGGCAGCCGCTCGCAGCCTTGTTTTATTCGATCGCCTGGTCACCTCCACCGCCTCGCTCGCCTTCTTCAGCCCAGGGCTGTACGTCACAGGCCGCAGGGATTTGCAATTACTCGATCAGCAGCAGCCCGCGCTTCTTATCGCCATCGTACGTATTCACAGCTGCGAACAGCCGCTTTCGCTCGACTAGCCATGGCTGGTAATTGGAATTGACGTCGAGCACGAAAACTAGATCTTCGGCTTCCAGATAGCCGCCAATGGGCGAATGATGTCCAACACCAGCACCAAAAATTTGCGCGCGATTGAAATTCACGATGTAGCGTCGGCCAGGATCGTTGGAGCGACGCAAATGTTCCAGAAACTGGCCCTCGCTGAGATTACGCAAGACCGTGACTTTGCGGCTCGTGTTGGTCCGCGCCACCTCGGCCAGTTCGTCGAGCGTGAGACCCAGGATGCATAAGCCCGTCCAGCACCGCCCGGTGCCGGCCAACACCTTACCCTCCGTGCTTGCCGTCTCGCCGAGCGACCTATACGCATTCGCAACAGCTGCAGGTCCGCAACGAGAGCTATTTGATTGCCAGTTCACGTTCCCATGGAATGTGGCGGCCACTGGCAGGTGCCACGCGCGTTCCATAAGCTCCGGTGTACGTGTTACCGAGGATGCAATGGCTTCTGTCGGCACGCGTGACTGGCCGACGACAAGGGCCCCGGCACCCAGCAGGCCCGCAGTGACAACCATGCAGATAATGCTGACTGAGCGCCACCGCTTCATGGGTCTGAACCTGGCAGCAGTCCGACTGGAGGCTGGCCAGATTATATCCTTAAGCTAATTGGCGGAAGCGACCCCAAGTAAACGTCCGTTGAAGGTCATTCTCATCGATTTGGCCGCGTCGCCACCACGTCCGGTCTGGCGTCAGCTGCTGACGTCCGGGCGCTATCGCGATCTTCGCCGTCGGGTCAAACAAGAGCTCAACGAGAGCAATTCGCGTCCGCTAGACCCTGCGAAGCAGAACTCTAAAAGGCTATCCCCAGTTTCGCCGATGGGCCAAAAGAGGTCATCGCGGCAGCGTGATAATGAACTCGGTAAACACACCCAGCTCGCTCTCGACATCGAGGGTTCCGCCGTGTTGTTTGACAATGATGTCGTGGGTCATCGACAGACCGAGCCCCGTGCCTTCGCCAGCTGGCTTGGTAGTAAAGAAGGGATTGAACATTTTTTCCTTCACCTCGACCGGAATCCCGGTGCCGTTGTCGCGGATGCGAATTTCGACCTTGTCGTCAAGGTTGTTCGTGATCGCACTCAGCACAGGCTCAAAGGTCTCGTCTCCCGCCTCGGACTTGCGCCTGGTCGCGGCATAGAATCCGTTGGAGATCACGTTGAGCAGCGCGCGCGTGATCTCCTGCGGATATACCTCGATTTCGCCCGCGTCGGGGTCGAGGTCCTGCGTGAGCGTGATGTTGAAGTCGGACTTCTCTGCGCGCGCGCCATGGTAGGCTAGATTAAGACTCTCCTGGACCAGGGCATTGATGTCGGCGAGGCGGCGCTCGCCCGGTCCCTCGCGTGAGTGCAGCAGCATGTTCTTGACGATGGAATCGGCCCGCTTGCCGTGCTGCACGACCTTTTCGAGGTTGCTCTTCAAAAGCGCCGTCAGCTCATCGACTTCGGTGCGGATCTTGTCGACGAGTTCGGCGGGCTTGAGGGCCTCGTTCAACTCCTCGGTCAACTCCGCTGAAAGGGTTGCGAAATTATTGACGAAGTTGAGCGGGTTCTTGATCTCGTGCGCAATGCCCGCGGTGAGCTGGCCGAGCGAGGCAAGCTTTTCGGTCTGCACCAGGCGGTCCTGTGCGGTGCGGAGGTCGTCGAGGGATTGCGAGAGATCGTCGGTTCGCTGCCGCAGCTCCTTGAGCAGTCGTGTGTTTTCGATGGCGATCACCGCTTGTGCCGCAAAATTTTCCAGCAACTCGACCTGCTTGTCGCTGAACTCTTGCACTTCCTTGCGGTAGACAGCAAAGCCACCGACAAGCTCGCTCTCCTTGAGCATCGGCACAATCAGAACGGTGCGGGCTGCGGCGACCTTGTAGATCAGATCGTCGGGATGCTCTGTGGCGATATCGGCAATGTGAACCAGCGCCTTGGTCTCGACGAGGCGCCCCAGCGAAGGCGCCCCATCAAACGGCGCGATGAAGTGTGGCGGCGTTTCCTGGTCGGGCGTGTACAATTGCGGCACGTTTTGCGCGGCCATTCGCGCCACCCGCCGCAACCTGTCGCCTTCGTATAGGAGCAGCGTCCCAAAACTGGCACGGCAGATGCGCACGGCATTTTCCAGCATGGCCTCGAACACCGGCCCAAGTCCGCCAGGCGAAGTGGATATGACTCGTAGCACTTCCGACGTCGCAGTTTGCCGCTCCAGCGCTTCCCTCGTTTCATTGAACAATCGCGCGTTCTCGATCGCAATCACCGCCTGGTCGGCGAAGGACTGTAGCAAGGCAATCTGCTTCTCATTAAATGGCTGCACCTCGGTGCGGCGAAGCAGAATCGCGCCAATGCTCTCCTTTTCGCGCAGCAACGGAACAGCCAGAATGCTGTGAATAACCCCAGTGCCGGTATGCTGGGTCAATTTCCGACCATCTGGAAATTCGGCGCCTTCGTCTGAGAGGAGGTCGCGCACGTGCACCGGCGTCTGATCGAGGAACGCACGCCCCGAGACCCAGCCGCGATTGATCGGCCACTTTCCTACATCTATCGAAATCGGGCCATGATGTGCGCTGAAGCGCAGTTCGTCGCCGTCCTTCAAGAGCACGGCAGCATCATCGGCCTCACAAAGTTGGCACGCACTTGCGACGATTGCTTCGAGAACTGGTTCGACGTTAGTCGGTGAGGACGCTATGACCCTTAAGATATTGCTGCTGCCGGTCTGGTAGGTGAGGGCTTCGGAGAGATCGCGGGTCTTGGCCTGCACCTCGTTGATCAGCCGCGCGTTTTCGATGGCGATCACGGCCTGGTCGGCGAAGGTCTGTAGCAATTGCACGTGATGGTCGGCGAATGAACCGGTCTCGACTCGCGTCACGGTGATCAAGCCGATAGGCACCCCATTGCTCATCAACGGCGTGAACAACATGCTGCGAAAGCCGCGCAATCGCGCCAAATCCCTGGCCAGTATGTTTGGCGAGGATTCGGTATCGACAATCTGCGTTGGTTTGCCATCACGCAGCAACTCGAAGGGCGCCGAAGTCGTTGTGAGATGCCGCGGGAACGAAGCTCGCAATGCTTCGTCAGCGACCGGATTGGTCGGCGTGAACGCCTCCAGGTGTTGCATGCCGTCGATATAGCGAAACACTGCCGTAGAGAAACCGCCAATCAGCCTGTTGGCGCTGATCGCAATCGCCTCGAATACCGGCTGCACATCGTCAGGCGAACTTGCGATGACCTTCAATATTTGGGCCGTCGCCGCCTGCTGCTCGCGGGCCTCCTTCAGGTCTTTGCTCGAACCGGCGACCGAACGACGCTTCGCTCGGCTGGCCGCTGGCGCAATGCGGCGCTTGCTCTTGGTGGTCTTGCGGCCCTTGCGGGTCTTCGCCTGGCTCGTCTTGCCGCCCGTTCTTGATGGCCGCGTCATATCCGCCCCCAAACGGTCAAGAAGGTATCTTATCGGTCCAAACCATCATTCAGGAAGGGGCGGGATAGCCTGAATCGCATGTCACCGGGCCGGGCTGATGTCCGAGAAGGGGTCACAAGCAGACGGTCGGCGAGCTGCGCGACAAGGTCTGCCACGGGCCCAAGCAGACATACAGGCGGGGAAATGGTAGAACGCCCCTGCCTGATTGGTGCCACCCGAGCAAGCCATGCCTAAGTATTTTCCGATCGACGCAGGCGTGACGTTTGACTGCGATAAGAGCGACCTGCTCGCGATCAAGTGGAAGGCAGAAAGCCTCTCGGCGGACTTCGTTCTTCCGAGCGCTGAGGGTCAGGCGCTTCGCGTTCGTTTCAACGGCGCCACTATAGTCCGCCTTTTGGACGAAATGCCGCTCAGTACTGAGCAACAGCCTACGAAAAACGAGGGGTTAGTTCCAAGGCACTTCGCTTATCGCGTGGAGGGTTCGACCTTCGCGGACAGCCAGTCGGAGACCTGGAAGGAGATTCATCGTCCCGTTCGACAGTACGAATTCATCACCGGGTGGGGCTGCATGGATGTGCTCTCTGGAGTGGAGCCATCCTTTGAAGTTGTCGATATCACAGCCTGACGAATGTCGGCTTGGAGGCAAAGGACTAAACCGCTCGCGCGGTAGGACCCCGGGGCTGGCGACACAGCCAAGACGATAGCGCGACGGGGCGTCCTGTCTTGAGATGAGGGGTTCGCAACCTTCATCCAAGACAGGAGCATCCCCATGACCGACGAGGCAATGAGCCCGTTGCGCCGGCGCATGATCGAGGACATGACGATCCGCAAGCTCGCGCCGAAGACCCAACATGACTACGTGCAAAGAATCAAGAACTTCGCCGCGTTTCTCGGGCGCTCGCCGGATACGGCGACCTTCGAGGACGTGCGCCGCTATCAGCTACATCTGACGGCAAGCGGCGTTGGCGTGCCGACCATCAACCAGACCGTCTCGACGCTGCGGTTCTTCTTTCGGGTCACGCTCAAGCGCCACGAGATCGTCGAACACACCCATGTCATTCACGAGCCGCGCAAGCTGCCGGTGGTGCTCAGCGTCGAGGAAGTGGCGCGGCTGCTCGATGCCGCGCCGGGGCTGAAGTACAAGGCGGCCTTGAGCGTGGCCTACGGCGCTGGCCTGCGCGCCACTGAAGTGGTCTCGCTCAAGGTCTCCGATATCGACAGCAAGCGCATGATCATCCGCGTCGAGCAGGGCAAGGGCGGCAAGGACCGTCACGTCATGCTATCGCCGAGCCTGCTGGACCTGCTGCGGGCCTGGTGGAAGGCGGCGCGTCCGCAGGGTTGGCTGTTCCCGGGACGCGATCCGGCGCAGCCGATGACCACGCGCCAGCTCAATCGCGCCTGTCACGCCGCTGCGCAAATGGCGGAGATCAACAAGCGCGTCTCGCTGCACACCTTGCGGCACAGCTTCGCTACCCACCTCCTGGAGCAGAACATCGATGTCCGCGTGATCCAGGTGCTGCTCGGTCATGCCAAGCTCGACACCACGGCGCTGTATACCCGCGTCGCGACCAAGACGATCAGCGAGGTCATGAGCCCGCTGGAGCACATCGCGCTCAAACTCAAGGAGATCCGGCCGCCCGGCTGACGCCAAAGCGGTGTCGCGCCCGGCTTTGGAGGTTGCGGATATCTTCCGCGACCATGGCCCGGCATGGCGCAAGGCCCATGCCGGCCATGTCAGCCTCCACCAGCTCAAGGTGATGTCGGCGATCGAGCGCTGCCGCACGGCAGCCCTCGGCGGCCATGTCGCGCGCTGTGAGGACTGCGCCTATACGACCATCGCCTACAACTCCTGCCGCAACCGGCACTGCCCGAAGTGCCAGGGCGCCGCCGCGAAGGAATGGCTTGCCGACCGCGCGGCCGAGCTGCTGCCGGTGCCGTACTATCATGTGGTGTTCACGCTGCCGGCGGCCATCGCCGACATCGCTTACCAGAACAAGACCGTCCTCTACGACCTCTTGTTCAAGGTCTCGGCCGAGACCATGCTGACGATCGCCGCCGATCCGAAGCATTTGGGGGCCAGGATCGGCATTACCTCCGTGCTGCACACCTGGGGCTCGGCGCTCACCCATCACCCGCATGTGCACATGATCGTGCCGGGCGGCGGCATCTCGCTGGACAATAAGCGCTGGATATCGTGCCGGCCGGGCTTCTTGCTGCCGGTGCGCGTACTCTCCCGCCTGTTCCGGCGCGTGTTCCTGGAGAAGCTCGTCGCTGCCCACCAAGCCGGCCGCCTCAGCTTCTTCGGCGATTACGCCCACCTCGCCGAGGCGCAATCCTTCGCAGCTTACCTCACCCCGCTGCGCAAGGCCGAGTGGGTCGTCTACGCCAAGCGGCCGTTCGGCGGTCCCGAGGCAGTGCTGGCCTATCTGTCGCGCTACACCCACCGTGTTGCCATCGCCAACAGCCGCCTGATTGCCTGCGACCAGCGTGGCGTCACCTTCAAGTGGAAGGACTATCGCATCGAGGGCCGTGATCGCTACAAGCAGATGACGCTCGGGACCTTCGAGTTCATCCGCCGCTTCCTCATCCACGTGCTGCCACGCGGCTTCCACCGCATCCGCCACTACGGCCTGTTCGCCAAAGGCGCTTGCGCCGATAACATCGCCCGCGCCCGTGAGCTGCTCGCCGTTGCAAAACCTCAAGATGAGCCCCTCCGGATATGATCGGAAGAACGACTTCAATGCGAACGGGACCATGAAGGCGCAATAGCGCCAAGTCTCGTCGAACACTGAAACTAGCGATCGCCAAGACAATTAAAAAAGCCCGGAGGCGGAAGGCCTCCGGGCAATGGGCTTTGCGTGCGCAAAGCCTTTGCCGATGCTGCGCCTTGTCATAGGCGCGACTGTCAATCCCGGCGTCAAGAAACGGCAACAGGCTCAAAGCGTCGGCAGCTATCGGTGACCGCACAAGCAACTGGTTCCCGCATCCTCGGCTGGTATGTAGCACTCCGAGCAATCGATGTCTCTTGTGGGTCATTCGCGTCGATTTGGCCGCGTCGCCACCGCGTCCGG
This sequence comes from Bradyrhizobium sp. C-145, assembly GCF_023375135.1. Taxonomy (NCBI): domain Bacteria; kingdom Pseudomonadati; phylum Pseudomonadota; class Alphaproteobacteria; order Hyphomicrobiales; family Nitrobacteraceae; genus Bradyrhizobium; species Bradyrhizobium sp. C-145. The sequence continues at coordinate 312,795 of NZ_CP088150.1, read as the reverse complement.
TCTGGCGCCGGCTGCTGACGTGCCGGGCGCCGCCCTAGTTCGATCCCGGAGGTGCGCAAGCGCCGTCTTGCGGGACGATGCTTCGCATCGCCGCGAGAACCATGAAGGCCCCTCAGCTGCATCTCGGCCTTCATCCTTCGAGACGCGCGCAAGAGCGCGCGCCTCAGGATGAGGGTCTGCGTCAGGCTATTTCGCAAACGATCGCGACGGCGGCAGGTGCAGCGCCCACGCATCGACCTTGTCGCTGGCGCGCGGATAGATCTCGGTCACGATCGGATCGTGGCCGGGGATGAATCGATCAGGGTGACCGGCGAGGCGCTCGATCGTCTCCCAGCCCTGCGCCATGTCGCCGACATTGTAGACGATCGGGAACGGGCTCTTGCGCTGGAGATTGGCGTAGTAATGCGCGGCATCGGACGCCAGCACCACCGGTCCGCGCGCGGTCTCGACCCTCACCACCTGCAAGCCGTCGGAATGGCCGCCGACGCGGTGCACGGTGACGCCGGGCGCGACTTCGCCATCGCCGGAATAGAAGGTGACGCGCTCGCCATAGACATGGCGCACCATCTGCGTGACGTGCTCGACCGAGAACGGATGGCGCAAGAGGCCGTTGCACATGCAGCGGCCGGTCGCGTAGGCCATCTCGCGCTCCTGGAGATGGAAGCGCGCATGCGGGAAGCGATCGAGATTGCCGGCGTGGTCGTAATGCAGATGCGTCACGACGACGTCGCGAATCGCGGCCGCGGCGACGCCGAAGCGCTCCAGCGCGTCGACCGGATTGAGCGTCAGCTTGCGCGCCCGCGCGCTCGCCTCCTCGGCGTTGAAGCCGGTATCGACCAGGATGTCGCGACCGTGCCCTCGGATCAGCCAGACGAAATAGTCGAGGTCCTGCGCCGCGCTGTCATGCGGGTCGGGCGCGAGGAAGTTCATGTGGGGGGTGCGCGGCGACATTGTCGCATAGCGCAGTGCGTAGATCTCGTAGACGTTTCCCATGACGCGGCTCTTTGTTTTGCTTTTTCTGAGTGGACCTGCAGAGACGAGCCGGCGGACCAAGCCATTGTCCGCCGCAAAGGTCAAACACCTGAAGTTGCGGCGACCGCTGTCCTGCAATGTGAGACCAATCACATTTTAGTCGCCCTGGCTGCCCTAACGTCCCGCGGACAGGATCGAGCCAGATCGCATCGGGTGCAACCATGACAGCCTCTTTATTCCCCTCGCAGCACGGCCATGCCTTGCGGTCGATCGTCGCGATAAAGTCGAATCTCCAAGCGGTTGACGCCCCCCATCCCGGGTCTGATAATGCATGGAGCGAAAGTTAAGGTCGCCGCGGCGCAAGCTGGGAACGGTGCCTTTTTGGCTGGACCGCGCTGATTATGAAAATTCGCTTCCTTTTTCTGCTGCCTTTGCTGATCTCGCTTGTTCCGACTGCCCCGTCACTTGCGGCTGGCGACCGCTTTGCGCTGGTGATCGGCAACGCCAAATATCCGGATGCGGATGCCCCGCTGAAGGAACCGATCAATGACGCGCGCGACGTCGCCGACGAGCTCAAACGCGACGGCTTTTCCGTCGAGATTGGCGAGAACCTGACCGGCGACGGCATGCGCCGCGCCCTCGACAAGCTCTACGGCAAGATCAAGCCCGGCTCCGTGGCGCTGGTGTTCTTCAGCGGATTCGGCATCCAGTCCGCGCGTCAGAGCTACATGCTGCCGGTCGATGCGCAGATCTGGACCGAATCCGACGTGCGCCGCGACGGTTTCAGCCTGGAGACCGTGCTCGGCGAACTCAACACCCGCGGCGCCGGCGTCAAGATCGCGCTGATCGACGCCTCCAGGCGCAACCCCTTCGAGCGCCGGTTCCGCAGCTTCTCGGCCGGCCTGACCCCGGTGATCGCGCCGAATGGCACGCTGGTGATGTATTCGGCCGCACTGGCCTCGGTGGTCTCGGACGCCGGTGGCGAGCACAGCCTGTTCGTCCAGGAACTGCTGAAGGAAATCCGCGTCCCCGACCTGATGGCCGAGGAGACGCTGAACCGCACCAAGATGGGCGTCACCCGCGCCTCGCGTGGCGAGCAGGTGCCGTGGATATCCTCTTCATTGGCCGAAGATTTCTCGTTCATTCCGGGGGCCGGCGGATCGCGTCCGTCAACGACGCCGCCACCCGCGCCGCCGGCCGTGGTCGCCAACAACCCGCCGCCGGCACCTCCCGCGCCACCGACGCCGCCTTCGCCCCCGAAGCCGGCCGACACGGCTGCGGCTCCTGCACCTCCTCCCGCTCCCCCTGCGCCCGCACCGGCTCCCTCGCCGAAGCCGCAGGTCGAGGCCGCCCTGCCGCCACCGCCGCCGCCCGTGAAGCCGGTTGATCCCGGTCCCGCGCCGAGCACGGACAGCGGACCGAGCCCCGCCGTGCTGGCTGACGACCCCACGATCAAGAGCCTGACGGCCAAGATTGCCGCCAATCCGGACGACGTGAACGCGCTGTACCGGCGTGGCCAGGTCTATGCCAGCAAGGGCGCCTACAACCTCGCCATCAAGGATTTCGACGATACGCTCCGCATCAACGCGAAGGACGTCGAGGCACTGAACAACCGCTGCTGGACTCGCACCGTGGTCGGCGATCTCCAGGGCGCGCTCAAGGATTGCAACGAGGCGCTACGGCTGCGGCCGAACTTCGTCGATGCGCTGGACAGCCGCGGGCTTGTCAATCTGAAATCGGGAGCGGTCAAGAACGCCATCGCCGATTTCGACGCGGCCCTGAGGATCAACCCGCGCCTGACGTCCTCGCTCTACGGACGCGGCCTCGCCAAGCAGCGCAACGGGTCCGCTCAGGAAGGCGCGCTCGACATCGCCAATGCCAAGGCGATGGATCCAAACATCGTTCAGGAATTCGCAAGCTACGGAGTGCGTTGATATTTTTTGGGTTGAGGCACGAGACGCCTCGAACCTTCAACAGCCCAAGGAAGACTAATGGGCGGATGCCGCAAGGGGGCCTTTCCCGAGGGCTTGTTGCAGGAATTTGGAAATGCGCGAGCTGGCTGCGCAGGAGGGACTGCTATGAAATTGGCTGCAAAGGGACTGACCGCGATCCTGTCCATCATCACCATCGGCGCCGCTCTGTCGCTGCCGACTTCGCCCGCCTTCGCGGGCGACGAAAGCAACAGCAAGAACGTCACCGAGGACGAGATCGTCCGCGCACTCGCGCCGCCGCCGAAGAAGCCTTTGACCCGCGGCCTCTCGATCGCCCCGCAGGCCGATCCCGCGCCGAACGCGGCGGAGACCAAGCTGATCCAGTCCGTGCGCGGCCGCTCGACACGCTCGCTGTCGTCGACCGAGCGCGAGGAAATCGCCTCAGTCGCCAAGGACAAGCCGAACATCGATCTCGAGATCACGTTCGACTACAACTCCGCCAATATCAGCGCCAAATCGATGCCTTCGGTGCAGGCGCTCGGTCGCGCGCTGACCAGCCCCGATCTGAAGGGCTCAACCTTCGTGGTCGCCGGTCACACCGACGCCGCCGGCGGCGAAGCCTACAACCAGGACCTGTCGGAACGCCGCGCGGATTCGATCAAGCGCTACCTCGTCGACAAGTACGGCATCTCGGCGACCGACCTCGTCACCGTCGGCTATGGCAAGAGCAAGCTGAAGGATCCGAGCCAGCCGATGGCGGAGGTCAACCGCCGCGTGCAGGTCGTCAACATGGAAAACAAGACCACCGCATCGAAGTAAGCACGACGCAATCCTTTGCAGTGACACGTCGTGATGTGGTGTAACGTCTCGCTTCCAAAGCGCGTCCCGCAGCCTTGCGGGACGCCGCTTTATTTCGGGGAAACGCTCTCGATAGGCCTCGTACGGACGGCCGTGAGCCAGGCCAGGGTGATCCGGCGATGAACCTTTCCGCATATCTCAAGCCGGCCGGAACGGTGGCGTTCGTCGTCGCGCTCGGCATCGGCTACTATCTGTTCGAGCATCGGCGCCGCCCCGAGGCGAAGGAAACGCCGGGCGAGGCGCTCGTCATCGTGACGAAGTCGACCAATGCCTGCTTCTCCGACCTCGTGCGGGTGACCGGCTTCTTCGTGCCGCGCCGCGAGGCCGTGGTCGTCGCCGACCAGGAAGGCTCGCGGGTCACGGACCTCTTCGTCACCGAAGGCACCACTGTCACCGACAATCAGGAGCTGGCGCGCCTGACCGCGCCACCGCAGATCCCGGGCCAGCCGCAGCGCCCCGGCCCGCAAGGCCCGATCTCGCTGAAGGCGCCCGCGCCGGGCCTCATCACCGAGGTCCGCACCATCGTCGGCGCGCCGGCCTCGCCGCAGGCCGGCCCGGTGTTCCGCATCGCCGTCAACAACGAGATCGAGCTCGACGCCCAAGTCCCGGCGGTTCACATGCCCAAGCTCAGCTCCGGCGCGACCGTGCGCATCAGCCGCGACGACGCGCCCGATCTGATCGGCCGAGTCCGGCTGGTTGCGCCCGAAATCGACCGCACGACCCAGCTCGGGCGCGTCCGCATCAGCGTCACCAACAATCCCTCGCTGAAGGTCGGCGTATTCGCGCGCGCCTCGATCGACGCCAAGCGAAGCTGCGGCGTCTCGATCCCCAAGACCGCGATCGACCATCTCACCGTGCAAGTCGTCAAAGCCAATATTGTCGAGACGCGCAAGGTGCGGGTCGGACTGTCGTCCGACAGCGCGACGGAAATCCTGGAAGGGCTCGAGGTCGGCGAAATCGTCGTCGCCGACGCCGGGTCTTCGCTCCATGATGGCGACCAGATCAAAACCATGTTCGCCGATGAACTCGATCGCACGCGGGTACGCTGATGGCTCTTAATATCTCGGCATGGTCGATACGTCATCCGCTGCCGTCTGTCGTCTTTTCGATCATCCTGCTGGTTCTCGGCTGGACCTCCTTCACCAAGCTCGCGATCACACGGCTGCCGTCGGCCGACATTCCCGTGATCTCGGTTGCGGTCTCGCAGTTCGGCGCAGCGCCAGCCGAGCTCGAATCCCAGGTCACCAAGACGGTTGAAGACGCGGTCTCCGGCGTCGAGGGCGTGCGGCACATCACCTCTTCGATCACCGATGGCCTGTCGGTCACCACGATCCAGTTTGCGCTGGAGACCAACACGGATCGCGCGCTCAACGACGTCAAGGACGCGGTGACGCGCGTGCGCTCCAACCTGCCGCAGAACGTCACCGAGCCGCTGATCCAGCGCGTCGACGTCATCGGTCTGCCGATCGTCACCTATGCCGCGATCTCGCCCGGCAAGACGCCTGAGCAGCTCTCCTATTTCGTCGACGACGTGGTCAAGCGCGCGCTGCAAGGCGTGCGCGGCGTCGCCCAGGTCGAGCGCATCGGCGGTGTCGAGCGCGAGATCCTGGTCTCGCTCGATCCCGACCGTTTGCAGGCGATGGGGCTGACCGCGGTCAATGTCAGCCAGAGCCTGCGCGGCACCAATGTCGACGTCGCCGGCGGCCGCGCCGAGATCGGCAAGAACGACCAGGCCATCCGCACGCTCGCCGGCGCCAAGACGCTGGGCGATCTTGCCGGCACCATGATCCCGCTGTTCGGCGGCGGCGAGGTCCGGCTCGACGATCTCGGCACCGTCACCGACACCATCGCCGACCGCCGCACCTTCGCCCGATTCAACGGCGAGCCGGTGGTCGCGCTCGGCATCAAGCGCTCCAAGGGCGCCAGCGATGTGAAGGTGGCCGAGGCCGTGCAGAAGCGCATCGACGCGCTCAAGACCGCCTATCCCGACGTCGATCTGAAGCTGATCGACACCTCGGTCGAATATACCAAGGGCAATTACCACGCGGCGATCTCGACCCTGTTCGAAGGCGCCATCCTCGCCGTCGTCATCGTGCTCCTGTTCCTGCGCGACCTGCGCGCGACCATCATCGCCGCGATCTCGCTGCCGTTGTCGATCTTCCCGGCGTTCTGGGCGATGGACCTGCTCGGCTTCTCGCTCAACCTCGTCAGCTTCCTCGCCATCACGCTGTCGACAGGTATTCTGGTCGACGACGCCATCGTCGAGATCGAGAACATCGTCCGGCACATGAACATGGGCAAGTCGCCCTATCGTGCCGCGTTAGAGGCTGCCGACGAGATCGGCCTCGCGGTGATCGCGATCTCGCTGACGATCATCGCGATCTTCGCACCCGCGAGCTTCATGTCGGGCATCGCCGGGCAGTTCTTCAAGCAGTTCGGCATCACCGTTTCGGTGCAAGTGTTCTTCTCGCTGCTCGCGGCCCGCTTCGTCACTCCGGTGCTGGCCGCCTACTTCCTCAAGCACAGTTCGCATGAGGAGCCGCCGCCCGGCCGCATTTTGCGGTCCTATCATGGAATCGTGGCCTGGTCGGTGAGGCACTATTTCATCACGGTGCTGATCGGACTCGGCATCTTCGCCGCCTCGATCTGGAGCATCACGCTGCTGCCGCAGGGCTTCCTGCCGGCGCAGGACAGCGCCCGCTCGCTGCTTGCGCTCGAGCTGCCGCCGGGCACTCAGCTCGCCTATACCGAAAAGGTCACCGAGGACATCGTCGCGCGCCTGCGCAAGCGGCCCGAGGTGAAGAGCATCTTCGTCGACGGCGGGCGCGTCCCGCCGGGCACCCAGGAAGTCCGGCGCGCCGCCCTGATCATCAACTACACGCCCAAGGACAGCCGCGACATCACTCAGCGCGAGCTCGAGTTCTCGATCAGCCAGGAGCTGGAGAACGTTCCCGACATCCGCTTCTGGTTCCTGGACGAGAACGGCCTGCGCGCGATCTCGCTGGTGGTGACCGGTGTCGATCCCAACATCGTCAACAACGTCGCGAGCGAGCTTGCGACGCAGATGAAGCGTATTCCCACCATCTCCAACGTGATCTCGGAAACCTCGCTGGAGCGGCCCGAGCTGCGCATCGAGCCGCGCGCCGATCTCGCGGCGCGGCTCGGCGTCTCGACCGAAAGCCTGTCGCAGACCATCCGCGTCGCCACCATCGGCGACGTCGGGCCTGCACTCGCCAAGTTCGACGTCGGCGACCGCCTGGTGCCGATCCGCGTTCAGCTCGAGGATGCCGCGCGCGGCAATCTGAAGACGCTCGAGCAGCTCCGCGTGCCGCTCGGCGAGCACGGCGAGAAGGGCGGCGTGCCGCTCTCGGTCATCGCCGACGTCAAGCTCGACCAGGGCCCGACCAGCATCAACCGCTACGATCGTGAGCGACAGGCGACCGTCGCGGCCGACCTCGTTGGCTCCGCCGCGCTCGGCGATGCCACCAAGAAGATCTACGAGCTGCCGGTGATGAAGAGCCTGCCGAAGGGCGTGAAGGTCTCACCCTCGGGCGACGCCGAAAGCCTGAACGAATTGTCCGACGGCTTTGCGACCGCGATCACGGCCGGCCTGATGATGGTCTATGCCGTGCTGGTGCTGCTGTTCGGCACCTTCCTGCAGCCGATCACCATCCTGTTCTCGCTGCCGCTCTCGATCGGCGGCGCGATCGCCGCCTTGCTCGTCACCGGCAAGCAGCTCACCACGCCGGTGTGGATCGGCATCCTGATGTTGATGGGCATCGTCACCAAGAACGCGATCATGCTGGTGGAATTCGCCATCGAATCCATTCACGCCGGCAAGCCGCGCGAGGAGGCCATGATCGATGCCGGCATGAAGCGCGCCCGCCCGATCGTGATGACCACGATCGCGATGGCCGCGGGCATGATGCCGAGCGCGCTCGCGGTCGGCGCCGGCGGCGAGTTCCGCTCACCGATGGCGCTCGCGGTGATCGGCGGCCTGATCTTCTCGACCATCCTGTCGCTGGTGTTCGTGCCGGCAATGTTCATGGTGATGGACGATTTCGGCGCCCTGATCTGGCGTTTTGCCAAGCGGCTGATCGTGCACAGCGAGGATGCGGAGACCACGGAGCATCATGGAGCGGCGCCAGCGGAAGCGGGGCCAACGCCAAAGAAAATCGTGCACCCGGCGGCGGAGTAGATATTTCCCCGCGATAGCGGGCTCGACATGCGCAGGTGAAGTGTTATCTTTTGAGCATGAACCTCGTAAGCCGCACGCTTGAAATCGACGTTGACACTGATGCCCGTCTCAGGGAGATCGCCTCTGAGCGCGGCAAGGATGTTGCAACGGTGCTCGCCGAGGCCGTCGCGCTGCTGGATTCAGTCATCGACCTTTCAGGTCCGGATCTCGCAGAGGATCGCGATCGCTATGAGGAATTCAAGCGCACCGGACTTGCCGTGCCCCTCGACGACGTCAAAGCATGGGTGGCAAGCTGGGGTTCAGCCAACGAGCTGCCTCGCCCACAACCACGCAAGATCAAATGATCCTGCTTTCGCCGGCCGCTCTGGAGGATATTGAGCGGCTGCGAAGCTTCCTTGACGCAGTCAATCCCGAAGCCGCGACACGTGCCCTGCGATTAATCTGGACAGCCATCGATCGGCTGTCGGAATTCCCATCCCTTGGCAAACCAACGGAGGATGACAGCATCCGCCAGATTATCGTCCGGTTCGGTTCTTCCGGTTACATCGTGCGATACGTCATTGTTGAGGAGTCGGGCGATATTCTCATCACTCGGCTCTGGCACGGTCGTGAGGAACGCACCTGAAGTCTCTACTCGTTCCGCGCGATCGCCGTCAGCTTGGTCATGTTCCGCAGCAATATCCGGCCGCGCTGGAGATCCAGGATCGCCTCCTTGCGCCAGGCCTGAAGCTGGCGGTTGACGCTCTCGCGGGCGGCGCCGACGAAGACGCCGAGCTGCTCCTGCGAGATGTGCACCTCGGAGCCGAAATCGGCGGCGAGCGCGCAGAGCCGCCGCGCCAGCCGCACCGGCAGCGGCTGCAGCATGGATTCCTCCATGCGCTCGCTCTGCCAGCGGATGCGCTGGCAGAGCAGCGCGATGATCTTGATCGCGACCTTTGGCTCGCGCTCGAGGAAACCGAGGAAATCTTCGCGGCGCAGCACGAACAATTCGCTCGCCTCACCTGCGGTAGCATCCGCCGTGCGGCTCTGGCCGTCCAGCACCGCGACCTCGCCGAACAGGTCGCCCGGCCCCATGAAGTTCAGCGTCAGCCGGCTGCCGTCGGAGGCGCCGGTCTCGATGCGGACCTGGCCGCGCCGCACGCCGAACAGCGCGTTTCCGGGATCGCCCTTCTGAAACAGCACCTCGCCGCTCCCCAGATGCTGGGTGTGGCAGAGATTGGACAGCCGCTGGAGTTCGTCCGCACCGAGATCCGCGAACATCGCGTTCATCTTCAGGATGACCGCAAATTCGGCCTGCTTGCTCATTTCAATGTCCTCGTCAATTTACTCGTGAATGTCCTTGGCAAATCGCTTGGAACCATCAACATCAGGATCGCGTAAAACCGCGCCGGAGAAGTGTGTCATAAGTCACATAACTTTGCAGCACCCCCCGACTATTTTTGCGCGCTTGGAGCCGCTTCCCGTCCCGGGATAAACTCAGGCACAAAAGACGGGCGCAAAGGACGGTTAATCCGCCGGGTTCGCTGCCGATCGTCCGTCGTTGGGAAGTCGACATGAGAGCACTGAAATTCGCCGGCGCGGCTTTGGCTGTCGTCATCATCGCGATCGCGGTCCTGCTGGTGGTCGGAATCCCGTCCGGCTTCCTGACCTCGACGATTGCCGCGCGGGTCGAGAGCGCGACCGGCTATCGCCTGTCGATCGACGGCACTACCAAGATCAGCCTGTGGCCGACGCTGAACGTCACCCTGAATGACCTCACGCTGCAAGACCCGAAGGACCGCAGCGGCATCACGCGCCTGACGGTCGACAGCGTGCAGGCCGACATGTCGCTCTCCAGCGTGTGGTCGGGCCGCCCTGCGATCAGCGAGCTCGTCGTCACCCATCCCGTGCTCTACCAGCCGTTGCTGCGTGAGCGCCTGCCGAATGCCGGCACCGCGTCGAAGCCGCTCGCGCTCGATACAGGGGGCGCGACCATCGACCGCGTCAAGGTCATCGACGGCGAGGTGGCATTCGCGCGGATACGCGATCGCGTCGAGGGCCGCATCAGCGCCATCAATGCCGATGCCGTCGTTGGCGGCGACCGCAAGGTCAACATCACCGGCACCGCGCGCGTCGGCGAGCACCCGACCAAGTTCGATATCAAGGCAACCCCACCGACGGCGCCCGGCGACCGGCCGACGATTCCGGTCGACTTCGCCATCGACATGCCTGACGTGCTGAAATCCCAGCTCGCAGGTCACGCCGACATGCGGATGAGCGGCGATGTCGTGATGATCAACGGCGTGAACGGCAGGCTCGGCGACGGCGCCTTCAACGGCTGGGCTTCGGTCGACATCGCGAGCAAGCCGCTGGTCAAGGTCGATCTCGACTTCCAGCGGCTCGCGATTCCGCTGGCGAAATCGCCGGAAGGCACGGCCGGACAACCCTGGAGCAATGCGCCGATCGACGTCTCCGGGCTCAATTATGTCGATGCGCAAGTCAGGATCTCCGCGAACGAAGCCGTGATCGGCGATGCCCATCTTTCGCCGCTCGCGCTCGATGCAAAACTCGCCGGCAGCGTACTGAAGGCCGGCACCGCTAATCTCGGCGCCTATGGCGGCCAGGTCTCGGGCGAGGTGATCCTGGATGCGACCACCGGCGCGCCGAGCTTTGCCATGCATTCCGATCTCGTCGGCGTGCGCGCGCGGCCGCTGCTGCAAGGCCTTGCCGAATTCGACCGGATCGACGGCAAGCTGCAGGCCAAGCTCGCTTTGCGCAGCGCCGGCGCCAGCCAGCGCGCGCTGATGGCGAACATGCAGGGCACGGCCTTCGTCAATTTTCAGGACGGCGCGATCCGCGGCATCAACGTTGCGCAGATGATCCGCTCGCTGACCACAGGCACGCTGTCCGGCTGGCAAGAAAGCCAGGACCCCGGCCAGGAGCAGAGCACGGACCTGTCGCAGCTCTCGGCCTCGTTCCGCATCGACAAGGGCCAGGCGGTGACGACCGATCTCAATCTGATCGGACCGCTGGTGCGCGTGACCGGCGCCGGCACCATCGCCCTCGACACCAAGATGATGGGCTTCCGCGTCGAGCCCAAGCTCGTGATGACGACCGAGGGCCAGGGCCGCACCTCCGATCCGGTCGGCTTCGGCATTCCCGTGATGATCCAGGGCACCTGGTCGCAACCGCGGATCTATCCAGACATGGCCGGTGTGCTGGACAATCCGGACGCCGCCTATGCCAAGCTGCGCGAGATGGGCAAGGGCCTGTTCGGCCCTGATGGCGCCGGGCTCGGCAATATCCTGGGCAGCCTCGGGTTGGGCGGCACCACGCCGGGCGGCGGCAACGCGACCGGCAATGCCAATCCGCAAGGTCAGCAGCCGGGACAGAACAATCTGCTCGGCGGTCCCTTGGGCGAAGCGATCGGCAATCTGATCCAGCAGGGGCTTTCCAGCGGTGCGGGATCCAACACCGGCGCCGGCCGCAGCCGCAGCCTGCCGGCAACGCCATCCACGCCGGCCCCACAGGCCTCACCTTCCGGTCCCGCCCCGGAGGACCCGCCGGTCGCGCAGCAGGACAGTCAGCCAATGAACGACGTGCTGCGGCAGCTCTTCAATCGATGAGGGGCGGACCAACGCGCAGGCTGCGGCAATTCAACCGCTTTTCCACCTGCCCCTTTGTCACCGCTTCTGGCGTCCATAGCGGGTAACCACAACGGCGGCTCGGCCGGCCGCTCGGCAATCCCCTGGCCCAAATTGTGGTAGAACGGGCTCGAAAGGGCCCGTACGGCCGGCAGCGCGCAGCGTCAATGGCGGCGCGAGAGGATCGGGATGGCAGGAGCGAACGACAAGACACGGTTTCTGCGCGAGGGCCTGTTCGCCAAATATGTCGTCTCCCTCGTCGGCCTCGTCGTGTTCGTGCTCGCCGTCAACGGCGCGATGGAGACCTGGATCTCCTACCGCGCCACCCGGACGTCGCTGACCGACGGGCTGGAGGACAAGGCGCAAGGCGCCGCGCGGCGGATCGAGCAATCGATCTCGGAGCTCGAGCGTCAGATCAGCTGGGTGACGCGGGCGAGCCAGGACACGCTCGAAAAGCGCCGTGCCGACTACGCCTCGCTCCTGCACCAGGTCTCAGTCGTCAACCAGCTGTTCCAGCTCAATGGCGAGGGCCGCGAGGTGCTGCGCGTCTCGCGCCAGTCGACCACGACCGGGAGCAATGCCGACCTCTCCCGCGACATGCGCTTCACCGACACCGTCGCCCGCGGCGTCAGCTACGCGCCGGCCTGGTTCGCCGACCGGACCCCGTTGATGTCGATCTCGGTGGCGCATTCCGGTTTCAACGCCGGCGTCACGGTTGCCGAGATCGATCTCAGCTTCCTCTCCGACTTCCTGTCCGACGCCCAGGTCGGCAAGGCCGCGTTCGCCTATGTGGTCGATCCGCGCGGCCGCGTGCTGGCGACATCCTCGAAAGGGCCCGAGATCGGCAAGGACCTGTCGAAGCTGCCGCAGGTCGCGGCCGCGATCGCACCTGGCCGCGAGCCCGACACGTCCGGCACCGATTTCAACGGCCATGCGGTGATGAGCGCCGCGAGCACGGTGCCGAAGCTCGGCTGGAGCGTGCTGTTCGAGCAGCCGACCACGCAGGCCCTGATGCCGATCCGCGACCAGCTGGTGCGCATCGCGCTGCTGATCGGCGTGGGGCTGATGGTCGCGATCCTCGCCGGCACGCTGCTCGCCCGCCGCATGATCATCCCGATCACGGCGCTGCGCGACGGCGCGCACAAGCTCGGCGAGGGCGATTTCAGCCACCGCATCGACGTCCACACCTCCGACGAACTGGAAGACCTCGCCGGCCAGTTCAACCGCATGGCCGATCAGATCCAGGAGACCTATTCGAACCTGGAGACCAAGGTCGAGGAGCGCACCCGCGATCTCGCGCAGTCGATCCACGAGCTCAAGGTGCTGGAAGAGGTCGGCCGCGCGGTCGCCTCCTCGCTCGATCTCAATGCCGTGCTGCCGACGATCGCGGCCCGCGCCATCGAGATCACCCGTGCCGATGCCGTGCTGATCTACGGCTATGACGCGGAAGCGCGCCGCTTCAACCTGGTCGAGGCCAATGGCATCGGCAAATCGGCCGAGGGCGCGCATGTCACGATCGACGAAGGCGAGAACATCCTGAGCGATTCGGCAGGGAGCGGCGAGCCGATCGCGCTGGCCGATCTCGACGATGCCACGGAGCAGCCGCTGCGCGACGCTGCCGTCAATGCCGGCTTCCATTCCGTGCTGGTGGTGCCGCTGGTCGACCAGCAGGGCACGCTCGGCTCGCTGGTGGTGCTGCGCCGTGCCAGCGGCGCATTCGCCCCCAGCATCATCGGCCTGATGCGTACCTTCGCCAACCAGGCGGTGCTGGCGATGCGCAATGCGCGGCTGTTCACCGAGGTCGACCACAAGAGCCACGCGCTGGAGACGGCGAACGAGACCGTGCGCGCCCAGGCCGACAAGCTGCGCGAGCAGACCGAGCAGCTCAAGGACTGGAACAAGTCGCTGGAGGCGCGCGTCAAGACCCAGCTCGGCGAGATCGAGCGCATCCGCAAGCTCGAGCGTTTCCTGGCGCCGCAGGTCGCGCAGCTGATCGCCTCCTCCGACAGCCCCGAGGGGCTGCTCACCAGCCAACGCCGCGAGGTGACCGTGGTGTTCTGCGACCTGCGCGGCTTCACCGCGTTCACGGAAGCGACCGAGCCGGAAGAGGCGATGAACGTGCTGCGCGAATATCACGCAGCGCTCGGCAAGCTGATCTTCAAATATGAGGGCACGCTCGACAAATATGCCGGCGACGGCGTGATGATCCTGTTCAACGCGCCGATTCAATTCGAGGACCACATCCAGCGCGCGGTGAAGATGGCGGTGGAGATGCGCGACACCATCGGCCCGCTGACCGAGCGCTGGCGCAACCGCGGACATAGCCTCGGCTTCGGCATCGGCATTGCGCTCGGCTACGCGACGCTCGGCCAGGTCGGCTTCGAGCAGCGGCTGGAATATGCCGCGATCGGCAGCGTCACCAACCTCGCCTCCCGCCTCTGCGGCGAGGCCAAGCCCAACCAGATCGTGGTGAGCCGCCGCGTCTACGGCATGGTCGAACCGTGGGTCGAAGCCCGCGCGCTCGACGACCTCCAGCTCAAGGGCTTCAATCACCCCGTGCTGGCGATGGAGATTTTGAACTGGCGCGAGGAGATGGCGAACGTGGTGGATGCCGCGGCGGCGCGGCGGCGAGGCTAGCCAAAACAAAAAAGTCGAAAAACAACCCCATGCACAGTAGGTGGGGTCTGTGAGATCAATGAGTTAGACGGGTCTCGCGCGGGTGCTGGCGTGATTTGACATGATCGGGCGCTCAGGCTGATCGCGCAGATGCGTAAAATTCCAGATCTTGGCGACGTGAGTCTGGGCGTTCACGGTGCGCTCCCGAGAAACGGATTGACGATGGTGAGCCCGCCGATGCTGCGGCCGTGTTGCAGGTCTTCGCTGTAGAGCGTGTCGCAGCCGGCCTCGACCGCCGCAGCGACGATCAGCGCATCATAAAAGGCAAGGGTGTGACCGCTGGCAAGCGCAAGCGCCGCGGCGTGCGTGTGTGATGTCAGCGGCAAGATGTCGGGAAAGCGAAAGCGGAGGGACTGCACAGCTGCCTCGATCATTGGCCAATCCTGCTTCTGCTTCTTACGCAACACGTTGGTGAACTCGTTGAGCACCTGCGCGCTGATGACACCACCGCCAGCAATCGTGTTCAGCGCTCGCTGGCGCTTTGTGTCGGTCGAATAGGCGTAGATCAGAATATTGCTGTCGAAGAAGGCGCTCACCGCTCGTTCGCCTCATCGCGATCGAACTTGTAGCCTTCGGGCAGGGGAAACTGGAACTGCTCCACCTGCCTGAGAAATTCCGCTCGCTTGTCGATCTTCTCTACTGCGAGCCGGCCCTTCGAGGCCTCCACCACGTTGAGCTCGTCGCCGGGCGAAAGATTCAGAGCCTCGACAAGCGCCTTGGGCAGGCGAACCGCCAAGCTATTTCCCCATTTGGAAACGAGCACGGGACCCTCCATGATATACATCAGCTACTGTATATCATAAAACGGATATCATTTCTCCTCAAGAGGCCTGCAGCCGATGCCTTCGTCTTGGGAGGCGCGCCGGCGAAGCCGAGGATCTCGCGCAATTCACCCTCCCACGAACCATATCCCGCGTCCCTGCGACCAATCCTCGCTTCGCGAAAATCCGGATGGAGACGACCTGTGGCGTTTGCCTTGCCTTCGCGTGCTTATGATTTGCAGATGCTGGACCGTCCCGCCGACCGCGCGCGCGATCATGGCTGGGTCTATGGGCTGCCGCCGGGCATCACATCCGAGCAATGGCCGCTCGATCCGGTCAGCGGCTATCCGCTGATGCACGGTTTTACGCTTCTGCTGCCGGAGGATTATCGCGTGCATGGCGAAGACATCGCCGCGGTGTCGTTCTTTGCCACCGCGCCCGATCACAATGACGGCGGCGCGCCTGATGATCCCGAAATCCGCGAGGCCGTGCTGGCGCTATCAGCGCATCCGCGGCTGTCGCGGATGACCGACATCCTCGACTATGAATATGCCGCGCTGCTGCTGACCAAGGCCGAATATGAGGGCGCGTTCGCGAACCCGCCGGCGCCGCTGACGCTTGCGACGGCCGAGCGGCCGCGCTGGCTCGACGTCGGCGGCGCCAGCGCCTTCTTCGAAGCCGCGCCGCCTTACGGGCAGAAGATGTTCGCCAGCGCTCCGCGCGCTGCTCTCATTGAAAATCGCGCGATTGCCCTGACGCCGCGCGCGAGCGATCCGAACGCCGGCAAGGGCCCTCAGGACGAGCACACACGCGAGAAGGCGCCGACCGGCTATCAGCCCTACTACTATTACGTCGGCGGCGTGCCGGGCCGCGACAATTTCCGGCTGCACGATTGGAGCAAGGACCACGCCCACAATCATCTCGGCGGCACCATGCGGCCGTGCCAGGCGGTGCCGGAGATGAGCCCGTTCTACATCGAGTTCGAGGAATATTTCGGCGGCTACAATTTTGGCGGCGGCAATGCGCAGCTCGACTTCAGGGATATGAAGTTCGACTGGGCGTGCGGGTGATCACGCCCCCCGCTTCGGTCCGATCGCCTCGAAGCCGGCCTTCTGCTCGTCGCTCAGATCGGCCTCGAAATCGTCGAGCGCATCGCTGATGCCGCCGACCGCTTGCAGCATCGTCTCCAGCCGCGCTTTCACGGCGGCGAGGCGGGCCTGCGGTGTCGCGGCGGTTTCCGCCGGGCAGGCGCTCAGCGTCTCCATGGTGCGCAGCGTGGTATCCTGGAGCACCTCAAAGCGGGCGCGGGCGGTCTCGTCGAGCTTGAGCATGGAAGCGATGTCATTCGCGGGCCATTGCTGCTGCACCAGCTGCTCGTATTGGCGCTGCGCCTTTTCGTCATAGCGGGGATCGTAGCCCGGCTTGCAGGCGGCGGCCGCCTGCGCGTCCTTGGGCTGAGCCGCGGCAAGCGCGGCGCGACGCTCATTGCCGAGCGCATTGAGTCTGGCTTTCTGGTCGTCCTTGAGGAGGCCGACGAATTTCGCAAGCGGCGGCGCGACCGCGTCAATTGCCTTGATCATGGCCTCAAGCCGCTCGCGCATCAGGCCGAGGCGCTCGGCGGCGGTGGCCGGGGCCTGCGCCGGGCAGGCGGCCCGGATGGTGTCGCGCGCAGCATTCCAGGCGGATGCGAGCTCGTCGAGCGCGGTGCGCTGCGATTCGTTCGGCGCTACGGCGGCAGTGATGCGTTCGACGGGCAGACCGCCGGTGTCGCTGGCTTCGCAAAGAGTCTCTGCGGACGGGGGCCGCCGCGCGCGCCGGCCTTGCGGCGCGGTGTAGGCGGCAAGCTCCGTGGCCGCATAAGGCGTGAAGATGGCGGCATAGATGTCGCCATAGCCATAGAGCGAGAGGCTGGTGGTGTCGCCGAAGATGATCGCGGTGGTGAGATCGTCATGCGCGAACGGCCAGAACACCGGGCCGACCCAGCCATAGCTGCCATCGGGGTGGCGCCACCAGCCCTGCGGACGGCGACCGCCCTGCCAGCCCGACAGCGCGGCCTGCGCGGTGAGCGCCGCACGCAGGACGTAAGGGTTGGCCGGCTGGCCGCGCTCGGCGCCGCGGGGATCCTGCGACCTCAGCGCGGCCGAGCGGTATCGGCCACCGCGCACCGCCATGCGGGCTTGGCGCAAGCGCGACAGGCCGATCATGTGGCCGACGGCAAAACGTGCCACGCCGAGCGGACCGCCGCGCAATCCGAACTGGGCCTCGGCCTTGTCAGGTAGCAGCACTGCCCCAAACATGAGGGCAGCACCCGCCAGCGCCAGTCCCATGCGTCCGGACATGAAAACTGACCTGACCACCTCGGCCTCCTCCCAACGCCAAGCGCGCACTGCGTCGCATCACAATGACGCGCGGGGGAACCGATAGTTCCGGAACCACAGAGGGCAAAGCGTCGCGGGCGAGCTTATCTCTCCCCTGCTTGCGGACCGCTTTGTGGCGAGAGGGAGAGGAAAGACCGTGCCCGTCACTGCGCCTTTGGCGGCATCACGAAGGTCTGGCCGGGATAGATCAAATTGGGATTGTGGATCTTGTTGCGGTTGGCGTTGAAGATCACGGCGTAGCGGGCGCCGTCACCATAGGCGAGCTTGCTGAGCGCCCACAGGCTGTCGCCGCGGGAGATCACACGGCTGCCACCCGCTTCCGCGGGTGTGCCACTGAGTGCGTCGGCGGGGGAAGCCGATGCGACAGCCGTCCCCGCTGCCCGGGCCAGCACCTTCGGCTTCGGAGCACCCATCAATCTGGGCCGAGCCGCGGGCCTGTCGGGCGCTGAGGCCAGGTGCGGCGACGCCGAGGGCAAGGAGGCCACGACTTCAGGCTTGTCGTCGGTCTTCTCGGCCCGCTTCGCCTCTTGTTTCGCTTCTTGCCGCACGGCGGGTGCCGGCGGCGGCGCGGCCTCGGCGATCGTCACCGGCATGCTGCGGCTGGATTGCGTGACGGTCCCGTCGGTCGATTTCGCCCGCAGGGTCAGCTCGTAGGAACCGGCAGGAAGCTGCGGCGGGGTCATCACGAACTGGCCCGATGCATCGGCCGTGACGGTGTCGAGCGGCTTGCCGTCGCGCAGCAGCTCCACCTTCGCACCCGGCGTGGCCTGGCCGGCGATCACCGCCGCCTCGCCATGATCGTCGATGCGCGCGACGTCGAAACGGGGACCCGCATCCGCCGCTGCCGCCGGCGGCTTGACCGGCGCGAGATCGGCCAGCGCCGTGACCTGCTTCTGCGTCTCGGCCAGCGCGCCCGCCTTCGGCTCGGGCGCCGGCGATGCGGCCGGGGCTGGCGGCGCGTTGGCTGCAAGCTTTTGCTCTTCCGCCTTGGGTTCCGGCTTTAGCTCGGGCTTGGTTTCGACCTTGGGCTCGATCTTGGCATCGACTTTGGCTTCGGCCTTGGCCTCCGGCTTGGCGGCGATTTCGGTCTTCGCCTCGCCCGGCAGCAGGCGGCGCAGTTCGGTGGGGCCGATCACCAGCACGGTGCCGCCCACCGCGAGCAGACAGAAGGCAATGAAGGCCTTGGATGCGGTGATCATCGGAAATGAACCTTGGGACGCAAATCAGCCGAGGGCAGCAAATTGCGCCGTTTTCGCTGCGGCAGCAAGACGATCGTTGGGATGATGCGCAGCCGCGCCCGAGATGAACCGGCAGGGCCCTGTCGGCGTCAAATCAACGAGACCGCATTGCGCCCATTTTTTTAAGGATTTTCCCCGTGAACGCATTTTGCCGCCCTGCGCCATGGCTGGCGCTCGCCCTGACGCTGACCGCCTCGCCTGCGCCTGCTGCCTCCGGCCCGCCGCCGGGCTTCGTCCTCACCGACGATAAGGATCTCGGCTTCACCTCGCCCGACCAGACCACCAAGCTCGAGCAGTACATGAAGGACGGCGAGGATTTCGACGTCAAATGGCAGGTGTGGGCGCGACACGGCGAAGGGATGACCGAGCTGAAGCCCGAGCAGGGCTATCCGGCCGGCTTCCGTTTCACGAGCGATTCGCAATGGCTGGTGCGGATGCAGAAGACCGGCTCGGGCGAGCAGGACCTCTTTCTCTACCATGTCGAGAAGGGCGCCTTCGTCAGCGCGACGAAGCATTCGCTCAGCGATCTCGCCTGGGCCTATTTCCACAGCCGGCCGGACACGCGGAAGATGAAGCTCGACTACCACATCTCGGCCAATCTCGTGAAAGGCACGGAAGAGGCCTATCGCGGGCTCGGCGTGAAATGGCCCGACAACCGTTACCTCGTGATCTCGCTGTCGGGCGAAATGGACAAGCACCCGAAGAACGTCGCCATGAAGGGCCTCGCCGACTGGCGCTGCCGCTATGATCTCAAGACCGGGACCTTCGACGTGCCGGCGATGTTCGCCAAGGCGAATGCGGAAGCCTTGAGGTGGGAGATCCGGCGGTGACGCCGGGGAACAACCCCCTGATTCCGTTCCGATTCATATTTTCGTAACCCTTGCTGGTAACGGGGTCTTGTCGGTTTTGCTGCATCTTGCGCCCCACGGGAGGGCTGGATGGGCACATCGATCCGATGGACCGCGCGGATGCGCGCGTTGCTGCGCCGCTGGCGCGGGGCACCGCTGACATGGCTGATCGTCGGCGGCTTCGTGCTGATGGCCGCGACCGCCATCGGCACCGCGCTCACCGTCGACCGCTTCCGGCAGAACGCGATCGAGAGCGGCCGCGACAGCCTGGAAAACTCCGTCCGCATGCTGGCGCGGCATTTCGACCGCGAGTTCGAGGACTTTGCGGTGCTCCAGAAGAGCATCATCGCCGAGCTCGAAAGCCGCGGCATCGAATCCGCCGAGGTGTTCCGCAGCGAGATGGGCACGCTCGCCATGCACGAGGTGCTGCGCGCAAAGGCCAGCGGCTGGTCCGACGTCGCCGGCGCCAATGTGTTCGATTCCAAGGGCGTGCTGATCAACTCGTCGCGGCGCTGGCCGGTCGCCGAGATATCGGTGGCCGACCGCGGCTATTTCAATCGGCTCAAGAACGATCCGGCCGCGCAGGAAGAGATCGAGGTCGTAAAGGGCCGCCTCGGTAACGGACCGGCGATCGTGTTCGCCCGGCGCGTCTCCGGCCCGCACGGCGAATTCCTTGGGCTCGTCTCGCGCGCGATCGCGCCGGAGCAGCTCGAATCCTTCTTCGCCTCGACTGGGCTGGGCGAAGAATCCTCGATCGCGATGCACCACCAGAACGGCCAGCTCCTCGCGCGCATCCCGCATGTCGATGCGATCATCGGGCAGAACTACCGCAAGGGCACGCCCGAGCAGATGGCGGTGTTCGAGCGCACCTTCGTCACCACGAAGCTCGCAAGCCCGATCGACGGCAAGGACCGCATCGTCGCTTCGCGCCTCCTCACCGGCGAGCCGCTGGTCGTGATTGCGACCAAGTCGCTGGATGCGACGCTCGCCACCTGGCGCACGCAGACGAAGTTCTTCGTCACGGTGGCCGTGCTGTCGATCGGCCTGCTCGTGCTCACGCTCTATCTGATCTTCCGCCAGGTGACGCACCGGCTCTCGCTGGAGAAGCAGCGCCTCGACACCGCCATGAACACCATGACGCAGGGCCTGTTGATGTTCGATCAGGACGAGCGGCTGATCGTCTGCAACCGGCGCTATATCGAGATGTACGCTCTGTCGAGCGAGGTGGTGAAGCCCGGCGCCCATTTCCGCGACGTGATCCAGCATCGCCACGACACCGGCTCGTTCCACGGCGACGTCTCGTCCTATTGCGACGACATCCTGAACAATGTCGGGCGCACCCAGAGCACCATCGTCGAGACCGCCGACGGCCGGCTGATCGAGATCAAGAACCAGCCGGGCGCGGCCGGCGGCTGGCTCGCGACCCATGACGACGTCACCGCGCGCATTCGCGCCGACGAGCGCATCGCCCATATGGCGCATTACGACGCGCTGACCGACCTGCCCAATCGCGTGCTGATGCGCGGGCATCTGGAGCGCCGCGTCGCCGAGCTTGCCCAAGGCAAGCCGTTCGCGATCCTCTATATCGATGTCGACGAGTTCAAGGGCGTCAACGATTCGCTCGGACACGAGGTCGGCGACGAGCTGCTGCGCCAGGTCGCGAACCGTCTGCGCGCCTGCGTCAGCGGCAACGACATGGTGGCACGGCTCGGCGGCGACGAATTCGCCATCATCAAGGCCGGCACCAACGATCAGGCCCAGCTGACCGCGCTGGCTGAAACGATCTTGAATGCCCTGCGCACACCCGTGAACTGCAAGGGCCAGGAGATCCCGACCGATGCCAGCATCGGCATCGCGATCGCGCCCGACCATGGCGATAATATCGACGACCTGCTCAAGCGCGCCGATCTTGCGATGTACGCCGCGAAGTCGGAAGGGCGCCGCACCTTCCGCGTCTTCTCCCCCGAATATGACGCCAAGGCGAAGGCGCGCCGGCAGCTCGAGCTCGATCTGCGGCAGGCGCTCGCGCGCAGCGAGTTCGAGGTGCACTACCAGCCGCTGGTCGACCTCGCGGCCAATGTCGTCACCGGCTGCGAGGCGCTGCTGCGCTGGCGCCATCCGGAACGCGGCATGGTTTCGCCCGCAGACTTCATTCCGGTTGCGGAAGAGACCGGCCTGATCGGCGAGATCGGCGAATGGGTGCTGAAGCAGGCCTGTACCGAGGCCGCGAGCTGGCCCGGCCAGATCCACGTTGCGGTGAACGTCTCGCCGGTGCAGTTCCGGTCGCGGACGCTGGCGCTCAAGGTCGCCGCCGCGCTCGCGGAGTCGGGGCTGGCGCCGGAACGGCTCGAGCTCGAGATCACCGAGACCGTGCTCATTCGCGACGACGAGGAGGCGCTGACCATCCTCCAGCAGCTGCGCGAGCTCGGCGTACGCATCGCGCTCGACGATTTCGGCACCGGCTATTCGTCGCTGAGCTATCTGCACCGCTTCCCGTTCGACAAGATCAAGATCGATCGCAGCTTCATCAGCGACATCGGCGAGCCCGAGGATTCCTCGCCGATCGTGCAGGCCGTGGTGCACATGGCCGCCGCCCGCCGCATGGCGACGACCGCCGAAGGCGTCGAGACCGAGGCCCAGCGCGAGGTGCTGCGTCAGCTCGGATGCAGCCAGATGCAGGGCTGGCTGTTCAGCCCCGCGGTGCCGGCTTTGAAGCTGAAGCAGCTCTTGTCGGCGCAGGCCGCGGCGGCTTGAGCCGCGCGCTCATGACTGCCGCTCCATCCGCGGTGTCCGTGACGAATTGGCATCGAACCGCTCGTGATGCGGTTGAACTGATGGCACGCGACCGCCTGTCACGCCTTTTGTCATAAAGCGTTTCCCTCCCCCTCCGCCCATCGTGCGTTCGCGAAACCCCGCGCCTGCTTGGAGCAGGATCGGACAAAGCGTGGCCGCTTCAGGCAATACGCTGGGCCCTCACAGCCATAGAACGCGCGCCGGCCCGTACAAATACGGGCGATTGATTTGAAGTTCGACTGATCAGGAGGCGCAACTATGACCGGAAACTCCGCTCCCATGCGCGATCCCCCGCAGCAGGGCTTGCCACCTGCACCTGGCGGACAGGGGGAGGACAACTCGCATTCCGACCGGCGCGCCGCCGGTGCGGAGATGGCGCGCGTGCTCAGGACCGAGCCATTTCGCATGGCGCTGGATGCCTCCGGCGCCGGCATCGCGCACTGGAGACACGATCCACTGCACGACGTCGTCGAGCCCATGAGCCACCACGTGATCATGGCCTACAACGGCGTGATGCAGCGTATGGAGCGGCGCTCGGGACGATCGGTTGCGATCGGTACGTTTCGTCCCGGGGTCCTGATCATCATTCCGGAAGGATCGAGCTCCAGGTGGGACATTCCGAAACCCGTCGACGTGGTTCAGCTCTATCTTCCCGATGCGACGCTGAAGCGCATTGCCGACGAGGCCGGAACCACCGGACCGGCCGACCTGCTGGAGCGAACGGCGCATCCCGATCCCATCACGTCCCGACTGCTCTTGAGCGCGGCGGACGCGCTGGAGGGCCATGGCGCGCTGGATAATCTGTTCCGGCATCAGCTGACGGATCTTCTGGCCACGCGCGTTCTGGCGGCCCATTCGGGCTCGTCGACCACGTTGCAGCCGACCGTGGGCGGGCTGTCGCCGAAAGTCCTGCTCCGTGCGATCGAACGATTGCGGTCCGACAGTGATGCGGACGTCTCGCTCGATGCGCTGGCGTCCGATGCCGGTCTGTCGCGCTTTCACTTCTGCCGCGCCTTCAAGGAAAGCACCGGGTTGTCGCCGCATGCCTGGCTCCGCCAGCACCGGCTGGAGCAGGCCATGAAGATGCTGCGCGACAGTGACGATGCGGTGGTCTCGATCGCAGCCGCGCTTGGCTATTCCTCGCAGACGGCATTCGCAGCCGCCTTCAGGAAGCTGACCGGCGAGAGCCCGAGCGATTGGCGCAGGCGCCAGCGTTAGCAGCAATCGCGCTGCAATCACGGCAATCGCTCTGGCGCTGCGGCAGATCCGATCCGCTAAACCATCACCATGCCCAGACCAATCGACGGAGACCGAAGATGACCTGGAAAAAGATGACCTGGAAAAACTTCATCAGCCGGAGGGTGATCGCCTCGCGCCGCCGAGGTCTTGCGACTGCAACCTTGTACGGACTCTCGCTGGCCGTTCGCTTCACGTCCGCGACGGGCGAGGAGGTGGAGATTCCCGCGCAAGCCCTGCACCCAGCCTACCCGCTGATGGCGATCATGACCCGGGACGGCTCCGGCCTTCCCTACCAGGACTGGAGCCCGAGGGCGGCTCAGTCGGTCATCATTCGCCAAGGCTGGCCATCGAGTTCGCAGCTGTCGCGCTGCGTAGCGCCTTAAGACCAGCGATTCACTTCATCCCTTCTCATCTCTTCGTGCCGTCGCCGGACGCGGCCCTCGACGGAGCAGCGACGGCTCGCGCACGGACTTTCGAAACTGCCTACCAAGGAGCAAACCCATGCGATTAGTCATCATCGGCGCCGGCTTCGCCGGCATGTACGCTGCCCTTTCCGCAGCCCGCCTGCGCGAGATCCAGGGCGTCTCGCCGGAGGCGCTCGAGATCGCGCTGGTGGCCCCCGAGCCGACACTCGTGGTTCGCCCGCGGCTCTATGAACCGAAGCCCGAGACCCTGACGGCGCCCCTGCTCGACGTGCTCGAGGCCATCGACGTCACCTATGTGCAGGGCATCGCCGAGACGGTCGACACCAAATCCTGCATGGTAAAGATCGCCACCGCGAAGGGCACGAAGAAGACACTCTCTTACGACCGCCTCGTCGTGACCACCGGCAGCCGGCTGTTCCGTCCGAATATTCCGGGTCTTGCCGAGCATGGCTTCAGCGTCGATTCGCTCGACGACGCCATCGCACTCGACAAGCACCTGCATGGCCTCGCCAAGCGGCCGGCAACGAACGGGCGCGACACGGTCGTCGTCGCCGGCGGCGGCTTCACCGGCATCGAGGCCGCCACGGAAATGCCGGCACGGCTTCGCGACATCTTCGGTACCAACGCGAAGACCCGCGTCATCATCGTCGAGCGCAACAATGCGATCGCGCCCGACATGGGCGCAGGCCCTCGACCCGTCATCGAGGACGCCCTTCACAAGCTCGGTGTTCAAACCCGCCTCGGTGCCGGCGTCACCTCGCTCGACGAGTCCGGCGTCACCCTGTCCAGCGGCGAACACATCGAGACCGAGACGGTGATCTGGGCGGCCGGCATTCGTGCCGCGCCTTTGACCGCGCAGATCCCCGCCGAGCGCGACAGTTTCGGCCGCTTGCTGGTCGACCGCTGCTTGCAGGTGCCAGGCGTCCAGGGCGTGTTCGCGGCCGGCGATGCGGCGCGTGCCGCCTGCGACGACGAGGGCAATTACGCGCTGATGTCGTGCCAGCACGCCACGCGGATGGGCGCCTTCGCCGGCAACAATGCGGCCGCGGAGCTGCTGGGCCTGCCGACCAGGCCCTATCACCAGAAGGCCTATGTCACATGCCTCGATCTCGGCGAAGCCGGCGCGCTGTTCACGCGCGGCTGGGAGCGCAACGTGGAGATCGTCGGCGAGGTCGCCAAGAAGACGAAACGGGAGATCAACACCGTCTGGATCTACCCGCCGCGCGCCGAACGTGCCGTCGCGCTGGCCTCGGCCGATCCGGAGCGCGTGACTGACCTCTAGGTCGTGGCTGGACTGCGCTGTCAGCGAAGAAGGAGATCGAACATGAAAAGTGAAAATGTCGTCATCGTGACGGGAGGCAGCTCGGGCATCGGGCGCGCGGCGGCACTACGTTTCGCCAGACAAGGCGACAAGGTGCTCGTGACCGGCCGCCGTCCCGGCCCTATCGAAGAAACGGTTGCCGAGCATGCAAACATTGCCGGCCTGGTTGCCGATGTCGCCTCCGCCGAAGATGCCAGGCGCACAATTGCCAAGGCGGTCGATACCTGGGGCAAGGTCGATGCCTTGGTCAACAACGCAGGCGCAGGCGCAATTCTCCCGCTGGCCGACACGACGGCCGATCGGATCATGGACATCTTCTCCGTGAATGTGATCGGTCCAAGTCTGCTCGCCGCTGCTGCTCTGCCTCACCTCAGGGCGACACAGGGCACCATCGTCAATGTCTCGAGCACTTTCGGTCACAGGCCGGCGGGCGCCCTGTCGCATTACGCAGCCAGCAAGGCGGCATTGGAGCACTTGACTCGCTGCTGGGCGCTGGAGCTCGCACCGGTCGGTATACGCGTGAACGCGGTCGCTGCGGGGCCCACGGAATCTGGCGCTCTGACTGGCATGATGGGGCTGTCTCTGGAGCAGGCTGCCGCAATCAAGGAGCAGGAGCGCGCGCGCATACCGCTCGGGCGGCGCGGCGTTCCGGACGATGTCGCAGAATGGATCGTCCGGCTCGCCGGCCCCGCCTCAGAATGGGTGACGGGCCAGGTGGTCGCGATCGATGGCGGCTTGGGACTGGCATAGCTGCCCGCATGCGTTGGCAGCAATCACTCTATAGCGGCGGCAATCGCTCTGGGGCACTCGCACGTCGCGTTCGATAAATCATCACGGGACAGCACCAGCAATGAGCGCGCCACCCATCTCCGAACACCTCACCAGCATTGACCGCGCTGCCCACGGAAGACGCGCGGTCTTTTCCCGAACTGAACGTCAAGACAGAGCAAGGAGCATCCAAAGATGAATCAGACGATCCGCAACACTCAGGAGACAACGAACATGAACTTGCACGACACTGCACGCCTCGGCCGGCCGGGCCCCGAAGAGCTGGTCCCGTCGCGCTACGCGCTGCGGATTGGCGAGATCGACGTGCTGGTGATCAGCGATGGGGTGCTGACGCTGCCAGGTGCGATGCTGGCCCACAACGCCGACCCGGCCGTCCGCGCGGCCTGGCTGAAGGACATGTTCCTGCCGCCGGATGCTTTCGATTGGGCGCTGAACGTGGTCGTGGTGCGCAGCGGCGGCCAGACCATCCTCGTCGACGCTGGACTAGGGTCCGACCCTGACTTGCACCTGCCGCGGGCCGGGCAGTTGAGCAAGCGACTGGAAGCCGCCGGCATCGATCTTGGGTCCGTGACCGACGTGGTGCTGACGCATATGCACATGGACCACATTGGCGGCCTGCTCGTCGACGAGGTCAGGGACCGGTTGCGCCCGGACCTGCGCATCCACGTGGCAGCCGCCGAGGTCAAGTTCTGGGAGGCGCCCGATTTCTCCCACGTCGCGATGCCGCCGGGATTTCCGGATGCGCTTCGGGCAACCGCCAAGCGGTTCGCGAAAGAGTACCATAACCAGCTGCGCACCTTCGAGGACGAGCACGAGGTGGCGCCGGGAGTGGTGGTCACGCGCACCGGCGGCCACACCCCCGGGCACAGCGTGGTCCGCCTGGCATCCGGCGGCGATCGGCTGACATTCGCCGGCGACGCCGTGTTCACCGTCGGATTCGATCACCCCGAGTGGCACAACGGCTTCGAGCACGATCCCGAAGAGGCGGCCCGCGTTCGTGTCCGTCTCCTGCGGGAGCTGGCGGCGAACGAAGAGCTCCTCGTCGCCACTCACATGCCGTTCCCATCGGTCGGCCGGGTGGCGGTCGACGGCGATCACTTTCGCTGGGTGCCGGCGTTCTGGGACTACTGACCGCTAGAAGCATGATCCGAACCTGAAGGGCTGCGTTGGCGCAAAGTCTGCTGCGGTTTAAGGATCATGCTCAGCGCGAACCGAGGCGCGATGACGATCACCCGATCGCATCGCGCTTTGCCGCACGACAGAAAATCTACATCATGCCTTTTGCGGCACGCACTTCGGCGATCTCGGCGTCGGGATGGCTGACGATGGTCGCAAACATGATGCCGCTGATGATCAGCGACCAGGCGGTGTCCCAATAGATCCAAAACACGTGCCAGCCTCCGTCTCGATCTCCTCCGCCCGCGGGATCAGGGTAACGGCAAGGCGAGGCTGCCGTTCCCGGTGCGCATGCGGGGCTATTCTTGTTTGGTCGGCGGGGCGCTGCGACCGGTTTGACCGGTGTGGCGCTTTGCCACGACATCCTCGTCGCGCTCGCCCTGATGCGGGCGCGGCGGCGGCTTGGGCTGGCCTTGCTGACCGCCATGCTTGCCGCCCATGTCGGGCTTGCCTTCGAGATCGTTTTCACGGGGCATGATGCTTCAATGCGCTGGCGCGGCATTGGTTCGCATTGTGAACGAGGTCATAGGATCGCCGCGGTTTGCGGTGCACGATCGTTGCCCGAGGCATCGAGATTCGACCGGCGGATTAGGCCTGATGCAGAGACGACTGATCGCCTGGACCATCCTGACCTGCGGGCTGCTTGCGGTCGCCGTATGGACCGTGCTCGGTCCACCCGGCCAACCGCCCGGCCCCCATTTGCCCTCCCGCAGCGTGACGGCGGCGGTGCGGTAGCCTCCGAGCGACCGATACAATTTCGGCATCGATCAATCCCAACTGGAATTTGGTACGACGGCGCGCCTCCCGCTATCCTCGACGGCAAAACGACAATGCCGCACCGGCTTTGAGGAGGAGACCATGTTGAGACCGACCCGACGCATCGCATCGCGCCTGCCGCACGCTGCGATCGCCACCACCCTCGCCTTTCTCGCCCTCATCCCTGGAGTCCGTGCCGGCATGGCCGAAACCTTCGCTTATGTCGGCAACGCCGACAGCAACGACATCAGCGTGTTCAAGATGGCCGAGAGCGGCGAGATGATGCCGGTGCAGACGGCCGGCTTCACCGGCGTCGAAAAGCCGGGATCCTCGACGCCGCTCGCGATCACCCCCGACAAGCGCGTGCTGATCGCCGGAATCCGCTCGCAGCCATACCTCGCGGTGAGCTTCGCGATCGACCCCAAGACTGGCCAGCTCAGTCATATCGGCAACGGACCGCTCGCCGACAGCATGGCCAATATCGCCGTCGATCGCAGCGGCAAGTTCCTGTTCAGTGCCTCCTATGGCGGCAACAAGGTCGCGCTGAATCCGCTTCAAGCCAACGGCGTCGCGGGCGAGCCGAAGCAGGTGATCCCGACCGGGCTGAATGCGCACGCAGTTCTGCCCTCGCCCGACAACCGATTCGTGTTCGCGACCAATCTCGGCTCCGACCAGGTGCTGAGCTTTGCGTTCGACGCCGCGACCGGCACGCTGACGCCAAGCGATCCGCCGGCCCACAAGCTGCCGGAAAAATCCGGGCCGCGGCACTTCGTATTCCACCCGGGTGGCAAGTTCGTCTATCTCGTTCACGAGCTGAACGGCGACGTCGCGGCATTCAGCTATGACGCCAAGAGCGGCGCCTGGACCGAGATCCAGCGCACCACCGCACTGCCGGAAGGGTTCAACGGCAAAGCCTCCGATAAAAAACCTTGGGCCGCCGACATCCACATCACGCCCGACGGGCGCTTCCTCTACGCCTCCGAGCGCACCACGAACACGCTCACCGCCTACAAGGTCGATGCAACAAGCGGCAAGCTGACCACGATCGGCAGCGTGCCGACCGAGAAGCAGCCCCGCGGCTTCAATATCGATCCCTCTGGGCGCTATCTCGCCGCGGTCGGCGAACTCTCCGACGGCATGACGGTCTATGCGATCAACCAGAGCAGCGGCGCGCTCGCCAAGCTGAAATCCTATCCCACCGGCAAGAAGCCGAACTGGGTGGAGTTTCTGAGCCTGCCGTGAGAGACGCGCGGCCGGCCTACGTAATCATCCGTAATTTCGCGAGGCCCGCCTTGGCGCGATATCATCGGGCATGGACCGTCAAATTGTCTTCAAGTGTCCCCAGACCGGCATGAATGTGCAATATCGGCTTGGCGACGAGCCAACCGATCGGACGCATGTTTCCGTGCCGTGTCAGGCCTGTACGCGCCTGCACCTGATCGATCGCGCCACCGGCAAGCTGCTGGGTGATCGCCGGAGCTGACGGCCAGCCAGCCCCACTGCGACCTCCCCGTCCGGCGGGAGCGAACCTGATCTCCAATCCCGCGACTAATCAAAGACTTGCCACCGCGGCCCGCGCCGGCGTGGCATCCCGCCATGGGACAACGCTGCCGTAGTCCGGCCCGTTGCCATCTGCTATCGATTGAAGGGCTTGAACCCGTGGAATTTTCGATGCGTCATTTGCCCCGTGCCGTTGCCCGAAGCCTGTTTCCCGCAGCCATCGCCGGCGTGTTCGCTTTCGGCCCATATCCGGCCGGAGCCGCCGAGGACGATGCCCCGAAGGGGCCGGCGGTCACGGTGCTGAAGGTCGCGAAATCCTGCTTCTCCGACATCGTCGAGGCCACCGGCACGATCATCGCGCGCGAGGAAACCTCGGTGCGGCCCGAACGTCCCGGCCTGAAGGTGACCGAGGTGCTGGCCGAAGCCGGCCAGACCATCACTGCCGGCCAGGTGCTGGCGCGGCTGGCGCTGCCGGAAGGCGGCACGCTTCAGGTCACCGCGCCCGTGGCGGGCGTGATCGCCACGTCGACCGCGCAGATCGGCAATTTCGCCTCGGCCAAGGGCGAGGCCCTGTTCACGATCGTGGCGCGCAGCGAATATGATCTGGTCGGCCTGGTCGCGACCACCGACATACGCAAGCTCGCCGTCAATCAGCAGGCGACCGTGCGCATCGCCGGCGCCGGCGACATCGACGGCAAGATTCGCCGCATCGGGCCGACCGTCGAGCAAAACATCCAGCAGGGCATGGTCTATATCGGCATCTCCTCGCAGAAGCGCCTGTTGCTCAACGCGAGCGGGCGCGCGCTGATCAAGACCGGGCAGAGCTGCAACGTCGCGGTGCCGCTGACGGCCGTGCAATATTCCTCGGCCGGCACCGTGGTGCAGGTGATCCGCCGCAATCGCGTCGAGACGAAGCGCGTCGAGATCGGATTGATGTCGGGCGGCAATATCGAGGTCCGCGACGGCCTCAACGATGGCGACGTCATCGTCGCCCGCGCCGGCGCGCTGCTACGCGAGGGCGATCCGGTGCGCCCGGTGATGGCGAGCGCGGAAGCGGCGAAGTAGCAGCGACGATCGTCATTGCGAGCCAACGGGTCCGCGCGTAGCGCGGCCCGATGACAGGCTCCGCGAAGCAATCCAGAGTCCCTCCACGGAGAGATTTCTGGATTGCTTCGTCGCAAGAGCTCCTCGCAATGACTAGGTGGCGACAGATGTGCGCTCAGGCACGGCTATCGGTAGGGTGGGCAAAGCCACCGGGTCGCGCGAAACGCGCGCCCGATGACAGGCTCCGCGTGCCCACGTCTTTCGAAATGTTGGAGATAATGGTGGGCACGGCGCTTTGCGCCTTTGCCCACCCTACGCGTGCTCGTATGACCTTAAGAAAAACTAGCCGCCGGCTTCGCCGAAACGGACATCCTCGAGCAATGACGACGAGACACTCGGGACCTGGTCGCCTTCGCTGGCGCGGGAGATGGCGACGCGGGTCTTGTTGAAGACGCTTTCGGCGCTGCTGCCTTGCGCATTGAGGTTGTTGAGGAGCTCGCTGACCAGCACGCTGTGCTCGCCCTTGCCGTCATCGACGACCTTGCCGGGCGAGGCCGAGGTGAGGATCAGCGCATTGTCGGACGCGCTGATCGGCGCGAGACCGTGGCTGTAGGAGCGGAAGCGGCGCTCGTAGGGGTTACGGCGGGAGGCGTCGACGACGACGAGCTTGGCCTTGGCGCCCTGCTCCTTCATCATGTCGAGCACGCCCTCGATGGAGACGCCGTGGCGGCGGACGTCGCTTTCCTTCCAGATCACGGCATCGACCGGCAGCATGTAGCTCTCGCGGCCGGCCTGCACGCCATAGCCGCCGAAGAACAGCATGACGACGCTGTCGTGCTTGATCCGGGACTTCAGGCGGTTGACGGCGCGGACCATGTCGTCCTTGGTCGCGTCTTCCACCATGTCGACGTCAAAGCCGCTCTTGCGCAGGGACGAAGAGAGCGCGCGGGCGTCATTGATCGACTGCGTCAGGGGCGCGTTGGCGTCGGGGTAATGTCCATTGCCAATGACCAGCGCCAGACGCGTGGCATGGCCGATCGAGCCGGTGATCTGGTCGGTCGAGACGGCCTTGGCGGCGTCGATCGCGCGCATGTTGAGGGCAGCATGGGCGCCGATCACGAGGGACACCGTGCCGATGAGGGCGGCGGCGACGGCAATCGTGCGTCGGGAAAGGTCGAGCTGCCTTACATTCATCTCGGTTCGTTCCTGTGCCAAAGACCAGCCAAACGCGCGCACACTGTTTGAGTAGCGCGATAGCGTCTTTAGGTTTGAGGGATTGGCCGGGGATGTGCCCCCGAATTGCGCGCAATCTGCGGCGCCGCACCAAACAAACCTTTAACCGGATATCGCCTCCCCGGCAATAGATTGCCCAATATTTAAGCTAAGCAGCTGAAGATGTTAGATAATTCTCCGGCCCGATTTTCTCCGCTTTGGGTTCCCCCGGAGGTTTCCGGGGCCTCATCATGCAGCCTTCGTGCCGGCTTTTTCCGTGACTCCCATCACATTTGTATTTCCTGCGAATCCGGGTAGCTTTTTCAACGACTTGCAGGGGGTGGCACGCGGCTTGGGAGCGTGTCGGCCGGCCCCCGGCCGATGCCCCGCGACCAGGTATTTCATGAGCTTTCAATATTTTGCCGGCGCCGCCTGCCGGGCGCTGACGGCGCGGAAGGACGGCCCGTCGCTTTACGAGGTCTGCGATCCCGTGCTGGCGGGTCAGGCCGGCGGCGATCCGCATCTCGCCAAATTCTACAAGACCGCGCTCGGCAATCCCGCGCTGCGGGTGCTGCTGCGGCGGGCCGGATTGCCCGAGTTGCGCGACGAGGCCCGATTGGCGGCGCTGCGCCAGGCGCTCGCCCGTGCCCGCGACGAGGCGGAGCCCGACTGGGCGGCCATCGGCCAGCCCGTGGCCGATCTCCTCGACAGCATCGCGCTCGACCATCCCCGGCCGCCGCCGGCCGTGTTCGTCGGTAAGGCGCCGCAACAATCGCAGATCGACGGCGTGATCCGCGACTGCGCACAGCACCTGCTCGACTCGTATCGCCGAAACGGGTTTCTGCCGACCTATGCCGCCTTCAACCTGATCGGCGATCCCGATTGCCGCGGACGCGAGCTGATCATGGCGCTCACCGGGCTGAACGCGCGCGGCTACAAGAATTCCTCGCTGCTGTTCAACCTCGCCCGCGTCTTCATCGCGCGCTCGCCGGCGCGCGCCGTGGTGCATCCGCCGTGGCGAGGGGTTGCCGAGCCGATGTGGGAGCCGGTGCAGATCCGCCACCGTTCGGCCTATTACGATGCGTTCTTCATCGAGGCGCTGCTGAGCTATATCGAGACCGGGCTAGCCTTACCCGCCGACAAGATCGCGGCGGAGCGTGCGATCGCCGACATGGTGGATTTCTGCGTCAACATCAGCCGCGAGGAGGCCGAGGGCATCGACGGCGCGCGGTTCAACGTCATCACCGCGCTCGCGCCGGCGCCGCATCCGCGCTTCTCTCGCTTCTTCGCCCAGATCAAGCAGGATCTCGGCTTCGGAATCTACGTGCCGGATTGCGACACCACGGCCTGCTCGATCTCGGCAGCGACGCAGGCCGGCTGCACCGATGAGATCATCGACCAGCCGCTGCTGGATTTCTACGCCGGCTACCAGGTCCGCGCCGGCGTCAACGCGCCGCGCGTGACGGTGCCGCTCAACGACCATATCGACTATGAGGGCGGCGTTGCGACCTGGATCGATAATCTCGCGGGCGAGCGTCCTTACGGCAACGATCTCGATCCGACGCTCAATCTCGACATTCTCGAAGTCAGCTTCCGCAACCTGGCACGCTGGGAGATTCTGGAGACGCCATCGCGGCTCGCCACCGTGCATCGCATCATCGGCTTCCAGAAGCGATTAGCCGCGAGCGGTGCTTTCGCCAATCCGCGCTCGCACATCTATTACCTGCCGGAACTCTACAGCGCCTATTTCGGCCGTTGTTATGCCGCCTTCCTGGCGCTGCCGCTGGCAGCGCAAGCCGCAATCGATCCCGACGGCGATTTCGATTTCATCCGCCACCGCGTGCTGTCCTACGTCAAGGGCGAGCTGATGGCCGCGGAGATGAATGTGTTCGACGCCGCGCTGGCGCTGATCGCGCTCGGCCATCTCGGCGCCGACCCACGCGCCTTCGCGCCGGCGCTGAACGTGATCGTCGATGCCATCGGCGAAGGCGGCCGCCGCGGCCCGTTCCGTGCCTATGAATGGAACAAGATGAAGACACCGACGCGGATTCTGGTCGGCGGGCCCGAGGTGACGTCGGCATTCGTGCTGATGGGACTGGCGGTGGCCCGGCGA
Source organism: Bradyrhizobium sp. C-145 (assembly GCF_023375135.1). Taxonomy (NCBI): domain Bacteria; kingdom Pseudomonadati; phylum Pseudomonadota; class Alphaproteobacteria; order Hyphomicrobiales; family Nitrobacteraceae; genus Bradyrhizobium; species Bradyrhizobium sp. C-145. The sequence goes on along the minus strand of NZ_CP088150.1, from coordinate 278,944 downwards.
GCGATGGCAGGGCGGGGGTAGCTCTTCACCCTCCCTGGAGGAGGGGTCGATCGCGCGCAGCGCGAGCGGGTGGGGTGACGGTCCCTCCGCGACGAACAGTGCCCGAGTGGAGAGATCACCCCACCCCGTCACGCAATCTCGCTTCGCTCGATCGCATGCCGACCCTCCCCCTCCAGGGGAGGGTGAAGGAGCGCCCCACAATGACGGGAAGTTGAAAGCTCATCTGTTAGGCAGGCGCTGGTCGAGTGGCCAAAAGCTGACCACAATCGCGGGGTCTATCGAGATTTTCCTGGAACTTGCGGACCGGCATGTTGCGAAAAGTCCTGATTGCGCTGGCTTTCATCGCCCTCCCGTCGCTGGCTGACGCCGCCGACATCACCGGCATGGCAAAAGTGCGCGCCGGCGATACCGTCGTGATCGGCAACACGCGGGTGCGGCTCGGCGGCATCGACGCGCCGGCGGTCGACCAGCTCTGCCTCAACACCAAGACCGAGCGCTGGACCTGTGGCGTCGCTGCGCGCGACGAGCTCGCCAAATATGCCGATGGCAAGAATTGGGTGTGCCATACCCGCGCGATCGACCGGCGCGGCCGCACCGTAGCGCGCTGCGAGGTCGGCGGCGAGGACATCCAGAAATGGCTGGTGCGCAGCGGCTGGGCGCTGGCCTACACTCGCATGTCCCATGATTACGAGGCGGACGAAGCCGCCGCGCGGGAGGCCAAGGCCGGGATGTGGCAGGGCGCCTTCATCGCGCCCTGGGACTGGCGGGTCCGCAACAAGAAGACTGCCATCCTCGGCGCCACCAAGCCGCCAGATGGGGCGCATGCGGTGCTGCTCGCCTCGGCCTCGGGACCGGTCGCGCCGTCGCCTGATTGCACCATCAAGGGCAACGTCAACAGCGCCGGCGAATGCATCTACCACCAGCCGACCAGCCGCTGGTACACCCAGATCAAGATGAAGATCAGCAAGGGCACCCGCTGGTTCTGCTCGGTGGAAGAGGCGGAAGCCGCCGGCTGCCGCGAGACGAAGCGATAACCCACCTCAGACCTGCGTTTTGAGCGCTTTTCTCAGGCGCCAGCGCGCCGTAAAAGTATGAATCAGCGACCCACCAGCCTGTCCTCCAGCAACAAGGACCAACAGCAATGACCGTTCGCGCGGGCCGGGAATTTCTGGCCATCCCCGGGCCCACCACGATGCCCGACGAGGTGCTGCAGGCGATGCATCGTCCGGCGATCGACATCTACTCCAGGCAGATGACCGATCTGACCGAGGGGCTGCTCCGTGACATCTCGAAGCTGTTTTCGACCAAGGGCAAGTCCTACATCTACATCGCCAACGGCCACGGCGCCTGGGAAGCGGCGCTGAGCAACGTGCTGTCGCGCGGCGACAAGGTGCTGGTGCTGGAGAGCGGGCGCTTTGCGATCGGCTGGGGCAATGCGGCGGCGCTGATGGGCGCCGAGGTCGAGGTGCTCAGGGGCGACTGGCGCCGCGCGGTGCGGCCGCACGAGGTCGAGGAGCGCCTGCGCCGCGACAAGGAGCACACCATCAAGGCCGTCGTCGTCGTCCAGGTCGACACGGCCTCGGGCGTGCAGAACGACATCGAGGCGATCGGCAAGGCGATCAAGGCCAGCGGGCATCCCGCGCTGTACATGGTCGACACCGTGGCTTCGCTCGGCTGCATGCCGTTCGAGATGGATAAATGGGGCATCGACGTCGCGATGTCCGGCTCGCAGAAGGGCCTGATGACGCCGCCCGGCCTCGGTTTCGTCGCCGCCAACGCGCGTGCGCTCGAGGTGCACAAGACAGCCAACATGGCGACGCCCTATTGGAGTTGGAGCGAGCGCGAGGGCACCGAGCACTATCGCAAATATGCCGGCACCGCGCCGGTGCATCTGTTGTTCGCGCTGCGCCAGGCGATCGACCTCTTGCACGAGGAAGGGCTGGAGAACGCCTTCCGCCGCCACAGCCTGCTCGGCGAAGCCGCGCGCCGCGCGGTCGGCGCATGGTCGGAAGGCCAGGTGCTCGGCTTCAACGTCGCGGAAGCCAGCGAGCGCTCCAACACCGTGACCACGGTGACCATGAGCAACGGCCATGACCCGGCCGTGCTGCAACGCTATTGCAAGGAGAAGTGCGGCGTCGTGCTCGGCACCGGCATCGGCGATCTCTCGGGCCAAGCCTTCCGCATCGCCCATATGGGCCATGTCAACGCGCCGATGCTGCTCGGCACGTTGGGCGTGATCGAGATCGGGCTCAACGCGCTGAAGATCCCGCATGGCAAGGGCGGGCTCGAGGCAGCGGTCGCGTATCTCGGTGAGGAAGTGGCGGTGTAGGGCGCTGCCACAAACTCCGCTGTCGTCCCGGACAAGCGCAGCTCTGGCAACGCATAGCGTTGTCAGGGCGGAGCGCTGATCCGGGACCCATAGCCACAGGACGTGGTTTGACGAAGACTCGGAGTTGGCAGCTCGCGCTACAACCCCGCCCTGGGAGTATGGGTCCCGGATCTGCGCGCGCTTGGGGCGCGCTTGTCCGGGACGACATTGAAGTTCTGAGTTCTTTAAATCCTCCACATTCGATCTGATATAGGGGCAAGACACATCCCAGCTCCGAGGATCGACTTGCCCAACACCGCCAGCAAGACCCCGCCCGTCGCCCCGCGCCGGCCGCATTCCTTCACGCGGCACGGGATCACCGTGACCGACGACTATTCCTGGCTGAAGGACGAGAAATGGCAGGAGGTGCTGCGCGATCCCAGCGTGCTCGATCCGGACATCCGCAAATATCTGGATGAAGAGAACGTCTACACCGAGAGCCTGCTCGGCCACACCGCCCCCCTCCAGAAGACGCTGGTGCGCGAGATGCGGGGGCGGATCAAGGAGGACGATTCCAGCGTGCCCTCGCCCGACGGTCCCTTCGCCTATTTCCGCCGGTTTCGCGAGGGCGGGCAGCACGAGCTGTTCGGCCGCATGCCGCGCGACGGCGGCGACGGCCATATCGTGCTCGACGGCGATGCGCTCGCCAAGGACCACAAATACTTCAAGTTCGGCGGCAGCCGGCACTCGTATGATCACAAGCTGCAGGCCTGGAGCGTCGACACCAAGGGCTCCGAATATTTCAGCATCCGCGTGCGCGATTGGTCTACGGCCAAGGATCTTGACGATATCGTCGAGGAGACCGACGGCGGCATGGTCTGGGCCGCGGATTGCAAGAGCTTCTTCTATGTGAAGCTCGACGACAATCACCGGCCGATGCAGGTGTGGCGGCACAGGCTCGGCACCAAGCAGGCCGACGATACGCTGGTCTATGAGGAGCAGGATGCCGGCTGGTTCACCCATCTGCACGAGAGCACCAGCGGCCGCTTCTGCGTGATCGCGGGCGGCGACCACGAGACCTCGGAGCAGCGGCTGATCGATCTCGCAAACCCCGAGGCGCCGCCGCGCCTGGTCGCAGCGCGCGAAGAAGGCGTGCAATATTCGCTGGCCGACCGCGGCGACGAGCTGTTCATCCTCACCAATGTCGACGACGCAATCGACTTCAAGATCGTCACGGCGCCGCTCGCCGCGCCCGAGCGCACGAACTGGCGCGACCTGATCCCGTATCGTCCCGGCATCTACATCATCGACCTCGATCTCTATGCCGGCCATCTGGTGCGGCTCGAGCGCGCCAATGCGCTGCCGGCGATCGTGATCCGCGATCTCGCGACAAAGGAAGAGCACGCGATCGCCTTTGATGAAGCCGCCTATTCGCTGGATACGATGGGCTCCTACGAATTCGAGACGACGAATTTGCGTTTCGCCTATTCGTCGATGACGACGCCATCGGAGGTCTATGATTACGACATGGTCAAACGCACGCGGACCTTGCGCAAGCGCCAGGAGATTCCGTCCGGCCATGATGCCGCCGACTACGTCACCACGCGCATCATGGCCAAGGCGCATGACGGCGCGGAGGTGCCGGTCTCGATCCTCTATCGCCGTGGGCTGAAGCTCGACGGCTCGGCGCCGCTGCTGCTCTACGGCTACGGCTCCTACGGCATGGCGATGCCGGCCTCGTTCAGCGCCAACCGGCTGTCGCTGGTCGATCGCGGCTTCGTCTATGCCATCGCCCATATTCGCGGCGGCGCCGACAAAGGCTGGGGCTGGTATCTCGACGGCAAGCGCGAGAAGAAGACCAATTCGTTCGACGATTTTGCCGCCAGCGCGCGAGCGCTGATCGCAGCGAAATACACCAGCGCCAAGCGCATCGTCGGCCATGGCGGCTCGGCCGGCGGCATGCTGATGGGCGCGGTCGCCAATCGCGCCGGCGAATTGTTCGCGGGAATCGTGGCTGAAGTGCCGTTCGTCGACGTGCTCAACACCATGCTCGACGACACGCTGCCGCTGACGCCGCCGGAATGGCCGGAATGGGGCAATCCGATCGAGAGCGAGACGGATTTTCGCACCATCCTGTCCTACTCGCCCTACGACAATGTCGCGGCGAAGGACTATCCGGCTATACTGGCGATGGGCGGATTGACGGATCCGCGCGTCACCTATTGGGAGCCCGCCAAATGGATCGCACGCCTGCGCGCCACGATGCGCGACGGCGGCCCGGTGCTGCTGCGCACCAACATGGGCGCCGGCCACGGCGGCGCCTCGGGGCGGTTCGATCGGCTCGACGAAGTCGCGATCGTCTATGCGTTTGCGCTGTGGGCGGCGGGGATGGCGGAGGCCTGACCTTCTCCCTCGCCCCGCTTGCGGGGAGAGGGTCGGGGTGAGGGGGGTCTCCGCAAGGACGGTGACAGTTGGACTCGCGGAGAGTCCCCCTCACCCGGATTGCATCTTCGATGCGATCCGGCCTCTCCCCGCAGGCGGGGAGAGGCGAAGACTCACACCGCCCCATGCGCCTCGACATACAGCGCGTAGACCGAATGGCTGCTGGCCATATAGAGGCGATTGTTCTTCGGCCCGCCGAAGCAGAGGTTGGCGCAGCGCTCCGGCAGCTTGATGAAGGCAAGCGGCTTGCCTTCCGGGTTGAACACCATGACGCCGTCGAGATCGTCCGGCTTACTCCTGAGCTGGAACACCTTGCGGCCGCCGATCTCGGTCGGCTCGCCCTGCAGCGCGCCGTTCGAGCCCCAGCCGCACCAGAGATTGCCGTCGCGGTCGACGCGAAAGCCGTCGAGCGAGCCCTGGTCGGCGGCGTCGATCAGCTTGATCTTGCCGCTCAGCGAGCCGTCGTCGCCGACATTGTAGCTCCAGATGCTGCGGTTCGGCGTGCCCTTCCACTCGACGATGTAGAGCTTCTTCTCGTCCGGCGAGAAGGCGAGGCCGTTGGGATTGACGAGGTCGGTGAGGACGGCGGTCAGCTTGCCGTCCTTGGCGATGCGATAGACGTTGGTGGTGGCCTGCTCGGCCTTCTCCTTCTTGCCCTCCCACTCGCCGTTGATGCCGAACAGCGGATCGGTGAACCAGATGCTGTCGTCGGACTTCACCACGATATCGTTTGGCGCGTTCAGCCGCTTGCCCTCGAACTTGTCGGCGAGCACCGTGATCTTGCCGTCCTTCTCGGTGCGAGTGATGCGGCGGGTGACGGAATGCTCGCAGGTGACGAGGCGACCCTGACGGTCGCGCGCATTGCCGTTGGCGTAATTGGCATCGGCGCGGAACACGCTGGTCTGGCCGGTCTTCTCGTCGAACTTCATGATCCGGTTGTTAGGGATGTCGGAGAACAAGAGATAGCCGCCCTCGGGAAAATAAGCCGGGCCTTCAGCCCAGCGCATCCCGGTTGCAACCTGCTCGACCGTCGAGGAATAGAGCCGGTATTTTGTGAAGCTGGGGTCGAGGATCTGGACGGCCGGGTCCGGGTAGCGCTGATTGGGCGTGAACGCGAACGACTGGGCGCCGGCAGCGCGGGCGAGAAACGTGGATGCCACTGCTGCGCCGGCGCCGGCCATCAGATTACGTCGCGTGAAATTCATTGTAATCCTCCCTGCTTGATAAAAGGCCGGCGCTTGATGCGGCCGGCCTGTTTCTTGACGTGATTTGCTCTCGGCTTAGCGGCCGTTCTTCTTGCGCCATTCGGCAAAGTCGGTGAGCGTCTGCGGATCTGTCGCGGGATACAGGCCGAAGATGCCGCGGCCCTTGCCGACTTCCTCCGTGACGAAGTCCTCGAACGCGGTCATCTCAAAGGTCTCGTTCGCGATCTCATCTGCGAGATGCGCGGGGATCACGATGACGCCGTCGCTGTCACCGAGGATGACATCGCCGGGGAACACCGGCGCATCACCGCAGCCGATCGGGACGTTGATCTCGATCGCCTGGTGCAGCGTGAGGTTGGTCGGCGCGCTCGGGCGGTGGTGAAAGGCCGGGAAGCCGAGCTTGGCGATCTCCGCGGAATCGCGAAAGCCGCCGTCAGTTACGACGCCGGCGACGCCACGCTTCATCAAGCGCGTCACCAGGATCGCGCCGGCCGACGCCGCGCGCGCGTCCTTGCGGCTGTCCATCACCAGCACGCTGCCTGCCGGACAATCCTCGACCGCCTTGCGCTGCGGATGCGAGCGATCCCTAAAGACCTCGATGGTGTTGAGATCTTCGCGTGCCGGCATGTAGCGCAGCGTGAAGGCCTCGCCGACCATGGTCGGCTGGTCCGGGCTTAAGGGGTGCACATCCTGGATCATCTGGATGCGCAGGCCGCGCTTGAACAAGGCGGTGGCGACGGTGGCGGTGGAGACGGATTTGAGTTTGTTGCGGGTGGCTTCGCTGAGTTTGGTCATGTCGTGCTCTCTAGTAAATCGAAGGCTCGCCGATCGGCGCGCCGAAATCGGTCTCCAGGAAGTCGAAGTCGCAGCCGTCATTGGCCTGCTTGATGTGTTTGGTGAACATCCAGCCATAGCCGCGCTCGAAGCGGCGCTCGGGCTGCTTCCAGGCGGCGCGACGTTTTTCCAACTCGGCTTCGCTCACATTGAGATTGATGGTGCGCGCGGCGACGTCGAGCGTGATGCGATCGCCGTTCTGCACCAGCGCCAGCGGACCGCCGATATAGGACTCGGGCGAGACGTGCAGGATGCAGGCGCCATAGCTGGTACCGCTCATGCGCGCATCCGAGATGCGCACCATGTCGCGCACGCCCTGCTTCACGAGTTTGGTCGGAATGGGCAGCATGCCCCATTCCGGCATGCCCGGCCCGCCCTGCGGCCCGGCATTGCGCAAGATCAGGATATGATCTTCGGTGACGTCGAGATTGGGATCGTCGACCGCCTTCTTCATCGCGGGATAATCGTCGAACACCAGCACCGGCCCGGTGTGCTTGAGGAAGCGCGGTGCACAAGCGGAAGGCTTGATGACGCAGCCGTCGGGCGCGAGATTGCCTTTGAGCACCGCAAGCGCGCCTTCCTTATAGATGGGATTGTCGACGGAGCGGATCACGTCGGCATTGTGCACTTCGGCGTGCGCGATGTTCTCAGCCACCGTCTTGCCGGTGACGGTGACGCAGTCCAGATGCAGATGCGGCTTGATCTGGCTCATCAGCGCCGGCAGCCCGCCGGCATAGAAGAAATCCTCCATCAAATACGTATCGCCGCTCGGCCGTACGTTGGCGATCACGGGCACCTTGCGGCTGGCCTTCTCGAAATCGTCGAGGCCGATGTCCTGGCCGGCGCGGCGCGCCTGTGCGATCAGATGGATGATCGCGTTGGTCGAGCAGCCCATCGCCATGGCGACCGCGATCGCGTTCTCGAACGCCTTGCGGGTCTGGATCGTCTTCGGCGTCAGATCCTCCCACACCATCTCGACGACGCGGCGGCCGCATTCGGAGGCCATGCGGATGTGGTTGGCGTCCGCGGCGGGAATCGAGGAAGCGCCCGGCAGCGTCATGCCGATCGCCTCGGCGATCGCGGTCATGGTCGAGGCCGTGCCCATGGTCATGCAGGTGCCGTAGCTGCGGGAGATGCCGGCCTCGATGTCGAGCCAGTCCTTGTCGGAGATCTTTCCGGCGCGGCGCTCGTCCCAATATTTCCAGCCGTCGGAGCCGGAGCCCAGCGTCTTGCCCTTCCAGTTGCCGCGCAGCATGGGACCCGCCGGCAGATAGATCGCCGGGATGTTCATCGAGGTGGCCCCTAGCAGCAGCGCCGGCGTGGTCTTGTCGCAGCCGCCCATCAGCACCACGCCATCGACGGGATGGCTGCGCAACAATTCTTCGGCGTCCATTGCCAGCAGATTGCGGTAGAGCATGGTGGTGGGCTTGAGCAGCGATTCCGACAGCGACAATGCCGGCAGCTCCAGCGGCAGGCCGCCGGCCATCAGGATGCCGCGCTTGACGTCGTCGACCCGCGACTTGAAGTGCATGTGGCAGGGCTGTGCATCCGACCAGGTGTTGATGATCGCGATGATCGGCCGGTCCTTCCACTCCTCCGGCCCGTAGCCCATCTGCATAGTACGGGAGCGGTGGCCGAACGAGCGAAGGTCGTCGGGTGCGAACCAGCGCGCGCTGCGGAGCTGGTCAGGCGTTTTCTTCTTGTTCTTGGTCATGATTGCGTGCCCCATTTCTGGACGGTGTTCCGCTCGATGGCGCGGAAGATCAGGTTCTCGACAAAGAGCCCGATGATGATCACGGTCAAGAGGCCAGCGAAGACGGCAGGTATGTCGAGCAGATTGCGGTTCTCGAAGATGAACCAGCCGAGACCGCCCTGGCCCGAGGACACGCCGAACACCAGCTCGGCCGCGATCAGCGTGCGCCAGGCGAAGGCCCAGCCGATCTTGAGGCCGGTGAGGATCGAGCCGAAGGCTGCTGGGATGAGGATCTTTGCCACATAAGGCAATCCGCGCAGGCCGTAATTGCGGCCGACCATCCGCAGCGTGTTGGACACGCTCTTGAAACCGGAATGGGTGTTGAGCGCGACTGGCCACAGCACCGAATGGATCAGCACGAAGACCAGGCTGCCATTGCCGAGGCCGAACCAGATCAGCGCCAGCGGCAACAGCGCGATCGCCGGCAACGGGTTGAACATCGCCGTGACGGTCTCGAGGAAGTCGGTGCCGATGCGCGTCGAGATCGCGAGCACGGTGAAGATCGCGGCCAGTGCGATGCCGGCCGAATAGCCCATGAACAGCACCTTCAGCGAGGTCCAGGCCCGCATCGGAATGGTGCCGTCCTTGACGCGATCGAACAGCGTCACGAAGGTGTCGTGCAGTGTCGGAAACAGCAGGGGATTGTCGAGAGTGACCCCGTACGCCTCCCAGACCGCCGCGAGAAACAGGATGATGACCGACTTGCGGACAAAGCCGTCGTTCCACAATAGCTCAAGCACACCCAGCTTGCGCTCGACCTCGCCTGCACCTCCCGTGCTGGCAACCGGCGCGTCACGCAGCAAGATTCTGGCTTCGCCCATGGCGGCTCCCTTAGTGCGCTACAGCTTCGGAGGCGAACAGGAGATCGTGGATCTCCTTCTCGAGCCGACCGGCGCTGCCGTCCTCATTCGAAACCTTGTCGACGTCGATCACCTCGGCCTTGACGCGGCCGGGATGCGGCGACAGCAGCAGGATGCGGTTGCCGATGCGGATCGCCTCCGCGATCGAATGGGTCACGAACAGCACGGTGAATTTGGTCTCGCTCCAGAGCTGGAGCAGTTCATCCTGACAGGTCCGCCGCGTCAGCGCGTCGAGCGCGGCGAACGGCTCGTCCATGAGAAGGATATCCGGCTCCATCGCCATGCCGCGCGCGATCGCGACGCGCTGCTTCATGCCGCCGGAGAGCGTGTGCGGATAGGCATCGACCACGCGGGTGAGGCCGACCTTCTCGATATAGGCGCGCGCCTTCGCCTCGGCGTCCTTGCGCGACAGCTTTCGCGCGGTGAGCAGCGGGAACATCACGTTGGCGAGCACACTCTTCCAGGGCAGGAGCTGGTCGAACTCCTGGAAGATCATCATGCGGTCGGCGCCGGGCCCGTGGATCTCGCGGCCGTTGATGGTCATGCTGCCTTCGCTCGGGCTCATGTAGCCGCCAACGGCCTTGAGAAGGGTCGACTTGCCGCAGCCGGAGGGCCCGAGCAGCACGAAGCGGTCGGACCGGTCGACGGCGAAGCTCACTTTTTCCGTGGCGGTGACGACGGCGCTGGAGGTCTTGTAGCGCAGCGTCACGCCGCTGACGTCGAGCAGCGCCATCAGTTGCCCTTCAGATCGTGCGCGACGGGGAGATAGTAATCCGTCCAGGCCTTGGGCTGATTCTTCAGCGTTCCGGTCTTGTAGAGATGGGCGGCGAATTTCATCGTGCCCTGCGGCTCGAGATTCCACTCCATCATGCCGGGCTCTTTCAGCAGATCGAGCAGCTCTTCCACCGACGTCTTGTCGCCGGTGATCTCCTTGTAGATCTCGACCGCCTGCTTAGTGTCGCTGCGGATCAGATCCTGCGCTTCCTTGGTGGCGTCGCGCACGGCCTGGATGACCTTTGGATTGGCGTCGGCAAACTTCGTTGTGGTGAAGAATTGCGCCTGGCTGAGCGGGCCGCCCATCACGTCGGGCGACGACAGCACCACATGCGCGCCCGATACGCTCTTCAACTCCAGGAAGGTGAAGGGCGGAATCGAGAAGTGGTTGTGCACCTCGTGCTTCGGGTTGGACAGCGCCGCATAGGCGTCGGGGTGACCGAGCTGCACGGTGTTGGCATCCAGCTTCGACCATTGGTCGGCACCAAAGGCCTCGGCGGCCGCGATCTGCAGCACGATCGCCTGGGTCGAGACCTTCACGGTCGGCACCGCGATCTTGTCGCCCGGGCCGAAATCCCTAACCGACTTGATGTTGGCGTCGCGGCTGATCAGCGTCATCGGCTGCGCCGAGGTGGCGACGATGCCCTTCACGCCGCCGCGGGTGCGATCCCATAGCAGCAGCAGATTGCCGGTGCCGGTGTTGAGGATGTCGACGCCGCCGGCGAGCAGCGCGTCGGTCTGCGCTCCGCCGCCGGAGAAGGTGATCCATTTGGTGGTGACACCGGTTACGCCGAGGGAAGCCGCATGCTTCTCGATCAGCTTCAGCTTCTCCATGATGTGGCTCGGCATGTAGAAGATGCCGGGCTGGCGCGACAGCGCGATCTCGGACTTTTGCTGCGCGCGAGCCGTTGACATTGAGAAGGCGATCGCGGCGATCACGGTGGCGGCCACAAGCTTGCTGCGAAGATGCTTGATCATTGTTGTGTGTTTCCTCCGGCCAGCGTCGATCTGCGTTGACCCTGCTGGTGCACTAATATATTAGTGCATCAAACGCAAGCTCGCGGGACCCGCCATGGAATCATCCCATACCGCGCTGCGCGCGCCTCCACGCCCCGCCCGGCTCGACCGCGGCCGCCAGGCGGCGCCGCAGGTGTTCGAGCGGCTACGCAACGCGATTGTCGCGCTGGAGCTGCCGCCCGGCGCTCCCTTGTCGCGCGCCGAGCTTGCCGGCCAGTTCGGCGTCAGCTCGACGCCGGTGCGCGACGCGCTGATGCGGCTGGAGGAAGAGGGCCTCGTCGACGTCTTTCCGCAGCATGCGACCGTGGTGAGCCGGATCGACGTCGACCGCGCGCAGCAGGCCCATTTCCTGCGTCAGGCACTGGAGCTGGAGATCGTGCGCCTGCTCGCAACAAATCCCGACCAGTCCCTGGTGATCCGCCTCGACCATGCCATCGCGCTCCAGCAGCAATTCGCCAAGGCCGGCGATTTCGAGAGCTTCATCGCCGGCGACAACGACTTTCACGCCCAGCTCTACGCGGCCGCCGGCAAGCAGGAGCTCTGGACGCTGGTGCGCAGCCGCAGCGGACATATCGACCGGCTGCGCCGGCTGCATTTGCCCTCACCCGGCAAGGCCCAGAACATCGTCCGTCACCACAGGCTGATCACGCGCGCGATCGAGGCCGGAGATGCCGAGGCCGCGCAGCAGCATCTGCGCAAACATCTGTCGGGCACGCTGAGCGAGCTGGACAAGATCCGAAGCCGCTATCCCGAATACCTGACTGACTAAGAGGGAACCCGAGCTGACCCGGCTTATGCACGAGAGCGTGCATATAGCGTTGGCAAGGCTCGGTAATCTCGACCGGATGGTGGCGCTCGCGAAGTGCTTGCGGGCCGGGCGGAATCCGCGCAACAATTTCGTCTTTGATGGCTTGATTTGCGGTCGCTGGGGCATCCCCATCCGACCCCGGAGGATCTCAGACGTGGCCAACATCCTGATCGTGGATGACGACCCGGCCGTGCAGATCACGATCCGGCTGCTCCTGGAGCGGGCCGGTCATCACGTCACCGTCGCCGGCGATGGCTACGAGGGGCTTGCGTTGTTCGAGGCCAGCCCGTTCGACCTGTTGTTTCTCGACATTTTCATGCCCGGCATGGACGGGCTGGAGACGATGCGCCATATCCGAGCGCTGGCCCCGACCGTCCCGATCATCGTCATTTCCGGCCGTTCGGCCGCGCCGGACGCCTATGCGGAGCCGAATTTCCTGAAGATGGCAACCAAGCTCGGCGCGGTGGCAAGCTTGCAAAAGCCGTTCCGACCAGGCGCACTGCTCGCGGCGGTAGATGGCTGCCTTGGCACGGCCCAGGCGGCATCGCTGGGGAATCCGGATGTCAGCGCCGGCCACCGATGACAAGGACCCTCATTCCTTTCCAGGCCAGAACGGGCGTGGCCATTCGGGAACCGGTGCGAATATCCCCATGACGCTCGCAACGCGGCTTGCCATCACGATGACCCTGCTGGTGGCGGTGACCGTGGCCGCAGTCGGATGGCTGGGCTATCGCAACACCACCCAGGCCGTCATTCCGCGGGTACTGGAACGCGTCGAAGCCCAGTCACGGCTGCTGGCGACCAATCTCGAATCCTACGTCGCCGGCGCGCGCGGCGATCTGCTCGGCTACCGCTCTGCCGCAGCCATCAACGGCCTGATCCGCGCTCACATCGGTGGAGGCATCGACACATCCGACGGCGTGTCGGAGCAAACTTGGCGCGAGCGCATCGCAGCGCGGCTCGCAGCCGAGATCGACGCCAAACCCAGTTACGGGCAATTTCGCATCATCGGTCTCGACGACGACCAACGCGAGCTGGTCCGCGTCGATCGCTCCGGCCCGAATGGAAAGGCGCGGGTTGCTCCCAACGACGAACTCGAGCGCAAGAGTGAACGAACCTACTTTCAGGAGACGATCCGACTGGCGCCGGGCGAGATCTACGTGTCCGCCATCGATCTTGCCACCCGCCAAGGGGGAACCACGACCTCCCACATTCCGACGTTACGCGTTGCAACCCCGCTGTTCACGGCGGACGGCAGGCCATTCGGCATCATCATCGCCAATATCGACATGCGACCGGCGCTCGACCGCGTCCGCTCCACCGTGACCTCGGGCGGAGAGATCTATGTCGTGAATTTGCGCGGCGACTATCTCGTCCATCCCGATCGCACGCGGGAATTCGGCGCATGGCATGATCGTCCCAACGACTGGCGCAAGGATTTTCCGTATTTCGCAGCCTCGGCCGGGACGCTGGAAGGATCCACGCGGCTCATGACCGACGGGTCGGGCCGGCCGAGCGGGGCGGCGATTGCGCCGGCGCTGCTCGTGGGCAAGGACTGGGTTGCGATCATCGAGACGATCCCCTCGCCGGTGTTCGGCCTCGTGCCCGCAGCGATTCAACGAACGTCCCTACTCGTCGGCGTGCTTGCCGTGCTCGCTGCGGCTTTACTCGCGGTGCTCCTGGCGCGCTCATTGACGCGCCCGATCGGCCGCCTGACCAGGGCGGTGCAGGCCATCGGCAGCGGACGTCCAGCGGATATACCCGTCGATGCCAGCGGCGAGACCGGCGTGCTGGCACGGGCCTTTGCCCAGATGGTCGAGGAGACTCGGGCGAAAACGGCCGCGCTCCAACGCGAGATCGAGGAGCATCGCCGCACCGAGGCAGCTCGAAGCCATCATGCGGCGCGCGAGCGCCTGTTCAGCGCCGCAGTGGAATCGTCCGACGATGCGATCGTGATGCAGTCGCTCGAAGCCATCATCACGGGCTGGAATCCGGCTGCCGAACGCCTCTACGGCTATTCGGCGGACGAGGCGATCGGAAAATCCACCGCCATCATCGTACCCGCCGACCGCCGCGACCAGGGCAAGAACATCTTGCGGCGGATCGCGGCAGGCGAGCCGATCGAACGCTTCGAGACGGTGCGCCTGCGCAAGGACGGCACGCCGGTCGAGATCTCGCTCAGCCTCTCGCCGATCAGGGGACCGTCAGGCGAGATCGTCGGAGCCTCTGGATCTGCGCGCAGCCTCACCGAGGCGCGGCGGGCCGAGCGGGCGCTGCAGCAGCAGCTCGAAGAGCGCCGGCAGATCTTCGAGACGTCGCAGGACCTGATCATGGTCATGGACGCGCGCGGTCATGTCGCGCAGATCAGCCCGAGCAGCGAGACCATTCTCGGCTACCGGCCGGAGGAGATGATCGGCCGCAGCGGCGCCGACTTCGTTCATCCCGACCATCTGGAGCAGTCCCGCGAAAACATGCGCGCGATGCGGCTCGGCGAGCGGCCAAAGCTCGGTGATACGCGCTGCTTCCACAAGAACGGACACCAGGTCTGGCTGTCCTGGCTCGGCAACTGGTCCGAGCCGGCGCAGCGGTTCTTCTTCGTCGGGCGCGACATGACGGAGGCGCGGCTCGCGCAGGAATCGCTGCGCGAGAGCGAGCGGCTTGCCCGCAAGATCGTCGAGACCTCGCTCGACGCCTTCGTGCAGACCGACGAGACCGGCAGCATCCTGAACTGGAATTCGCAAGCCGAACGGCTGTTCGGCTGGCGCCGCGACGAGGTGCTCGGCAAGAACACGATCGATCTGATCGTCGCCGAGAGCGAACGCGAGAGGGTTAGGGCCGGCCTGACGCAATTCCTCGCGAACGAAGACGACAAGACGCTGAACCGCCGCCGCGAGCTGATGTGCCGCCGCCGCGACGGCAAGGAGTTCAAGGCTGAGCTGAGCGTCACCGCGCTGAAGCGCCGCGAGGGCCTGCTGTTCAACGTCTTCTACCGCGACCTCACCGACAAGATCGCGGCCGAGGAACGCATCCGCCATGCCGAGAAGATGGAGGCGGTCGGCCAGCTCACCGGCGGCGTGGCGCACGACTTCAACAATATCCTCACCGTCATCACCGGAACCATCGAGATCCTCGCGGAGGCGGTCGAGAAGGAGCCGCAGCTTGCGGCCATCACCAAGATGATCGACGAGGCGGCCGCGCGCGGCGCCGATCTGACCCAGCACCTGCTCGCCTTCGCGCGCAAGCAGCCGCTTCAGCCGCGCGAGATCGACATCAACTCGCTGATCATCGACACCGCGAAACTGCTGCGGCCGACGCTGGGCGAGCAGATCCAGATCGAATCGGTGTTCGAGGACGAGAGCTGCGTCGCGATCGTCGATCCCAACCAGCTCACCACCGCGATCCTCAACCTCGCACTCAATGCCCGCGACGCCATGCCGAACGGCGGCAAGCTGATCGTGGAGACGGGCGCCGCCTATCTCGACGAGGTCTATGCCAGCGCCAACGATGTGCCGCCGGGGCACTACGTGCTGATCGCCGTGAGCGACACCGGCACCGGAATCCCCGCGAACATGCTGGCCAGGGTATTCGATCCCTTCTTCACCTCGAAGGGCCCGGGCAAGGGCACCGGACTCGGACTCTCAATGGTTTACGGCTTCATCAAGCAGTCCGCAGGGCACATCAAGATCTACAGCGAGGAAGGCCACGGCACCACGATCAAGATGTACCTGCCGCCGGGCAAGACGCCGACGGCGGTCGGCGAGGGCGTGACGGCGGCGGCGATCGAGGGCGGACAGGAGACCATCCTGGTGGTCGAGGACGACCGCCTGGTGCGTGACTATGTGCTGGCTCAGCTGCATTCGCTGGGATACGTCACCTTGCAGGCCGCGAACGCCGCGGAGGCGCTCGCGATCGT
The DNA here is from genome assembly GCF_023375135.1 of Bradyrhizobium sp. C-145. Lineage (NCBI taxonomy): Bacteria > Pseudomonadati > Pseudomonadota > Alphaproteobacteria > Hyphomicrobiales > Nitrobacteraceae > Bradyrhizobium > Bradyrhizobium sp. C-145. The sequence continues at coordinate 263,030 of NZ_CP088150.1, read as the reverse complement.
CGCCGCCGGCAAGCCGTTCGACCTCCTGTTCACCGACGTCATCATGCCCGGCAAGATGAACGGACGTCAGCTCGCCGACGAGATCCAGAAGACCCGCCCCGATCTCAGGGTGGTCTACACGTCCGGCTATACCGAGAATGCGATCATCCATCACGGCCGGCTGGATTCGGGGGTTCTGCTGCTGGCCAAGCCCTATCGAAAATCGGATCTGGCGCGGATCATCCGCAGGGCACTGCAGGGATGAGCGCAGGCCTTTTAGGCAGGCCTTTCATAGCTGGTCGCGTGTAGCCCGGATGGAGCGCAGCGCAATCCGGGAAGTCTCTCCGGGAAGTCTCTTGCTGCGTGCACCGGTCCCGGATTTCGCTGGCGCTCCATCCGGGCTTACAAAGGCTCGCCGATCGATTCTACGACGCGCGCTGGGCCGCGGTCATCACGATGCGGATCAGGTCGGCGGCATTGCGCGCGCCGAGCTTCTTCATGATGTTGGCGCGGTGGTCCTCGATGGTGCGCGGGCTGATGCCGAGCGTGCGGCCGGCTTCCTTGTTGGACGCACCGGAGGCGAACTGCTCGAGCACCTCGCGCTCCCTGCGCGTCAACGGCTCACGTCCTGGGAAGTGCAGCGAGCCGAATTTCGGCGACGCATTCTCCGCCTGCCGGCGCGCATAGGCGCCGATCGCCTCGTCGAGCCGGCCGACGATCTCGCTGCCGCGGAACGGCTTCTCGATGAAGTCGAGCGCACCGCTCTTGATCGCCCCGACCGCCATCGCAATGTCGCCCTGCCCGGAGATCATGAAGATCGGCGCCGGGTAGTCCTCGCCGTGCAGTTCCTTGAGAATGTCGAGGCCTGACTTTCCGGGAATATGCACGTCGAGCAGGATCGCAGCCGGTGTGCGGTTCCGCGCGACGGAGAGCAGCGCTGCGCCGTCCGCAAAACAGATCACCTCATAGCCCGCCGCCTTCAACACCATCGACAAGGTGTCGCGAACGGCAGGGTCGTCGTCGACCACGAAGATTTCACCGCGAGAGCTTTGTTCGGCCATGTGCCACATCCAGTTGGCATGAAGGACTCGCGTCCGCGCCAACCGTTATGGCGTTCGGCGCGGATTCGGCCCACCCGTATTTGTACGGGACATAGACTTAACGCACAAGTAGCGGCATGGCGCCTAATTGCGGGAGACGGAGAATATCCATGCTAAATTTAGCCGATACACCGTTGCTCGCAACGCCCGAGGTCGAGAGCCGTGAGCTGATTGCAGCTGACCTTCGCTTGCTGATCGCACAGATCGAGACCAGCATGCGCCGGATCGCCGCAGCCATGGATCAAGAACACGGCAATGATGCGGAAAGTTCCGCGGACGTCTTCATCCTCGACGACGTCACGCCCCAGTATGCCACCGCGAGCGCCGCCCTCGGCGCCTGCCGGGCGGGCCTTCGCCACGCCCTGCAATGCCTGTCGGAATCCACCGACGCGTAGGATCGCGATCAGCGGCGGCACATCCGATCGCATGGCAGCTCCGCAGCTAAAGCGCGACGAGATTAGGATGCATCGTCATCGCGCTTTAGGCTGTTGTTTGAGCATGATCTTTTCGGAACCGCTGCGCACTTTGCGCTAACGCGGCCTTCGGGTCCGGATCCTGCTTTAGGCGCGGTGCCGTTCCACGATCGCGTCGGTGGCGACACCGCCCCAGGTGTGGATTGCCGGCAGGCCCATCGCAGTCTTGCCGAGATTGGCGAGGCTGATGCGCAGGGCCGCCAGATCCAGCGGCTTCGGCAGGCTCTGGAGCTCGATCCCGACGGAACGGGCGAAGCTGCGGGCGGCACTGCGGCGCTTGCCGTCCATGCCGCTGATGACGATCACCGCGCCGGCGAATTTCGCTTCCTGCATCTCGCGCAGCACGTCGATGCCATCGCCATCCTCCAGCACGAGATCGAGCGTCACGCAGTCGAAGCGCGCGGCGCGGAGCTTCTCGATCGCTTCCGCCACCGAGGGCGCCACGGTGACTTCGTGGCCGGCCTGCTTGGCGGCAACCGTGATCAGGCTGCGCTGCGTGGCGTCGTCATCGACGACCAGGAGCTGAAGCGCACGCCGCTCGGCGACGTCGGGCAGGTTTGACGAGATGGGGGAGAGAGAGCTTCTGGGCATTGCCGGTATTCCTGAGATTGAGACCAGCAATGGTTACACGGCTCGCGCTTAGACGACGTAAAGCGGCTACGGCAAATTGGTTCTGATGTTTCAGCAAATATAAAGTAACGTGGCGGAAAGTGCGGCGGCAGCCACGCGCCGATCAGGCCGCGGCGTCATGGCCGCCGGTCGCGCCGCGCTTCTTCCGGTTCTTGCCGCGCAGGAATTGGATATCCATCTCGGCGCCGTTGACCCGTACCAGCTCGCAGCGGCGGTAGGCAAGGCCGGTTGAGGACAGTAGCAGAAAGAACTCTTTCAGGTTCAGCCCCTGGATCGAGCCTTCCACCGTGAGAATGGCGTCGGTGTCGGAGATCGCGTTGAGCTTGCAGTCGCGCCGCCAGGTGCCGTCGATCGCCATGATGCAGACGTCATAGCCGCGGCTGAACGTTACGCGCTCCGCACCTTTTCCATCCTCGGCCATGCTTACCGTCCTGCCATCACCGCCAGGCGCGGGGCCACGCCCGCGAGAGCCGGCTTGGCTGCCGCCGCGCGCGGATCGTTCGGCTTGTACAGGCCGCGCCGCTCCGCAATCGGCCTGAACGTGTCGGTCAATCCGACCACGGTCTCGGCCGCACCCAGCACCAGGAAGCCGTCGGGCTCGATCTGGCGCGCCAGGCGATTGAAGATGTTGATCTTGGTGTCCTGGTCGAAATAGATCAGCACGTTGCGGCAGAAGATCACGTCGAAGGTGCCGAGCTGGGCAAAATCGTGCAGCAAATTGAGCTGCCGGTGCTGGATCATCGCGCGCAATTCGGGATTGATCTGCCAGGTCTCGCCGGTCTGCTTGAAATATTTGACCAGCATCTGGATCGGCAGGCCACGCTGCACCTCGAACTGGCTGTAGACGCCGGCCTTGGCCTTTTCCAGCACCTCCTGCGACAGGTCGGTCGCGATGATCTCGATGCGCCAGCCGGTGAGGGCCGCGCCCATCTCCTTCAGGCACATCGCCAGCGAATAGGGCTCCTGCCCGGTCGAGCCGGCGGCGCACCAGATGCGCACGCTGCGGCGTCCGGCGCGCGCCTTGACGATCTCGGGCATGATCGTGTCGCGGAAATGTTCGAACGGCACCTTGTCGCGAAAGAAGAAGGTCTCGTTGGTGGTCATGGCTTCGACCACGTCGGTGATCAGCGGACGCGAGCCGGCCTGCAGCTTCTGCACAAGCTCGGCGATGCCGGAGAGCCCGGTCTTGCGGGCGAGCGGCAGCAGGCGGCTTTCGATCAGATATTGCTTGTCTGCGGACAGGTCGAGACCGGAATTATCCTTTAGGAACTTGCGCAGATACTCGTACTCGGTCGGGGTCACGGATGGCCTCTTCGAAACTGTACTGGAACACTCTGGCCCAAACACTTTGGGCCAGACACACTCAGACCATGGTTTGTCCGACCGGGATCAACCCAACTTCAGCGAATTTGTCGGCGATAATGTCCTTGTCGAAGGGCTTCATGATGTATTCGTTGGCGCCGCCGCTGAGCGCCTGGGCGATATGAGCCACGTTGTTCTCGGTGGTGCAGAACACCACTTTGGGCTGGTCGCCGCCGGGCAGGCGACGCATGTGGCCCATGAATTCGAAGCCGTCCATCACGGGCATGTTCCAGTCGAGCAGCACCGCATCGGGCAGCTTGCGCTGGCAGATTTCGAGCGCCTTCGAGCCGTCCTCGGCTTCGGTGACCTCGAACTCCAGGCCTTCCAGAATCCGGCGCGCGATCTTGCGCACGACGCTGGAATCATCGACCACCAAACACGTTTTCATTTTGGTTCTCCGGTTTCGATGTTTCGGTTGGCTCACGCAGCCATTTGCACTTTGGTTTCGAGCTCGAGGACGCGATCGACGTCGAGGACGACCATGAGCTGGCCGTCGAGGCGGTGGACGCCGCCGGCGAGCTTGGCCATGCGCGGATCGAGGTTGACGGGGTTTTCCTCCTTGCCGTCCTCGGGCAGGCGCAGCACCTCGCCGATCTGGTCGATCAAGAGGCCATAGGATTCACCGCGCAGGTCGACGCCGACCGCCATCGGCACCTTGCCGTCTTCGGCCTTGGGCAGGCCGAGCCGGGCGCGCATGTCGACCACGGTGACGATGCGGCCACGCAGGTTCAGGACGCCGGCGATCTCGCGCGAGGACAGCGGCACGCGGGTGACGCGCTCGGGCATGAACACGTCCTGGACGCGGGAGATCGGCAGGCCGAACAGCTGGCCGCCGATCATCGCGGTGACGTATTCGACCATGGCGCCCTCGGTGGACTGAGTCTTGCGGCTCATCGATCTATCTCCTTGTCGCCCTTACGCCGCCGCCCGGCTCAGCTCGGAGGCGCCGGCGGCGCCCGCGGTCTGCTCCTTCAGCGCCGCGATCAGACCGGGACGGTCGAACTTGGCGACATAGTCGTGGAAGCCGGCCTGGCGGCCGCGCTCGATCGCCGCCGGCGACACCAGCGCGGAGAGGCCGATGATCGGCATCGACCCCAGATTGTTGTCGGAGCGGATCAGTTCGGCGAACTCGAACCCGTTCATGTCGGGCATCTCGATGTCGGTCAGGACCACGTCGAAGCTCTGCGCACGCAGCGCCGCCAGGCCCTCCTGCGCGGTCGGCGCGGTGCGGACGCGGTAGCCGGCCGCTTTCAGCACCGGCGCCAGCATGTTGCGGAAGAAGGCGCTGTCGTCGACCAGCAGCACCGACTGCGAGTGCAGCGACGGCTTCATCTCCTTGCGGGTGAACCAGTCGGCGAACGCCATCGGCAGGAAGTGGCCGACGTCGATCACCTCGGTGGCCTGGCCCTTGATCACGGCCGAGCCCAGAATGCCCGAACCGGAGCCGCCGACCTCGATGTTGAGCCGCTCCTCGACGATGTCGATGATCTCGTCGACGACGAGGCCCATGGAGCGGCCGTCGTCGGCGAACACCAGGATCGGCTGGGCGCCCTGGCTGGCGATGGTGACGCCCTCCATCGCGACCAGCGGCATCAGCTGCTCGCGGTACTGCACCATGTAGCGGCCGTTACTGAACTCGATCTTGTCGGCCGGCAGCTCCTCCAGGCGGGTGACGAGGCCGAGCGGGACCGCCTTGGGCTGGGACGAGCCGGCGCGGAACACCAGCAGCGAGGTGGTCTGCTCGCCGCTGCCGATGTGATGGCCTGCGTTCTCGTCGGCCATGTCATGGGCCGAGGAGCCGGCGGCGCCGAGCGCCTTGGCAATGCCGTTGGGGTCGATGATCATGATGACGGCGCCATCGCCCAAGATGGTGTTGCCGGAGAACATGTCGATGTGACGCAGCTTGGTCGACATCGGCTTGACCACGATCTCTTCGGTGTGGAACACGCCGTCGACGACGATGCCAAAGGTCTGGCTGCCGACCTGGGTCACCACGATGAAACCGTTCTCGGGATCGGACGCGGCGCCATCGTCGATCTTCAAGAGCTTCTTCAGATGGATCAGCGGCAGCAGCTTGTTGCGCAGGCGCAAGACCGCGGTGTCCTTGATGCGCTCGATGCGGTGCTCGCTGTTGGCGCGAGCGCGCACCAGCTCGACCACCGAGAGCTGCGGGATGGCAAAGCGGTCGCCGGCGGCTTCGACGATCAGGGCCGAGACGATCGCCAAGGTCAGCGGGATCTTGATGGTGACCGAGCTTCCCTCGCCGGCCACGCTCTTGATGTCGATGGTGCCGCCGATCTGGTCGATATTGGTGCGGACCACGTCCATGCCGACGCCGCGGCCCGAGACCGAGGTGATGGCGGCCGCGGTGGAGAAGCCCGGCGCGAAGATGAACTTGTGGATCTGCGCCTCGCTCATCTTCTCCAGCTCAGCCTCGGTGACCAACCCTGAGGAGATCGCCTTGGCCTTGATCTTCTCGGTGTTGAGGCCGCGGCCGTTGTCGGCGATGCAGATGATGATGTGGCCGCCCTCGTGATAGGCGGACAGCCGAATGGTGCCCTGCTCGCCCTTGCCGGCCGCTAAGCGCTCGGCGGGGGTCTCCAGGCCATGATCGGCGGAGTTGCGCACCATGTGGGTGAGCGGGTCCTTGATCAGGTCGAGCACCTGGCGGTCGAGCTCGGTGTCGGCGCCGTGCATCTCCAGCTCGATCTGCTTGCCGAGTTCGCTCGAGAGGTCGCGGACGATGCGGGGCAGCTTCTGCCAGGCGTTGCCGATCGGCTGCATGCGCGTCTTCATGACGCCCTCCTGCAGCTCGGCGGTGACGTTGGACAGCCGCTGCAGCGGCACCTTGAACTCGGTGTCCTCGTTGCGGCGGGAGATCTCCAACAGCTGGTTGCGGGTCAGCACCAGCTCGGAGACCATGGTCATCAGATGCTCCAGCGTATCCACGTTGACGCGGATCGACTGGTTGGCGATGCGGTCGCCTTCGCCGGCACTCTCGTCGGCCATCGACTTCTTCGGCGCGGGCTTTTGCTTGGCGGCTTCCTTCGCAGCCGGGGCTTCAGCCGCCGGGGCGGGCTCGGCCTTGGCTTCAGCCTTGGCAACGGGCGCAGCAGGCACCGGCGCTTCGATCGCGGTCTCGCGGAAGGCGCGCTCGAGCTCGTCGAGCGAGACTTCGCCGGGACGCAACGGGCGCTCCAGCGTCTGTTCGATCAGCGTGCCCGTGGTCATCTCCTTGGCGGGCGCAGCGGCGGGGGCTTCCGGCGCCAGCGGCGGCGCGTCGGCAACGGGAGCTGCGCCAGCCGCCATGGCGGCCATGCCCTGCTCGACCATCGCCTCCAGCTTGTCGATGAGGTCGCGGTCGTTGCCCTCCGGCTCAGCTTCGGTCGCCTCCAGGCCAGCCAAAATCTCCTTGATGCGGTCGATCGAGGACAGGATCACCGTCACCGCCTGTCCGGTCACCGGCATGCCGTCGCGGAATTTGCCCATCAAGGTCTCGCCGGCATGCGCCAGCGCTTCCAGCCGCGGCAGGCCGAGGAAGCCGCAGGTGCCCTTGATGGTGTGGACCAGGCGGAAGATGTTATCCAGGATCTTGGCGTTGTTCGGCTCCTGCTCGAACTTCACCAGCTGATTGTCGACGGTGTCCAGGCTCTCGCTGGTCTCCGTCAAAAACTCCCGCAACAGATCATCCATGAGGTACGCCTTACTGACTGGGCTTCGACGCGTTGCGTCGCGCTTGGAATCGACGGAAGCCCTCTTTTCGATCGTTAGACATCCCTTTTCACGGTCCCGTTAATTTCGGCCTCCGTGCTAATACGGATATTGAAGACAAGTTTGCCGTTCGGCTGCATGCGAGGACACGCTTCGGCAAAACCGGCACCGCGCCGCGACGGAGCGAGGAGTGAGGTAGACGCGTCGATAACGGCGCATGGCACGCGCGAGAAAATCCCGTTCGTGAAGGACGATAGGCGCGGCCTTGAGTGGAATTGAACGGACTCGGCCCGCGGTTGCGGGCGCTCTCGCGATAGTCGTTTCATGCTGTGCCGCGATCCGCAAAATTCGCGTTTTCGGTAAACGAACCGTTACCTTGTCGCCAGTCCGGCTCGTGCCGCGCTAACCCAGCCGCGTTACCGAGGCAATCTCGGCGTCGGGCCGATGCTCCGCCAGGCAATCGTTGATGGCGGCGAGCAGTGCGTGCGGCGTGAACGGCTTGCGCAGACACCGTTCGGCGCCGAGCTCCAGCGCCATCCGGAGGAAATCGGGTGCGGGCGAATTCAGATTTGCGAAAGCGTCGCCCGACATCGCGATCAACGGAATGGCGGGCGCCCGCTCGTGGAAGGTCCGGATCGATTCGAACCCACGCATATGCGGCATGAAGATATCGATGATCATCAGATCGAACTGTTCGTATGCGAGGGCCCGCGCACCATGGTTCGGAGCAATGCTGGATGGCTGAAAGCACTCGCGGGCGAGACTGCGCGGGTCGACCGGCGTCCGATGGCAGCACGGATGCAATGCTTCCGGCTCATGAAGGCCCCTTGCCGCTTTTTCCTGCGCAACCCTCGCAGACGGGCGCACAACTCAGGAGCGAATCAGCGCGCCGCTCTTTATTTCCGCCGCAAATGCCACAGGCTGTCTGCCCTGTAACGGGTATATGGACAGCGCCACAACCTATACAATATATTTTTGTCGCCGCGCAACTGCATCACGAACGGGGCGCGGCGCCGATCGGAACATCGAACGCGCCGGATTGACCCGCATGACCGCGAGAGGCCACCCGCCCAACCAGTTGCTGCAAATGCTCGAGGCGGCAGATTTCAATCTGCCGCGCCCTCGTACTTGAAATGGTCAGGGAGACTGTCTTGGGCCGGACATCTTGTCCCAATTGCCAATATATCCCGACGTGAACATGATGGAACTTACTCGCGCAAGAAGCGATTTCGCCGGCGGCGACTTTGCTGATGCAGAAGGCGGGAGGCAGCTTTGGAAACGACGGGCCGCCCATCCAACGGTTTCCTGTCCGCGCTGTCGGCAGACGATTATGAGCTGATCCGCCCGTACCTGCGCGCGATCGATCTGCCCCATGAGGCGGTGCTGGTCGAGGCCGGCGAAACGCTCAAGCGCGCCTATTTTCCCCACCGCGGCGTGATCTCGCTGGTGGTGAAGCTCGCCAAGGGCGAGCATGTGCAGGTCGCGATGATCGGCCGCGACAGCCTGCTCGGGACACTCTCGACCATGGGCGATGCAAGCGCGTTGAACACGGCCGTCGTGCTGGTTCCCGGGGTCGCGTCAGTGATGGATCTCGACCGGCTGCGCGTCGCGGCCGACCAGAGCAGCAGCTTGCGGACCTTGCTCACGCGCCACGGTCTTGCGGTTTACGCGCAGGTCCAGCAGACCGCGGGCTGCAACGCCGCCCATCCGGTGGAGTCGCGGCTGTCGCGCTGCCTGCTGCACACCCATGACCTGTCGGGCGACTACCGGCTGCTGCTGACCCAGGAGGCGATGGCACAGATGATCGGGGCGCGGCGCAACAGCGTGTCGCTGGTCGCCAACACCTTGCAGCAGGCCAATTTCATCCACTACAGCCGCGGACACATCCAGATCCTGAATCTGGACGGCCTGCGCCAGACCGCGTGCGAATGCTACGCCACCGTGAAGGCGCAATACGACCGGCTGCTCGGCCAGCGCTGACCCCGCACGCGTGGTAAACCGACGGCTAATGCCGGCCCGCAAACACGAGCCGTCCTGCTTCCGGAACTGAAATCCAGATGCCGTAGACACGGCTGGCCTCGCACCGATACCGGCCCGCGCGGCATCGAAGTGTGATCGAGGCAGGCAAAGCCATGTTTGGAGTGACCGCCGCGCCGGCGCAGAAAGTGCTCGATTGCGCGCCCGTGCGCGACCCGAATGCTTATGCGGCGCTGGTACGTGAGATCGGCAAGGACGGAGCCCGCGAGGTGCGCGCCGTGTTCTGGAGCGAGACCTGCGCACGCCTGCAACTGTTCCGCACGCTCTCGCGCGAGCAGCATCAGGCCAGGATCGCGCGCGAAGCACATTCGTTGAAGAGTGCGGCCGGGACGTTCGGCTATGCGAGGCTCGCGGCGCTGGCACTGCGGCTGGAGAAGTCCGCGGAGACGCTTCACGACACCGAGCTCGGCGATCTCCTGGACCTGATGGATGCCGCCTACGCCGCGGCGCGCGCGCAGGAGCCGAAATGCTAGAGCATGATCCGGAAAAGTGCGCAGCGGTTTTCCGAAAAGATCATGTTCAAACAACAACCTAAAGCGAGATGACGATTCATCCAAATCTCATCGCGCTTTAGAGCCATTTCGGTTGTCGAAAACGCTCTAACCCATCCGCGCGTGTATTCCCGCCGTACTTCTACGGCTTGGGATTTTCACAGATGGCTAATCATAGCTGGCGATAGTCGCGGGAAACCAGGAGGGTTTCCATGTTCACCTACGAGACTGCGGACCAGAAGGAAGTCCGTCGCTTCCGCATCGCTCAGTTCAACGGCCGGATGGCGACGGTAAAGTCTGGCGAGTCGACTGTGACTGGCTTCGTGCGCTCGGTGCTCGAGCAGGAATCGAGCATGCCTCCCCGCTGGACCATCACGATCATCCCGAACGCACCGAAGGACGAGCCCAAGCCGCTGCGGCCCGCATCACGCACGCGTCCCTTCGCCGAAGACTATTTCTGAGCGGGATCCGCGCCGCCGGCCGGGCGGAATGCAACAATCAATCTCAATCGATCGAGTGCAGCAGCGCCGCACGGACGAGGTCCGCAGTGTTGCGCGCACCGAGCTTGCGCATCGCCTCGGCGCGGTGGCTTTCGAACGTGCGCGGACTGATCTGCATCCGAAGCGCGCCCTGCTTGTTCGAATAGCCTTCGCTGATCAGCCTCAGCACCTCGCGCTCGCGCTTGGTCAGCCGCTTCTGGCCGGACAGGCCAATCAATTCGGCGCTGGGCACGCGCTGCGGCAGCGGCACGCGGGGGGTCCGCGCTTCGGCGTTCCCGGTTCCGGATGGGATCGGCAGGCCGCCCTTGTGAGGACCGGCAAGCTGCTTGACGAGGCCGCAAACGCGCTCGGTCTGCGCCAGCGCATTCTCCACCACGCGCTGCAAATAGGCGCGGTCGACGGTGACGGGCGCGAGCTGATCGCTGTGATGCTTGATCTCGCCCATGTAGAGCAGGAGCGCAGTCAGGGGGCCGTTGAGCTCGCGGGCAATGGCGGCGGCCATTTCGTCGGCGGCCTTGGCACGGGCGGCGTTCAGGCGGACGAAATCGGGCTCTTCAGCTGGAGCAGCGCTGCTTTCGTACCATTCCGACGGCCGCGAATCAGCGGCCGTATCATTCTGTGACGCCATGTCACTCATTTAGCGGAACGGGGGCCGGTCTGTGGTTAACTTTTTGCCCCGTAAGACTACGGTGATTTCGGCAGTTTTGCGCTAAATCCGCGGCATCGGCACAATTTATGCTTGCGCGGGTCGGTTCCCGGGCGCGTAGAGGTTGAGATTCCGGCTCAGATCCTCAAAGCCTGCCTCCGCTCGTGCCCGCCCCCCGGATTTTACGGATTAATTAACGGCGACTTGCTTCTCTAGGGAGATTGAGAGCGCGCAAATGCCTCCACGCATTGGGCCCGCATGCCTGCGGGAAACGCTGCGAAAGATTGCGTGCCATGAACGAGATCGATCGGCTGTCGGAATTCTTGCAGAGGCTGACGCCGCTGTCGCGCAGCTGTCTGCTCAGCGAACTCGAGCGGCTCGAGCTGTGCGGCATCGACATGCCGGGCTCGGCCGACATCCAGTCGCGCTTGCGCGCCGAGTTTCGCAAGGACGGATCGACCCAGGCGCGCGCCACCAGCCCCTCGCGCTATTTCTTCGCGCCGCTCGAGCTGCTTCTGATCGACGGCGCGCCTGAGCACGCCAATGCGGGGCGGATCTCGCGCAACACCCTCACCCCGATCTGGGAATGGATCTGCCGCGACCTGCTGCCGACCATGGCACGCGACTACATCAAGGCGGTCAACGACCAGGTCGCCGCCAACAATCCGAAGGAAGTGCAGAAGACCGCGTCGACCTTCCAGACCAAGGTCCTCAAGGTCCTCGAGAGCACTCTGGCGTCGGCGGACAGCACCGAGCTCGCACGCGCCAAGCTCGCGCAGTACACGGCATCGCGCACCGCCTTCGACGACGTCATGAAGATCCTCGACGTGCTGCGCGCCGGCGCCGCGCTGCCGAAGTTCAACGAAAAACTGCCCGAGCAGATCGCGAAGTTCGATGACAACCAGGTGGCCCAGATCACCTCGCAACTCGACGGCTTCAGGAAGTCCCATCCCCGCGCGCTGCCTTTCGCATTGGCACTGGTGGCAAGGCGCCTGAAGACGCCCTGGCAATTGGTGCGCCTTGCCACCAAGGCTGCCGCAACCAAGAGCGCCGCCGACGTCGCCGCCGCGCCCTATGCCTGTGTCGTTCCCATGGTGCTCGACCGGCTCGACGACAAGCGCCTCGCTCTTCGCGTCGCACTCCGGCACAACCGCGTGCTGGTCGCGCGCGACCTGCTCGCCGAGATCTACGACATCGAATATGCGCTCAAGGTCCGCATCGATGACATCGAACATTGCGAGTGGGGCATCCGCCTCCAGCAATTGATGGACGCGATCGCGGCACTGGTGTCCGCCGAGGTCAGCCGCTTCCCTGCCAATGTCGGCCACATTCTCGGATCGCGCCGCCTGCGCAGCCACGATACGCTCGGCGGCAAGTTGACCTATCTCGCGTGGAAGGGACGCGACGCGATGCAGGACGGCGCGGCGGCGTTTCGCAAATTGATCGGGCAGACCTGATATCGCGCAGTCATCAAAGCGCGAGGGGCTTTCGCGTTATCGGTGAGTGATCATGCCCTAATGCGCGATGAGATCGAATTGAACCGTCATCGCGCTTTAGGTCTTTGTTTGAGCATGATCTTTTCGGAAAACCGCTTCACACTTTTCCGGATCGTGCTCTAATGCGCGCGCGGCAGACACAGGAAGCGATCGAGAAATCGCCCCGACAGCACAAATCTGAACCACCAATACATCATTCGCCGCATCGTCATTGCTGCATCCTCGACAGCCCACCACCGGCTGTGCGGAGCAATAGCGCAGGCGCAGCAGTGCGCATGTGAAGTGTTTCACATTTGCGCCGACAGGCGCGGACGCATCGTCGCATAACTGTCACGAGCGCAGATGGAACATGCCCGCATCGCGCGAAAATGAGTTCCGCGGCCGTAGCTGTCGCTCCTATCCTCCGATGCTGCGAAGGAACAAGCCGCAGGAGGTCGCGATGAGATCGAACCGACGGACCCTGACGATGGTGACGTTGCTCGTGAGTGCGCTCGCGCTCACATCGACGACGATGGCGCAGACCACGCCGCCGCAAGGCAATGCTGCGCCGACCGCCGACAACGCGGTGCTGCTGACCGTCTTCTTCAAGCACGATCAATCCCGGCCGCTGCACGAGCTGAATGCGCAACTCGAGACGCAGGGCTTCTACAAGGCGTTTCCGCCGGCCGGCGTCGAGGTCGTGAGCTGGTATGTGATGATGGGCGTTGGCCAGGTGATCACGCTGCGCCTGCCGGCGTCGCGGCTGCGCGAGGTCAACCGCGTCATCGAGGACACGGCCTGGGGATCTTATCGCACCGAATTCTATCCGACCTATGACTACAAGGCAGTCGGCGTGGCACAACACGAAAAAGCCGTCGGAAATTAATTCTCCAATCGTTCTGTCATTGCAGCAAAGGGCCACGCAACCGCATCGCTCGATGCCTGGCGTCGGCAAGCCGCACCTTCATCGATCGCTCGGGAGAAATTCCGCATGCGCTGGCAGCCGTTGCGCGTGCGGTGCCCGAGTATGCGAATTCTTTTCGAAGAATCTGTCGACAAATTAGCTCGAATTGCAGGGCTTAACGTTACTCAAATAATTCAACAACGACGTGACGCTCTCCTTATTTGAACCCACGCTCCGCGTTTAAGAAACCGTCACGGAACGGGAGTGGTGTTGATGAACGATGGGATTGTTGAACTCGTCGGACGAAGGCCTGTAACCTTCGGCCGGCGAAAGGTGACGCCGCGCGCCTGCGTGGCCGACAGCAAGCGTCACTTGCGCGCCTTCCTCAGCGAAGTGCTCGAGGATCTTGGCTTCGTTACCTGCGAATGCGCCAGCGCGGACGAGCTGCAAACCGTGCTCGCCACCGAATTGCCGGATCTGATCCTGCTCGGTGTCGCCACCGACGGCATCGAGCCGGGGAGATTCCTCGAGGTCTTGGTGCGTGAGGGCTTCGCTGGGAAGGTTCTGGCGGTCGGCGCCCGCGAATCGATCGTCGTCAGGGCCGTGCGGCAGGTCGGCGAGGAATATGGCCTTGCGATGCTGCCGCCGCTGACCACGCCCTTTGCCGCGGAGACGCTGCGCGAGCGTGTCGCGATGCTGCTGCCGGAGGAGCCGGCGCCGAGCCCGGCCGTGCATGTCGGCGAGGCCTTGCATGCCGGCTGGCTGGAGCTCTGGTACCAGCCCAAGATCGACGCGCGCACGCTGATCCGCAGCGGCGCCGAGGCGCTGGTGCGAATGCGCCATCCGACCTGGGGCGTCGTGCCGCCGGCCTATTTCATTCCCGAGGAGCACGATCCGCATCTGCGTGATCTCTCGGAATTCGTGATCGAGCGCGCCATGCAGGACTGGCACTATCTGCTGGAGCAGCAGAGCCCGGTCGATCTCTCGATCAACCTGCCGGCGTCCTATCTGAAGGCGCCGCAGGCGGTGCGCGATCTCTGTCGCCGCGTGCCGACGCATCCGGCCTTCGGCGGGCTGACCATCGAGATCGACAGCGAAGAAGCGACCCGCGATCTCGATCTCCTGACCGAGGTCGCACGCGAGGTGGGGCTGCACAATATTGGCCTCGCGATCGACAATCTCGGCGCCAACTGGCCGGCGCTGATGGGCCTGGACAAGATTCCCTTCGTCATGATGAAGGCCGACCGGCACTTCGTCACCGGCAGCGGCAGTGACCGGCTGAAGCGCACGGTGTGCCGTCACATCGTCGAGCTTGCGCAGGGCTACGGCGCGCGCGTGGTCGCCGAGGGCGTCGAGAGCCGCGCCGACCTCGTCGGCGCGAACGAGCTCGGCTTCGATCTCGTGCAGGGCTTTCTGTTCGGCAAGCCGATGCCGCTGAAGAAATTCGCCCGCTCGACGCTGACGAAAACCGTGATGGAGTGAGCTCGTTCGCGGCTCGTACGTCGCTGGGCGCGCGCGGGAATCATTGATCTCGCGCGCGTTCACCGGGCCTGCTCGGACAGTCCGTGCACTCGCGCTATTGCCGTGCCGAAGGCAGGACTAGCCGGCCATCATCATGCAAACCGCCGCGCGAAGAAGACGCAGGCGACCACGAGCACGGTCGCGGCGATCATGCTCCAGGCAACCGGCTCGTGCAGCAACAGGCCGGCGAGCGCGAGGCCGAAGAATGGCTGGAGCTGCTGCAACTGGCCGACGCGGGCGATGCCGCCGAGCGCAAGCCCGCGATACCAGAAGATGAAGCCGACGAACATGCTGAAGATCGAGACGTAGGCGAGCCCGATCCAGGCGGGCGCGCTAACGCCGCTCCATATCGGCGGCCACGTCCAAATCGCGACGGCCACCATCAGCGGCAGCGCGAGCAGTAGCGCCCAGGAGATCACCTGCCAGCCGCCGAGGCGGCGCGACAACGCGGCGCCTTCGGCATAGCCGAGACCGCATAAGACGATCGCGGCCACCATCAGGAGATCGCCGCTGAGCGAGGCTGAGCCGTCATGCGACAGAGCAAAGCCCGCGACGGTGGCACTGCCGAGGACGGCGAACAGCCAGAACAACGGCTGCGGCCGCTCACCGCCGCGCAAGACGCCGAAGATCGCGGTCGATAGCGGCAAGAGGCCGATGAAGACGATCGAATGCGCCGAAGTGATGTGCTGGAGCGCGAGCGCGGTCAGCAAGGGAAAGCCGACCACGACGCCGATGGCGACGATGGCGAGTGAGGCGAGATCGTGCCTCGCCGGCCGCGCCTGACGGAGCAAGCCGAGCACGGCCAGGCCTATCAACGCCGCAATGACCGCGCGCGTGGACGTCAGGAACAGCGCGGAGAAGCCGCCGACCGCCACGCGCGTCGCCGGCAGCGAGCCGCTGAAGATAATGACGCCGAGAAGCCCATTGCCCCAGCCGGTGGCGGTAGATTGCATTGCTGTCTCGCTTTTTGCGAGCGCGATGCTCGGCCATCGCCAGTGACAAGACCAGCGACAGTTCAGTACAATCTGGCAAAACTGTATGGATATGGAAGGCGATACACTTGGACAGCGAGGCATCAGCGAGAGGGCGCAACGGAACGCGGACCGCAGACGTGATGAGTGCCATCCGCACCAAGGTCGCGGGCCGCGCGCTCGGTGCCGGCGACCGCTTGCCATCGATCCGCAGCCTTGCGGCGACGATGGGGGTTTCGCCTTCCACCATCGTCGAGGCCTATGACCGCCTGGCCGCGGAAGGGCTGATCCGTGCCCGTCGCGGCTCGGGCTTCTACGTCTCGCCGACGGTCATGCCGCCGCTTGCGCTTGCCGAGGTCGAGCCGCGCCGCGACCGGGAGGTCGATCCATTCTGGGTCTCGCGGCAGTCGCTCGATGCAGACACGACCGCGCTGAAGCCCGGCTGCGGCTGGCTGCCGCCGGAGTGGATGCCGGAGGCGGCGCTGCGACGCGCTATCCGCGCGCTCGCGCGGACCCATGCGACTCTATTGGCGGACTACGGCGGCACGCGCGGTTCGCCGGCACTGCGCCGGCTGCTGCTTACGCGTCTTGCGGAAGATGCGATCGAGGTGTCGGTCGACCAACTCATGCTCACGGGCTCGGGCACGCAAAGTGCCGATCTCGTCTGCCGCTTCCTGCTCCGTCCCGGCGACACCGTGCTGGTCGATGATCCCTGCTACTTTAATTTTCGCGCCTTGCTGCGGGCGCACCAGGCGAAGATCGTCGGCGTGCCCTACACGCCATCGGGTCCGGACGTCGCAAGCTTCGAGCAGGTCCTCGCCAGCGAACGGCCGCGGCTCTACATCACCAATTCAGCGCTGCACAATCCGACCGGCGCGACGCTGTCGCTTCCGACTGCGCATCGGCTGCTGAGCGCGGCCGCCGCGCACGACCTCACGATCGTCGAGGACGATATTTTCGGCGACTTCGAGCCGGAGCGCTCGCCGCGCCTTGCCGCGCTCGACGGTCTCGCCCGCGTGATCCGCATCGGCAGCTTCTCCAAGACGCTATCGGCCTCGGTGCGCTGCGGCTATATCGCCGCGCGCGCCGACTGGATCGAGCATCTCGTCGATCTCCAGGTCGCAACCAGCTTCGGCGGCTCAAGCCCGGTCGCGACCGAGATCATCGCAAAGGTGCTGGCCGGCGGCAGCTATCGCAAGCACATGGACGAGCTCAGGCAACGGCTCATGCGCGCCCGGCGCGACGTCGCGCGCAAGCTTCAGGCGCTCGGCATCGAGCCGTGGCTGACGCCGCGCGGCGGCTTCTTCCTCTGGTGCCGTCTTCCGGGCGGCCAGGATGCCACGGCCGTCGCGCGCGCGGCTCTCGAAGAGGATGTGGTGCTGGCACCGGGCAACGTGTTCAGCGTGTCCCAGACGGCATCGAACTTCATGCGGTTCAACGTGGCGCAGATGGGCGATCCCAGGATGTGGGATGTGCTGCGGCGGGCGTTGAAGGCGGGCACCGAACGATAGACGCCTAGTACCAAGGCTCCTCATACACCGGCTCGCCGTCGAGCAGCAGCCGCTTGATGGCAGCGCGGCCGGAGGGCAGCACCGCGGCGACGACCCGCAGCTTCTGCTGGTTGCGCGCCTGCTCGAGCTTCTTGCCCTCGCCTTCGGGCACGAAATAGCTTTCGAGACCGTATTTGATCGTCAGCTTGTCACAGAAGGTGCGGCCGTTTGTGCCGCAGGCGCCTCCCGAATAGCCGACGCGGCCGCGGATCAGCACGTCAGGCGCCGTGACCGGGACAGGCTCGGCATGCACCGAGACGGCCTCGTAAAGGCCGCTGGCATTGGGCGCGAGCTTGACGAACACGACGGCATTGCGTTCGGCGGCCGGCTTGCCGGCGAGCGCGCCGGCCGGCACTTGCGAGATTTCATAGCGGAGCACGACATAGTCGCCGCGCAGGAGATCGCGGGGATCGACCGGCTGCGTCTGCAAGGTCACCTCACGGCCCTCGCGCAGGATCTGCATGCGATCGGCGACCATCAGGACCAGCAGCACGCATTGAAGCAGGACCGCGCCCCCGAACAGCACGGCTTTCGGAATGCGCTGCCAGATTTTTGTGACTGATGCGGCCAGTTTGATCATCGCGCAGCCCTCGGCAGCATGCGATTGAGCGCGGTCGCAAATCCGACGGCGATGATTCCGGCCGCCGCAAGGAAGGCCGAGCGGCCCAGCAGCGAGCCCTTCACGGCCCAGGTGATGCCCGCGATTACGCCGGCGATGCCGAGCCAGCCGGCAACGATTCGCGGACGCACCTCATCGAGCATGCCGGAGACGACGAGGCACAGCATGGCGCAGAGCAGCGCGGCATAGGCGAACCAGGGCTCGCCGGCCGCAGATGCCGGCCAGATCGGCGCGGCGAGCAGCACGAGCCCGATGGCGCATGCTGCCAGGACTTCACCGGCGCGCCTGGTGATCCCGGCGGATGCGAGAGAAAGGATTGCACCCGCAATCCCGCTCAGGATCGCCCAAAGCGGTTGAGCTGGCACCGTGCCGGTCCGGAAGCTAACGATGTCGTCGACAGTCGTCACCTCGAGGCAGGCAACGCCGGCCAGCGTAAACGCCCCGTAGATCGACAGAACGCTCCCGAGGCGGAGCGCCCTCGGCGACGGCGATGCGGCGATCGCGAGCCCCGCGCCGAACAACAGCGCCGCGCCGTTCGCAAGCAGGAATGATGGCTGCGCGCCATCGAGTTCAAAGCGGAGCGACGTCGCGATCCACCACGGCAGCATCGCGATCGCGACGAGATGCGCCGCCACGCGAGAATTCCATGCGAAGGCCGTCGCGGCGGCGATGAGCCAGACTGCCACAAAGGGAAGATGCAGGGCGTCCGGCGTGTCGTAAGTCCGCAAGCAGGTCCAGATCGAGGCGGCCACGAGACCGACCGCGAGCGCACCGCGCGAACCGGTCAAGAGTGCCCCGGCCAATGCGCCGATCGACCACAGCAGCATGCCGCCGGCAAAGTCCTCGCCGAGATGATACATCTGGCCGACCAGCGCGATGCCCGCGCCAAAGACGATCGCGCCAATGCTGGCACAGAGATCGGCGAGAACCGTGCGTCCCGCGCTGGCGAACCACGCCCCGAGACCGCCTGCGACGACCATGCCGGCAAGCAGGATCACGAACCGCAACAGCCGCGCGATCTCGGTCCAGTGCGCCGCGACGAAGGCGAGAAAAGCCGCCGCGATCAACAGGCCGCCGACAATGGCGACGACCACGGCGATGTTGATGCCGGCCGGCAGCGGCGGCAGCGCATTGCGGATGGAGGCGGCCGCCGCCGGCGCGATCACACCGTCAGCTTCCCATTGTGCAAGATCGGCTTCGAGGCGCTGCCGATAGGCTTTGTCGAACATCGTCACCTAACTGCCGGCGGGCGGCTGCCGCCAGTCAGCCGGCGGGATGTTGCTTGGTCGGATTCCGCCGATGGCGGGTTCAAGACCGCACTGTCTGCAGAGGGCATAGACGGTTGCTGCACGACACGTCAGCCGGCGAGCTTGCGGTCGCGGATCGGCTGAGCGCCCGCAAGTATGCCGCGCTGAAGCGCGCAGCCGGCGAGAGATCGCGACCGATGCGTCCGATCAGATGCTGCAGTTGAACAGCTGCACGCCTAACTGCGCTTCGAGCTCGCCGATGTAGCGACACCAAGGTCGGCGAGAGCCCGGCGCGGCGGGCCGCCGCCGAGAAGCTGCCCTCGCGGACCCATGATGACGAACAGTTCCACGACCTGAAGGCAATTCATCCATCTTTTCATATTCTGCAAAAGAGATGCTCAGATTGCGCCGATGGTTGGAAGAGACTCACAGCTGTAACTTTCAGTCAACATGGCCATAAACGGCCACACGGCAGCGAGGGAGAACTGCAACCATGGAAGGCATCGCCGCCAAGGTGATGAGAGCGCTCTTGTGCCTCGTCGCCGCGACGACGCTGGCGCTCCAGGCGGGCGCCGCGGGGGCTCAGACGGCCGCAGAATCCTGGCCGAACCGCGCGATCACCTGGGTAGTGCCGTTCGGGGCCGGCGGCGTCACCGACCTCGTCTCGCGCAAGATCGCGGAGCTGCTGCGGACGCGGCTTGGGCAGCCCGTGGTGGTGGAGAACCGCCCCGGCGCTGGCGGGACCATTGGGACGGAGTTCGTTGCCCGGGCCCAGCCCGACGGCTACACCGTGCTCTACGCCTCCGGCGGGCCTATGACGATCCAGCCGAACCTGGGGCTGGCGAAGCTCAACTACGACCCGCTCAAGAGCTACGTCCACGTCCGCGGCGTGAGCTCGTCGAACCAGATCCTCGTCGCGACCGCGGCAGCGCCCTACAACTCGCTGGCTGAGTTCGTCGCGTACGCGAAGGCCAACCCGGGCAAGGTCAATTTCGGGTCCCCCGGCCCCGACACCGCCCAGCACCTCGCCGGCGAGATGTTCCAGGCTGCCGCCGGCATCAAGCTGACCCACGTGCCTTACAAGTCGGGCTCGAGCCAGATGACCGACATGATGTCGGGCATCCTGGACGTCTCCTTCGACTACCTTACCGTGCTCAGGCCGCTGATCGACACCGGCAAGGTCAAGGTGCTCGGCACCACCGGCACGGCGCGGCTGGCCGCGCTGCCCGGCGCGCCCACGGTGCTCGAGGTCGGCTACCCGGACGCCGTCAGTGTCGGCTCGACCTGGGTCTCGGTCCCTGCCGGAACCGACCCGAGAATCGTGGGCAGGCTCTCTGAGGCCCTGGCCGCCGTGCTCGCCGACCCCGCCATCGTCGCGGACCTCGCCACCAACGGCCAGGTGTCGATCGCCGACAAGGGGCCGGCCGAGATGGAGCCGTTCATCGTCGAGGAGACCGCACGCTACAAGCGGGTGATCGAGAGCGCGGGCATCGCCGCGCGTTAAAGCATGATCCGGACCCGAAGGGCCGCGTGAGCGCAAAGTGCGCAGCGGTTTTCCGAAAAGATCATGCCCAAACAACACCTAAAGCGGGATAACGATTCATCCTCATCGCATCGCGCTTTAGTTCGCCTTGATCCCGGCCTCGCCAATCAGCTTGCCCCATTTCGCGCTTTCGCCCTGAATGAAGCGGCCGAACTGCTCAGGCGATGTCGGCGCGGGCTCTGCGCCGAGGGTGCGGATCTTCTCGACCACCGACGGGTCTTTCAGGGCCTTCGTGAAGGCTTCGTTCAGTCGGCCGACGACATCCGCAGGCGTCCCGGCCGGAGCAACGAGACCGAACCAGCCGACCGATTCGAAACCCGCGATCCCGCTCTCGGCAAGAGTCGGCACGTCAGGGAGGGATGCAAGACGGCGCGCCGAGGAGACGCCGATCGCGTTGAGCTTGCCTTCGAGGATCAGCTGCCGCGATGCGGGGATATCCAGCACAGCGAACGGGACGTGCCCTGCGAGCACATCGACCGTCGCCGGCGCGGTCCCGCGATAGGGTACGAGCTCCATATTAATCCCCGTCTTCTGCGCGAACAGCGCTGCCGTCAGATGCATGGCGGTCGAGTTGCCGCCATGTCCGATCGACAACGCGCCTGGCTTTGCCTTGGCGAGCGCGATCGTCTCCGCCGTATTGTGCGCGGGCACGTTTGCAGACGCTACCAGCACAAAGGGAATCTCCGCAAGCAGGGTGATCGGCGCGAGATCCCTGGGATCGAACGGCATTGACGAATTGAGGTGCGGATTCACCGTCAGGCTGCCTGCCGGCGCGACACCGAGCGTATAGCCGTCCGGCTTGGCTTGCGCGACCGCGGCCATGCCGATGTTGCCCCCTGCTCCGGCGCGGTTCTCGATCACCAGGCTCTGCTTGAGCTCGGCGGTGACCAGCGGCTCGAGCGTGCGGATCACGGTATCGGCGCTGCCGCCGGGCGGGAAGGTCACGATGATCTTGATCAATTGCTCCGGATAGGCCGCCTCAACGCCCCCCAGCGGCAGCACGGCGAAAGTCGTGGCCGTCAGCACGGCCAGAATGCGACGTCTTGCAGAGTGAAACACGTTCCCCTCCCCCGATGAAGTTTTGATTTGTGGCCGTCAGGCCGGAAACCCGCAGTCCCCTTACGTCGCCTCGCCGGTGAGGCGCGCCAGTAACCCTTGCGGATTGTCGGGCGCGACTTGCCCGCGCCAGGCGATGTGCTGGTCTGGCCGCACCAGCACCAGCTTCTCGGCATAGGCACCGTTCGCCTCGTCCGGCGCGATGTCGACCAGCGTGAGCGGCATGCCGCGTTCCTCCGCGGCCGACTCGAGCTCTGCCACATCGATCGCCGGATCGAGCCGCAGCAATGTATAGCCGGGCCCGAATGCATCGTAGAGCGATCGGCCGTCGCGCAGGAAGAGGTGCGGCGCGCGGGCGCCGGGTACGGTGGAAGGCGCAAAACTTCCCATCGCGTAAGCCGGCGGGGTCTCACCGTCATAGGCGATAATCGGCGAGGCATCGTAGTAGTAGCCGAAGTTGAGGCCGGCGCAGCAATATTGCTGCACGTTCAGATCGTACGCCGCCCTGGCCAGCGCTGCGCGCGCCGCGTGCCCGCGCGGCGTGGCGTCCTCGATCTCCGCTGAGACGCCGCCGCGCTGGGCCATCATCTTCATCGCGTGGTCCATCGCAAAGCGCGACACCTGTTCGGTGATGGGCTGGCGCTCCGCTTCATAGGCGTCGAGAATTGAAGCCGGCGCCCACCCGTTCAGATGCGCCGCCAATTGCCAGCAGAGGTCGACGGCGTCGGCAATGCCCGCATTCATGCCGTAGCCGGCATAGGGCATCCACAAATGCGCGGCGTCGCCGCAGATGAAGACCCTGCGATCGCGGAAGCGATCGGCCACCAGCCGGCGCCCGACCCAGTCCTCCTTGCTAAGGACCCGGTATTCGAAGCGCGCATCGACGCCGAGAATGGCGCGGATCGCCCAGTCGCGATCGACCGAATCGAACTCGGGCTCGTCGGGCTTCAGGTGATTGTGGATCAGCCAGCGGTCGTGACCGTCGATCGCAACCGTGGTGCCGGAGCGCCGCGGGTTGAGCGAGAGCACCATCCAGGCAGGCTTGTGCGCTCCCATCAGTTCCTTGAGTTGCGGAGCTTCGATATAGGTCGATTGCACGCGCTGGATCACCGGCGTCCCGGACAGGCTCGCGCCAATCGATTTCCGCACGAGCGAACGGCTGCCATCGCACCCGATCACGAAGTTGGCTTCGATACGGAGCGGGTTTCCGCTGTCGAGGTTGCGACCTATCGCGATCACAGGGCCGTCGTTCTGTTCGATGTCCGTAATTTCCGTGCGCGCCAAAATGGTGATGCGCGGCTGCGCGGCGGCATGGCCAAACAAGATCGGCTCGAGATAGACCTGGTTGATCCGGTGCGGCGGCTCGGGCGTCGGCCACCAGGTGTCGGGACCGCCGGTTGCGGTGTAACGGCGCGCGCGGGAGGGGATGTCGATGCGGCAAAGTTCGATGCCGGTCGCGGTGGTCCGGTAGGAGCAATCGTTCGGGAAGTCGGCCGGCAGGCCTGCGTCGCGCAGCTTTGCGGCGACGCCGAGCCGGCGGAAGATCTCCATCGAGCGCGCCGAAACGTGATTGCATTTGACGCTGGGCGGATCGCCGGCATGGCGGATCTCCGCGACGACGACGTCGATCCCGCGCGAGGCCAGATCCATCGCCGCGGTCAATCCGACGGGCCCGGCGCCCACCACCAGCACCTGTGTCCTCATGCTCGTTTCCATCCCATGCTTCACCCGCGGATTCGCCGTCCACGCAGCATGCATTTTATTGCAGGGTCGCTTATGAGATAAGCCAGAAAGAACTCATCAATTCATGAGCATTGCCTATGAATGTCACCTTGAGGCAGCTGCAGGCCTTCACCGGCGTGTACCGGACGCGCAGCATCACGCGGGCCGCGCGCGAGCTCGGGATCACGCAATCGGCGGCGAGCCTCTTGGTCCAGCAGCTCGAGGTCCAACTTGGCGTCAGGCTGTTCGATCGCTCCACGCGGTCCGTGCAGCCAACGCTGGCCGCCGACGAAGCTTTTCATGCCGCCGAACGGATGCTCAGCGATGCGCAAGGACTGTCACGGCGCATGCATGACCTCGCGCAGGCGCGCGCAGGTCGCGCCGTGTTTCTCGCGTCAGCCGGCGCCGCATCGGCGCTGCTGCCTTTGGTGTTGGCGAAATTCCGCGCAGGCTATCCGGACATTGAGATCGACATGCGCGACGTTGCCGCGGACGATCTCGTTCCGCGCATGATCGCAACCGATGCAGAGTTCGCGATCGGCAGCGTGGAGGGCGAGATCGCGGAGATGTCGGTCGAGACCCTGGCCCGCGGTCGCCTGAGCGCAATCGGCCGCCGCACCGCCGACTTCGCCGCACGTCGTTCCCTCACATGGGACGAGCTCGAGCAGCTCCCGACGATCGCGATGCGGCGCGAGACGCGGATCCGCATGCAGATTGATCAGGCATTGGGCGCGCAGGGCAAGCGCCTCTCGCCGACCTATGAAGTGACGCTGATCAACACCGCGCTCGCCATGACCGCGCAGGGCCTCGGCCTCGCCATCCTTCCCGCAACGATGCTACCGGCCGATCAATTCCCGACGCTGATCGCGAAGCCGCTGGTGCGCCCGGCCATCACCCGCCCGGTATCGCTGCTCCAGCGCCAGGGACGAACTCTCTCGCCGGCGGCGCAAGCGTTTGTGGCGACGGCGAGGACGGTGCTAGCGGAGCGATCTACTGAGCGGCCCGAGACATAGGTGACAGAACGTACCGGACACATGGGTTACACTTTCCGCTTTTGTTCTGCGGGAGGTGTGGATGCCGTGGAAAGTGAGTTCGGTAATGGAAGAGCGCCTGCGCTTTGTCGCCCGGCTTCTGGATGGGGAAGCCATGACCGAGGTCTGCCGCGAGTTCGGCATCTCCCGCAAGACCGGCTATAAGATTTTCGACCGCTACAAGGAGCAAGGGCTTGGGGCGTTGAGCGACCGCTCCAGGCGGCCCATACGCTACGCCAATCAGCTCCCGCAACAGGTCGAGACCCTGATTGTCCAGCTCAAGGCCGAGAAGCCGCACTGGGGCGCCCGCAAGATCCGAGAACTGCTGGTACGCCGGCTCGATGGCGACATCAGGGTTCCCGCCAAAAGCACCATTCATGCGGTGCTCGACCGCCACGGTCTGGTCAAGCGCAGCAGCGGGCCGCGCCACCATGCGCACGGCACGCCGCTGTCGCCGGGCACGCTCCCCAATGATCTGTGGTGCGCCGACTTCAAGGGCGAGTTCAAGCTCGGCAATGGCCGATACTGCTATCCACTGACCGTTACCGACCATGCCTCGCGCTTTCTGCTGCTCTGCGAAGCGCTGGACTCAACGCGCGAAGACGCTGCCCTCACAGCCTTTGAGCAGCTGTTCCGCGAGCGCGGCCTGCCGTTTGCCATCCGCTCCGACAATGGCGTCCCCTTTGCCAGTCCCAATGCTTTGTTCAATCTCTCGAAGCTGTCAGTGTGGTGGCTCCGGCTCGGCATTGCGATCGAGCGCATTAAGCCAGGCCATCCGCAGCAGAACGGCCGTCATGAGCGCATGCATCTCACGCTCAAAAGGGAAGCCACCAGACCGCCGGGGTTCAACAGCCTCCAGCAGCAGGATCGCTTTGATAGCTTCCGGCACGAGTTCAATGAGGAACGCCCTCACGAAGCTCTCGATATGAAGCGTCCCGCAGACCTCTACACAGCTTCAGCACGCCGCTACGATGGCCTGCCCGAACTGACCTATCCCTTCCACGATCGCGACGTCGTCATCACATCCTGTGGGCGCCTTTGCCTGCACCGCAAGAAAATCAATATCTCCGTCGTGCTGGCCGGCCAAAAGCTCGGCATCAAGGAGGTCGACGACGGCATTTGGCTCGTCAGCTTCATGCACTACGATCTGGGCTACTTCGACCTGGAGCAAAAGACCTTGCAGCCCCTCGACAACCCATTCGGCCCAAAGCCCGTCACCGATGTCTCCGGTACGACATCCTCGCTTTGACCGAGAGGCAGTCTTGCTCATTCTTGGCACGGCAGCCCTTGGCTCGGCCGCGCTGAGCGGTCAACCCCCGCAGCCCGCAGGGGCGCGCCTTTGGCGCGCGGGGTTGACGGCGAACGCGCGTGCCGAGCAACAATGCGGCTGTGCCATGAATGCTTGGAGTGAGTGACCCTGCAACCCCTCGACAACCCGTTCGGCACGAGGTTGTCACCCATGTCTTAGGTACGACCTGTTACCTATGTGTCCGGGCTGGACATACTTGATAATGGCGGAGAGGGAGGGATTCGAACCCCCGATAGGCTTGCACCTATGCCGCATTTCGAGTGCGGTGCATTCAACCACTCTGCCACCTCTCCTGAAGGTGCCGATAAGAGGTAGGAACCCCTGTGGTCGGGGCGTGTAATAGGCGAGGATGGCCGGCCAGACAAGGCGCGAAAG
Source organism: Bradyrhizobium sp. C-145 (assembly GCF_023375135.1). Lineage (NCBI taxonomy): Bacteria > Pseudomonadati > Pseudomonadota > Alphaproteobacteria > Hyphomicrobiales > Nitrobacteraceae > Bradyrhizobium > Bradyrhizobium sp. C-145. The sequence goes on along the minus strand of NZ_CP088150.1, from coordinate 236,778 downwards.
GCGAAAATCCGCTGCCTGTTTCATCCCTTCCCTCTCATTCCGAAAGGAACCACCGTGGAGCATCTGACGATCGCGGCCAATGGCGCCGATTTCCACTTGGTTCGCGCAGGACGGGGCAAACCGCTGCTTTTGCTGCATGGTTGGCCGGAATTCTGGCTGACCTGGGAGCCGGTGATGGCCCGGCTGGCGGATCGCTTCACCCTGATCGCGCCTGACCTGCGCGGTTTCGGCGACAGCGACAAGCCCGATGGCCCTTACGGGCCGGATGGCCATGCGGCGGACATGCTGGCACTGATGGACGGGCTCGGCATCGATCGATTCGGCGTCGTGGGTCATGACGTCGGCGGCGCCGTGATGCAGCCCCTGGCCCGGCAGGCACCGGCACGGCTCACCGGGCTGTTCTTCTTCGATTTCGTCTATCCCGGCATCGGGCCGCGCATGGCGGCCCCCGATAGGCTCAACCACATCTGGTACCAGTCCTTTCAGCAGATGGAGATGGCCCCGGCACTGGTCGGCGCCAGCCGCGAGACCTGCCGGCTCTATATCAGCCACTTCCTCAAAGGCTGGGCGCACCGGAAAAATGCCTTCGACGACGTGCTCGACGCCTTCGCCGACAACTTCCTCAAGGACGGCAATCTCGCCGGCGGCTTTGCGCATTATCGCGCCTCGCATGCCGGGCGCATCGCGATGATGAAGGGTGAGGCGCCACGCCTGCCGCCGATCAACGTGCCGACCTGCGTGCGCTGGGCCGAGCACGACCCGCTGTTTCCCTATGCCTGGACCGATCGGCTCGGCGAAACCTTCAGCGAACTCGATCTGGCGATGTTTCCGGACGTCGGGCACTTCCCGCATCGGGAAGATCCGGATCGCGCGGCCGTGGAGATCGCGACGTTCTTTCAGCGCATCGGCTGGAGCTGAATCAAGGGGAGCTCTTGCGATGATGGAGGTGCACTCCCTCTCCCGCTTGCGGGAGAGGGTCGGGGAGAGGGTGTTTCCACAATGGGATTGTTGGATTGCTGAGGACGTCCCGACGCGGCGAGAGCCCTCACCCGCCGCGCGCGGGACGATGCTTCGCATCGCGCGGGGCGCGTCGGCCTCTCCTGCAAGCGGGAGAGGCGGAGCAAGCGTCAGAAAAACGGGGTGGGACCGCCAGACGCGGTAAACACTGGCGGTCCCTTGCCGCTCATTGAAATACTGACCGGGAAGGGCGGCTTCGCCGGCCGAGTGAAGCGACGATTCGACCCTAGCGTGCAGCCCGCATCGCGCAACGCAATCCGCCCCTTAACCTAACCGGTCAAGGTTACTGTGGAGCCTGAAACGGGGCTCCAGATCCTTCTTGGACGCGTTTTCTTGACGCGAACCGGTGTCCACTTCGCTCGAAAACCCGAGTTAGTCGTTCTTGTTGTTGTCCTTGCCCTTTTTCTTGCCGTTCTCCGTGGAATCCCGGTCTTTTCCGTTGGCGCCCTCCTTGCGGCGGTTGGTGAAACGCGCATTGCCAAGGCCGGTGCCGATGGTGAGCACGCCCCAACGATCGACGTGCTGCATGAACGGCACTTCCGCAAGGCCCTGAACCACGCCGTCATTGTGCATCACGACCGCGGTGTCGTGCTCGCCGATCTCAGGGATGGCTTCGACGAGGCTCGCCGGCAGGTTGAATTTGCTGCTCTCCCAATTGCCGGGCAGATTCTGCGCACCCTTCTCGATGGAGCCGTCCGCATCGATCACGCCGGGGCAGGCGATGCCGATGAACGGCGCGAGCTTGAAGCCTTCAGCTTCGGCATCCTCGATCAGGCCTTCGAGCATCTTGACCAATCGCTTCACCGCGGCCTCGCGGCTCGGCTCATCATCGGCATGGCGCCACAGATCGGATTTGAAGACCGCGGCCTTGGACAGATCGGGCGCCTTCTTCCAGCGTGTCTCCACGATCCCGCAGCGGATGTTCGTTCCACCGATGTCGACCGCGAGGATGCTGTCATAGGCCTCGAAAATCCAGGACGGCGCGAGGTGCAGGGCTCCGATCAAGCCGGCATCGTCAGGATCGAATCGGATTGGCACCAGATCGACCTTGAAGCCTTCCGACTTGAGGATGATCTCGGCCCGGGCAATGGCAATTTCGCCGAGCCGGCTCGCGCGAAAGCCGCCGCCGACCACAATGCAGTCGGTCTTGGCCCAGGCCTTGGTCTTGAGGAACCGCCGCGTGACGTAAGCGAGCTCCTGCGCGAAATCCTCGATCGCGCTATGCACGACGGCCGTGGCCTCGGTATTGTCGCCGACCAGAACGGCATCGAGAGCCTTCTTGCTGATCTTGTCGGACGGCTCGTCGCCGAAGGGATCTTCGCCGCTATTGCGAAGCGGCTTGCGCCACTCTTCGAGGATCTCGCGGAACGCGCCCTTGCTGGCGCGGTCCCCCAGAAAGCCCTCGTCGTCCTTGAGCTCGATGTTGAAGCTGTCGACGTCGACCGACGGCAGGCGGCTCGCCCCGTGCTGGGCGATGCCCGTCGTGTTGACCAGCTGGTCTGTTGCCATGATAGCCCTTGCCCGCGTGTCCGATTTGCGAGGACACAACGGGGAGGGAACCCGTTGGTTTCAAGCCGGCCGCAGATTCGGCCCATACACCGGAATGGACCCAAATCCTTCAAATCCTGACCGTTTTCGCTCGCTTTTCCTTGACTTGCGGCGTCCGGCGGCTATAAGTCCCACAGCCGGCGCGGGGCGTTTCTCGCGCCGCTTGCTTTTGCGTGGGTTTTCAAAGGGATAACTCCCGCCCGCACAAAGCTCGCATAAACCCGTAGCGACTGACAAAAAGCCGGCCCCGACAAACTGTCGCGAGGCCGGGATTGAACACGAAGGAAAAAAAACGATGTTCGCAGTCATCAAAACCGGCGGCAAGCAATACCGCGTCGTGCCGGATGATGTTCTCGAAGTAGGCAAGATCGCCGGCGAAGTCGGCACGATCGTGCAGTTGAATGAAGTTCTGGTGGTCGGCGGCGACACGCCGGTCCTGGGCGTCCCGACGGTCGCAGGCGCGTCCGTTGCGGTCGAGGTGCTCGACCACAAGCGCGGACCGAAGGTCATCGCGTTCAAGAAGCGCCGCCGCAAGAACTCGCGCCGCAAGCGCGGCTACCGCGACGAGATCACGGTGCTGCGCGTCACCGAGATCCTGACCGACGGCGCCAAGCCCACCAAGGGCCCGCGTCCGAAGAAGGAGAAGGTGGCCAAGGAGTCCGCGAAGGAAGCCGCCGAATAACGAGATTTGATCACGCCAATTCACGAATTGATGCGTGAGAAATCGTGAAATGATTCCGTCAAGGAATTGATCTAGACATACGTAGGATTTCGGAGACGAGCCATGGCTCACAAAAAAGCAGGCGGTTCATCGCGTAACGGACGCGATTCCAAGGGCAAGCGCCTCGGCATCAAGGCGTTCGGCGGGGAGATTGTCGCTCCCGGCAACATCATTGCGCGTCAGCGCGGCACCACCTGGCACCCCGGCCTTAATGTCGGCATGGGCACGGACCACACTTTGTTCGCCAAGGTCGAAGGTCGTGTTGCGTTCCAGGCCAAAGCCAAAGGCCGCACCTTCGTATCGGTGCTCCCGATCGCAGAGGCGGCTGAATAGACGGCGGATCAAATGGGAATCCGCCGGGTCCTGACCAAACCGGCGGAGTCCTAGAGATCATAGAGATCGAAGGCTCCAGGGGAGGCGGGAAACCGGCCTCCCCTTTTCTTTGACTTGCTCACTTTGACTTAGTGACTTTCCAGGAGCCGGACATGTTGCAGGATTTCTCGAGCTTGACCTTGCAGGAGGCGAGACCGAGTGTCGTCGCCACCGAGCGGCTGACCTTGCGGCGGCCGACACTCGCCGACGTCAGGACCATCGCCCGGCTCGCCAACGACCGCCGCATCGCGGAAAACACCCGCCGCCTGCCGCATCCTTATTCGCAGGACGACGCCGTTGAATTCATCCGCGCCACCGCCGCGCTCGGCAGCGAGACCGTGTTCCTGATCGAGCACGACAGCGGGCCGATCGGCATGGTCGGCATCGACTGCTCCACGCCCGACAATGCCGAGCTCGGCTATTGGCTCGGCGTCGAGCATTGGGGCCAGGGCTTTGCCACCGAGGCCGCACGCGGCGCGATCGACTTCTTCTTCGAGGAGTTCGAGGACGATCATCTCTATGCCGGCGCGCGCGTCACCAACCCGGCCTCGCGCAAGGTGCTGGAGAAGTGCGGCTTCCAGTGGAGCGGCGTCCAGCTGCACCGCTTCCTGGCGCTGGGATCGTCCACGCCCGTCGATTGCTTCCGTCTGTCACGCGGCGTGTGGGCGTCGCTGAAGAGCTGGAGCAGCGCGAGGAGGATGAGGTAGGTGCACCGATCACCCTCCCCTGGAGGGGGGTCGATGCGCATGCAGCGAAGCGGAATGCGCAGCGGGGTGGGGTGAAGCCACAGCAATGGTCTCACCCACCACCGCCAATCCAAGCACCATCTTCGCGGAAAGACTGTCACCCCCCCGCTCGCACGGCGCGCGAGCGACCTCCCCCTCCAGGGCCCTCCAGGGGAGGGTAAGAGCTAAGCGGGCGGATTCACCTCGGCGTTCTCACGCCCCAAATCGCGTTCCCGCAAGTAAATATAGAATCCCGCGCCGATGATGATGGCGGCGCCGACGATGGTGGCGACTTCAGGCAGGTCGCCGAACACGACGAAGCCGAAGATCACGGCCCAGACGATCATCGAATATTGGTAGGGCACCACGACACTGGCCGGCGCGAGCTTCAGCGAGCGGTTGACGCAGAACAGCGCGGTGACCGAGACGCATCCCGCAAGCGCGAAGATCACGAGGCTGCCCGATGTCGGCGGCACCCAGTGAAATGCAGAGAGAGCGGCACCCAGCGAAAACGTGCCGATGAATTGCGAGGACGCCATCACGATGTCGGGCGTCTTGCGCAGGCTGCGCGTGATCAGCATCAGCGTTGCGAAGGAGAGGCTGCCGCCGAGCGCGATCAGCGCTGGCAGGCTGATGGTCTGCGCGGACGGCCGCAGCGCGATCAAGACGCCGCAGAAACCGATCAGGATGGCGGTCCAGCGCCGCCAGCCGACCTTCTCGCCCAAAAAGATCGCCGACATCGCGGTGACGAAGATCGGGCCGGCCAGATAATAGGTGATGACGTCGGCGAGCGGCAGATAGACGGTCGCGAGGAAGAAGGCAGCCACCTCCAGCGTCGACAGCACGACGCGAAACAACTGCAGGCGCGGCCGCTCCAGCTGCAGGAAGTGGTGACGCTGCCGCCAGATCAGCGGCGACAGCAAGAGCAGCGCCGCGCAGGCGCGCAGGAACAAGAGCTGCCCCACCGAATAGGTGCCGACCAGGAACTTGCCCATGGCGTCGCCGAACGAGAACATGAAGATCGACAGCACCATCAAGGCGATGCCGGCCAGCCGTGCCGAGCGGTCGTCATAGGCGGAGAGATTCTTGAAGAAGGGCATTGCTGTCGTTCGTGGAAGACCCGTCATTGCGAGGAGCTGTTGCGACGAAGCAATCCAGACTGTTTCCACGGAAGCAGTCTGGATTGCTTCGCTTCGCTCGCAATGACGAGCGGAGGAAGCGTCGAAAAACGGCGAGTAGTGTCGCTTCGGTCGTTTTAATGACGCAGGCGCGCTGGACAAGCCCACTTGCGCCGAATTGAACGGATTGTCGCACTCTTCGCATCGCGGTAGCGATAGAACTCATACCGACGAAAGGACGCGGCATGACCGATTTCGATCCCTCCCAGCATCGCATGATCCCAACGCAACGCTGGTTTGAGGATTTCGTCCTCGGCGAGCGTTTCGTGCTGCCGAGCCGCACTCAGACTTCCGCCGTGTTCGCGGCATTCCAGACCGCAAGCGGCGACACCCATCCGGTGCACTACGACGTGGAATATTGTCGCGCCCGCGGCATGCCGCATCTGCTCGCCCACGGCTTCCAGACCTTGATTCACACCGCGCCCGGTGCCGGCCTGTTTCCGTTCATGGTCGAGGAGTCCCTGGTCGGCTTCCTCGAGCAATCAAGCCGGTTTCTCAAGCCGGTGTTCGCCGACGACACCCTTTATCCCGCGCTCGAAGTCACCGAGCTGGTGCCGGGTCGCACGACCGGCGTCGTCACGCTCAAAAGCACCGTGTTCAACCAGCGCAAGGAGCTGGTGCTGGAGGGCACGCAGAAATTCCTGATAAGGAAAAGGCCCGCAGGTTAAGCACGCCCCAAAATCGCGGAATTTCCGCCGATGCACGGGTCAATTCGGGTTGCCGGGCCGGGCGAGCTGGCCTACCTATGGCCCATGAAATTTCTCGACGAAGCAAAGGTCTATATCCGCTCCGGTGACGGCGGGAACGGCTGCGTGGCGTTCCGCCGCGAGAAGTTCATCGAATTCGGCGGCCCCTCCGGCGGCAATGGCGGCCGCGGCGGCAATGTGATCATCGAGGTCGCCGATGGGCTCAACACGCTGATCGACTACCGCTACCAGCAGCATTTCAAGGCCCAGAAGGGCGAGAATGGCATGGGCTCGGACCGCCACGGCGCCAACGGCAAGAACATCGTGCTGAAGGTCCCGGTCGGCACGCAGATCTTCGACGAGGACCGCGAGACGCTGATCCACGACTTCACCAAGGTCGGCGAAAAATTCGTGCTGGCCGAGGGCGGCAATGGCGGCTTCGGCAACGCGCATTTCAAATCGTCGACCAACCGCGCGCCGCGCAACGCCAATCCCGGCCAGGTGGGCGAAGAGCGCTGGATCTGGCTGCGGCTGAAATTGATCGCGGATGCGGGCGTCGTCGGCCTGCCCAATGCCGGCAAGTCGACCTTCCTCAGCAAGGTCAGCGCGGCAAAGCCGAAGATCGCCGACTATCCCTTCACCACGCTGCATCCGCAGCTCGGCGTCGTGAATGCCGACGGCCGCGAATTCGTGCTGGCGGATATTCCGGGTCTCATCGAAGGCGCGCATGAAGGCGCCGGCCTCGGCGACCGCTTCCTCGGCCATGTCGAACGCTGCCGCGTGCTGCTGCATCTCGTCGATGCGACGAGCGAGCACGCCGGTAAGGCCTACAAGACGGTGCGGACGGAGCTGGAGGCCTATGGCGGCCAGCTCACCGACAAGATCGAGATCGTCGCGCTCAACAAGATCGACGCGGTCGAGCCGGACGAATTGAAGAAGCAGAAGGACCGCCTGAAGCGCGCCGCCAAGAAGACGCCGCTGCTGCTGTCCGGCGCGACCGGCCAGGGCGTCAAGGAAGCGCTGCGCGCGCTGGCCGACGTGATCGGCGAGAGCCCGGTCTCCGCCAAGGCGAAAAGCGCCGCTGAAGCGGAGCCGTGGTCGGCGTAGTAAGACGACACTCTCTCGACACCTCTCCCCGACGGGAGAGGTTTTCTTCGCGCCATCGATAGCGCAATATCGGGCAAACGAAGTACGGAGCGAGACGCATGGCGCGCGCGAAGAACGTTCTCTGGATCATGTGCGACCAGCTTCGCTATGATTATCTCGGCTGCACCGGCCATCCCACGCTGAAGACGCCGAACATCGACGCCATGGCCAAGCGTGGCGTGCTTTTCAGCAAGGCTTACGTGCAGTCGCCGATCTGCGGCCCGTCGCGGATGTCGTTCTATACCGGGCGCTACATGCGCTCGCACGGCTCGCACTGGAACGGCTGGCCGCTGCGTGTCGGCGAGCCGACGCTCGGCGATCACCTGGGCAAAATCGGCGTGCGCAACGTGCTGGTTGGCAAGACCCACATGGCGCCCGACCTCGAGGGCATGAAGGCGCTCGGTATCCCCCCGGAATCGATCATCGGCGTGCATGTCGTCGAATGCGGCTTCGAGCCCTATGAGCGTGACGACGGCCTGCATCCGACCGGCCGGCCGCGGCCGAAATACGACGAGTATCTGCGCCAGCAGGGTTTTGAGGCCACCAATCCCTGGGAGCATTGGGCCAATTCCGGCGCGGCGGACGACGGTAGCTTGCAGAATGGGTGGCTGTTGGTGCATGCCGACAAGGCCGCGCGCGTGCCAGACGAGCACTCCGAGACGCCCTACATGACGCGGCGCGCGATGGACTTCATCAGTGAGGCCGAGACCGATGGCCGGCCGTGGTGCCTGCATCTGTCCTACATCAAGCCGCACTGGCCCTATATCGCGCCCGAGCCCTATGCGAGCATGTATTCGACTGATGACATGATCCCGGTGATCCGCTCCGAGCGTGAGCGCTCGAGCCCGCATCCGGTGTTCGGCGCCTATATGGACATGCGCTACTCCCGCAACATGGCGCGCGATGATGCCCGCGAGAAGGTGATCCCGACCTATATGGGCCTGATCACCCAGATCGACGACCAGATGGGCGTGCTGATGAAGTTTCTGGAGGAACGCGGCCTCTTGGAAACAACCATGATCGTGTTCACCTCCGATCACGGCGACTATCTCGGCGATCACTGGATGGGCGAGAAGGACCTGTTCCACGAGCAGTCAGCCAAGATTCCACTGATCATCATCGATCCGTCCAGGCAAGCCGACACCACGCGCGGCACGCGCAGCGATGCGCTGGTCGAGGCGATCGATCTTGCACCGACCTTCGTCGACTATTTCGGCGGCAAGGTGCCGGGCCACATCCTCGAAGGGCGCTCGCTGCTGCCGCTGCTGCGTGGCCCGACGCCGTCAGATTGGCGCAGGGTGGCGTTCTCCGAATACGACTATGCCATGCAGGATGTGCGGCTGAAGCTGAACCAGCCAATCGAACGCTGCCGCCTGTTCATGGTGTTCGACGGCCGCTGGAAATACATCCACGCCTCCGGCTTCCGTCCGATGCTGTACGACCTCGAAACCGATCCGGACGAATATTTGGATCGCGGCGATGACCCCGAATGCGCCGGCATCATCGCGCGGCTTCAGGCCGAGCTATTCGACTGGGCGCTGCATCCGAACGACCACATCACCACCCCGCGCGAGAAGATCGCGGCCTATGCGGATAACCAGCTGCAGGTGAAGGGCGGCATTTTGATCGGCATCTGGGATGAAGCCGAGCTTGCGGCGATCAAGGATGGCATCGCACAACGCGCGAAGATGTAGAGGCGCTCTTTGCCTCTCCCCGCTTGCCGGGAGAGGCCGGATCGCGTCGCGAGATGCGATCCGGGTGAGGAGGACTCTCCGCGAGTCCAACTCTCACCGGCCCCGCGGAGACTCCCCCCTCACCCCAACCCTCTCCCCGCAAGCGGGGAGAGGGAGAAGACTCAATTCTCGATCTTGTATCCCGTCGCCTTCACGATCGGTTGCCACAACGCGATGTTCGCTGCGAGCTCCTTCGTCAATCCTTCCGGCGTGGACCCGACCGGAATGAGCCCAATCGCGGTGAGCTTCTCCTTCACCTCGGGCTTGGCGAGCGCGGAGCTTGCGGCGGCGCCGAGCTTGCTGGCGAACTCCGGCGGGCTGCCGGCCGGAAGCCACATGCCGTACCAGGCGTCCGCGACGAGATCGATGCCGCTCTCCCTCAGCGTCGGAACGTCTGGCGCAAACGGCGATCGTTCCGCGCTCGCGACCGCGATGATCTTCACACCCTTGGCGCGATGTTGCGGCAGAGCGTCGGCCAATGTCGTGATGCCGAACGAGATGTGGCCGCCGACGATGTCGTTGAGGATGGGCGCGCTGCCGCGATAGGGCACGCGGGTCAGGGGAATGCCGAGGTCCTTCTCAAGCTTGGAGCCCATGAAATGCGGAATGGTGCCATTGCTCGGCACCCCAAACGAGGTCTTGTCCGGATGCGCCTTGAGCCAGGCCACGAAGCTCTTGAAATCAGCGGCCTCGACAGTCGGGTTGATCACCAACGCAAATTCGAACCGCGCCAGCAGCGACACCGGCATGAAGTCCTTGGCCGTGTCGAAGCTCGGTGTCGTCTCCACCATTGGCAGCAGATACATGGTCGGCCCCGTCGTCACCAGCACCATGCTGCCGTCGGGACTGCCACCCTTCACCGCCTTGATGCCGATCAGGCCGTCGCCGCCGGTGCGGTTCTCGACGACGACGGTCCGTTGCAACGCTGGCGCCATCTCCTGCGCGATCAGCCGGCACAGCGTGTCGCCGCCAGCTCCCGCTGCGAACGGGAAGATGACCTTTGTGAGCCCGGCCTGCGCTTGCGCCCCACCCGCCTGCGCCAGCAGCGGCAGCCCCAAGCATCCGGCCATGAATTTGCGGCGATCCATTCGTTTCCTCTTTCAGCCCATTTTGGTTGGCGGCAATTAGAGCCAGGCGGACGCCCGAGACAAGGCCGACATGCGCCGTTTACCATGCCGGCTGCCTTGCGCCGGTCACCGTCCTGCTGCAAAAGCAGGGCTCATCGGCGCCGCCTGTCGCTCCGCCGTTTCCCGAGCAATTCGCATCCAGCGCCAGCACAAATACACATGGCCAGCCCCGAACTCAGTCAATTCCGCCGTATCGTCGTCAAGGTCGGCTCCGCGCTGCTGGTCGATTCCGACAGGGGCGAGGTGCGGGCGTCCTGGCTGGCTGCGCTGGCGGACGACATGGCAAAACTGCACCGCGAAGGCCGCGACGTGCTGGTCGTCTCCTCGGGCTCGATCGCGCTCGGCCGCAGCCGCCTCAAATTGCCGCGCGGTCCGCTGAAGCTGGAGGAGAGCCAGGCCGCCGCCGCGGTCGGCCAGATCGCGCTGGCGCGGATTTGGTCGGAGGTGCTCGGGGCGCACGACATCGGCGCCGGCCAGATTCTGGTGACGCTCCAGGACACCGAAGAGCGCCGCCGCTACCTCAATGCGCGTTCCACCATCGGCAAGCTGCTGGAGTGGCGCGCGATTCCCGTGATCAACGAGAACGACACGGTCGCCACTAACGAGATCCGCTACGGCGACAATGACCGCCTCGCCGCGCGCGTCGCCACCATGGCGAGCGCCGACCTCCTGGTGCTGCTCTCCGACATTGACGGCCTCTACGACGCCCCACCCAAGAACAACCCGAACGCAAAGCTGATTCCGGTGGTCGAGAGCATCTCCTCGGAGATCGAGGGGGTGGCGGGAGATGCCGAGTCCGAGCTGTCGCGCGGCGGCATGCGCACGAAGGTCGAGGCAGCCAAGATCGCCACGACAGGCGGCACGCATATGCTGATCGCCTCCGGCAAGATCGAGCATCCGCTGCAGGCGATCGCCGATGGCGGCCGCTGCACCTGGTTCCTGACGCCGGCCAATCCCATCACCTCGCGAAAGCGCTGGATCGCCGGCACGCTGGAGCCGAAGGGCACGCTGACCATCGATGCCGGCGCGGTGACGGCGCTGCGCGCCGGCGCCAGCCTGCTGCCGGCCGGCGTGATCAAGGTCGAGGGCCAGTTTGCCCGCGGTGATGCCGTGATCGTGCGCGGTCCCGACGCCAGCGAGGTCGGGCGTGGCCTGATCGCCTATGACGCCGAGGTCGCCGAGCGGATCAAGGGCCGCTCCTCCCCAGACGTGATGGCCATCCTCGGCATCAGCGGCAGGTCCGAGATGATCCACCGCGACGACCTGGTGGTCGGCGGGTAAGGGCCGCAGCGGCCCTTTTGCAAGAGACCGGGCAGGCCAGCGACCCAGCCCGTCGCGACCGGGGAAACCAGCCACGCCCTTCGCAGACGCGGGATTTCCGTGCTAGGACACCGCCTTAGCAGAAGGTTGACCCCATGGCCGCCCCCCTCAAAGCCGTCGACGGCAATGCCGATCTCCAGGCGCTGATGTCCGATCTCGCCGCCAAGGCCCGCGCCGCCGCGCGAGTGCTGGCGCTGGCGCCGCCGGAGCAAAAGAACCGGGCGCTGGAAGCCATGGAGCGGGCGATCCGCGGCAACGCTGCAGCGATCCTCGCCGCCAATGCCGAGGACGTCGCGGAAGCCCGCGCCTCCGGCAATGCGACCTCCGCCTTCATCGACCGCCTGACGCTGACGCCGGCACGCGTCGAAGGGATGGCCGAGGGCATCGGCATCGTGCGCGGCATTGCCGATCCGGTCGGTGTCGTCACCGAAAGCTGGCAGCGGCCCAACGGCATGACCATCGAGCGCGTGCGCGTGCCGCTCGGCGTCGTCGGCGTGATTTTCGAGAGCCGGCCGAACGTTGCGGCGGACGCCGGCGTGTTGTGCCTGAAGTCCGGCAATGCCGTGATCCTGCGTGGCGGCTCCGACAGTTTTCGTTCCTGCCGCGCCATCCATGAGTGCCTGGTGCAGGGCCTGCGCGAAGCGGACCTGCCTGAAGCCTCGATCACGCTGGTGCCGACGCGCGACCGTGCGGCGGTCGGCATGATGCTATCAGGGTTGAATGGCGCCATCGACGTGATCGTGCCGCGCGGCGGCAAGAGCCTCGTCGCGCGCGTCGAGCAGGAAGCGCGCGTGCCGGTGTTCGCACATCTCGAAGGCGTCAACCACGTCTATGTCGACGGCAGCGCCGACCTCGCCATGGCGAAGTCGATCGTGCTCAACGCCAAGATGCGCCGCACCGGTGTCTGCGGCGCCGCCGAGACGCTGCTGGTAGATCGCGCGGGAGCCGCAAAGAGCCTGAAGCCGCTGGTGGAGATGCTGATCGAGGCCGGCTGCGAAGTGCGCGGCGACGACGCCGTGCAGAAGACCGATGCGCGCGTAAAGCCTGCCAGCGAAGACGATTGGGACACCGAATATCTCGATGCGATCATCGCAGCGAAAGTGGTCGACGGCGTCGACGGCGCCATCGCGCACATCCAGAACCACGGCTCGCATCACACCGATGCCATCGTGAGCGCGGATGAGACCGCCGCAAACAAATTCCTGAGCGAGGTCGATTCCGCAATCGTGCTGCACAACGCCTCGACGCAGTTCGCCGATGGCGGCGAGTTCGGCTTCGGCGCCGAGATTGGCATCGCCACCGGCCGCTTCCATGCTCGCGGCCCTGTCGGCGCCGAACAGTTGACGAGCTTCAAATATCGCGTTCGCGGCACCGGGCAGACGCGGCCGTAAGCAACGTCGCGGGGCGGGTATTGAGCAACACATTCGTCGTGCCGCATTTCGTGGCGCAAGCGGTCCCGCCCCATACGGAGGGCATGCGCATCGGCCTGCTCGGCGGTTCGTTCAACCCGCCGCATCAGGCCCATCGCGCCATCAGCCAATTCGCGCTGAAGCGATTGCAGCTCGATCGCGTCTGGTGGCTGGTGACGCCGGGAAATCCGCTCAAGGAGAACGGCGCATTGCAAGAGCTCGGCGCGCGCATGCAGGCGGCGCGCGAGGTCGCCAACGATCCCAGGATCGAGGTGAGCTGTCTCGAATCCGTCATTCGTACCCGCTATACCATCGACACGATCAACATCTTGCGCCGCCGCTTCTCTGGCTTGCGCTTTGTCTGGATCATGGGCGCCGACAACCTCGCTCAATTCCACCGTTGGCAGGACTGGCGGCGCATCGCCGCCCAGGTGCCGATGGCAATCATCGATCGCCCCCCGCAGAGTTTTCGCGCCCTCGCCTCGCCCGCAGGCCAAGCGCTATCGCGCTACCGCCTGCCCGAGGACAAGGCAGCACTGCTTGCGGACCAGCCGGCGCCGGCCTGGGTGTTTTTGACCGGATTGAAGCTGAATCTCTCCTCGACGGGCCTGCGGAACCCGGACGGGAGCTGGAAAGGTACGAAGTGAGAAAAGGTACGAAGTGAGACGGAGTGTGTGGATTTGGGGCTCTCTGGCATATTGAAAGCCTTAACCCCACATGATGTAGTGTAACCAGTGAGCGTCGGATTCGGCGTTCGCGATACAGTGAAAGGAATGGTCCCTGGCCACATCTGTATTGTCCAAGTCTGTTTTACCCAAGGTTGCTAAGCCTACGCGTAAAACATCGACCAAAGCTGCGGCCTTGAAGGCGCAACCCGACGCCGACAAGACGCTGAGCCTGATCCTCTCCCGCCTCGAGGACATGAAGGCGGAAGAGACGGTCACCATCGACCTTCGCGGCAAATCGACGTACTCCGACTACATGATCGTCACCACCGGCCGGGTGAACCGGCACGTCGGCGCGATCGCGGACAACGTCACGAAGGGCCTCAAGGAAAACGGCATCAGGAACATCCATGTCGAGGGCTTGCCCAATTGCGACTGGGTTCTGATCGATTCCGGCGATGTGATCGTGCACGTGTTCAGACCCGAGGTCCGCGAGTTCTACAATCTCGAGCGATTGTATACGCAGGGCCCAGGGGCGGCGAAGGCGATCTAGGCTCACTGAGCCGATTTCGAATCGGCTGACGCGCATGGTAGCGTCGTGCGCGCGCTTGATGCGCGCGACCCTGAGACACGACGCTGAAGCCATCATGCGTGTTGCCATCATTGCCGTGGGCCGGCTGAAGCAGGGCCCCGAACGGGAGCTTGCCGACCGCTATTTCGAGCGGTTCGACGAGGCCGGCCGCAAGCTCGGATTCCGCGAGCTCACCGTCCACGAAATCCCGGAAAGCCGTGCGCGCGACTCCGCGACGCGGATGGCTGAAGAAGCCGCGGCGATAAGCGCGCATATTCCGGAAAAGTCGATCCTGGTGGCGCTGGACGAGCGCGGCCAGAATCTGGATTCCACCGTATTCGCACGGCATCTCGGGCGCTGGCGCGACGAGGGTGCCGGACATACTATCTTCGTGATCGGAGGGGCGGACGGACTTTCGCCCGAATTGCGCCGTAAGGCCAAGCTCGCGATCGCGTTCGGCTCTGCGACCTGGCCGCACCAAATGGTCCGCGTCATGCTTCTGGAACAGCTTTATCGGGCCGCCACCATTCTGGCCGGCCACCCATATCACCGCGCGTGATGCGCGTCATAACGAGCACCTTTGCCGACAAGATGCGAGCGCCGCTCCTCAACCTGTTGCTGATCACTGGCCTCGCCGGCGTAAGCTTCGCGCAAGCTCAGACGGCGACGCCGCCGCAGACCGCGGCCGTCTCGCCCGATGCGATCAAGCAGCGTGAGCAGGAGCTCGAGGCCGCCCGCGCCAGGCAGAAGAGCGCCGAGGAAGCGCAGGCCAAGCTCAAGGCCGAGATCACCGCGCTCGGTCAGGACCGCACTCAGCTCAATCAGCAGCTGATCGACACCGCCGCCAATGTGCGCTCCGTCGAGACCAAGATCGACGAAGCCGAAGCCCGGCTGCGAAACCTCAACGGCCGCGAGCAACAGATGCGCGCCTCGCTCGATTCGCGCCGCGCCGACATCGTCGAAGTGCTGGCCGCCTTGCAGCGCGCCGGCAGGCGCACGCCACCGGCGCTGCTGGTGCGTCCCGAAGACGCGCTGCAATCCCTGCGCACCGCGATGCTGCTCGGTGCGGTTGTGCCGGAATTGCGCGGCCGCGCCGAGGCGATCGCCGGCGAGCTCGGCGAGCTCGTGGCGCTGCGCAAGAACATCGCCAGCGAACGCGACCAGCTCGCCCTGGACCGCGACAGGGTCCGCAACGACCAGAGCCGGCTCACTGCTTTGGTCGACGAGCGGCAGCGCCAGCAGGCGGCGCGGGAAAAGGACCTCGACGCCGAGAATTCGCGCGCGATCATGCTGTCAAAGCAGGTCGGTGATCTCCAGGGCCTGATCACCAAGATGGAGCAGGATCTGCAAAGCGCCGCCAAGGCTGCTGAGAAGGCGGCCGAGGCGGCCAAGCAGGCCGAGGCGAAGGCGGCCGCCAGCGCGAATACCGGTGCCAAGTCTGGTCCGGCCGCTTTCAAGGATCGGTCCCGGACCACGCCCGCGATTGCCTTCGCGTCGGCCAAGGGGCTCCTGCCTCTTCCGGTTAACGGTAACAAGATCAGGGACTTTGGCGGTTCCGATGGCGTCGGCGGGGTCCAGAAGGGCATTTCGCTGGCCACCAAGCCCGGCTCCCAGGTCACGACGCCGTGTGACGGCTGGGTGGTCTATGCCGGCCCCTTCCGCAGCTATGGACAACTCTTGATCCTTAACGCTGGTGGCGGGTATCATGTCCTGATCGCCGGGATGGAGCGCATTTCGGTCAACATCGGACAGTTTGTGCTCACGGGGGAGCCGGTCGCGACCATGGGGTCGACCTCTCAAGTCGCCTCCATTCTCGCCACGAACGCGAGTCAACCTGTGCTCTATGTCGAGTTCCGTAAGGACGGCACTCCAATCGATCCAGGCCCATGGTGGGCCGCAAATGAAGGCGAGAAGGTTCGCGGATGATGCGCAAGACTTCAGTAATCCTCCTCAGCGCAGCCACCGGCGCGGCGCTGACGCTGTTCGTGACCCAGCCGCGTGCAGTGTTCATGGGCTCCAGCGCGCGAGCCGCCACCGCGGACACCTATCGCCAGCTCAATCTGTTCGGCGACGTCTTCGAGCGCGTGCGCTCCGACTATGTCGAGAAGCCCGATGACACCAAGCTGATCGAATCCGCCATCAGCGGCATGCTCACCGGCCTCGATCCGCATTCGAGCTACATGGACGCCAAGAGCTTCCGCGACATGCAGGTGCAGACCCGCGGCGAGTTCGGCGGCCTCGGCATCGAGGTCACGATGGAAGACGGCCTGATCAAGGTGGTTTCGCCGATCGACGACACGCCAGCCTCGCGCGCCGGCATCATGGCCAACGACATCATCACCAATCTCGACGACGAGGCGGTGCAGGGCCTGACCCTGAACCAGGCGGTCGAGAAGATGCGCGGTCCGGTCAACACCAAGATCAAGCTCAAGATCATCCGCAAGGGCCAGGACAATCCGCTCGACGTCACGCTGGTGCGCGACAACATCCGCGTCCGCTCGGTGCGCGCGCGCGTCGAAGCCGACGACATCGCTTACATCCGCATCACCACCTTCAACGAGCAGACCACCGAAGGCCTGAAGCGTGAGGTCACCAATCTCTCGAACCAGATCGGCGACAAGCTGAAGGGCTACATCATCGACCTCCGCAACAATCCGGGCGGCCTGCTGGAGGAAGCGGTCACCGTCTCCGACTCCTTCCTGGAGAAGGGCGAGATCGTCTCGACCCGCGGCCGCAATGCCGAGGAGACCCAGCGCCGCACCGCGCATGCAGGCGACCTCACCAAGGGCAAGCCGGTCATCGTGCTGGTCAATGGCGGCTCGGCTTCGGCGTCGGAAATCGTCGCCGGCGCGCTGCAGGACCACAAGCGCGCGACCATCGTCGGCACGCGCTCGTTCGGCAAGGGCTCGGTGCAGACCATCATTCCGCTCGGAAGCGGCAACGGCGCGCTGCGGCTGACCACGGCGCGCTACTACACGCCGTCGGGCAAGTCGATCCAGGCCAAGGGCATCGTGCCCGACATCGAAGTGCTTCAGGACGTGCCGGACGAGCTGAAGTCCCGCACCGACACCAAGGGCGAAGCGTCGCTGCGCGGCCACCTCAAGAACGACGGCGACGAGAAGACCGGCTCGCAGTCCTACGTCCCGCCGGATGCCAAGGACGACAAGGCGCTCAAACTCGCCGACGATTTGCTCCACGGCATCAAGAACAGCGCCTCGGCCGCGCCCACGCCGGGTGGCGACAAGGCCGCCGCCGACAAGCCCAAAGCGGCGAACTAGAATCGGCTTAGACGAATCTCTCGCAAAGGGCGGCTCCAGGAAGCCGCCCTTTTTGCTTGGAACTTAGGCCCGTGCCCCGGAGGAGCGACGCTTCCTAACCTCTCCCGCTTGCGGGAGAGGTCGCGCCGAAGGTGCGGGTGAGGGCTTTCTCCTCTGGCGGGAGTCTCTCTCTGCGGAGACACCCTCTCCCCAACCCTCGCCCGCGAGCGGGAGAGGGAGCGCACCTGCGTCAAGGGTGCAGCCGATTCGATCACGCATCCCCGGCCTATCCCGGCCTGCCGCCGCTTGATCTCGGCGTGGTATCGTCATTGCGAGTGATTCGGGATCGCGCATGACTGAAACGGCCGATGATCTGAGCGCCCCGCTCGGACAGGATAAGCCGCGCCGGAAACGCCGGCTCCGGCTGCCGTTCACGGCCATGCAGCTGCTTGCCGTCGTGCTTCTCCTGTTTCTGGTCACCTTTGCCGGCTTCGCCATCTTCAACAAGGACCCGCTCGGCGGCGAGCCGATGACGCGGATCGCAATACGCGAGCCCAAAGCCACGGATGAAAAGCCGGTGGCCTCGGGCCATGCCGGCGAAAGCAGGCAAGAGGGCAAGCACGAGACCAAGGAGGCGCCGAAGCAGGCTGGTCCCGGTGAGCAGAAGACCGTCACTATGATCGACGGCTCCACCGGCGCCCGCCATGACGTGGTGATCGGCGCGGGCGAGGCCACCGACAAGGGCGGAGCGGCTTCGGCACCGCCGCCTGTCATGGCCGGGATCGATCCAAAACTGCTGGAGAAGTCGCGCTACGGCATGATCCCGGTGGTCGCAGGCGACATGAAGCCGTTCAACGTCTACGCGGCCGATGCCGACCGCGCCAAAGCCGCCAAGATGCCGGTGGTCGCCATCGTGATCGGCGGCCTCGGCGTCGGTGCCGCCAAGACTACCGATGCGATCATGAAGCTGCCGCCGGCGGTGACGCTGGCCTTCACACCTTACGGATCCGACCCCGGCAAGCTCGCCGAGCGGGCGCGCGCCCAGCGTCACGAGATCTTCCTCCAGATCCCGATGGAGCCCTACGACTTCCCCGACAACGATCCCGGGCCGCAGACGCTGCTGACCTCGCTCAGCACCGACCAGAACATGGACCGCCTGTACTGGCACCTGAGCCGGATGCAGGGTTATGCCGGCCTCACCAATTTCATGGGCGCCCGCTTCATCGCGAGCGAGCCGGCCATGCAGCCGATCATCCGCGAGGCGGCCAAGCGCGGGCTCGGCTTCTTCGACGACGGCTCCTCGCCGCGCAGCATCGCGCCGCTGGCCGCGGCCAACCAGGGGATGCCGTTCGGCAAGGGCGACATCGCGATTGACGTGGTGCCGACCCCGACCGAGATCGACCGCGCCCTGAACAAGCTCGAAGCGACGGCGCGCGAGCGCGGCATCGCCGTCGGCACCGCCTCGGCCCTGCCGGTCTCGATCGAGCGCATCAGTGCCTGGACCAAGACTTTGGGCGACCGGGGTATCCTTTTGGTGCCATTGACAACTGCGATGCTGAAATCAAAATTCAGCTAAATCAACGAATTGGTACGGCACGGGTCCCCCGCGGGGCCGCTTTAGGTCCTACCGACAACAGTATGTGAGGGTCTGGCGGAATGGCGCGTTACGAGGATCTGCCCTACCGGACCTGCGTCGGGGTGATGCTGATCAACACGAAGGGACTGGTGTTCATCGGCCGCCGCGCCGGCGGCATCGAGCATGTCGACGACGCCCATATCTGGCAGATGCCGCAGGGCGGCGTCGATCCCGGCGAGGACACTTGGGAGGCCGCCAAGCGCGAGCTCTATGAAGAGACCAGCGTGCGCTCGGTCGAGCGCCTCGGCGAGGTTCCGGACTGGCTCATTTACGACATCCCACGCACGGTCGCCGGACGCGCCTGGAAGGGCCGCTACCGCGGCCAGCGCCAGAAATGGTTCGCGGTGCGCTTCACCGGCAAGGACAGCGAGATCAATGTCGAAAAGCCTGGCGGCGGCGGCCACAAGGCCGAGTTCGTGAGCTGGCGCTGGGAGCCGATGAAGAACCTCCCCGGATTGATCATCCCGTTCAAGCGCCCGGTCTATGAGCGCGTGGTGAAGGAATTTTCCGCGCTGGCGGATCAGTAAATCAAATTGTCTCGCCGGGTTCGATGCTAAAGGCACCGCCGGAGTGACAACGAAAGATCCACGCGTGACCAATGAAAAACCCTACCGCCCCAACGTGGGAATCGCCTTGTTCAATGCCGACGGCCGTGTGCTGATCGGCCACCGCTTCAAGGGCGACGGGCCCGAAATCATCCTGCCGGGCGTCGACTGGCAGATGCCGCAGGGCGGCGTCGACGAGGGCGAGAATCTGCGCGATGCTGCGATGCGCGAGCTCTGGGAGGAGACCAACGTGGTCAGCGCCGACTATCTCGGCGAGACCGACTGGTTCACCTATGAATTCCCGCCTTACGATGGACCGCAGACGCACCGGCTGGCGAAATTCCGCGGCCAGCGGCAAAAGTGGTTTGCACTGCGCTTCACCGGCAAGGACGACGAGATCGATCCGCTGACGCCACGCAACGGCCAGCCGGCGGAGTTCGATGCCTGGCGCTGGGAGCGCCTCGACCGCGTCGCCGATCTCGTTGTCCCGTTCCGCCGCGACGTTTATCGCGCCGTGGCAGCGCAGTTTGCGACGTTCGGAAACTAAAACTACGAAATCAACCCCATGCACAGTAGCGATGTGCTTGATATGTGGAGAGAATAATCTGCGGCGGGGTGCGATCGGCGGAGCCCACGAACGCCAACCTCTCCCGCTTGCGGGAGAGGTCGGATCGCGAAGGCGATCCGGGTGAGTGTCCAGCCCGGACACATAGGTAGTCGTCCGTGAAGAGCGGCTAAGCGACTGAGCCAGAATCGGATTCGTGGTTGTGGACTGTTTTTGGATTGCAGGGTTTTGATGCTTCGGGCGTCGGAACCCTGCAATTTTGTTTTCAGGATTCCGTCGAATCGCCGGTCATGATTCCGTGGTGGCATCGGAGGTGGCGATGCGGCCGAAGAAGCACAGGACGACGGGATCGGGCGATCTGTTCCGGGCCAGGCTGGACCAGATCATCAACATGAAGCACGAGCTGGTTCAGCTCGCCGGCAAGGTCGATTGGGACTGGATCGACGGCGAGATCGCGCCGCTCTATAGCGAGAACGGCCGGCCGGGCATCGCGACCCGCTTCATGATCGGGCTGCTGCTGCTCAAGCACATTTACGGCCTGTCCGATGAGGGGATGTGCGAGCGCTGGGTCCACGACCCGTATTTCCAGTACTTCACCGGCGAAGAGTTCTTCCAGCATGCCTTCCCGCACGAGCGCTCGGACCTGAGCCACTGGCGCAAGCGGCTCGGCGACAGGCTGGAACTGCTGCTGGCCGAGAGCCTGCGGGTGGCGCACGAGGCCGGCGCGTTACGCGGCCAAGACCTCAAGCGGGTCACAGTCGATACCACGGTGCAGCCAAAGGCCATCAGCTTCCCGACCGATGCCAAGCTGCTGCACGCGACGATCAAGGGGCTCAACCGTCTGGCGAGGAAGCACGGGATCAGGCTGCGGCAGTCCTATCTTCGCATTGCCAAGACCGCGGCCATGATGGCTTCCCGCTACGCCCATGCCAAACAGTTCAGGCGCCATCAGCGGCAGTTGCGTCTCCTGCGCTCAAGGCTGGGCCGGATCATCCGCGACATCCGTCGCAAGATCGAAGGTCAGGCCGTGCTGGAGAACGCCTTCGCCCTCCCGCTTGGCCGGGCCTCCCAGATCCGCTCGCAGCAGCAGCGCCAGCGCGGCTGGAAGCTGTATTCCTTCCATGCTCCGGAGGTGGAGTGCATCGGCAAGGGCAAAGCAGCCGCGCCTTACGAGTTCGGTGTCAAAGCCTCCATCGTCACCAACAACCGCCGGGCTCCCGGCGGCCTGTTCGTGCTGCACGCCAGGGCGCTACCCGATAACCCGTACGACGGTCACACCTTGCGGGACGTCATCGACCGCACCGAGACACTCACCGGCTGTGCGATCGAGCGGGCCTATGTCGACAAGGGATACCGCGGCCATGACGCGCAGAACCCGCGCCGTGTCTTCATTTCCGGCCAGAAGCGCGGCGTCTTCGGTGTCATCAAGCGAGAGCTGCGCCGCCGCTCTGCCATCGAACCCATCATCG
Organism: Bradyrhizobium sp. C-145; assembly: GCF_023375135.1. Taxonomy (NCBI): domain Bacteria; kingdom Pseudomonadati; phylum Pseudomonadota; class Alphaproteobacteria; order Hyphomicrobiales; family Nitrobacteraceae; genus Bradyrhizobium; species Bradyrhizobium sp. C-145. The sequence goes on along the minus strand of NZ_CP088150.1, from coordinate 215,088 downwards.
GACACCTGAAGGCCGATGGTCACCTCGGCCGCTGCTACCTCAAAGGCCGCGCCGGCGATGCGGCCAACGTCATCCTCTCTGCCGTCGGTCACAACTTCCGCCGCATCCTCGCCTGGCTGAGGATTCTTTGGTGCCTCTTCCTGGCCACCTTCATCGCAGCCATCAGCGACCGTTCATCGCTGCAATCGGCTTCTTAACGGACGACTAGGTAACAGGTCGTACCTAAGACATGGGTGACAACCTCGTGCCGAACGGGTTGTCGAGGGGTTGCAGGGTCACTCACTCCAAGCATTCATGGCACAGCCGCATTGTTGCTCGGCACGCGCGTTCGCCGTCAACCCCGCGCGCCAAAGGCGCGCCCCTGCGGGCTGCGGGGGTTGACCGCTCAGCGCGGCCGAGCCAAGGGCTGCCGTGCCAAGAATGAGCAAGACTGCCTCTCGGTCAAAGCGAGGATGTCGTACCGGAGACATCGGTGACGGGCTTTGGGCCGAATGGGTTGTCGAGGGGCTGCAAGGTCTTTTGCTCCAGGTCGAAGTAGCCCAGATCGTAGTGCATGAAGCTGACGAGCCAAATGCCGTCGTCGACCTCCTTGATGCCGAGCTTTTGGCCGGCCAGCACGACGGAGATATTGATTTTCTTGCGGTGCAGGCAAAGGCGCCCACAGGATGTGATGACGACGTCGCGATCGTGGAAGGGATAGGTCAGTTCGGGCAGGCCATCGTAGCGGCGTGCTGAAGCTGTGTAGAGGTCTGCGGGACGCTTCATATCGAGAGCTTCGTGAGGGCGTTCCTCATTGAACTCGTGCCGGAAGCTATCAAAGCGATCCTGCTGCTGGAGGCTGTTGAACCCCGGCGGTCTGGTGGCTTCCCTTTTGAGCGTGAGATGCATGCGCTCATGACGGCCGTTCTGCTGCGGATGGCCTGGCTTAATGCGCTCGATCGCAATGCCGAGCCGGAGCCACCACACTGACAGCTTCGAGAGATTGAACAAAGCATTGGGACTGGCAAAGGGGACGCCATTGTCGGAGCGGATGGCAAACGGCAGGCCGCGCTCGCGGAACAGCTGCTCAAAGGCTGTGAGGGCAGCGTCTTCGCGCGTTGAGTCCAGCGCTTCGCAGAGCAGCAGAAAGCGCGAGGCATGGTCGGTAACGGTCAGTGGATAGCAGTATCGGCCATTGCCGAGCTTGAACTCGCCCTTGAAGTCGGCGCACCACAGATCATTGGGGAGCGTGCCCGGCGACAGCGGCGTGCCGTGCGCATGGTGGCGCGGCCCGCTGCTGCGCTTGACCAGACCGTGGCGGTCGAGCACCGCATGAATGGTGCTTTTGGCGGGAACCCTGATGTCGCCATCGAGCCGGCGTACCAGCAGTTCTCGGATCTTGCGGGCGCCCCAGTGCGGCTTCTCGGCCTTGAGCTGGACAATCAGGGTCTCGACCTGTTGCGGGAGCTGATTGGCGTAGCGTATGGGCCGCCTGGAGCGGTCGCTCAACGCCCCAAGCCCTTGCTCCTTGTAGCGGTCGAAAATCTTATAGCCGGTCTTGCGGGAGATGCCGAACTCGCGGCAGACCTCGGTCATGGCTTCCCCATCCAGAAGCCGGGCGACAAAGCGCAGGCGCTCTTCCATTACCGAACTCACTTTCCACGGCATCCACACCTCCCGCAGAACAAAAGCGGAAAGTGTAACCCATGTGTCCGGTACGTTCTGTCACCTATGTCTCGGGCCGCTCAGAGGGCTTTCTCCTCTTAGGGATTGTCTCTTTGCGGATGCACCCTCTCCCCAGCCCTCCCCCGCAAGCGGGGGAGGGGGCGCATCTCGCTCGCGGGTAGCAATCGGGCCTAAGCACAAGAGGCTCTAATTGATCGGTCCCACTGTGAACGGGCCGATCGCGATGACGTGGCAATCGCTGTCGCGCTTGGCGCAGTCGGCGAGCGCGGAATTGACGGCGGTCTGCTCGTCGGCGGCCTTGAGGCCGAGACCCGGGCGGCCGGCGGTGCCGACCGCGACTGCATACCAGCCCATGGCGTCCGTGAGCTTGTGCATGACCTCGCCGCGCGCATCCGCCATGATCGAGGCATTGGAGGCGGCGTTGAAGAAGCCGGTGATCCTGAACAAGGTCGGGATCGGCACCACGAAATTGTCGTCGACCGCGACGACGAGGCAGGCAACGCCGGCGATGGCGCCACACGATTCCAGGGAACGTCGTGCCGCGTCGTCGGCCGATGCGGCGCCCAGCACCATGAAATATTGGCCACCCGGCCCGAGCGCGACCGAGCGGGATTTCGCTGCCGGTACGAACATGTTCTCGAGCCGGACTTTCTGGGGATCGCGCACCATCGGAAAGTCCTTCGACACGAACGGCCGCTCGGTCATGGCATCGTGCCGCACGAAGGGTTGCGGCGGCATCGGCGGCCTGCCGTGGGTGTACACAACGGTGTTGCCGACCGCGTAGAGCTCGCAGCGCCGCGGCGATTGCGCGGCGTCGGCGCGCTTCTGGCACTGCTCGACCGCCATGTTGCGCGCGGCCTCTTCGTTCGGCTGGTTCAACGCCGAGCCGGTGAAGCCGCCGACATTGAGCGCGAAGGCCTTGTAGTCGGCGGCAGCGGAATAATCGCCCGCAAGATAATTGCGGACGCGCTCGTTGATGAAGGGCACGCTCTCGGCAGAAAATTTGCCTGATATCGGCGAAGCCGATGGTGACGGTGCCGGCATCGGCGCCATCGCGGCGCCGGTATTCGGCGGCGTCATCAGTGTCTTCGCCATTTGAGTCGGCATCGGGCTCGTCGCCGCCGCATTTGCAGTCGGAGCTGCACTGGGCGTCGCGGCCGGCGGCGCTGCGACGCTCGCCGTCTGCTTGAGCTTGGTGTTGTAGAGAAAGCCGCTGACGCCGATGGCGACGATCGAGACGACGGCGACCACCAGCGGCCACATCCATACGGGCGCGGCGGCCAGCTTGGAGGCCGGCTTCTTCAGCTGCGGTTTCGCATAGGATCCGTCCTCGCGCCGCATCGCCACCATGTAGGCGTGCACCGGCGTCGGGATGTTCTTGACCTCCTGGGCACCGATATCGGCGAACTGGACCGACAGCTTGTTGGCGACCTGCTCGTGCACGGCGCGGGAGATGCAGATGCCGCCGACCTCGGCGAGGCCTTCCAGCCGCGCCGCGATGTTGACGCCGTCACCCAAGAGATCGCCGTCGCGCTCGACCACGTCGCCGATGGTGATGCCGATGCGGAACGACATCTGCCGGCTCGGCGGATAGGCCATGTTGCGGGTCCGCAACGATTCCTGGATGTCGATGGCGCAGCGGACCGCGTCGACCGCGCTGGGAAATTCCGCGAGCACGGCATCGCCCGCCGTGTTGAAGATGCGCCCGCCCGACTTGGCGATGAAATCGTCGACGACCTCGCGATAGGAGGCGAGACGCCGCAGCGTCTCCTCCTCGTCTTCCGCGACCAGTCTCGAGTAACCGGCAATATCGGCTGCGAAAATCGCTGCGATCTTGCGTTTCATCTGCCCAGCCCCGGAACAAATTCGCGACTGCAGAATGCCGTTATCGGCGACGCGGTGCAACAAAGTTTCAGCGCCCGCCACGGGTGTGACGAGCGCTGAACTTGTTCAGGAAATTTGAGCTTGAGCCCCGGAGCGGTGCCCCGGGGCTTAGTGCATAGCCGTGGTGCCGATCACGTTCTGGATGCTCTTGTAATGGTCGAGCCGCTCGATGGCGTGATCAAGCTCAGAGCCTTCCTTCTCGGCAAGCTTTGCTTCCATTTCGGCAATCGTCTCGGCGAACTGCGCGCGATCGATCTCCTGGATCGAGGTGGCAACGTCAGCGAGCACCGTGAGACGGTTCTCCGAAACTTCGGCGAGGCCGCCGAGCACGATCATCTTCTGATGCGTGCCGCCGGTGGTGATGGTGAGGATGCCGGGACGAACCGCAGCCACCACCGGCGCGTGTCCGGCGAGCACGCCGAAATCACCCTCGGCGCCGGGAATATCGACCTGATCGACCTCGCCGGAGAAGGCGAGCTTTTCGGGAGAGACGAGATCGAAGTGGAAGGTGGCCATGAAGAACCTGCGAATGGTGAGTAGCGAATAGCGGGTGGCGAACTGGGAGCAGCGGACTATTCGCTACTCCCCATTCGCCATTCGCTTCTTAAGCTGCTTCAGCGGCCAGCTTCTTGCCCTTCTCGACGGCTTCTTCGATGGTGCCGACCATGTAGAAGGCAGCTTCCGGCAGGTGGTCATACTTGCCTTCGCAGAGGCCGCGGAAGCCCTTGATGGTGTCCGCGAGCTCGACGAACTTGCCCGGCGATCCCGTGAAGACTTCGGCGACGTGGAACGGCTGCGACAGGAAGCGCTCGATCTTGCGGGCGCGCGCCACCGTCAGTTTGTCCTCTTCCGACAGCTCGTCCATGCCGAGAATGGCGATGATGTCCTGCAGCGACTTGTAGCGCTGGAGCACCTGCTGGACCATGCGGGCGGTCTGGTAGTGCTCTTCGCCGACGACGAGCGGCGAGAGCATGCGCGAGGTCGAGTCAAGCGGGTCCACCGCGGGGTAGATGCCCTTTTCCGAGATCGCGCGCGACAGCACGGTCGTGGCGTCCAAGTGCGCGAACGAGGTCGCGGGCGCCGGGTCGGTCAAGTCGTCGGCCGGCACGTAGATGGCCTGCACCGAGGTGATCGAGCCCTTCTGGGTGGTGGTGATCCGCTCCTGCAGCGCGCCCATGTCGGTGGCGAGCGTCGGCTGATAACCCACCGCCGAAGGAATACGACCGAGCAGCGCCGACACTTCCGAACCGGCCTGGGTGAAGCGGAAGATGTTGTCGACGAAGAACAGCACGTCCTGGCCCTGGTCGCGGAAGTGTTCGGCGACGGTCAGACCGGTGAGACCGACGCGGGCGCGGGCGCCCGGCGGCTCGTTCATCTGGCCGAACACCAGCGCGCACTTCGACTTGACGCTCGGATCCGGATTGTGCGGATCGGCGTTGACCTTGGACTCGATGAACTCGTGATAGAGGTCGTTGCCCTCGCGGGTACGCTCGCCGACGCCGGCGAACACCGAGTAACCACCGTGCGCCTTGGCGACGTTGTTGATCAGTTCCTGAATCAGCACGGTCTTGCCGACGCCGGCGCCGCCGAACAGGCCGATCTTGCCGCCCTTGGCGTAGGGCGCGAGCAGGTCGACGACCTTGATGCCGGTAACGAGAATTTCAGCTTCGGTCGACTGGTCGGTATAGGTCGGCGCTTCCTGGTGGATGGCGCGAGTGCCCTCCGACTTGATCGGGCCGGCCTCGTCGATCGGCTCGCCGATGACGTTCATGATGCGGCCCAGCGTACCGTCACCCACGGGCACCGAAATCGGCTGACCGGTGTCGGTCACTTCCTGGCCGCGCACCAGACCTTCGGTGGCGTCCATCGCGATCGTGCGGACGGTCGATTCGCCGAGGTGCTGGGCGACTTCGAGCACCAGGCGGTTGTTGCCGTTCTTGGTCTCCAGCGAGTTGAGAATGGCCGGCAGGTGGCCTTCGAACTGCACGTCGACGACGGCGCCCATGACCTGGGTGACGCGACCGATCTGGGTGGCTGCTGTAGCCATTTACTGTCTCCTTCGATCCGAATTTCGTGTCCGGTCAGACTGCTTCTGCGCCGGAGATGATTTCGATGAGTTCCTTGGTGATCTGGGCCTGACGCGTGCGGTTGTAGACCAGCGTCTGCTTGCGGATCATTTCGCCAGCGTTGCGGGTGGCGTTGTCCATCGCCGACATCTGCGCACCGTAGAACGAAGCGTTGTTCTCGAGCAGGGCACGGAAGATCTGCACCGCGAGATTGCGCGGCAGCAGGCGGGCGAGGATCTCGTCCTCCTCCGGCTCGTATTCGTAAGCCGTCGTATTGGCGGCAGCGCCCTCCTCGACCACCAGCGGGATGATCTGCTGGGCGGTCGGGACCTGCGCGATCACCGACTTGAAACGCGAATAGAACAGCGTGCAGACGTCGAACTCACCGGCATCGAAACGGGCCAGCACCTTCTTGGCGATGTCCTCGGCATTGACGAAGCCGAGCTGGCGAACGCTGCGCAGGTCGAGATGCTCGACGATCTGCTTTTCGAACAGGCGGCGGAGCTGCTCATAGCCCTTGCGGCCGACGCAGAAGAGTTTGACTTCCTTGCCCTGTGCGATCAGCGACTGCGCGTGCTCGCGGGCGAGACGCACGATCGAGGAGTTGAAGGCGCCCGACAGGCCCCGTTCGCCGGTGCAGACCAGCAGCAGGTGAACCTGGTCCCTGCCGGTGCCGGCAAGCAGCTTCGGCGCGCCGGGCGAACCGGCGGCGGCGCTGGCGATGTTACCGATCACCGCGCTCATCTTGTCGGCGTAGGGACGCGCCGCTTCCGCGGCGGTCTGTGCGCGGCGCAGCTTGGAGGCCGCGACCATCTGCATGGCCTTGGTGATCTTTTGCGTCGCCTTGGTGGAGGCGATGCGCACCCGCATGTCTTTAAGTGACGCCATTCTTCGTTCACCCCGGCGGTTCGACCCCTTACGATCAAGCCGCTAGCCTATCCCAGTCGTCATGTCCGGGCTTGCCCCGGGCATCCACGTCTTCTCGCTCCACGCGGTGACGCGTGGATGGCCGGGACATCAGATGCGAAGACGCGCTTCGCGCTTTAGCCCGGCCCTAGTGGGCACTCTTAAGCGAAGGTCTTCGCGAAGCCCTCGACCACCGACTTCAGCTTGCCAGCAGTGTCGTCGCTGAGGTCGCGGGTGTCGCGGATCGAGTTGAGGATCTCGACGTTCTTGCCGCGCAGCAGCGACAACAGACCGTCCTCGAACCCCTTGATCTTGTTGAGCGGGAGCGGATCGAGGTAGCCGTTGGTGCCGGCCCAGATCACGCAAACCTGCTCTTCCATCTTCAGCGGCGCGAACTGAGGCTGCTTGAGCAGCTCAGTGAGACGCGAACCGCGGTTGAGCAGGCGCTGGGTCGAGGCGTCCAAGTCGGAGCCGAACTGCGCGAACGCCGCCATTTCGCGGTACTGCGCCAGCTCGCCCTTGATCTTGCCGGCGACCTTCTTGGTGGCCTTGGTCTGCGCCGAGGAGCCGACGCGCGACACCGACAGACCGACGTTGACCGCGGGACGGATGCCCTGGAAGAACAGGTCGGTTTCCAGGAAGATCTGGCCGTCGGTGATCGAGATGACGTTGGTCGGGATGTAGGCCGACACGTCGTTGGCCTGGGTTTCGATGACCGGCAGCGCGGTCAGCGAGCCCGAGCCCTGGTCCTTGTTCAGCTTCGCCGCGCGCTCGAGCAGGCGGGAGTGCAGATAGAACACATCGCCCGGATAGGCTTCGCGGCCCGGCGGGCGGCGCAGCAGCAGCGACATCTGGCGGTAGGCGACGGCCTGCTTGGACAGATCGTCATAGATGATGACCGCGTGCATGCCGTTGTCGCGGAAGTACTCGCCCATGGTGCAGCCGGTGAACGGCGCGATGTACTGCATCGGCGCCGGATCCGAGGCGGTGGCGGCGACGACGATCGAGTATTCGAGCGCGCCCTGCTCTTCCAGCACCTTGACGAACTGCGCGACGGTCGAACGCTTCTGGCCGACCGCGACGTAGACGCAATACAGCTTGATGTTCTCATCCGGCTGCGCGTTGAGCGGCTTCTGGTTCAGGATGGTGTCGAGCGCGATCGCGGTCTTGCCGGTCTGACGGTCGCCGATGATCAGCTCGCGCTGGCCGCGGCCGATCGGGATCAGGGCATCGATCGCCTTGAGGCCGGTCGCCATCGGCTCGTTCACCGACTTGCGCGGAATGATGCCGGGCGCCTTGACGTCGACGCGCATGCGCTTGTCGGCCTGGATCGGACCCTTGCCGTCGATGGGATTGCCGAGCGCGTCGACGACGCGGCCGAGCAGACCCTTGCCGACCGGCGCGTCCACGATGGCGCGGGTGCGCTTGACGGTCTGGCCTTCCTTGATCTCGCGGTCGGCACCGAAAATAACGACACCGACGTTGTCGGTTTCGAGGTTCAGCGCCATGCCGCGGGTGCCGTTCTCGAACTCGACCATTTCACCGGCCTGGACGTTGTCCAGACCATAGACGCGGGCGATACCGTCGCCGACGGACAGCACCTGTCCGACTTCGGAGACTTCAGCTTCCTGGCCGAAATTCTTGATCTGGTCCTTGAGGATCGCGGAAATTTCCGCGGCGCGGATGTCCATCAGCCTGCCTCTTTCATCGCGTGCTTGATCGAATTGAGTTTGGTGCGAAGCGAACCATCCACCATGCGGCTGCCCAGCTTGACGACGAGGCCACCGATGATCGAGGGATCGACTTTCACGTTCAGCGCGACGTCCTTACCGGTCACCGACTTCAGGGCAACCTTGAGGGCGTCGAGATTCTTGTCCGAGAGCGCTTCCGCGACGGTGACGTCGGCCGTCGTCTCGCCCTTGAACTTGGCGACGAGGGCGCTGTAGGCGCGGATGACGTCCGACACCGCGAACAGGCGGCGGTTGGCTGTCAGCACTTTCAGGAAATTGGCGGAGATACCGGCGATGCCGGCCTTGGCCAGCACGGCCGACAGGGCCTTGGACTGGGCGTCTGCGGCGAACACCGGGCTGCGGACGAGGCGCTTCAGATCGGCGCTTTCGTTGAGTAGGGCATCGAATTTGTCGAGATCGGCTTTGACCTCGTCGACCACTTTCTGGTCGCGGGCCAGTTCGAACAAGGCCGTTGCATAACGGCCGGACACACCTGAAACGGACGTATCTTCTGCAGCCACAGACGCGCTCTTTTTGCTGTCAAACTCGCAAGGGAAAAACCGTCGCCACGAAGCGGCGCCTAGCGATCCAAGCCCTTGGAATTCAAGCGGGACTTCGATTTTCGGCCGACACGGGAGGTGCCGGGTCCGTTAAAATCGCGGCTTTGCTAACATAGCAGGCGCGCAGGTGCAACATGACGCCAAATTAAAGGCATGGGGTTCTGTTGCCAGTTCGTCGCACGCCGCGAATGACGTTGAGGACCTGCCGCGCCACGGAATTGCCGCGAGCCTTGCAGCGGGCCGGGGCGCATTGGTTCCTGCTCTCAGCGCATAGCCGCCATGAACACGGATCGCAGAGACGTGAATCCCATCACGTCGGTTCCACTCGAGGAATACTTACCCAATTCTAAACACCGGCGGCGATGACTTCACTCTACAGTATTCGCAAGTATTGGACTGGTTAATGAATTGTTAAAGCAAAATATTACGGAACATCGCCTGAATATCGTGGGCAGGTAACAAGATGTTTCATGACGAAACAGAACAGATTTACTGCCCAATTCACGCCGCATTGCGAAAGGAAACGCGATCCCGCTCACAAACTGATGGGGGCTCCACTAGCCACATATGTGGCAATACTAGCTTAGGGACCACTATATGCTGTCTTTGAAGACGCTGGGCTTTGTGACCCGGCCGCGCACGGCGATTGCTTTCGTTGCCGCAACTCTCGTCATCGGTGGAACTGCCACCGAAGCTTCCGCCAAATCCAGGCATCACCGGCATCACCATCACCGCCACCACGTCCAGAACGATACCAACGCGAGCTCCGATTGGCGCAACGCCAACGCCGCGATGACGCCGTCGTCGGGCACGGGCCGCAGCTTCTCCGGCATGGCCTCCTATTACGGCAACGAGTCCGGCAGCCGGACCGCCTCGGGCCAGCGCTTCAACCAGAACGCCTTGACCGCCGCGCACCGCTCGCTGCCGTTCGGCACCAAGCTGCGCGTCACCCATGGCGGCCAGAGCGTCATCGTCACCATCAATGACCGCGGCCCGTTCATTCGCGGCCGCGTGCTCGACCTCTCCACCGGCGCTGCCCGCGCCATCGGCCTCACCGGCGCCGGCGTCGGCCGCGTCACCGCGGAAGTCGTCTCCTAAGGCGCGCTCCAAGCGCCTCGCACGCGCAGTTTTCATCAGTTTGATGCGCGCATGAAACAAGCCCGTGGTCTTGGGGGACCGCGGGCTTTTTTTGTTGGCCGTCATTGCGAGCCACCGGGTCCGCGCAACGCGCGGCCCCGGTGGCTCGCAATGACGTGGAAAGAGCGAGCGCGCCCCTACAAAAAGCTCTGCGGATCGACGTCGACCTCGAGCTTCAGATTGCCCTTCGGCTTCGGGCAGACGGCGAGCCAGTTGCGCAAATAGTCCGACAGATCGAAGCCGCGGGCCGATTTCACCAGCATGCGAAAGCGGTAGCGGCCCTTGATGACGGCGAGCGGCGCTTCCGCCGGCCCCAGCACCACCACGCGCTCGTCGCGCGGCGCCAGCGCCACCAGACGGCGGCCGAAACCTTCCGCGCTCGGGCGGTCGCCCGCGGAGATGATCAGGCTCGCGAGCCGGCCGAACGGCGGATAGAGCGTGCGTTCGCGCAGGTCGATCTCGCTGTCGTAAAAGGCCTCGCGGTCGCAGGCGATCAACGCTTTCATCACGGGATGATCGGGCTGGTGGGTCTGGAGATAGCCGACGCCGCGGCCCTGCTCGCGCCCGGCGCGGCCGATCACCTGGTTGAGCAATTGCCAAGTGCGTTCCGCTGCGCGCGGATCGCCATTGCTAAGGCCGAGATCTGCATCGACCACGCCGACCAGATTGAGCCGCGGGAAGTTGTGGCCTTTTGCCACCAGCTGCGTGCCAATGATGATGTCGACACGGCCCTCGGCGATTTCGGCGAGTTCGCTGCGCATCGTCTCGATCGAGGTGATGAGGTCGCTCGACAGTACCATGGTGCGCGCGCCCGGGAACAGCGCGGCCGCCTCCTCCTGCAAGCGCTCGACGCCGGGCCCGACCGCGACCAGCGATTCTTCCGCCGAGCAGTTCGGACAAATGTGCGGACGCGGCATCGAGAAGCCGCAGTGATGGCAGACCAGGCGCTGACGAAAGCGATGATCGACCAGCCACGCATCGCAGATGGTGCAGGCGAAGCGATGGCCGCAGGCGCGACACAGCGTCAGCGGCGCATAGCCGCGGCGATTGAGGAACAACAGCGCCTGCTCGCGCCGCTCGATCGCGGTCTTGATCTCGCCCGCAAGCCGCGGCGAGATGAAGCGGCCGCGCGCGGGCGGCTCGCGGCGCAGATCGATCGCCTCGATATGCGGCATGTGCTGGCCGCCGAAGCGCGAGGGCAGCGCGATGCGCTGGTAGCGGTTCTTGCGCGCATTGACCTCGGACTCGACCGACGGCGTCGCGGAGGCCAGCACGACCGGAATTTTCGCGATATGCGCGCGCACCACCGCCATGTCGCGGGCGTGGTAATGCACGCCGTCGTCCTGCTTGTAGGCCTGGTCGTGCTCTTCATCGACCACGATGAGGCCGAGATTGGCGTAAGGCAGAAACAGCGCCGAGCGCGCGCCGACCACGACCGGCGCGGTGCCTGCGGAGATCGCCGCCCAATTGCGCGCGCGGGTGCGCGGCGTCAGCTCCGAATGCCATTCGATCGGCCGCACGCCAAAGCGCTGCGCGAAGCGGTCGAGGAACTGGCCGGTGAGCGCGATCTCCGGCATCAGGATCAGCGACTGTTTGCCACGACGAATGGCTTCCGCGACCGCCTCGAAATAGACCTCGGTCTTGCCCGAGCCGGTGACGCCGTCGAGCAGCGCGACGTGGAAGGTGCCGTTGGCGGCGAGCGCGCGCATCGTGTCGACCGCGGTACGCTGGAGCGGTGTGAAGTCCGGCCGGCCAAAATCCGGATCGGGTGCGGGCGGCGGCGGAGGCGGCGGCATCGGTTCGACCGTGAGCGTGCCTTCGTCGACGAGGCCGTCGATCACGCCGGCCGAGACGCCGGCCTCCTTGGCGGCCTCGGACTTGCCGTGCAGCAGCCGGTCCGACAGCATCGCGATCAGCCGCTGCCGCGCCGGCGTCAGCCGCTTCGGGGGATCACCGACCAGGCGCACGCCGGGGCGCGCCCGTTCGGGGCCGAGATTCTCGCCCATCCGCAGGCACATGCGCAGCACCATGCCGCGTGGGCTCAGCGTGTAATTGGCGATCCAGTCGACGACCGAGCGCAGCTCGGGCTTGAGCGGCGGGATGTCGAGCTTCTCGCTGACGTCCTTGAGACGGTTGTGCAGGCGCGGATCGGGATTGGCGTTTTCAGCCCAGACCACGGCCAGTACCTCGCGCGGGCCGAGCGGCACGCCGACGAGATCACCCGCCTTCAGCTCCATCCCGCGCGGCACCTTGTAGGAATAGGTCTGGTCGAGCGCGACCGGCACCAGCACGTCGACCATGCGGGTCGCGTTGGCGGAGGCGGGACTGCGCGGTGTGTGATCCATGGATTGGGAATCGGAACCTGGGGTCTCGAGGCTAGCGCGACGGGCCGGCCTTAGCGAACGATAAACGAGTGTGATGCGATATACTGTGCGGAATCACGACGTCCAGAGCGCATGAGCAAAGCGGCTGCCCCACCCATCGAGCTTGCCAGCGCCGATCCCTCGATCGCGCAGGAGATGGCGCGTTGGCTGTCGCAGCTCGGCGCCGAGCGGCGGCTGTCGCCGAAGACGCTGGAGGCCTATGGCCGCGACTTGCGGCAATGCCTGGATTTTCTCTGCGCCCATTGGGGCGAGCGCGTCACGCTCGCACGGTTCGCCGCGCTGGAAGCCACTGATGTGCGCGCCTTCATGGCGATGCGCCGCGCCGACGACATTGCCGGCCGCTCGCTGATGCGCGCGCTGGCGGGCCTGCGCTCGTTCGGCCGCTTCCTCGAGCGCGAAGGCAAGGGCAAGGTCGGCGCGTTGTCCGCGATCCGCGCGCCGAAAGTCGCAAAAAGCCTGCCAAAGCCGCTGCCGATGGCGTCGGCCAAACGGCTTGCCGATGCCGATGAACGCGCCGGCGAGGAACGCGAGACGTGGATTTTGGCACGCGATGCTGCGGTGATGGCGCTCTTGTACGGCTCGGGCCTGCGCATCTCCGAGGCGCTCGGCCTGAAGCGCCGCGAGGTGCCGCGTCCGGGCGAAGGCGACGTGCTCGTCGTCACAGGCAAAGGCAACAAGACCCGCATGGTGCCGGTGCTGCAAAACGTGCTCGAGCTCGTGCAAGAGTACGTTGCGATGTGCCCCTATCCGCTGCCGGCGGAGGGGCCGATCTTCGTCGGCGCGCGCGGCGGGCCCTTGAGCCCGCGCATCATCCAGCTTGCGATGGAGCGGCTGCGCGGCGCGCTCGGCCTGCCCGACAGCGCCACCCCACACGCGCTCCGCCATTCCTTCGCCACGCATCTGCTCTCGCGCGGCGGCGACTTACGCGCCATCCAGGAACTGCTCGGCCATTCCTCGCTCTCGACCACGCAGGTCTATACCGGCATCGACTCCGAGCGGCTGCTCGAAGTCTATGCGAGCGCACATCCGCGGCGGTGACACATTGATGTCATAACGCGCGTGCCTCTTGCGCGGCGCACGCGGTTCGGTCAATCGTTGCGGAACCGAGCAGGAGGACATATGAGCGCACATGAAAGCATGGAGCATGCCGAGCACGCCGAACACGCGTCCGGCTCGAACAAGAAGATCGCGCTCCTGATCGCGGTTCTGGCGCTGTTCCTGGCGATCTCGGAGACGCTCGGCAAGGGCGCCCAGACCGAATCGATCAGCAAGAACGTCGAGGCCGCCAATCTCTGGGCGTTCTTTCAGGCCAAGAGCATCCGCCGCACCGTGGTGGCGACCGCGGCCGAGCAGGGCAAGCTGACGCTGGGTGGCACGACCGACGACGCCATGAAGGCGACGGTGCAGAAACAGGTCGACGACTGGACCAAGACCGCGCAGCGCTACCGCTCCGAGCCCGAGACCGGCGAAGGCACCGAGCAGCTCGCCGAGAAGGCCAAGCATGCCGAGCACGAACGCGACGAGGCGACCGCGAAGTACCATCACTTCGAGCTGGCCTCGGCCGCGTTCCAGATCGGCATCGTGCTGGCGTCAGCCACCATCATCACCGGCATGTTCGCGCTCGCTTATGTCAGCGGCGTGCTGACGCTCGCGGGCCTGATCATGACTGCGCTCGGCCTGTGGTGGCCGCATCTCTTGCATTTGCATTAGTTGGCGCGCGCACGCTTAAAGTCACACGAACGGTGTCATGCCCCGCGAAGGCGGGGCATCCAGTACGCCGCGGCTTCTCGGTTCTAGCCGCAGCTGTTTCGGAGTACTGGATCGCCCGGTCAAGCCGGGCGATGACACCGCGTAGGCGGCAAACAACTACCGCGCTTCGTGCACGCTTTTGCGAAAACGCTGGATCAGGCGCAGCGTCCGTGACGACCACCCCTCGCCGTTGCCGGTGATCAGCTCGCGAATGCGGCGCTTGATCGGATCGACCAGCTCGGCGGCCTTGGCGCGCACTTTCAGGACGAGCTCATAGATCCGCTCGAACCAGTGCATCTCCAGGAGCTTATCGCGCGTGACGTCGAACACGAAGGCGGTGACGCCGACGCCGAGCATCTTCGCGAACACGATCGTGAATACCGCGCTGGTCCAGTATTCGTGCGCGAGCAGCCACAGGCCGACCAGCTTGAGCGGAAACAGCGGGATGATGGGGACCGCGAACACGATCAGCGTCATGGCCGGCGACAGCGCATCAACGCGCTCCGTCAGCCATTGCTTGAAGCGCGCAAGCGGGATGGCTGCGACGACTTTTGCAACGATCGGCTCGAGATGGTCCCACAGCCAGGCTTCGATCAGGAAGACGATCGCAAGCAGGACCCAGACCGGTTGAAGAAGGCGGCGCAGCATGTGTTGTCCCGCCCGATTCGGCTCGGGCCGTGACTACATATGGATGGCCCGCTTGCCGACTGCAAGCGCGGCTTCCTTGACCGCTTCCGAGCGGGTCGGGTGCGCGTGGCAGGTGCGGGCGAGATCCTCCGCACTGCCGCCAAATTCCATGAGAACGCAGGCCTCATGGATCATTTCGCCGGCTTCGCGGCCGACAATGTGCACGCCGAGCACGCGATCGGTCTTCGCATCTGCGAGAATCTTCACAAAACCGTCGGTGGTCTGGTTGACCTTGGAGCGGCCGTTGGCGGTAAAGGGAAACTTCCCGACGGTATAGGCGACGCCGGCCTGCTTGAGTTCCTCCTCGGTCTTGCCGACAGAGGACACTTCCGGCGTGGTATACACGACGCCCGGGATGACATCGTAGTTCACGTGGCCGGCTTGCCCTGCGATGATCTCGGCGACCGCGACGCCCTCATCCTCGGCCTTGTGCGCGAGCATGGGTCCTGCGACGACATCGCCGATGGCGTAGACGCCCTTCAGACTGGTGGCGAAATGCGGATCGATCTGGACGCGGCCGCGTGCGTCGAGCGCGACGCCGGCTTCCTTCAGGCCGAGGCCATCGGTGTAGGGCGTGCGGCCGATGCAGACGAGCACGACGTCGGCTTCAATAGTCTCCGCAGCACCGCCGGTAGCCGGTTCGATTTTCGCGAGCAATGCCTTGCTGTTGGCTTCGACGCCCGTGACCTTCGAACCCAACTTGAATGCAAATCCCTGC
The DNA here is from genome assembly GCF_023375135.1 of Bradyrhizobium sp. C-145. NCBI lineage: Bacteria > Pseudomonadati > Pseudomonadota > Alphaproteobacteria > Hyphomicrobiales > Nitrobacteraceae > Bradyrhizobium > Bradyrhizobium sp. C-145. Next base: position 199,602 of record NZ_CP088150.1, on the reverse strand, counting down.
TTTTCGAGCATCCGCTGGAATTGCCGTGCGACCTCGCCGTCCATGCCGGGCAGAATGCGATCGAGGAATTCGACCACCATGACCTCGGAACCGAGCCGGCGCCACACAGAGCCAAGTTCGAGCCCGATCACGCCCGCGCCAATGACCAGCAATCGGCCGGGCACCTTGTCCAGCGACAGCGCGCCGGTCGAGGAGACGATGCGCTTCTCGTCGATCTCGATGCCCTTGAGACGTGCGATATCCGAGCCGGTCGCGATCACGATGTTCTTGGTCTCGATCACCTGCGCCTTGCCGTCGGCGGAGACTTCGACCTTGCCGGTGCCCAAGATCTTGCCGGTGCCCTTGAGCACGTCGATCTTGTTCTTCTTCATCAGGAACTCGACGCCCTTGACGTTGCCGTCGATGCCCTGCTGCTTGAAGTTCATCATCGCGGGCAAATCGAGCTTCGGCGCGGAAACGCTCACGCCCATTTTCGCGAAGGAATGGCCGGCTTCCTCGAACATTTCGGAGGCGTGCAGCAGCGCCTTCGACGGCATGCAGCCGACATTGAGGCAGGTGCCGCCGAGCGTGGCGTTCTTTTCGACCACGGCGACTTTCATGCCGAGCTGGGCTGCGCGCACCGCGCAGACATATCCGCCCGGTCCGGTGCCGATGACGACGAGATCGTAGGTAGCCATGAGAGAAAGTCCCGTAGGTTTAGCGTGAGGATGTGTCAGCGTCCGCCGGACACATCGAGAATGGCTGAGGTGACGTAGGAGGCCTCGTCCGAGATCAGCCAGACGATGGCGTTGGCGATTTCGTCGGCGGTGCCGACGCGCTTCATCGGCACCAGATGGGCCAGACGATGGGCGCGGTCGGGCTCGCCGCCGGCGGCGTGGATGTCGGTGTCGATCAGGCCGGGGCGGATCGCCGCGACGCGAATGCCTTCGCTCGCGACCTCATAGCCGAGCCCGACGGTGAAGGAATCGATCGCGCCCTTGGACGCCGCATAATCGACATAGGTATTCGGTGAGCCGAGCTTGGCCGCCACCGACGACAGGTTGACGATGACGCCGCCTTTGCCGCCGTGCTTGGTCGACATCCGCTTCACAGCCTCGCGCGCGCAGAGGATGGAACCGGTGACGTTCACCGCCATCACGCGCTGGATGCGCTCGGCCGACATCTCGTCGACGCGCACGCCGCTCTTGCCGACGATACCGCCATTGTTGACGAGCGCGCCAAGCGTGCCGAACTTGTCGGCTTGCTTGAACAGCTCGAGGATGTCGCTTTCCTCGGCGACATCGCATTTCACCGCAATGGCCTTGCCGTTCTTGGCTTCGATCGCGGCCACGACTTCGTCCGCAGCCTGCTTGTTGCTGGCGTAGCCGACCACGACGCGGAAGCCGCGCGCGGCCGCCGCAAGCGCGGTCGCCCGTCCGATGCCGCGGCTGCCGCCGGTGATGACAACGACTTTATCCGTCATGCGCGCCTCCATGGTTCGACATGCGCCGTCGCGTTTGGTTGCGACGGCGCTCGCAAAGCATCAGGGATCAGAGATCGAGCACCAGGCGTGCCGGATCTTCCAGGCTCTCCTTGACGCGGACCAGGAAGGTGACGGCTTCCTTGCCGTCGATCACACGGTGATCGTAGGACAGCGCCAGGTACATCATCGGGCGGACCTCGATCTTGCCGCCGACGACCATCGGCCGCTCCTGGATCTTGTGCATGCCCAAAATGCCGGACTGCGGCGCGTTCAGGATCGGGGTCGACATCAGCGAGCCGTAGATGCCGCCATTGGTGATGGTGAAGGTGCCGCCCTGCATCTCGTCGATCTTGAGCTGGCCGTCGCGGGCGCCGCGACCGAAATCAGCGATGCTCTTCTCGATGTCGGAGATCGACTTGTGGTCGCAGTCGCGCACCACGGGGACGACGAGGCCCTTGTCGGTGCCGACGGCAACGCCGACGTGGTAATAGTTCTTGTAGATCAGGTCGCTGCCGTCGATCTCGGCGTTGACGGCCGGGATGTCCTTCAGCGCCTGCACGACAGCCTTGGTGAAGAAGCCCATGAAGCCGAGCTTGGCGCCATGCTTCTTCTCGAACGCGTCCTTGTAGTGGGCACGCAGCGCCATGACGTTGGTCATATCGACCTCGTTGAAGGTCGTGAGCATGGCCGCGGTGTTCTGCACGTCCTTGAGCCGGCGCGCGATGGTCTGGCGCAGGCGGGTCATCTTGACGCGCTCCTCGCGGGCGGCGTCATCGGCCGGCGACGGCGCGCGGACCTGAACGGCGGCGGCGGGCTGGTTGACCGGGGTCGGCGCGGAGGCCGCACGCTCGATCGCGGCGAGCATGTCGCCCTTGGTGACGCGGCCGTCCTTGCCGGAACCCGGAACGGTCGAGGCGTCGATGCCGGTCTCGGCCGACAGCTTGCGCACCGACGGAGCCAGCGGCGCATCGGCCGGCGGCGCCTTCGCGGCCGCGGCCGGTGCAGCAGTGGCTGCAGCGGGAGCCGGAGCAGCTGCAGCCTTGGCGGGAGCAGCGGCAGGCTTTGCAGCACCTGCGCCTTCGGTGATCTGGCCGAGCAGCGCACCGACCGCAACGGTCGCACCGTCAGCAGCGATGATCTCGCTCAGCGTGCCAGCGGAGGGCGCCGGGACTTCGATGGTGACCTTGTCGGTCTCGAGCTCCACCAAGGGCTCGTCGACGGCGACGGGATCGCCGGCCTTCTTGAACCAACGGCCGATGGTGGCCTCGGTGACGGATTCGCCGAGCGTCGGCACTCGAATTTCAGTCATGGTTTTTTCCTTAAGGGGATCGCCAATGCGGTCATGAATTCTCAGGTGTCATCGCCCGCCTTGTGCGCAATTGCGCACGGGGGCGAACGATCCAGTACGCCGAGACGTTGGTGATCAGAACGAACGCCGCAGAGTACTGGATGCCCCGCCCTAGTTGCGCAACTGCGCACAAGGCGGGGCATGACTCAGTTTAAAATTGTCTAGCTCAGTGCTTCGTCCAGGAACGCCTTCAGCTGCGCCTGATGCTTGGACATCAGACCCGTGGCGGTCGCGGCGGAAGCGGCGCGTCCGACATAACGCGGACGCCGGCTCGCACCGTGCACCTGGTTCAGCACCCATTCCAGATAGGGCTCGATGAAGTGCCAGGCACCCATGTTGCGGGGCTCTTCCTGGCACCACACCACTTCCGCCTTCTTGAAGCGGGACAGCTCGACCACCAGCGCCTTCAGCGGCACCGGATAGAGCTGCTCGACGCGCATCAGATAGATGTCGTCGATGCCGCGCTTCTCGCGCTCCTCGTAGAGGTCGTAATAGACCTTGCCGGAGCAGAGCACGATACGGCGGATCTTCTCGTCCGGGACGAGCTTGCTCGCCTCGTTCGGCTGCATCTGGGCGTCATCATAGAGGATGCGGTGGAAAGTCGTGCCCTTCGCGAGCTCTTCGAGACGCGACACCGCCCGCTTGTGACGCAGCAGCGACTTCGGCGTCATCATGATCAGCGGCTTGCGGATCTCGCGGTGGAGCTGGCGCCGCAGCACATGGAAGTAGTTCGCCGGCGTGGTCGGGTAGACCACCTGCATGTTGTCCTCGGCGCACATCTGCAAGTAGCGCTCGAGACGCGCCGAGGAGTGCTCCGGTCCCTGGCCCTCATAGCCGTGCGGCAGCAGGCAGACGAGACCGGACATGCGCAGCCATTTGCGCTCGCCCGAGGAGATGAACTGGTCGAACACGACCTGCGCGCCGTTGGCGAAGTCGCCGAACTGGGCTTCCCACAGCGTCAGCGTGTTCGGCTCGGCGAGCGAATAGCCGTATTCGAAGCCGAGCACGGCCTCTTCCGACAGCAGCGAGTTGATGACCTCGTAATGGCCCTGCTCGTGGCCAAGATGGTTGAACGGCGTGTAGCGGCTTTCGTCCTCCTGGTCGATCAGGACCGAGTGACGCTGCGAAAAGGTGCCGCGCTCCGAATCCTGTCCCGACAGACGGACGTGATGGTTTTCATGAAGCAGCGTGCAGAACGCCAGCGCCTCGCCGGTCGCCCAGTCGATGCCGTTGCCGCTGTCGATCGCCTTCGAGCGGTTGTCAAGGAAACGCTGGATGGTGCGGTGAACGCGGAAGCCGTCCGGCACCTTGGTGATCTTGCGGCCGATGTCTTTCAGCGTGGCGATGTCGACGCCGGTGACGCCGCGCCGCGCATCCTCTTCCTGGTCGGCGATCTTGAAGCCGGACCACTTGCCGTCGAGCCAGTCGGCCTTGTTCGGCTTATAGGAGGTGCCGGCCTCGAACTCGGCGTCGAGCCGCGCGCGCCAGTCGGCCTTCAGCTTGTCGACCTCGCCCTCGGTGACCACGCCTTCGGCAATCAGGCGCTTGGAGTAGAGAGTGAGGGTCGAGGGATGGGCCGCGATCCGCTTGTACATCACGGGTTGGGTGAACCCCGGCTCATCGCCCTCATTGTGGCCGTAGCGCCGATAGCACCACATGTCGATCACGACCGGCTTGTGGAACTTCTGCCGGAATTCGGTCGCGACCTTGGCCGCGAACACCACGGCTTCCGGATCGTCGCCGTTCACGTGGAAGATCGGCGCGTCGATCATCTTCGCCACATCCGACGGATAAGGCGAGGAGCGCGAGTAACGCGGGTAGGTGGTGAAGCCGATCTGGTTGTTGACGATGAAGTGCACGGAGCCGCCGGTGCGGTAGCCCTTCAGGTCCGACAGGCCGAAGCACTCCGCGACCACGCCCTGGCCGGCGAACGCGGCGTCGCCGTGCATCAAAAGCGGCATCACCGAGATGCGCATGTCCGGGGGATCGCCGTGCTGGTCCTGCTTGGCGCGGACCTTGCCGAGCACCACGGGATCGACGATCTCGAGATGCGAGGGGTTGGCGGTGAGCGACAGATGGATGCGGTTGCCGTCGAACTCGCGGTCCGAGGACGCGCCGAGGTGGTACTTGACGTCGCCCGAGCCTTCGACCGCGTCGGGGTTGGCCGAGCCGCCCTTGAACTCGTGGAACAGTGCGCGATGGGCCTTGCCCAACACCTGGGTCAGCACGTTGAGACGGCCGCGATGCGGCATGCCCAGCACGATCTCCTTCACGCCGAGATTGCCGCCGCGCTTGATGATCTGCTCGAGCGCGGGGATCAGCGCTTCACCGCCATCGAGGCCGAAGCGCTTGGTGCCGGTGAACTTGGTGTCGCAGAACTTTTCGAAACCCTCGGCTTCGACCAGCTTCGTCAGGATGGCGCGGCGGCCTTCGCGGGTGAACGAGATCTCCTTGTCCGGTCCCTCGATCCGCTCCTGGATCCAGGCCTTCTGCGCGGCATTGCTGATATGCATGAACTCGACGCCGAGCGTCTGGCAGTAGGTGCGCTCGCAGATCGCGGTGATCTCGCGCAGCGTGCCGTATTCGAGGCCGAGCACGTGATCGAGGAATATCTTGCGGTCGAAATCGGCTTCGCTGAAGCCGTAGGTGCGCGGGTCGAGCTCTTCGCGGTTGCGCTGGGCTTCGATGCCGAGCGGATCGAGCTTGGCGTGGAAATGGCCGCGCATGCGGTAGGAGCGGATCAGCATCAGCGCGCGGACCGAGTCGCGCGTGGCCTGAAGCACGTCGGCAGAGGAGATGTCGGCACCCTTGGCCTGCGCCTTGGCGGCGATCTTGGCACCGACCGCCTTCTCGACCTCGGCCCAGTTGCCGTCGAGGGCCGACGTGAGGTCGTCCTGCGGCGTCAGCGGCCAGTTGTCGCGCTCCCAGGACGGCCCTTCCGCGTTCTTCCGGACGTCGGCGGGCTGGTCGTTGAGGCTCTTGAAGAACTCCCGCCACTCGGCGTCGACCGAGGACGGATCCTTCTCGTAGCGGGCGTAGATTTCGTCGATGTAGGTGGCGTTGGTGCCCTGCAAAAAGGATGAGAGGGCAAAGGCTGCGTTCGCGTCCTGGCGAGACATACTGGAGTTCCTGGCGATTTCGGTTCGCGCCTAAACGGCGCTGGCGCCGAGCTCCCGGCAGAGGCTCGGCGCGACAGGCACCCTTTACCCTATTTGCTGCGAAACTTCGCCCGGAAAAACGCGAAGAAGTGAATTAGCCTTTCAACTTTTCGGCAAGCGTATGTCCGAGGCGCGCGGGCGACGGAGAGACGGTGATTCCGGCCGATTTCATCGCTTCCGTCTTGGATCCGGCGTCGCCCTTGCCACCCGAGATGATCGCGCCGGCATGGCCCATACGGCGGCCGGGAGGGGCCGTGACACCGGCGATGAAGCCGACCATCGGCTTCTTACGGCCGCGCTTGGCCTCGTCCTTGAGGAACTGGGCGGCGTCTTCCTCGGCGGAACCGCCGATCTCGCCGATCATGATGATCGATTCGGTCTTGGGGTCGGCGAGCAGCATCTCCAGCACGTCGATGAACTCAGTGCCCTTGACCGGGTCGCCGCCGATGCCGACCGCAGTGGTCTGGCCGAGGCCTTCCTGGGAGGTCTGGAACACGGCCTCATAGGTCAGCGTGCCGGAGCGGGAGACGATGCCGACCGAGCCGGTCTTGAAGATGTTGGCCGGCATGATGCCGATCTTGCACTCGCCGGCGGTCATGACGCCCGGGCAGTTCGGCCCGATCAGGCGCGACTTGGAGCCGATCAGCGAGCGCTTCACACGCACCATGTCGACGACCGGAATGCCCTCGGTGATGCAGACGATCAGCGGGATCTCGGCATCGATGGCTTCGCAGATCGCGTCCGCCGCACCCGGCGGGGGCACGTAGATCACCGACGCATCGGCGCCGGTCTTCTCACGCGCCTCGCGCACGGTGTCGAACACCGGCAGGCCCAGATGGGTCGCGCCGCCTTTGCCGGGCGAGGTGCCGCCGACCATCTTGGTGCCATAGGCAAGCGCGGCCTCCGAGTGGAAGGTGCCGTTCTTGCCGGTAAAGCCCTGGCAGATGACCTTGGTGTTCTTGTCGATCAGGATGGACATGAGATCTGCTTTCGCGAACTAACGAGTGAGAGGTCAGTGGATGCGGCGGTAGACGCCGGTGAGCACGTCGGCCCAGCCTTCCGCGTCCGGCGAGAACTGGATCTTCAACGAATAGGAATTGTCGTCGATGATCTCGTAGACGTGGCGCGCATTGCCGCGGAGCGAGCCGCGCACCAGCGTCAGGGTCTTTCCGACCCAGCCGCCGGAGGCGGGCGAGGGCGGCGTGTAGCCGAGCGAGTCGTACCAGAACAATTTGTAGGTCCGATCGTCGCGGTCGTAGGTGAAGATGCCGTGGGTGGCGAAGATCTGCTTGCCGTCGCGCATCTGGACCGAGTCCTGGATCAGATAGAACCCGTTGAGGTCCATGCGCGCGACGACGTGCGAGGTGGCCGGCCCGCCCTCCGTCCAACGCGACGGAAAGACCATCTCTTCGCCATTCCATTCGCCGGCGAACGCGGCGAGGCGCGTGTGTTCGGGGAGCGGAGATGATGCGGCGAGATGGTCCTGGGCCATGGCCTTAGCCTCCCTTGACGGCCTTCACGATCTTCTGCGCGGCGTCGTCGAGATTGTCGGCCGGCACCACGTTCAGGCCGGATTCACGGATGATCTTCTTGCCGAGCTCGACATTGGTGCCTTCGAGGCGGACCACCAGCGGGACGCTGAGGCCGACCTCGCGCACAGCGGCGGTGACGCCCTCGGCGATCACGTCGCACTTCATGATGCCACCGAAGATGTTGACCAGGATGCCCTTCACGTTGGGATCCGCGGTGATGATCTTGAAGGCGGCAGCGACCTTTTCCTTGCTGGCGCTGCCGCCGACGTCGAGGAAGTTGGCCGGCGACATGCCGTAGAGCTTGATGATGTCCATCGTCGCCATGGCAAGACCGGCGCCGTTGACCATGCAGCCGATATTGCCGTCGAGCGTGACGTAGTTGAGATCGTATTTCGACGCCTCGATTTCCTTGGCGTCTTCCTCGGTCTCGTCGCGCAGCGCGAGCACCTCGGGGTGCCGGAACAGCGCGTTGTCGTCGAACGAGACCTTGGCGTCGAGCACGCGGAGCTGGCCCTGCTTGGTCACGACCAGCGGGTTGATCTCCAGCATCGACATGTCCTTGGCGACGAAGGCGGCGTAGAGCTGCGCGGTCAGCTTCTCGGCCTGCTTGGCGAGATCGCCTGACAGGTTCAGCGCCTTCGCAACGGTGCGGCCGTGATGGCCCATGACGCCGGTTGCGGGATCGACCGAGAAGGTCACGATCTTCTCAGGCGTGTTGTGCGCGACCTCCTCGATGTTGACGCCGCCCTCGGTCGAGACGACGAAGGAGACGCGCGAGGTCTCGCGGTCGACCAGGATCGAGAGGTAGAATTCCTTGTCGATGTCGGAGCCGTCCTCGATGTAGAGGCGGTTGACCTGCTTGCCAGCGGGACCGGTCTGCACGGTCACGAGCGTGGCGCCCAGCATCTGCTTGGCGAATTCGGAGACCTCGGCGGCCGACTTGGCGATGCGGACGCCGCCCTTGTCGCCGGCCGAGGCTTCCTTGAACTTGCCCTTGCCGCGGCCGCCGGCGTGGATCTGGCTCTTCACCACCCAGACCGGGCCCGGCAGCGCCTTGGCGGCGGCTTCCGCGTCAGCGGGCTTAAGGACAGGCACGCCCTTGGAAATCGGCACGCCGAACTCGCTCAGCAGCGCTTTGGCCTGGTACTCATGGATATTCATATGGTCGCTCCCTGAACCCGCGGGCGGTGACCTCAAGGGCCCACCTCAGTCTTGTGGCTGGCATACCATATACCACAGGAACTGCAACCCGGATTCTTTGACTTCGAGATCTCTGAACTGGGAGATCACTGACTGGCCCGGAGCCCGCCCGGACACCCGGGCTCCGGAAATGAAACCGCCGAAGACCGGTTTTCGGGCTTCGGCGGGAATTGCTGGCGCTTAGCGACCGAGAAGATCGGGTGCGATCTTCTTGCAGGCATCGACCAGGCCCTGGACGGCGCCGACCGACTTGTCGAAGGCCTCGCGGTCCTTGCCGGCGAGCTCGATCTCGACCACACGCTCGACGCCCTTGGAGCCGATCACGACGGGCACGCCGACATACATGTCCTTCACGCTGTACTCGCCGTTGAGGTAGGCGGCGCAGGGCAGCACGCGCTTCTTGTCCCGCAGATAGCTCTCGGCCATCGCGATCGCGGACGCCGCCGGCGCGTAGAAGGCCGAGCCGGTCTTGAGCAGGTTGACGATCTCGGCGCCGCCGTTGCGGGTGCGGTCGACGATCTCATCGAGACGCGCCTGCGAGGTCCAGCCCATCTTGACGAGATCGGGCAGCGGGATGCCGGCGACCGTGGAGTACTTCACCAGCGGCACCATGGTGTCGCCATGGCCGCCGAGCACGAAGGCGGTGACGTCCTCGACCGAGACGTTGAACTCGTCGGCCAGGAAGTAGCGGAAGCGCGCCGAATCCAGCACGCCGGCCATGCCGACGACTTTCTTGTGCGGCAGGCCCGAGGCCTTCTGCAGCGCCCACACCATCGCGTCGAGCGGGTTGGTGATGCAGATGACGAAAGCGTCGGGAGCGTACTTCTTGATGCCGGCACCGACCTGCTCCATGACCTTGAGGTTGATGGAGAGGAGGTCGTCGCGGCTCATGCCGGGCTTGCGCGGCACGCCGGCGGTGACGATGCAAACTTTTGCGTTGTCGAGCGCTTCGTAGGAGTTCGCGCCGCTGTAGTGCGCGTCAAAGCCGTCGACCGGCGAGGACTGCGCGATGTCGAGCGCCTTGCCCTGCGGCACGCCCTCGGCGATGTCGAACATCACGACGTCGCCCAATTCTTTCAGGCCGATGAGGTGAGCCAGCGTTCCGCCGATCTGGCCGGAGCCAATCAAAGCAATCTTGTCGCGCGCCATGTGAACCTGTCCTTTAGACACGTAAGGAGGGGAAAACTGAGACGGGTGGTTATCCCTTTCGCCTCCCCCGTTCAAGTCGGTGGATGCCCAATTGTCGGGCTTGGCGCGATAGCAGCCATACCCGGTCCGTCATTCCGGGATGCGCCGACAGGCGCAGGCCTGGAATCCATTGAGCTGCAGAGTTGGTGATGCGATGGATTCCGGGCTCGCGCGTGGCGCACCCTGGAATGACAGCGCTGGCAAATAGGACTTAAGTCTCTACCAGGCCCTTGGTCGAGCCGCTGGCGGTGGAATCCTTGCGGCCGTGAGGCAGCGCCAGATAGGATTCCGAGCTCATCTCGATCAGGCGTGACGCGGTCCGCTTGAACTCGTTGGCCTCGTTGCCTTCGGTGGCGAGGTACAGCGAGATCGGATTGGCATCGGCCGAGGCCATCAGCTTCACCGCATTGTCATAGAGCGTGTCGATCAGCGTGATGAAACGCTTGGCGGCGTTGCGCTGGGAGAAGTCCATCACTGGAATATGGTCGACCAGGATGGTGTGATAGTCGTGCGCGAGCCTGAGGTAGTCCGATGCCCCAAGCGGCTTCTCGCAGAGATCGGCGAACGAGAACCGCGCCACGCCATGGGCCGAGCATGGCACGTGCAGGATGCGTCCCTTGATCGAAATGTCGTGCGGCTTGCATCGGGCGCCGCCGCTCATCTTCGACCAGGCGCGGTCGAGCGCTGCGTCCGCATCAACGTCCGCCGGCGTCAGCCACATCGGCACGCCCTGAAGCTTCTCCAGGCGGAAGTCGGTGCGCGCATCGAGCCGCGCGACGTCCATGTGGTCGGTGATCTGCTTGATGAAAGGCAGGAACAGCGACCGGTTCAGGCCGCCCTTGTAGAGATCGTCGGGTGCGACGTTGGAGGTCGCGACCACGACGGTGCCGAGCTCGAACAGCTTTGCGAACAGACGGCCGAGGATCATCGCGTCGGCGATGTCGGTGACATGGAATTCGTCGAAGCAGAGCAGCCAGCTCTCCTCGAAGATCGCGTTCGCGGTCAACGCGATGACGTCGCCGTCGGCGATCTCACCGCGCGCGATGCCCTGGCGATAGTCATAGATGCGCTCATGCGCTTCCGCCATGAACTCGTGGAAATGCGCGCGACGCTTGTGCTCGACGGTACTGTACTGAAAGAACAGGTCCATCAGCATGGTCTTGCCGCGACCGACCTCGCCATGGATGTAGAGCCCGCGCGGCGCCTCGTCCTTGTCACTGCTGAACAGGCGGCTGAGCAGGCCCTGCTTGCGCTGCGGCTTGTAAGTCGCGAGCCGCAGGTCGAGCGCCGCATAGGCCTCGGCGACTTCGGCCTGCGCGGCATCCGGCTCGATCGCGCCGGACGCGATCTCGGCCTGATAGGCTTCGCTGAACGGGGAACTTGGGGTCGTGAGCATGGCCCCTTACCGCCAGAGACCGGCGGAAATTGCAAGCCGTGAATTGGTGGAAGGGGTATGCGGATTCGTGTCCCGGACGCGCTGATCCGGGACCCACCGTTTCGTTCATCGCCAAATTTCGTTCATCGCTGAGCGCTAGGCCCCGGCTCTACGGCCGGGGCAGGAGAGCGAGCTACGCACACAGCTCGTAAGCGTCCTCGACGACATACGGGCCGCCGCCGGTGGAGGCGCGGGACGAGAACAGAACAAAGCGCTCCGCCATGAACGCCTTGCTCGGGAAGTAGCCGCGCAGCGAGAGATAGTCGGCGACGTCGCGATCGGATGCGTCGTGCAGCCGGGCCAGCGTGACGTGCGGGATGAACTTGCGGCCTTCAGGGTCGAGACCGATCCGCTGCATCATGCGTTCGAGCTCGGCCTGCAATTCCATCAGCGGCTTGCTCGGCGCGATCGTCGCAACGACTGCCCGCGGTTTGCGGCCGCCAAAACTCGTGAGGCCCTGCACCTTCACCTCGAACGGCTTGCGGTCGACGCGAAACAGCATCGAGGCGATCTCGTTGGCGGAGACACCATCGATATCGCCGATGAAGCGCAAGGTGACGTGATAATTTTCGGGATCGATCCAGCGGGCGCCGGGAAGGCCACCCCTCAAGTTGGAAAGCGACTGGCCGATCTCGGCCGGAATTTCCAGACCAGTGAACAAACGCGGCATCGTTTCGCACTCCCGATGCTTGGGTACAGCCCCTGGGAAGCAGGACCATCCCCAAATTAGAGCCGGCGACGAATCACCGGTACCCTGATTCCTATCGCAGTTGTGTGACTCTGCGAAGCTTAGCCCGCCTCACCCCGGTAAAACCCTGGGAATTACGGTTAGCGCTGCCTGCTTTTCAACGCCGTTGCTCAGCGATCGTGCCAAGGAATGCCTCCACCGTGGGCATCATCCTTTCGACGATGATGTCGACGCCGGCCGCGGTCGGATGAATGCCGTCGGCCTGGTTGAGCTTGGCGTCGGCTGCGACGGCGTCGAGGAAGAACGGATAGAGCGGCACGTCGAATTTCTTCGCCAGCTCCGGATAAATCGAATTGAAGCGCGCGGCGTAATCGGCGCCGTAATTCGGCGGCGCCAGCATGCCGCACAGCAGCACCGCGATCTTGCGTGCCTTGAGCCGCTGGATGATGTCGCTCAGCGCGGCGCGCGTCAAATCGGGATCGATGCCGCGCAGCGCGTCGTTGGCGCCGAGCTCGACGATGACGGCCTCGGTTCCTTCAGGCACCGACCAGTCGAGCCGGTCGCGACCGCCGGAGGACGTGTCGCCGGACACTCCAGCATTGACCATGTCGACCGCTATGCCTTTGGCTTGCAAGGCTTTTTGAAGTTTTTGGGGGAATGCGTCCTGGGCCGGCAGGCCGAGACCGGCGCTCAGGGAATCGCCGAGAACGACGAGCTTGATCGGCTTCTGCCCCTGTGCCGAGGCCGGCGTGATGGCCGTCATCAAAGCGAACATCAACACGGCTATGTGCATGAACAATCCGTAACGCCTCTCGACCGCGCCAGCGGAGTTGCCATATGACCGGACCATGGACAGTCGCATCGAAACCTCTTCGCTCGCCGCCACCGCGGCGGACACCATCGCCATCTCCAACGTCAATCTCTCATTGGGCACGGGCGCGGCGCGCGTTCACATCCTCAAGGATATCAGCCTGCGCGTGGGCCGGAGCGAGACGATCGGCCTGATCGGCCCGTCAGGCTCGGGCAAATCCACGCTGCTGATGGTGATGGCGGGGCTGGAGCGTCCTGATAGCGGAGAGGTGGTGGTGTCTGGCACGCCTTTCAATGCCCTCGACGAGGACGCGCTGGCCCGCTTCCGCGGCCGCCAGGTCGGCATCGTCTTCCAGTCCTTCCATCTGATCCCGACCATGACGGCGCTTGAGAACGTCGCCGTGCCGCTCGAGCTCGCCGGCAATCCGGATGCCGCCAGGCGCGCGGCGCAGGAGCTGCAATCGGTCGGCCTCGGCGATCGCTTGCATCACTATCCGACGCAACTCTCCGGCGGCGAGCAGCAGCGCGTTGCGCTGGCCCGCGCGTTGGCACCCGATCCGGCGATCCTCGTCGCCGACGAGCCGACCGGCAATCTCGATGAGGCCACCGGAAAGCAGATCATCGATCTCCTATTCAGCAAGCATGCCGAGCGCGGCATGACCTTGGTGCTGGTGACGCACGATTCCTCGCTCGCGCATCGCTGCGATCGCGTCATCCGCCTGCGCTCCGGGCGCATCGACACGCAGTCCGCGCCCGCATGAGCACGGCTGCCGAATCGTTCGCGAAGCCAAGTGCCGTCGCGCTGTCACTGCGCTACGCGCTGCGCGAATTGCGCGGAGGCCTGCGCGGCTTCTACGTCTTCATCGCCTGCATCGCGCTCGGCGTGATGGCGATCGCCGGCGTCGGCTCGGTCTCGGCGAGCCTCTCCGACGGTCTTGCGCGCGAAGGCCGCACGCTGCTCGGCGGCGACGTCTCGTTCGTGCTGTTCCAGCGCGAGGCCAAGCCGGAAGAGGTCGCGTTCCTGCGCTCGCGCGGCACCGTGTCGACCGCCGCGACCCTGCGCGGCATGGCGCGCTCGACTGATGGCAAGCTCGCGCTGGTCGAGATGAAGGCGGTCGATGGCACCTATCCGATGCTGGGCCAGCTGACACTGGCACCGCCGCTGCCGATGTCCGATCTCCTCGCCGAGCGTGACGGCGCATTCGGCGCCGCCGCCGATCCAACGCTGCTGGCGCGGCTCTTGCTCAAGCCCGGTGATCGCGTCACCATCGGCTCGGCGACCTTCCAGATCCGCAGCACGGTCGAGGCCGAACCCGACAAGCTCGCCGGCGGCATCGGCTTCGGGCCGCGCTTCCTGATCAGCCAAGCGGGCCTGCGCGCCACCGGCCTGATCCAGCCCGGCAGCCTGGTGCGCTGGGTCTACCGGGTGAAGCTGCCTGACGCTGCCAACAGCGAACGCGCCACCGAGACTTTCATCGCTGACGCGCGCAACGCGGCGCCGCAGGCCGGCTGGGAGATCCGCAGCCGCTCCAATGCCTCGCCGCAGCTCGAGCGCAACATCAACCGTTTCACCCAGTTTCTGACACTGGTCGGCCTCGCCGCACTGCTGGTCGGCGGCGTCGGCGTCGCCAATGCCGTGAAGAGCCATATCGACCGCCGGCTCGAGGTGATCGCGGCCTTCAAGGCCGTCGGTGCCACCGGCCGCGACGTGTTCGGCATCTATCTCGCGCAGGTCATCCTGCTCGCCGCGATCGGTTCGGTGATCGGCCTTGCGCTCGGCGCCGCGATGCCCTTCGCCATCGTCGGCCTGTTCGGCAAGCTGTTGCCGCTGCCGGTGGTGACGGCCGTGCATGCCGACGAGCTCGCGCTGTCCTTCGTCTATGGCCTCCTCACCGCATTGGCCTTCGGCCTGTGGCCGCTCGGCCGCGTCCACGACGTGCCGGTGGCCGCGCTGTTCCGCGACACCATCAGCTCCGAATGGCACCGGCCGCGCCTGGGCTACCTGGTGTTCATGGGCGTCGTGATCGTCCTGCTCGTCGCCGTCGTGATCGGGCTCTCATTCGACAAGCGCATCGCCGCGGTGTTCGTGGCCTCCTCCGTCGTCGTGTTCGCCCTGCTGCGCGGCATCGCCGCCCTCTTGATGGCCATCGCACGGCACCTGCCGCGGACGCGGCTGCCGATGCTGCGGCTGGCGATCGCCAACATCCACCGGCCGGGCGCGCTGACGCCGTCCGTCGTGCTGTCGCTGGGGCTCGGGCTCGCCGTGCTCGTCACCATCACCCAGATCGACGGCAATCTGCGCCGCCAGTTCCTGGCGGCGCTTCCCGAGCAGGCGCCATCGTTTTTCTTCATCGACATCCCGAGCGCGCAGGCCGAGCAGTTCGACCTCTATCTGCGGCAGATTGCCCCCGGTGCCAAGGTCGAGGATGTGCCGATGCTACGCGGCCGCATCGTCGGCGCGCGCGGGTTGCGCGCCGAGGAGCTCAAGCCCTCGACCGATTCCGAATGGGTGCTGCAAAGCGACCGCGGCCTGACCTATACCGGCGAGCTGCCGAAGGGGTCCAAGGTGGTCGAGGGCGAATGGTGGAGCGCCGACTATTCCGGCCCGCCGCTGGTCTCGATGGAAAAGAAGATCGCCGACGGACTCGGTCTCAAGCTCGGCGACGAGATCGTGGTCAACGTGCTTGGCCGTGACATCCCGGCTAGAATCGGCAATCTGCGCACCATCGACTGGCAGCGGCTCGGCATCAATTTCGTCCTCGTGTTCTCGCCGAACGCCTTCAAGGGCGCGCCGCATACCCATATCGCAACGCTGACCGAAGCCGGCAGCAACGCTGCGGGCGACGGCAAGATCATCAAGCAGGTGGCCGACGCCTATCCGATGGTGACGAGCGTGCGCGTGCGCGAGGTGATGGAGACGGTCGGCTCGGTGGTGACCAACCTGGCGCTGGCGATCCGAGGCGCCAGTGCCGTGACCCTGATCTCGGCGATCCTGGTGCTCGGCGGGGCGCTCGCCGCCGGCCATCGCCACCGGGTCTATGATGCGGTGATCCTGAAGACGCTGGGCGCGACGCGGCTGCGGCTGCTCGGCGCCTATGCGCTCGAATACCTCCTGATCGGGCTCGCCACCGCGGTGTTCGGCGTGATCGCCGGCAGTATCGCGGCCTGGATGATCGTGACGCGGCTGATGACGCTGAGTTTCGTCTGGCAGGCCGGCAGCGCCGCCAGCGTGGTCGCGGCCGCGCTCGTCGTCACTGTGGGGCTCGGGCTCGCCGGCACGCTGCTTGCGTTGAACAAAAAGCCCGCGACGGTGTTGCGGAATTTGTGACAAAAGGTAGCGGATGGGCGCGCGGGAGCAGGAATCGCACGATTCCTGCGATTAACCACGTCCGCCCGTCAGGATTGTGGCCGAGGGCGACATTCAGCCGCGCGTGGACGGTTGCAGCGAATGTGTTAGTTTCCCACATATCGAGTGGGTTCGGAGCCCCGATTGTGAGCCTAAATTTAGTCGGCTGGGATCGGTATCCGAGATAGAACTGACGAACCGGCGGCGTGGCGACCCTCATGCCGGACCGGACCAACCAACGGGAATTCGACCATGTCGGACCTAGACCGTAACTACGCTTCTCCTTTCGGCAGGGCCGCCGGGCGTGTTGACGCCGCGACGGTCGATGCCGGCCTGCGCGCCTATATGCTGCGCATCTACAATTACATGAGCATCGGCCTGGCCATCACGGGCCTTGCCGCGCTCGGCGTCTACATGGCCGCCGTGACGGACGTCCCGACGCCGGAAGCCGTCCGCGTCGGCAAGCTGTTCCTGACGCCATTCGGCTACGCGATGTTCGTGAGCCCCCTGAAGTGGCTGTTCATGCTGGCGCCGCTCGCGATGGTGTTCGTGATCTCGGCGGGCATCAACCGTCTGGCACCCTCGACGGCCCAGATCCTGTTCTGGGTGTTCTCGGCGCTGATGGGCATCTCGCTGTCGTCGATCTTCCTGGTGTTCACGCACACCTCGATCGTGCGGGTATTCTTCATCACCGCGGCGACCTTCGGTGCGCTCAGCCTCTACGGCTACACCACCAAGCGTGACATGACCGGAATGGGCTCGTTCCTGTTCATGGGCCTGATCGGCATCATCATCGCCAGCCTGGTGAACCTGTTCCTGGCCAGCTCGATGCTGCAGTTCATCGTGTCGGTGGTCGGCGTGCTGGTGTTCGCGGGCCTCACCGCCTGGGATACCCAGCGGCTGAAGAACGACTACATCTACGGCTACGCCTCGGCCGGCGGTGACATCGCAGAGCGTGCGGCCATCACCGGCGCGCTGTCGCTGTACCTGAACTTCATCAACCTGTTCACGCTGCTGCTGCAGCTCCTCGGCCAGCGCGACTAACGCCAGGACGAGGGAACGACATGAACCCCGGCCGTAAGGCCGGGGTTTTTGTTTGGGCCGGGCTGTACCCACAGGCACCGTCATTGCGAGGAGCTCTTGACGAAGCAATCCAGAGTGCCTCCGCGGATGCATTTCTGGATTGCTTCGCTACGCTCGCAATGACGCCGGAGAAGCAGCGCAGCCTCTTCCAGCGGCCGCGGGAAGCCTCTATCCTTCCCGCCATGTCCGCACCTGAAATCAGGCCCACCACCGAGGCCGACCTTCCCGCCATCACCGCCATCTATCAGCAGGCCGTCCGCGAGGGCACCGCGACGTTCGAGCTGGAGCCGCCCGACCTTGCCGAGATGACGCGCCGCTATCGCGCGCTGATCGACGGCGGCTATCCCTATTTCGTCGCCATCCTCGATCGTCGCGTGGCCGGCTATGCCTATGCCGGGGCCTACCGGCCGCGGCCGGCCTATCGCTTCACGGTCGAGAATTCGATCTATCTCGACCCCTCCTTCCACCGCCGCGGTGTCGGCTCCCTGCTGCTGGAGCGGCTGATCACCGAATGCGAGGCGCGTGGCTTCCGCCAGATGATCGCCGTGATCGGCGATTCCGCCAATGCCGGCTCGATCGGCGTTCACACCAAGAGCGGCTTCAAGATGATCGGCACGCATCCCAATGTCGGGCTGAAATTCGGCCGCTGGCTGGATACGGTGATGATGCAGCGGGATCTCGGCGAGGGCGCGAGCACGGTGCCGGGGAAGTAGGGGCTCCCGTCATTCCGGGGCGCGCGCAGCGCGAACCCGGAATCCATTGAACGACACGGACGGTGGATGAATGGATTCCGGGTTCGCGACTTCGTCGCGCCCCGGAATGACGACCGAGGGTCTTCACACCACCGCCAGCTTCCGATCGATCACCAGCAGCACGCGCTCGAGCTCGTGACCGCGGCGCAGGATCAGGCCGGTCGCCGAGATCACGCTGTACATGCCCTGCTTGCGCGCAAGCCGCGGGTCCTTCTCGATCCGATAGATCGGCACTTCCGAGGCGCGGCGATAGACCGAGAACACGGCGCGGTCCTTCAGGAAGTCGATAGCGTAGTCGCGCCACTCGCCGTCGGCGACCATGCGGCCGTAGAGATTGAGAATCCGGTGCAGCTCGAGGCGGTTGAAGGTCACCCGATTCGGCTGCGTCGTCGCAGCGGCGGGGCGCGCCGCCGCGCGCTGCTCGCTCGGCTCGGCATCCTCCGACATCAGATTCATGGGAAGCGCCTCCTCATCGCACGGCATGACCCGCGTCCGCGACAACCGGAACCTCTGGCATCATGACAGTTGCATGATTGCGCCAACCTGTCCCTACTGCAAGGGGCCTTCCCGTTCGACTCATCGAATCGGGACACACGCAATGGTGGAACTTTGTCGCGGCAAACCGTCACGGGATCGTTAGCAGGAATCATAGTGTCGCCGCTTTTCCGCCTAGCGACTGCCGCCCTGCACTGCGAAAAGGCTCACGTGCGTTGGCCCGGTCCTTCGGTTCCGGATTCCTCAGCCCCCAGCCCCCCGGGGTCGACAGGATCGGGTCTGTACGCGCGACAAGGAGGGCCAACGCAAGTTGGTCCTTTTTTGTTTGTGTGGGTGTTTCCGGCTCGCCGAGCCTTCGCTCTCCTCATGCACCGGCTCCCTCCCCTCATCCTGAGGGCCGCGCTCGCGCGGCGTCTCGAAGGATAAGGCCGAGCTGCATCCGCCGGGCCTGCTTGGTTCGTGACGCGCGCAAGGGCGCGCTCCTCACCATGAGGAGTTAGAGCGAGCGCGACGCTGGTGAGTCAGTGAAATCAGTGCAGCGACGTGTAGGCCGCGCCCAGCATCGCACCCGGCTTCTCTCGGTTGCCATCCTGAACATAAACCACCGCACCGTCGACGCCGTCGCGCGTGAGGTTCTCGATCGGCACCGTCCAGCTTTCCGGACGGCCGGTCCAATCGCCGACCTTGAGCAGGTTGCGCACCACGTTGTGGTAGGTGATCTGCTGTCCGCGATTTTCGCCGCGGGTGATCGTGATCGGCACCGACTTGGCGATCGAGCAGATCCAGACCTCGCCGTGCGAGACGGTGGGCTCGTTGCTCGCGGCGACGGAGACGCTGATCTGCTTGCCCGCAAGCGACATCGTCACCGGCACGCTCATCACGCCCATGCCCTTGTCGGTCTTGCCGATCGCATTCTCGATGCCGGTGCGATCGCTGCCGATGACATGGGTCGACCCATTGACGACGACCTGCGGCGTGTAGACCTCGCGGTCGCCGCGCATGCGCGAGTAAGCACGCTGCCGCGCAGAGAACCGCGAATCGGCCAGCGTGTCCTTCCAGCCGAGATAGTCCCAATAGTCGATCGGCATGCTCAGCGCGATGACCGAGGGATCTTTGGAGAGATCGCCGATGATCTTATCGGCGGGCGGGCAGGACGAGCAGCCCTGCGAGGTAAACAATTCGACAACGGCGCGGGGATCAGCCTCGGCAGGGCGGATGACGGCGACGATCGCACAGATGCCGAGAGCACCCGACCAGAGGGCACTGGACCAACGTGAAATCGGATGAGAAGCCGTCATTGTTGTCATGTCGAACGCCGCACACCATTGCTCGTGAGAGGGAATCTTATCGCCTGATGGTCACCGTAATCTTACGGGGCGCAGCACATTCTTCCGTCCAGGAGGAGGTTTTCCACCGGCCGGGCCCATCCGAAACGTGCCGCAAAACGCGCGAAGGCGGCCTTTTGATAGGCCGCCTTCGTTCTGGCTTCTACTCACTTCGCAGTGAGCCATCGTTCACAAATCCGCGCTTACGCCGCGAGCTTGCGCAGGACGTAATGGAGGATGCCGCCATTGCGGTAGTAATCGAGCTCGTCCAGCGTATCGATGCGGCAAAGCAGCGAAACGCGCTGCAACGAACCGTCGCCGGAGACGATCTCCGCGGTCAGCTTCTGGCGCGGCTTGAGGTCGCCGACGAGGCCGCGCAACGTGACCTTCTCGTCACCCTTCAGACCCAGCGACTGCCAGGAAGTGCCGTCCTCGAAGGTCAGCGGCAGCACGCCCATGCCGACCAGGTTCGAACGGTGGATGCGCTCGAAGCTCTGGCAGATCACGGCGCGAACGCCGAGCAGGCGCGTGCCCTTCGCGGCCCAGTCGCGCGAGGAGCCGTTGCCGTATTCAGCGCCGGCGAACACCACCAGCGGCACCTTCTCTTCCTGGTACTTCATCGCGGCGTCGTAGATCGACATCTGCTCGCCGTCCGGCCAGTGCTTGGTCAGACCGCCTTCCGGAATGTTGCCGTCGGCGCCCTTCAGCATGAAGTTCTTGATGCGGATGTTGGCGAAGGTGCCACGCATCATCACTTCGTGGTTGCCGCGGCGCGTGCCGTACTGATTGAAGTCCGCGGGGCGCACCTGGTGCTCGCTGAGATATTTGCCAGCGGGCGAGGTGAGCTTGATCGAGCCGGCCGGCGAGATGTGGTCGGTGGTGATCTTGTCGCCGAACATGGCGAGGATGCGCGCCTCGACGATGTCGGTGACCGGCTCCGGCTCCTTCTTCATGCCGTCGAAATAGGGCGGGTTCTGCACATAGGTCGAAGACATGTTCCAGCGATAGGTCTCGCTCTCGACCGTCTTGATCTTGCGCCAGTTGGTGTCGCCCTTGAACACGTCGGCATACTTCTTCTTGAAGATCGACGCGGTCACGAACTTCTTCATGAAGGCGTTGATCTCCTTCGTCGTCGGCCAGATGTCCTTCAGGTACACCGGCTTGCCGTCCTTGCCTTCGCCGAGCGGCTCCGTGGCGAGATTCTTGGTCACGCTGCCCGCGAGCGCGTGCGCGACGACCAGCGGCGGCGAGGCCAGATAGTTCGCCTGCACGTCCGGCGAGACGCGGCCTTCGAAATTGCGGTTACCTGAGAGCACGGCAGCGGCAACGATGCCGTTGTCGTTGATCGATTTCGATATCTCTTCCGGCAGCGGACCGGAATTGCCGATGCAGGTGGTGCAGCCGAAGCCGACCAGGTTGAAGCCGACCTTGTCGAGATCTTTCTGCAGACCGGAATCGGCGAGATAGCCCGCGACCACTTGGCTACCCGGGGCAAGCGAGGTCTTCACCCACGGTTTGGCCTTGAGGCCCTTCGCAGCCGCGTTGCGCGCAAGCAGGCCGGCGCCGATCAGCACGCTCGGATTCGAGGTGTTGGTGCAGGAGGTGATCGCCGCGATCACGACGTCGCCGTGACCGATCTCGAAGTCCTTGCCTTCGACGGCAAAGCGCTTCTCCGGCTCCTCGGCCTTCTTGTACTCGCTGCTGAGCGCGAGCGAGAAGCCCTCGGCCACCGACGGGAGCGCGATACGGCCTTCGGGACGCTTCGGACCGGCCATCGAGGGAACGACGTCGGCGAGGTCGAGCGTCAGCGTTTCCGTGAACACCGGATCGGCCGACTTGGCGGTGCGGAACAGGCCCTGCGCCTTGGCATAGGCCTGAACCAGCGCAACGCGCGCCGAGGCGCGACCGGAGGTCTTGAGGTAGTCGAGCGCGGCGGCGTCGACCGGGAAGAAGCCGCAGGTCGCGCCATATTCGGGCGCCATGTTGGCGATGGTCGCCTTGTCGGCGACGGAGAGATGGTCGAGGCCCGGGCCGAAGAACTCGACGAACTTGCCGACGACGCCAAGCTTGCGCAGCATCTGCGTCACGGTCAGCACGAGGTCGGTCGCGGTGACGCCTTCCTTCATCGCGCCCTTCAGCTTGAAGCCGACCACGTTCGGCAACAGCATCGACAGCGGCTGGCCGAGCATGCAGGCTTCCGCCTCGATGCCGCCGACACCCCAGCCGAGCACGGCGAGACCATTGACCATGGTGGTGTGGGAATCGGTGCCGACCAGCGAGTCGGGATAAGCGACCTCGAAGGTGCCGGTCTTCTTGCCGACCGTCATCTTCTCCTTCTTGGTCCAGACCGTCTGGGCCAGATATTCGAGATTGACCTGGTGGCAGATGCCGGTGCCGGGCGGCACGACCGAGAAGTTCGAGAACGCCTTCTGGCCCCACTTCAGGAACTCGTAGCGCTCCTGGTTCTGCTTGTATTCCTCGGTGACGTTCTTGCCGAAGGCCTTGTTGTCGCCGAAGAAGTTCACGATCACGGAGTGGTCGATGACGAGGTCGACCGGGACCAGCGGATTGATCTTCTCAGCATCGCCGCCGAGCTTCTGCATCGCGTTGCGCATCGCGGCGAGGTCGACCACCGCGGGCACGCCGGTGAAATCCTGCATCAGGACGCGCGCCGGGCGGAACGCGATCTCATGCTCCAGCGACTTCTTGCGCAGCCACTTCGACACCGCGACGATGTCTTCCTTCTTGACCGAGCGGCCGTCCTCGTTGCGCAGCAGGTTCTCGAGCAGGACCTTCATCGAATAGGGAAGTTTCGAAATTCCCTTCAGACCATTCTTCTCGGCCGTGGGCAGGCTGTAATAGACATAGGTCTTGGCGCCGACCTTGAGGGTCTTTTTGCATTTAAAGCTGTCGAGCGAGGTCATGTAGGAATCCCAATTGTTAGTTATACCCGGCAGGGTATTTTAACACCGTCAGCGTATCAGGCTTGGCCGCTTGCAGGGGCAGGTTGAGTTGCTGCATCAAGTAGTTCCGGGCTTATAGAAGCTTTCTAACCGCGCCGCCACAGCCACAATCGTGCCGCGCCAATCCGCGAGCCAAAAATTCCCATGCGCTACCCCAAGTTTTCCTGAGGCCTGGCTTTGAGCGGGTTGAAACGAGGCGAGATGCGGCTTTCAGGTCACGGACTCAGATGCGTGCGGGGTGGCCGCGAGGTGTTCGCCGGCCTCGATTTCGCGGCCGCCTCCGGCGAAGCCCTGGCGGTGATGGGTCGCAACGGATCGGGCAAGACCTCGCTGCTGCGGCTGATCGCCGGCCTGCTCATTCCGGCCGGCGGGACGATCGCGCTGGATGGGGGCGACGGCGAGCTGACGCTGCCGGAGCAATGCCACTATCTCGGCCATCGCGATGCCCTGAAGCCGGCGCTGAGCGTGGCAGAAAATCTGGCGTTTTGGGCTGATTTCCTCGGCGGCGAGCGCTGCGATGCCGCCGAGAGCCTCACCAAAGTCGGCCTCGACCACGCCACCCACCTGCCCGCCGCCTTCCTCTCCGCCGGCCAGCGCCGCCGGCTGTCACTGGCCCGGCTGCTGGCCGTGCGCCGCCCGGTCTGGCTGCTGGACGAGCCGACCACGGCGCTGGACGTGGCCGGCCAGGACATGTTTGCCGGATTGATGCGACAGCACTTGGCAAGCGGCGGCCTGATCATCGCCGCCACCCACGCCCCGCTGGGGATCAACGCGCGAGAGCTGCGGATCGGGGGTGTGGGGTGATGCGGCTCGACCCTCAGCTTTCCGAGCGCCCAAACTCCGCTCTCTCCGTTCCTTCCCCGCTCCCCCATCTCGCACCCGGGAAGCAAGCGTCGCCGGGAGCTCCCACGCTTCTCCCGCTTGCGGGAGAGGCCGGCGCGAAGCGCCGGGTGAGGGTTCTCTCCTCTGGGCGAATCTTCGTTGTCGAGACACCCTCTCCTCAGCCCTCCCCCGCAAGCGGGGGAGGGAGCGCACCGCCTTTGGGGCCCGAGCGGAGCCCTCAATGACCGCCTTGTCGGCCCTCATCCGCCGGGACATCCGGATCGCGCTCCGCGTCGGCGGCGGGGCGCTGATCGGCGTGCTGTTCTTCCTGACCGTGGTGGTGCTGATGCCGTTCGCGGTGGGGCCGGATCTGGCGCTGCTGTCGCGGCTCGGGCCGGCCATTCTCTGGCTCGGTGCGCTGCTGGCAAGCCTGCTCACGCTGGACCGGCTGTTCATGGCCGACCATGAGGACGGCTCGCTCGACCTGATCACGATGAGCCGGACGCCGCTGGAACTCGCCTGCGCCGCCAAGGCGCTGGCGCATTGGCTGGCGGCCGGCCTGCCGCTGATTGTCGCAACCCCGGTGCTCGGCCTCTTGCTCAACCTCGACATGGTCGCAACCGGCGCGGTGGCGCTGACGTTGCTGGCAGGAACCCCCGCGCTCACCTTCACCGGCATGATCGGCGCGGCACTGGCGGTGACCCTGCATCGCGGCGGACTGCTGATGGCCGTGCTGGTGCTGCCGCTGTCGATTCCGGTGCTGATTTTCGGGGTTGCGGCCTCGCAGGCCGTGATCGTCGGTCCGATGACGTTCGGTGCACCGTTCTCGATCCTCTGCGCGCTGTCGCTGGTCAGCCTCGTGATCGGCCCGTTCGCGGCGGCGGCGAGCCTGCGGCATGGACTCGACTGAGATGGGCTCGATTGAGATGGGCCCGCCTGACCTTGACCCGCATCAACTTTCGCGACGTGCTTTCGTGCTGATTGCCTGAGCGCTCCCGGATGATTATCAGAATACCATGACGCTGATCGACCTCGCCAATCCCACGCGGTTCCTCGCGCTGACAGCGCGCCTGCTGCCGTGGCTCGCGGCTGCGACCGTCATCCTGCTCACCATCGGTCTGTACCAGTCAGCGCTTGCGCCCGACGACTATCAGCAGGGCGCGACGGTGAAGATCATGTTCATCCACGTGCCCAATGCCTGGCTCTCGATGTTCGTGTGGGGCGTGATGAGCATCGCCTCATTGGGCACGCTGGTGTGGCGGCATCCGCTCGCCGACGTCGCCGCGAAAGCGGCTGCTCCCATCGGCGCTGCCTTCACTTTCCTCGCGTTGCTCACGGGCTCGCTGTGGGGCCGGCCGATGTGGGGCACTTACTGGGAGTGGGACGCGCGGCTGACTTCGGTGCTGATCCTGTTCCTGATGTATCTCGGCCTGATGGCGCTGTGGCGCGCGGTCGACGATCCCTCGCGCGCGGCACGCGCCGCGGCGGTGCTGACGCTGGTTGGCGCCATCAACCTGCCCATCATCAAGTTCTCCGTCGACTGGTGGAACACGCTGCACCAGCCGGCATCGGTGATGCGCATGGGCGGCTCGACGCTCGACAAGTCGTTCCTGATCCCGCTGCTGGTGATGGCGATCGCCTTCACACTGCTGTTCGTCACGCTGCACTTGGCCGCGATGCGCAACGAGATCCTGCGCCGCCGTGTCCGTTCCCTGCAAATGATGCAGGCGAGCCGCGTCGCGTTCTCGAGCGAAGTGGGCGCCGGTTCGCGTGAAGAAAACGCGTCAAAAGAAGCTGGAGCTGCGTGATGATGGCGCTCGGCCCTTACGCGTCGTTCATCGTGACGTCCTATGTCGCAGCGGCCCTCGTGGTCGTGATCCTGATCGGCTGGGTCGTGCTCGACTATCGCAACCAGACGCAGCGCCTGCGCGAGCTCGATCGCAGCGGCGTGACCCGCCGCTCGGGCCGCAGCGCGACGGATCGATCATGAGCAATCAATCGAGCCCGGCGACGCCGCAGCGCCGCACCTTCCTGATGGCGCTGCCGCTGATCGCCTTCCTCGGCCTTGCGCTGTTGTTCTGGTTTCGACTCGGCAGCGGCGATCCCTCGCGGATTCCGTCCGCACTGATCGGGCGGCCTGCGCCGCAAACGCTGCTGCCGCCGCTCGAGGGATTGCAGGCTGACAATGCGCCGGTACCGGGGCTCGATCCCGCCGCGTTCAAAGGCAAGGTCAGCCTCGTCAACGTCTGGGCGTCCTGGTGCGTGCCGTGCCATGACGAGGCGCCGCTCCTGACCGAGCTCGCCAAGGACAAGCGCTTCCAGCTCGTCGGCATCAACTACAAGGACGCGGCCGATAACGCCCGGCGCTTCCTCGGACGCTACGGCAATCCGTTCGGCCGCGTCGGCGTCGACGCCAACGGCCGCGCCTCGATCGAATGGGGCGTCTATGGCGTGCCCGAGACCTTCGTCGTCGGGCGCGAGGGTACCATCGTCTATAAGCTGGTCGGACCGGTCACGCCGCAAAACCTCAAGACGGTGCTGATGCCGGAGCTGGAGAAGGCGCTGAAAGCGGGATCTTAGCCAAGCCCGTCATTGCTAATCAAAGACCCGGCGCCCCACATACAGCTGTCATGCCCCGGCTTGACCGGGGCATCCAGTACGCCGCGGCTTATCGATTCAGCCACAGACGGCTCGGAGTACTGGATCGCCCGGTCAAGTGTTCAGCCCGGGGACATGACCGACGGGTGTTCGGGGACATAGCCGACACTTTCTCCGCTCGCCAAGTCGATGATAGCGATTTGGTGGGCGGCAAAGAAGATCCCGTATTGCGCATCGTTTGCCGAGGGGCGGATGGCGAGGCGCTCGCCACGGAAGGCCTGTGGCACTTTCCACAGACGTCCCTTGAAGCTGACATAGGCCTTGGTCGTGGAGACGCGGCGCACGATCTCATGGCTGTCGTATTCGACCTGTGGCAATCGATCGGGCATTGGTCGCTGGCTGGGCCGATATCGACTGGCCGGGACCTGTTGTCCGAGCGCCTCGTGTGGCCGTTCGAAGTTGTAGACTTCCCGCCAGGCGTCGAAGGCACGCTGCGTCTCTGCGAGATCGCGGAACTGTCGCAGTGCGAACACCTCAGCCGCGAGGGTGCGGTGGAATCGTTCATTCTTGCCGCGGCTTTGCGGGTGATATGGGCGGCTGCGGATGACGGCGACGCCAAGCTTGAGCAGCCACACCGAGAACCGTGTCCATCGCTCGCCGGAAGGATCACCCCAGGGCGAACCATTGTCGACGAAGAAGGCCTCCGGGAGCCCGTAGTGGCGAAAGGTCTTCTCCAGGCGGCTGCGCACGGTATCTGTGCGTTGATCGGCACAGGCCTGCAGACACAGATCATAGCGGGAGTGGTCATCCACCACCGTCAGAGGATGGCACTGGGTATCATTGCCGAGCCGAACCCAGCCTTTGAAGTCCATCTGCCACAACAGATTGGGGGCCGGCATCTCGAAACGCTGGCTTGCCATCGGGCCGCCGATCGGAGGCTTGATGCGGCCAGACCGACGCAAGATCTGATGAACTGTTGAGACTGCTGGCGAACGCAAACCATTGCGCTCCAGGCAGTGAGCTATCTTGCGAGCTCCCCATGCCGGATGGGCATCGCGCACCGCGAGAATACGTGCCTCGAGCTCGCAATCGGTCTGTCCCGGGCTCGCATGCGGTCGGCGCGAGCGGTCGTTGACATTCTGATCCGCTTGCCATCGTGCAAGCCACTTGTAGCCCGTGTCGGGATGGATATTGAACCGCCGGCAGAGCTCCCGCCGGTTCGCTCCCTCCTGCATCGCAAGCCGCACGAACTCCCGCCGCTGATCCATCACCGACACCTCTCGCCAGGGCATGGACTTGGCCTCCTTTACCGCCAAATCCCTGCACTATGATGTGTCGGCTATGTCCCCGAACACCCGTCGGTCATGTCCCCGGGCTGAACATCAAGCCGGGCGATGACACCGAATGTGTGGCGAGCGCTCACCCCTTGCTCACATCTCCCGCCTCGGCCTCGCTCGCCTCCAGCGACACCGGCTCGAGGTGATAGCGCTTGATCAGCGGCATCTGGATCATGCCGAAGATGGCGGTCAGCGGAAGGACGCCGAAGACCTTGAAGTTCACCCAGAAGTCCGTGCTCTGGGTGCGCCAGATGATCTCGTTCAGCACCGCGATGCCGGCAAAGTACAGCGCCCAGCGCAGCGTGAGGATGCGCCAGCCGTGCGGCGTCAGATTGAACACCTGGTCGAACATCACGGCGATGAAGGAGCGGCCGAACAGCAGGCCGCCGCCGAGGATCGCGGCGAACAGGCCGTAGATGATGGTCGGCTTGACCTTGATGAAGGTCTCATCGTGCAGCACCAACGTCAGCGTGCCGAACACCAGCACGATCACGCCGGTCACGATCGCCATGATCGGGATGTGCCGCGTCACCACATAGGAGGCGGCCATCGCCGCCACGATCGCCACCATGAAGGCGCCGGTCGCGGCGAACAAATTGAACTTCGCATTGACGAAGAAGAACACGAGCAGTGGACCGAGCTCGGTCGCGAGCTTGAACAGCGGATGCGGCTGGGTCTTGTCCATTCTCAACTTTCGATTCCGGCGATGGCGCGGGCGAAATCGCGCGCGGTGAAGGGCGCGAGATCGTCGACGCCTTCGCCGACGCCGATGAAATGCACCGGCAGTTTGAATTTCTCCGCCAGCGCCACCAGGATGCCGCCGCGCGCGGTGCCGTCGAGCTTGGTCATCACGAGGCCGGTGACCCCGGCGGTGCGATGAAAGGCCTCGACCTGCGACAGCGCGTTCTGGCCGACGGTGGCATCGAGCACCAGCAGCACCGCATGCGGCGCGGTGGCGTCCACCTTGCGAATGACACGCACGACCTTCTCGAGCTCGTTCATCAGCTCGGCCTTGTTCTGAAGCCGGCCGGCGGTGTCGATCAGGAGCACGTCGATGCTCTGCTCCTTCGCTGCCGTCAGTGCGTTGAAGGCGAGGCTTGCCGAATCCGATCCTTGCGCGCCGGCGATGACCGGCGTCTTGGTGCGCTCACCCCAGACCTTGAGCTGCTCGATCGCCGCCGCGCGAAACGTATCGCCGGCGGCGAGCATCACCTTGCGGCCTTCGGACGCGAACTTTTGCGACAGTTTGCCGATGGTGGTGGTCTTGCCGGAGCCGTTGACCCCGACCACGAGGATGACGAACGGCTTTTTCGCTGCATCGATCTCGAGCGGCTTCGCGACCGGTACGAGCACCTTCTCGACTTCGGTCGCGACTACGTCCTTGACCTCGTCCGCCGAGATCGCTTTGTCGTAGCGCCCCGCGCCGACGGCGTCCGCGATCCGTACCGCGACTTGCGTGCCGAGATCGGCGCGCAGCAGCACGTCCTCGATGTCGTCGAGCATGGCGCGGTCGAGCTTGCGCTTGGTGACGAGGTCGGCGACCGCAGTCCCGAGCGAGGACGACGTGCGCTTCAGCCCGTTGGAGAGGCGGCGCCACCAGCTCAGCTTGGGGGTCTCGGAGGTATCGTTCATGGCGGGGGTGTGTTAGCCGTTCCGACGATTAAACGAAAGTCTTGCAATTGCTCGATGTTCCCGAATTGACCGCCGATGAAATCTTAGGCCGCGTGCTCCATCGCGACGGCTTGATGCTGGTTATCGACAAGCCGGCCGGCCTGCCGGTGCATCGCGGCCCCAAGGGCGGGGCGAACCTCGAAGCCTCCTTCGACGCGCTCCGCTTCGGCCTGCCGCGACCGCCGGTGTTGGCTCACCGGCTCGATAAGGATACCTCCGGTTGCCTCGTGCTTGGCCGCCACCGCAAGGCGACAGCCTCGCTTGGCCTGCTGTTCAAGCACGGCAAGATCGGCAAAACCTACTGGACCGTGGTCGAGGGCGGTCCTGCCGAGGACGAAGGCAGCATCGACATGCCACTCGGCCGCCTCAATGCCGAGCGCGGCTGGTGGCAGAAGCCGGATCCGGAAGGGCAGAAGGCAATCACGAATTGGAAGGTCATGGGCCGCGGCGCGGGCCTCGCCTGGCTCGCCATGGAACCGGTGACCGGACGGACCCATCAATTGCGGGTGCATTCGGCCGCGACCGGCTGGCCTATCGTCGGCGATAACATTTACGGCACCGGCCCGCGCTTCGGCGAGCCGCGCCTGCACCTGCATTCCCGCGAGATCGTGGTGCCGATCTCCCGGAACAAAGAGCCGATCCGCGTCGTGGCGCCGGCTCCGCCCCACATGCATGAGCGCCTCCGCGCCTGCGGATGGAACGGGGAGTAAACGCCCGTCTTTGCCCGGTCCTGGACCATGGTTTACGAAACGTTCAGCGCTCGGCTCTAATGATAGCGGTTGCTTAGAACAAGCTTTTCGTAACCGCTCAGGACGAGCAGCGCGTGATGTCCAAGGCCGAGCTATCGATCGTCGACGAGGTCGAATCCGCGATACGGATGGGCTCGCCGGAAAAGGGGCTGGAGACGGCCCGGCGCGTCACCGACCTGTTCCTGGCTTCTGCCGGCAGTTTTGACGACGAGCAGATCGCGCTGTTCGACGACGTGCTCGAGCGCCTGATCGGCACCATCGAGCTGCGCGCCATCGCCGACATCGGCGCCCGCGTTGCGCTCGCCGAGATCAGCGCGCAGCTCGCGCCGATCGCGCAGGCGCCGCCATCCGTGATCCGCCGCCTCGCCAACAATGACGAGATCCGTATCGCCGGACCCGTGCTCCAGGAATCCGCCCGCCTCGATGATGCCGAGCTGATGAAGATCGCCTCCAGCAAGGGCGAGCCGCATCTGCTCGCGGTCGCCGGCCGCTGGTGGCTGAAGGAGATCGTCACCGACGCGCTGCTGGCACGGCGCTATCCCAGCGTCAGCCGGCGGCTCGCGGCCAATCCCGGCGCCCGCGTCTCCGGCAGCGGATTTGCCATCATCGTCGGACAGGCCGAAAGCGATCCGGAGCTCGCAATCAGCGTCGGCGTCCGCGTCGATTTGCCGTCGGAGCTGCGCCGCCGATTGCTGCGTTCGGCGAGCGACGCCGTGCGCACCCGCCTGTTGTCACGCGCGCCACCGCATCTGTTCGAGGAAATCCAGAGCGCGATTGCCGCCGTCACCGTCGGCGTCGAGCGCGAGATGTCTGGCGTTCGCGATTTCGAAGGCGCCAAGCGGGCCATCGCAAATCTGAAAGCGCACGGCCGGCTCAACGAAGCGACGCTGCTTGGCTTCGCCACACAGCGGCGCTACGAGGAGACCGTGGCGGCGCTTGCAGCGCTGTCTGAATCAACCGTCGAGGTGATTCGCCCGCTGATGCAGAGCCTGCGCGACGACGGGCTGCTGGTGCCGTGCAAGGCCGCGCAACTCGGCTGGGACACCACCGCCGCCGTGCTCGAAAGCCGTTACGCGACGGGCGCGATGAAGCCAGCAGATCTCGCGCGGGCGCAGGGCCATTTTGCGAGAATGACGCCGGAGAACGCGCGGCGCACGCTGCGGTTCTGGCAGGTGCGGGCGTTGTAGACTCTTCCCCTCTCCCCTTGCGGGAGAGGGTGCCGCGCGAAGCGAGGCGGGTGGGGGGTCTCTCTCCGCGCATGACTCTCTCAATGCGAGTGCGCTGAAGCAACCCCTCATCCGGCGCTTCGCGCCACCTTCTCCCGCAAGGGGAGAAGGAAGAAAGCAGCGGACTATATGGTCAGCCGCTCGCCATCACTGCCAACAATCCTCAGCGACACCACACTTCCCACCCGTTCGCCCGCAATCGCCACCGGCAGATAGTGTTCCGTGCGTCCCTGCCCTTCGCTCTCGATCAGCACCTCGCGCGTCGTGCCGATCTCGGCTTGCAGCCGCTGCCGCAACGCCGCCTCGCCAACTGCACGCAGCCGCCGCGCGCGCTCCTTGATCGCGCTGCCCGCAACCTGCGGCATCCGCGCGGCCGGCGTGCCGGGGCGTGGCGAGTAGGGGAAGACGTGCAGGAAGGTGAGGTCGCATTCCTCGACGAGATCGAGCGAGCGCGAGAACATCTCCTCGGTCTCGGTCGGGAAGCCCGCGATGATGTCGGCGCCGAAAATGACGTCCGGGCGCAGGCGACGCACCTGGTCGCAGAACGCGATCGCATCCTGTCGCGAATGCCGCCGCTTCATGCGCTTCAAAATCATGTCGTCACCGGATTGCAGCGACAGGTGCAGATGCGGCATCAGACGCGCATCGTCGGCGATGGCATCCAGCAGATCGTCATCTGCCTCGATCGAATCGATCGAGGAGATGCGCAGGCGCTTCAATTCCGGCACGTGCCGCAGGATCTGCTTGGTCAGCATGCCGAGCTTGGGCGTGCCCGGCAGGTCAGCGCCGTAGCTGGTGAGGTCGACGCCGGTCAGCACGATCTCGGCATGGCCGCGCCGGGCCAGCGCCCGCACCTGTTCGACCACCGCGCCCATCGGCACCGAGCGCGAGTTGCCGCGGCCGAACGGGATGATGCAGAAGGTGCAGCGATGGTCGCAGCCGTTCTGCACCTGCACGAAGACCCGCGGCAGGCCGGTTGCAAAGCCGTCAACGAGATGCGGCGCCATCGCCTTCACCGCCATGATGTCGCTGACGGCGACCTTCCCGCCGGCGCCGATGTCGAATGCATCGCGCGCATCGCGCCATGCGGACGAGCGCAGCTTGTCGTCATTGCCGACGACGCGATCGACCTCGGCCATAGCGGCGAACATCGCGGCTTGCGTCTGTGCCGCGCAACCGGTGACGACGATGCGGGCCCCGGGCCGCTCGCGTTTCAATTTGCGGATCGATTGGCGCGCCTGCGCCACCGCCTCATTGGTGACGGCGCAGCTGTTGATGACGATGGTGTCGGAGAGGCCTGCACTCTCCGCCTCGCGGCGGATCACCTCGGCCTCGAAGGCGTTGAGGCGACAGCCGAAGGTGACGATGTCGACGGCCATCAGCCGACCGGCGCGAACAGCGCCGGATCGAAATTGCCTTCATATTCGAAGGTCGCGGTGCCCGTCATCAACACATGGTCGTCGCGCTCGCGCCATTCGATGCCGAGCTTGCCGCCGGGCAGCGTGATCTCGACATCGCGATTGGCTCGCTTCAATCGCGCCGCAGCGACGGCCGTGGCGCAGGCCGCCGAACCGCAGGCCTTGGTAAGGCCGGCGCCACGCTCCCAGGTGCGGATCGTGATGTGCTCGCGATCGACGATATGGGCGAGCGTGATATTGGCGCGCTCGGGGAAGATCGGATGGTTTTCCAGCAGCGGACCAAAACGCTCGAGATCATAGGCGTTGACGTCCTCGACCCAGAAGATCGCGTGCGGATTGCCCATGCTCACCACGGAGGGCGAATGCAGGATCGGATTGTCGATCGGCCCGATCTGCAACTCGATGTAGCGGGTGTCGCGGAACTCTTCCGCCAGCGGGATGTCCTGCCAGCCGAACTTCGGCGCGCCCATGTCGACGGTGTAGAGGTCGGGCGCGGGGCCCTGCCAGCAATTGAGCAAGCCCGCTGCCGTCTCGAATGTCGCGGTGGTCTGTCCGCTCTTCTCGAAGATGCGGCGCACCACGCAGCGCATGCCGTTGCCACAGGCGCCGGCCTCGGAGCCGTCATTGTTGTAGATGCGGATGAAGGCTTCGGTGCCGGCCAGCCGCGGCTTCTGCAGCACCATGAGCTGGTCGTAAGCCACGCCGCCGTTGGCGGAGGCCACCGCCCGCGCGTCGTCCGGCGTCACGCGGCTTGCGGAATCGCGCATGTCGACAACGACGATCTCGTTGCCGATGCCGTTCATCTTGGCAAATGCGTGGTTGGCCAGCGCGCTCATGAAAATTCCCGAATTTCGCCCGTCTTATATGGCGATCCTTGCCGGCTTGGCCAGCGGTTTACTGCGAAGCGCCGAGCAGGTCGGCCATGACGCATCTGTCATGGGACGAATTCGGCGCTCGCGTGTTAGAACTGCGCCGTTCGCGCGACCGGGAGGCGCGGCCGGGTGCAGGACGGATTTAGGCCTTGGGACACAAGGTCTTGGGGAGAATAAAATGATCAGGTTTCGTCGTCTCGCTTTGGCCGCGCTGATCCCGGCAGCGGCCTTGTCGTTTGGCCTGTCCGGAGTTCTGGCGCAAACACCGAGCCCGGCGCCCGCCGCATCGGCAAGCCCCTCGCCGGCGCCATCGGCTTCACCATCCCCTGCCGCGAGTGCTTCGCCTGCGCCGGTGGCAACGCCCGCGCCGGCGGCCAGCGCCTCACCCGCTGCGACGCCCTCGCCCGCAGCCAGCGCCTCACCCAGCCCGTCGGCGCCCGCGGCAGCCGCCACGCCCGCCCCGGTGCAGACCGCCGATCCCTTTGGCCTCGAGACCATGCTCGAGCCCAAGAAGGTCGTGATGGTCAAGGGCACTGCCAATTGGGATTCGGCCTTCGACACGCTGATCGACGCCTTCAAGGCGCTGAACGCGCTGCTGGACAAGCAGGGCATCAAGCCATCAGGCAATTCGATGATCGTCTATACCTCCACCGACGACACCGGCTTCACCTTCCTCGCCGAGATCCCGGTCGAGCAGGATCCGAAGAACCTGCCCAAGGATATGAGCATCGGCAAATCGCCGGAGGGCAAGGCGTTGAAATTCGTCCATCGCGGCTCCTACGACAACATGGACAACACCTATGAGGCGATCACCAATCACCTCGACGACAAGAGGCTGGAAGCCAAGGACACCTTCATCGAGGAGTACCTCACCGATCCGCTGAAGACGGCCGAGGACAA
Organism: Bradyrhizobium sp. C-145; assembly: GCF_023375135.1. Lineage (NCBI taxonomy): Bacteria > Pseudomonadati > Pseudomonadota > Alphaproteobacteria > Hyphomicrobiales > Nitrobacteraceae > Bradyrhizobium > Bradyrhizobium sp. C-145. Next base: position 165,224 of record NZ_CP088150.1, on the reverse strand, counting down.
GCTCGTGATCAACGTTTTCGTGCCGCTGAAGTGAGAATGATGAAAAAGCCTGCCCTCCTTTTGACGTCCCTTGTCGCCGTCTTCGCCGCCACGCTGGCGGACCCCGCACGGGCCGACGATTTTCCGTCCGTCATTTCGGTGAGCGGCGAAGCTAGGATTTCCGTGGCCCCCGATCTCGCGCAGATCGATGCCGGCGTCGCCAACGACGCCAAGTCGGCGAAGGAAGCTTCCGACGCCAACAACGCGGCGATGGGCAAGGTGCTGCTGGCGCTGAAGGGCGCCGGCATCGCCGAGAAGGATTATCAGACCTCGCGCCTGTCGCTGCAGCCGCAATACGGCCAGAACAAATCCACCGGCGCCTCGCCCGTGGTCGGCTTCCGCGCCTCCAATCGCGTCACCGTAAAAATTCGCGACGTGACCAAGGTCGCGGGCATCATCGACACGCTGGTTAGCGCCGGTGCCAACGACATCGGAAATATCTCGTTCGAGGTGACGCAGGCCTCAAAACTACTCGATGATGCGCGCGAGCAGGCGGTCGCCGATGCCCGCCGCAAGGCGGAGATCTACGCCAAGGCTGCTGGCGTGACGCTGGGCGCGCCGCTCAGCGTCACCGAGGGCGGCGGCCCGGTGCCGCTATTCAAGGGCCGCATGGCAGCGGCTCCGATGGCCGCACCCGCCGCCGTTGCACCGGGCGAGGAGACGCTGTCGGTGACGGTGAATGTGAGCTGGGCGATCAAGCCGGGGCAGTAAGCGCCGCAAGAGGCAGGCTGCCAACACAATCTCAGCCGTCGTCCTGGCGAAAGCCAGGACCCATTACCCCAGGGCGTAGTTTGGGCGCGAGCTGGCAACAACGCGTCTTCGTCAAACCACTCTCTGCGGTAATGGGTCCTGGATCAGCGCTCGCTCCGCTCGCTTGTCCAGGACGACGAGTTTTATGCTTGGAGAGAGTTAAATCTCCACCACCTGCCCGGGCATCATCGCCACGAACCGCTGTTGCGGGATCTTCGCGGCATCCAGCGCTTCGACCAGCGCCTTCGCCGGCGCATCGATCGCCTCATCCGTCAACTGGAACGTGCCGTGATGATGCCCGAGCGCCTCCTGCGCGCCGCAATCCGCGAGCGCTTTCACGGCATCTTCCGGATTCATGTGCTGGTCGCGCATGAACCAGCGCGGCTCATAGGCACCGATGGGGAGGATCGCGAGCCGCAGTGGCCCATGCTTCTCCGCGACGCGTCGAAAATGCCTGCCATCGCCATAGCCGGAATCGCAGACGACGTAGATCTTGCCGGCCGGCGTCTCCAGCACGAAGCTCGCCCATAGGGCCTTGTTGCGATCGAACACGCCGCGCGCCGTCCAGTGCCGGGTCGGGACCAGATGCACGGCGATGCCGCCACCGAGCTCGACGCGGTCGTGCCAGTCGAACCCTTCCACCTTGATCGCGGGATCGGAGCTGCGCATCGTGACGTCGTTGCCGAGCGGGGTGACGACGCGCGGGGCAAAATTCTTGGCGAGCCGCGACAGCGTCGCAATGTCCAGATGATCGTAGTGCCCGTGCGAGACCAACACGACGTCGATCTTCGGCAAATGATCGAAAGAAATGCCGGGATCGTTGTGCCGCTTCGGCCCGGCCCAGGCGACCGGCGAGGCCCGCATCGACCAGACGGGATCGACCAGGATGTTGAGACCGCCGGCCTGGATCAGCCAGCTGGCGTGGCCGACGAAAGAGAGCCGCACCTTGTCGCCGTCGACACGCGCCGGCGGGGTGTCGGCGTGTGGACTGGGGACCCAATCCGGCCATTTCGCGCGTTGCCGCTTGCCGCCGAATTGCCAGCGCAGCACCTCTCGAAGCGATTTCGGCGGTGCACCGTCGGGATCAAAGAAGTGCAGGCCGTTGAAATGGTCGGAGGCGGGACCGCCATAGGTTTTCATGCGGGACATCCAAAGGGACGGGACACCGACCAGCGCGCCGGCACCGGCAAGCAGTCCGAACAGGCGACGGCGGGTGATCGGCACGACCGGCTTTTAGGGATGGTAGCGGAGAAAGGTCATCGCCTTCTATATGGGCGAAGCCCTGGGAAAAGGAACCGGCAGCCGAAAGGGCTCTATTTTCAGGATCTTGCCCTGGCAGGACCGTCCCGACACCCTAACTTTCCTTGACTTTTGGGCGTGAGCGGCGTTTAACCCCGCCACTTTCTCGGAAAGGCTTTCTTTTCGACCCGCCGACTGGCCCTGGAGGCCGGAGGTCAACGCCCGACAGCGCTGTGCGCCCTCGGGCGCAAAGGTGTTTGGACTTTCTTCTCCCTCGCCCCGCTCTTGCGGGGAGAGGGTCGGGGTGAGGGGCTCTCTCCGCGTGTGATGCGCGTAGATGGTCCCGTACCCCCTCACCCGCCGCGCAAGTGCGCGGCGACCTCTCCCCGCAGGCGGGGAGAGTAAAAAAGGACAACGGCATTGTTCGACAATCTGTCGGAACGGCTTGGCGGAATTCTCGATCGTCTGACGGGGCGCGGTGCGCTGACCGAAAAGGACGTCGATGCCGCGATGCGCGAGGTGCGTCGCGCGCTGCTGGAGGCCGACGTCGCCTTGGAGGTTGTGCGCAGCTTCACCGAGCGCGTGCGCGAGCAGGCGATCGGCGCCACCGTCGTCAAGTCGGTCACGCCCGGCCAGATGGTGGTCAAGATCGTCCATGACGAGCTGATCAACACGCTCGGTGCCGAAGGCCAGACCATCGACGTCAATTCCGTGCCGCCGGTGCCGATCATGATGGTCGGCCTGCAAGGCTCGGGTAAGACCACCACCACCGCAAAGCTCGCCCGCCGCCTGGTCCAGCGCGACAAGCGCAAGGTGCTGATGGCCTCGCTCGACGTCTACCGCCCGGCGGCGATGGAGCAGCTGGCCGTGCTCGGCCGCGATCTCGACATTCCGACCCTCCCGATCGTGACGGGCCAGCAGCCGCCGCAAATCGCCAAGCGCGCGCTGGAAGCCGGCAAGCTCGGCGGCTACGACATCGTGCTGCTCGACACCGCCGGCCGCACCACGCTCGACGAAGAGATGATGGCGGAGGCAGCCGCGATCAAAGCCGCGGCCAACCCGCATGAAGTGCTGCTGGTCGCAGACAGCCTCACCGGCCAGGACGCGGTGAATCTCGCGCGCTCGTTCGATCAGCGCGTCGGCCTCACCGGCATCGTGCTGACCCGCGTCGATGGCGACGGCCGCGGCGGCGCCGCGCTGTCGATGCGCGCGGTCACCGGCAAGCCGATCAAGCTGATCGGCACCGGTGAAAAGACCGACGCGCTGGAAGACTTCCATCCTGATCGTATCGCCGGCCGCATCCTCGGCATGGGCGACGTGGTCTCGCTGGTCGAACGCGCCGCCGCCAACATCGACGCCGAGAAGGCCGCGCGCACCGCCGAGCGCATGCGCAAGGGTCAGTTCGACCTCAACGACATGCGCGAGCAGCTGTTGCAGATGTCGAACATGGGCGGCATCAGCGGGCTGATGGGCATGATGCCCGGCATCTCCAAGATGAAGAACCAGATCGCGGCCGCTGGGATCGACGACAAGATCCTGAAGCGCCAGGTCGCGATCATCGATTCCATGACGCGCGACGAGCGCCGTCATCCCGACCTGCTCAAGGCCAGCCGCAAGAAGCGCATCGCTGCGGGTTCTGGCCAGAGCGTCGAGCACGTCAACAAGCTCCTGAAGATGCACCGGAACATGGCCGACGTGATGAAGGCCATGGGCTCGGGCAAGCGCGGCCCGCTCGCCGGCATCGCACAGGCGATGGGCTTTGGCGGCGGCATGAAGATGCCGTCTCCCGAAGAGATGAAGGCTCTTCAGGAAAAGATGCAGAGCGGCGGCGGACAGGGCCTGCCCAATCTGCCGAAGGATCTCCCTGCGGGCTTGCGCCAGGGCCTACCGAACCTTCCTGGTCTGACCGGACTGAGCGGCAAGCCGACGCTGCCGGGCCTCGGCGGTTTCCCGGGCAAGAAGAAATGAGGAATTCGTCGCGGGGGATCGCAAGCATCCCGCGCAACGCGGAATATCAATCAACCGAACAAACCGTACTTTGAAGGAGAACTGAATGTCCGTCGTCATCCGCCTCGCCCGCGCAGGCACCAAGAAGCGTCCCGTCTATCACGTCGTCGTTGCCGACTCGCGCTTTCCGCGCGATGGCCGCTTCATCGAGCGCCTCGGCTATTTCAACCCGCTGCTGCCGAAGGACAACGAGGCGCGCCTCAAGCTCGACATGGAGAAGGTGAAGGCCTGGGTCGCCAAGGGCGCGCAGCCTTCGGACCGCGTGGCGCGTTTCCTCGACGCTGCCGGCGTCAAGAAGCGCGAGGCGCGCAACAACCCGCAGAAGGCCGTGCCGCGCAAGGAGCGCAAGGCGCAGGCCGAAGCCGCCGCGAAGGCGTAAGGCCGGATCATGTCGGCGCTGGTCTGCGTCGCGCGGATCGGCGCCGCGCATGGGGTGCGCGGTGCGGTCAAATTGTGGACCTTCACCGAAGATCCCTTTGCCATCAGACGCTACGGTCCGCTGCTGTCCAAGGACAGCAAGCGCCAGTTCGAAGTAGCATCGGCGCGCGAGGCCAAAGATCATCTGGTCGCGACCTTCAAGGGCATCACGACCCGCGATGAGGCCGAGCGCCTCAACGGCATCGAGCTCTACGTTCCGCGCGAAAAGCTGCCGGCGACCGACGAGGGCGAATATTACCACACCGACCTGATCGGGCTCGCCGCCGTCACCACTGACGGCGAGCCGCTCGGCCGCGTCGTCGCGATCCAGAATTTCGGCGCCGGCGACATCATCGAGATCGCCCCGCCCAAAGGCCCGACGCTGCTGCTGCCGTTCTCCAACGCGGTGGTGCCGGAGGTCGATATCGCCGGCGGCCGTGTCGTGATCGCGCTGCCGCAGGAGATCGAGGGCGAGGACGAAGGCGAAGTCCCTCCTCCGGGTCGTCCCGGCCTAGTGCGCAAAGCGCACGGGAGCCGGGACCCGTAACCACGAGACGTGGTTTTTGGCTAAGCTGGTAGCTCCGATCATCGCAAAACGAAGCGCGGTGGCTATGGGTCCCGGATCTGCGCTCCGCTACGCTGCGCTTGTCCGGGACGACAAGAACTGAGATGCAATGACCAACCCCTCACCCTGGCGCGCGACGGTGCTGACGCTGTTTCCGGAGATGTTTCCGGGGCCGCTCGGCGTGAGCCTGGCCGGCCGGGCGCTGGCCGCCGGGCTGTGGCAACTCGAGGCGCGGGACATCCGGGCCTCCGCCACCGACCGGCATCGGAGCGTGGACGACACCCCGGCCGGCGGCGGGCCGGGCATGGTGCTGCGGGCGGACATCCTGGCAGCGGCCATCGATGCTGCTCAAATCAGCCCGGAGCGGCCGCGCTTGCTGATGAGCCCGCGTGGTCGGCCATTGACCCAGGCCCGGGTTGTGGAGCTGGCCAGGGGCCCCGGCCCCCTGATCGTCTGCGGGCGGTTCGAGGGCGTGGACCAGCGGGTGATCGACGGGCGCGGCCTGGAGGAGGTCTCGATCGGCGATTACGTGCTGTCCGGGGGCGAAATCGCAGCCATGGCCCTGATCGACTCCTGCGTCCGGCTACTGCCGGGGGTGATGGGCAAGGAGGCCTCTGGAACCGAGGAAAGCTTTTCGGACGGCCTGCTCGAATACCCCCAATACACCCGCCCGCAGCTGTTCGAGGGGGCTCCGATCCCGGAGATCCTGACCTCCGGCGACCACGCCAAGGTCGCGAGCTGGCGGCGCGCTGAATCCGAGGCCCTGACGGCGGCCCGGCGGCCCGATTTGTGGGCCCAAATCCCGAGCAAGGCCCCGAATCGGGCCGGCCGCCAAAAAACGCCAAAAAACAAGACAGACGGGTGACAAACGCTTCGGCTTGCCTTATAGGAGCGGCCACATCCGCAATGGCTGGATAGACGAATTTCGCGCAGCCCCCGTTTCGAAGGCTGGGCGCGCCGATGGAGATTTACCCATGAACCTGATCAAGCAGCTCGAGCAGGAGCAATTCGACAAGCTGTCCTCCAGCAAGGACATCCCGGAATTCGCCCCCGGCGACACCGTGATCGTCAACGTGAAGGTCGTCGAAGGCGACCGCACCCGCGTGCAGGCCTATGAGGGCGTCTGCATCGGCCGTTCCGGCGGTGGCCTCAACGAGAGCTTCACCGTGCGCAAGATCTCCTATGGCGAGGGCGTCGAGCGCGTGTTCCCGCTGCTCTCCCCGATGATCGACTCGATCAAGGTGGTGCGCCGCGGCAAGGTGCGTCGCGCCAAGCTCTATTACCTCCGCAACCTTCGCGGCAAGTCGGCCCGCATCGTCGAGAAGCAGGACCGCCAGGCTGCCGTCGGCGAGTAAGCTCCGCCACCAGGCAAGTTCTAGAAAGCGCGGGGCTCGGCTCCGCGCTTTTTTGTTTTGCCCGGATGTCTGTACTCGTTCTCGTCATTGTGGGCCACCGGGTCCGCGCAAAGCGCGGCCCGATGACAGGCTCCGCGAAGCAATCCAGAATCTTTCCGCGGAGGACTCCGGATTGCTTCGTCGCAACAGCTCCTCGCAATGACGAATTCGAAGCTCTCGCGCTTTTACCTCTGCATGCTATATAGCTTCTAGAATGTTTCCAGATCTGACCAGCCTCGCCCCCGTCAAGCGCATCGTCATCGACGATCGCTCGCGGCTGCCCGGCCGGTTCTTCGGACGCTTCGCGACCTCGGCAACGTCAGAGCTTACGCGCGCAGCTCAAAAGCTGCGCTGACGATTTGTTGCCCGCGCGCCAGGCGCGCACATCCGCTTACACACATTCTTCGGAGCTTAAGCTCATGTCCAAGCCGACCACATTGTATGACAAGATCTGGAACGACCATCTGGTGCACGAAGCCGAGGACGGCACCTGCCTGCTCTATATCGATCGCCACCTGGTGCACGAGGTGACCTCGCCGCAGGCGTTCGAAGGCCTGCGCGCGACGGGCCGCAAGGTGCACGCGCCCGAGAAGACGCTCGCCGTCGTCGACCACAACGTGCCGACCACCGACCGCACCAAGCCGAATCCTGATCCTGAAAGCATCGAGCAGATCAAGGCGCTGGCCGAGAACGCCAAGGAATTCGGCATCGAATATTACAACGAGTTCGACAAGCGCCAGGGCATCGTCCACGTCATCGGCCCCGAGCAGGGCTTTACGCTGCCCGGCACCACCATCGTCTGCGGTGACAGCCACACCTCGACGCATGGCGCGTTCGGCGCGCTCGCTCACGGCATCGGCACCAGCGAGGTCGAGCACGTGCTGGCGACGCAGACGCTGATCCAGAAGAAGGCGAAGAACATGCGCGTCACCGTCGATGGCAAATTGCCTGAGGGCGTGACGGGCAAGGACATCATCCTGGCTATCATCGGCGAGATCGGCACCGCCGGCGGCACCGGCTACGTGCTGGAATATGCGGGCGACGCGATCCGCGCGCTCAGCATGGAAGGCCGCATGACGGTCTGCAACATGTCGATCGAAGGCGGCGCCCGCGCCGGTCTCGTCGCGCCCGACCAGAAAGCCTACGACTTCCTGCGCGATCGTCCGAAAGCGCCGAAGGGCGCGGCCTGGGACGAGGCGATGCGCTACTGGGAGAAACTGCGTTCCGACGAGGGTGCGCATTTCGACCATGAACTGCGCCTCGACGCCGCAAAGCTGCCGCCGATCGTGACCTGGGGCACCAGCCCCGAGGACGTCATCTCCGTGACCGGCATCGTCCCCGACCCCGACAAGATCGAGGACGAGGCCAAGCGCATCTCCAAGCATCGCGCGCTGAAATATATGGGCCTGACGGCGGGCACGAAGATCACCGACATCAAGCTCGACCGCGTCTTCATCGGCTCCTGCACCAACGGCCGCATCGAGGATTTGCGCGCGGCAGCGAAGATTGCTGAAGGCAAGACCGTTTCAGCGAACGTCAACGCCATGGTAGTGCCGGGCTCCGGCATCGTGAAGGAGCAGGCGGAGGCTGAGGGTCTCGACAAGATCTTCATCAAGGCCGGCTTCGAATGGCGCGAGCCGGGCTGCTCGATGTGCCTTGCCATGAACCCGGACAAGCTGAAGCCGGAAGAGCGCTGCGCCTCGACCTCGAACCGCAATTTCGAGGGCCGCCAGGGTTTCAAGGGCCGCACGCATCTGGTGTCGCCGGCAATGGCGGCGGCGGCCGCGATCGCCGGTCACTTCGTCGACGTCAGGGATTGGCGGTAAGCCGCTCCCTGCAATTGTAGCGATTACGGCAAACCGCCGTTAATCCGCGTCGCCCACATTCTCGTCCTCGCGACGGTTTCGCGAGGACGCAGCTGATGGCCAACAAGCCGGAATATGTCGATCTGATCAGCGAGGCCACGCGCCAGCATCGGCGGCGCGCGACGCCGCTGCGCGTCGTCTCCAAGCCCGAGCTCGAGGAAACCTCAAAGCTCAGCCGCTGGCCGCCGACGATGTTCAGGCAATGGAAGCTCGAGAACCTGATGCGGTGGAAATCCGCGTCGTGGAAGCTCAAGGATTGGCTTTAAAGGGCGCCGCTGAGGCGCCCTTTGCATTTCGATCGGGCTCACCAATAGCGGTACGGATAGTGCCAGCGAGGCCAGCGGCAGACGCGGCGCGGACCGTAATAGGTCCAGATGATCCGGCAGCGGCGCGGATAGTGGTAGTAGGGATAATAGCCGCCGTAATAATAGCGCCGGTGGAAGTGACGATAACCGTAATGGGGGCGATAGAACCCGTAGCGATGATAGCCGCCATAGTGACGAAATCCGCCGTAACGATAGCCACCGCCGTGAAAGGCCGGCGCGGCGCGGAAGCCGCCGCCATGGAAGCCGCGGCCATGGAAGCCACCAAAATGTCCGCCACCGCGGAAACCTCCGCCGTGAAAACCGCCACCATGTCCGCCGTGCCCGCCGCCACCGTGGCGAACCTGCGTGACAAGATCGTCGGCCGCAGCCTTCGTCGCGGGCGACGTCGCCGGATTGATCAAGGTGAGTGCTTCGGCGCGACGCGCGCTGCCGGCCGACAGCATCAATGTCGTGGCGGCCGCGATCCCGAGCAAGCGCATCGGGCTTGCCTTAAGATCCAATATCCTCAGCATGGAATCCTCCCTGAATCTGGACAGCGCAGTTGCGACGCGACGTCTTGGCCGCGCCAAACGCTGTTCAATTGCGGTCGCTCCCTAGATTAGACTGAGGAGAGCGATGTGAACGCCCCCTGAACGAACGACGCTGGGCTTCGCGATGCGACGCAGTGCCGCGAGGTAAGGAGTTTTTGGAAATGACAGTCTATGCGATTGCGCAATTGAAGATGACGGACCGCGCGGCCTATGACCGCTATCAGGCGCGGTTCTTCGACGTGTTCAAGAAGTATGGCGGCAAGCTGCTCGCCGCCGACGAACATCCGCGCGTGCTCGAAGGCGCATGGCCGCATGACAAGCTTGTCATGATGTCGTTCCCCGATGAGGCTGCGTTCTTCGCCTTCTCGAACGCGCCCGACTACGAGGACATCTCGCGCGATCGCAAAGCGGGCGCACAGGCGACGGTGCTGCTGGTCAGGGGATTTGCGCCCGCCGGCTAATGCGCCGGCGTCACCAGAAGGGTCCGTAGCCAAACACGAACGGGGCCGGCACGCCGTAGGGGTAGGGACGGTAGTAGACCGGCCGCGCGTAATAGCGTGGATCATGGCGTGCAGCAGGCCGCGCAATGTCATGGGCGCGCGCGTGTCGTCGCACATCGAAAACCGCGATCCCCGCGGAGGCCTCCGGCACCGTCACCCTTGGCGCCGCGGAAGCGCGAGGCAGGCCGGCGGCGAGCGCAACGGCAACAACGAATACGATCCATCTCGCCATGACGATCCTACAAGGCACCGCGTTGTTCGCCGGCGCAGGCCTCAGCCACGGCGCCAGTAGCAGCTCACACGCGGCACGATCACCGTGCCGCTCGGGCGGTATTCCTGCACATAGGTGGCGTTGCACACGCGGACTGCGTCGGGGCCGGGATTATAGCGCGGATAGACGCCGTCCGGGCTGTAATAGGGCGTGACGCGCAAGCGCGCCGGGGGCCGCCTGCGTGGCGGGGGAACGTCGTCCGGTGAGGCCGCCTGGGCGAGGCGAATCTCGGGGCCGGCGGTCTGGACTTGAGTTTGGGCTTGGGCGCCAACGCAAAACTGCAAAAACAACCCCATGCACAGTAGCGTCAGCGCTGTTTTCGCTCGCATTTTTCCGCCCACCCGAAACATTCCCATTCGAGGCCCCACGCTCCCCGTTTTGACGGCGCTCGTCAACCTCGCCGCGCTTATAAAGCGGGATGCATCGCCGCGGAACCCGCGCTAGTTTGCGCGAACCCATACCCACTTCGCTCGAAAACGCTTTAGAAGAGGCCCATGTGGACGGAATTGAAAGCGCCCTCCCTGGCCGAGATGGAAGCGACGGCGCATGAAATCTTCGAGCGCCTGCCGGCGGAGTTTCGCAGGCTCTGCGAGGGCGTCATCATCCGCGTCGACGACTTCCCGACCGAGGAGGTCCTGGACGAGATGCAATGCGAGAGCGAGTTCGACCTGCTCGGCCTGTTCCAGGGCATCGGCCTGCCGCAGCAGAGCTTTGGCGACGTGGCGCGGCTGCCCAACATGGTCTGGCTCTACCGCCGGCCGATCCTGGACTATTGGGCCGAGCACGACGAGACCCTCGGCCACATCGTCCGCCATGTCCTGATCCACGAGATCGGCCACCATTTCGGTCTGTCGGACGACGATATGGCCGCGATTGAGGCGCGGGCGGACTAGAGCGGGCCGGATTGATCGCGTCACCGCAGCGGCGGTGCGCTCCCTCCCCCGCTGCGGGGGAGGGCTGGGGAGAGGGTGTCTCCTCAACGGGACACTCCCCCAGAGGAGAGAACCCTCTCCCGCGCCCCCGGCGCGACCTCTCCCGCAAGCGGGAGAGGTGAAGTCCCGACGCCGCACCAAGTCCAGCCTCAACCCCCGCAAGCCGGAGAGGTAAGGCAGCCCTGCCGATTTCGGCCTAGGATTCGGGGCCCGATCGCGATAAACACCTGTTCCCCTAGACCCATCCGGGAAAGCGCAACCATGGACAAGTTCACCACGCTGGAAGGCGTCGCGGCGCCGCTGAAGATCATCAATGTCGACACCGACATGATCATTCCGAAGCAGTACCTGAAGACCATCAAGCGCACCGGCCTTGGCAAGGGGCTCTTCTCCGAGCAGCGCTACAAGGACGACGGCAGCGAGAATCCGGATTTCGTCCTCAACCAGCCCGCTTATCGCAATGCCAAGGTGCTGGTCGCCGGCGACAATTTCGGCTGCGGCTCGAGCCGCGAGCACGCGCCCTGGGCGCTGCTCGACTTCGGCATCCGCTGCGTGATCTCGACCTCGTTCGGCGACATCTTCTACAACAACTGCTTCAAGAACGGCATTCTGCCGATCCGCGTCAGCCAGGAAGACCTCGACAAGCTGTTCGACGACGCCGAGCGCGGCGCCAACGCGACGCTGACGATCGACCTGCCCAACCAGGAGATCCGCGGCCCCGACGGCGGCAAGGTCAAGTTCGAGATCGACCCGTTCCGCAAGCACTGCCTGATCAACGGCCTCGACGATATCGGCCTCACCATGGAGAAGAAGGCCTCGATCGACACCTATGAGGACAAGCTCAAGCGCGAACGCGCCTGGGCCTGAGATCGCGTTTCTGGTTCGAGCCCCGGTGCTGACGGCGCCGGGGCTTTTTCTTTGCTCTGACTATCCTTATAGCTCGCGCATGCTGCCCGACATCGTCACCTTCTGGCATGGCCCGATGGACGCCCTGCGCCAGACCTGTCTGCGCTCACAGTTGGCTGCCGGCCACAAGGTCACGGTCTACAGCTTCGACCCCATTCCCGGCCTGCCCGCGGGCATCGCGAACGCGGATGCCGAGGCGATCCTGCCGCACGCGTTCTCCGAAAGGCTGCGGCCGCCGCAGCCGGACGGCAGCTGGCGCGACTGGACCACGCTGCAGTTCAGCGACTTCTTCCGCATGAAGCTGATGGCGAACGACCTCGGCCTCTGGCTCGACGCCGACGTGCTGCTGCTGAGGCCCGTCGAGATCGATCCGGCAAAGCCCTATTTCGCCTGGGAGCGGCCGCGCCAGCTTGGCAATTCCGTGATCTACCTTCCGCCGGAGCACGGCATCGTCGCCGCCTTCGAGGAGCTGATGGAGCAGGAGGAGCTGACGCCGAACTGGCTGTCCGTGCGCCACCGCATCACCTTCATGATGCGCCGCCTGCGCGGCGGCTCGAACCGCCTCTCCGACATCCGCGTTGCGATCTATGGTCCGGCGGCGCTCACCGCACTCGCGCGCCGTACCGGCGAGCTGGCTTGCGCGCTGCCGAAGCAGTCGTTCTACGCCGTGCATGCCGAGCCAAAACTGTTCTTCGATCCCTCGAGCTATCTCGGCCTCGTCACCAACCCCGAGATCATTGGCCTGCACATCTCGCCCAAGGGCCGCGGCGGCGAAAAGCCGATTCCGGGGAGCCTGTATGCGTGGGCGGCGGAGCGGTTTGGGTAGTTGCCGCGGAGGCAGTGCGCTCCCTCTCCCGCTTGCGGGAGAGGGTTGGGGAGAGGGTGTGAACCTCCTCCGAATGAGTGGACACCTGTAGTAGGCTCATTGAGCCCGGAGGTGTCGAATGGAACGTCAACGTCGGTCATTTACCGAAGAGTACAAGCGCCAGGCCGTTGAGCTGGTGGTGTCGAGCGGTCGCTCGATCACGTCGGTAGGCAAGGAACTCGGGCTGCGCGACTCGGTGCTGCGGCGTTGGGTGGATAAGGCCGGGCAGCAGCCGGCATCGGCGGCGTGGCGCCCCACCACGCAGGCGACGCCGATGTCGGCGGACCAGGCTTCGGAGATCGCCCGGTTGCGCCAGGAGAACGAACGGCTGCGCATGGAGCGCGACATTTTAAAAAAGTCGATCGCGATCTTTGCCGGAACCCGGACATGAGCTTCCGCTTCATCGAGGACCATCGCGACGCCTATCCGGTACGATTGATGTGCGCCGTGCTCGAGGTCTCGCCGGCCGGCTATTACGCCTGGCGCGATCGCCCGGCGAGTCAGCGGACCAAATCCAATGCCACGCTGCTGGCTGCGATCCGGCAGGCCCATCACGACAGCAGCGGACGCTACGGCAGTCCCCGCGTCCATGCCGTGCTGCGGACGCAGGGCCGTGGCGCCAGCCGCGGCCGGATCGAGCGGATGATGCGCCGGCACGGTATCCGCGCCATCACGGCGCCGCCGCGCCGGGTGCGCACCACCGACAGCCGTCACGACCTGCCGATCGCCCCGAACCTGATCGCGCGCGACTTCACAGCGGAAGCCCCGAACCGCGTTTGGCTCGCCGATATCACCTACATCCCGACCGCGGAGGGCTGGCTGTATCTGGCGGCCGTCATGGATCTCTTCAGTCGAAAGATCGTCGGCTGGGCCATGCGGGATCACATGCAAGTCGAACTCGCATCCGCGGCGTTGACGATGGCCATCCAGCAGCAACGGCCGCAGGCCGGATTGATCCACCACTCCGATCGCGGCGTGCAGTATGCCTCACACGCCTATCGCGACGCTCTCACGGGCGCCGGCATCGTTGCATCGATGAGCCGCAAGGCCGATTGCTACGACAATGCCCCGATGGAGAGCTTCTTCCATACCCTGAAGACCGAGCTCGTTCACCATCGCGACTACCAGACCCGCGCCGAGGCCCAGCGCGATATCTTCGCCTTCATCGAGGGCTTCTACAACCGCACCCGGCTCCATTCCGCGATCGGATATATCGCCCCGATCGAGATGGAGCTAAAAGCCGCTTAAACCCGTCCACTTTTTCGGGGGAAGATCAGTGTCTCCACAATAAGAATCCCCAAGAGGATAAAGCCCTCACCCGGCGCGCCGGACGATGCTTCGCATCGCCCGGGACGCGCCGACCTCTCCCGCAAGCGGGAGAGGTTAAGCACCCCGAGCATCCAATTTGATCCAGCGCAACGCGCTCCTGCACCATTGTGCCTAATCTCGCTCCAATCCCACGACTCCAACGGAGCTTTCCATGAGCACCGCAAGCAGGCCCTATCCCATCGTCCAGGACCTCATCGAGTCCTTTGCCGGCTGGCTGAAGCATCGCCGCGAGATGAACGAGATGCGGCAGCTCGATCGCGCCGATTTCGACCGGATCGCCAGCGATCTCAGGATCGCGCCTGACGATCTGGAGGAGCTCGTTCGCCACGGCAAGCACGCCGCCGACGAATTGCCGAAGATGCTGGAGCAGCTCGGCATCAACGCCGAAGGGCTCGGCCGCGCACAGCCGCTGCTGCTGCGCGACATGGAGCGGGTCTGCTCGCTCTGCAACCAGAAGGGCCAGTGCGACCGCGATCTCGCCGACGGCACCGCCGCGGAGAATTATCACGGCTACTGCGCCAACGCCGCGACGCTGGAGTCGCTCGACCGCGCCGACGTCGCGCCGCACTGACGCCAGCGCGGGAGATCTCACTGGGGTGTACTTACTCGATCGAGGACGTGGAGGTCTGCTGCAGCCTATAGCAGACTCGTTCAGAGGTCCGAGCTGGGGCTCAAGGCCGACATCGCTATCCTATTCGATGGCCTCGTCGGGGCGGGCAGTTGCACCGGCAAGTCAGAAAATAGCGTTTCTCGCGAACCTCAGCGGCTACCCGGTTGCCGGCGGATATCTTCCAAAATACCGCGCATCGCATCGATCTCTTTGCCGAAGCCTGCCCAATCACCGGATTTCAACCGCTCCATGGCCTGGTCATAGTGCGTGAGCGCCTCCTGCGCGCGCGCTGCCGCGGAGGCTTCGGCGGGTGTTTCCGCGGTCACAGCCGACGCTGCCGGGGAAGGGCCGCTGTCCACGAAGAGTGCCGACAGGGCCTCGGCAAGCGTTTCCTTCATGACGACATGCTCACCATAGGCGGCAATCACTCGCTTGAGCTCCGGCAAATGTCCTTGCTCGGCCCGCAAATACAGCGGCGACACGTAGAGGATCGAATTCTCGATCGGGATCACGAGCAGATTTCCCCGGATCACCCGCGACCCCATCTGGTTCCACAGCGATATCTGTTGGGAGATCTCCGTGTTCTGATGAATTCGCGCCTCGATCTGGAACGGCCCGTAGACCAGCTTCTCTTTGGGAAATTCGTACACGATCAGCTTGCCATAGCCGGGCTCGTCGCAGCGCGCGGCAAGCCAAGCGATCATGTTGTCGCGACGGCTCGGCACCATCGGGATCATGATGAAGAACTCGGCTTGCGCCTCTCCGGGCAGCCGCATGATGATGTAATAGGGGGCCATGGTGGTGATGCCGTCCATTGAAGAGACGCCATCACCGGCCGGTTGACGCGGAAATTGCCAGAGGTCCTCCCGGTTATAGAAAACATCGGCAGCTTCCATGTGGTAGGTCTGGAAAAGTCGCGCCTGGATCAGGAAGAGGTCTTCGGGATAACGAATGTGCTTCTGAAGATCGGACGGCATGGCCGCGAACGGCTTGAACAGGTCCGGGAAGATTCGCTGATAGGTCGCGGCGACCGGGTCGGCTGGGTCCATCAGGTAAAAATCGACGGTGCCGTTATAGGCGTCGATCACGACCTTCACTGAATTGCGGATATAATTGAGGTTGTAGCCGGGCGCAGGCTGTGCGTAGGGAAAATAATCGCTGGTCGTGTAGGCGTCCTGCATCCAGAACATCCTGCCCTCGCTGACGACCAGATAGGGATCGCGATCGAGAGAGAGGAACGGGGCGATCGTGCCCACCCGCTTCTGGATGTTGCGCCGGATCATGATCCGGCTGTCATCGCCGATATAGTCTGACAGCAGCAGGTTCACATCGTTGAAATGGTGGGCGAAGATCAGTCTCCGCACCATGCCCGACAGCGGCACGCCGCCGGACCCGTCATAGGACGCGTAGGCGTTGTCCTTTCCCCTGGGATAATCGAATTCCGGCACGGTTCCCTTGACGATGACGTAGTCCTCAGTCTGCAGTCCGTAATAGATGCGCGGCTCGCGAATCGCGGGACCTCCATGTGCGACCGGAGGAATGTCGTCCAGATAGAGCAGCGGAAGTCCTTCGCCGCTCTTCTGGGTGACCGGACTCATCACCGCACCATTGCCGTGGGTGAACAGGATGTGGCGGTTGACCCAGGTCTGCGCGTTGGGTGGCAACAGCGCGGAATTCAACTCGCGGCCTGAGATCATCACGCTTTGGTAGGTATCGCCGAACCAGTAACGATCGACATCGAGGTCGCGCAGTTTGTAATAGGTGCGAATCTCCTGCAATTGAGCGTAAGTGTCGGCCAATGGTTGCCAATCCCACAGCCTTATATTTTCAATGGTAGCCTTGTTGGCCTCGAGCGCCCTCAAGGTCAGGTTCTGTTCCGCAGGGAACGGCTTCGGCACGATCCGATTGAGATTGTAGGCCTCCCGCGTCAGGGCAATGTTGCGTTCCATGTAAGGCCGCTCCCACGCCAGCTCGTTCGGCCCGACGTAGAAGCGCTGAAACACTGCGGGGATGATGCCCGATAGCAGGAAAGCGCCGCCGAACAGCAGCACAATCGCGGCGGTGGGGAGGCGGTAGGTACGCACCCACAGGTTCGCGCATGCCGCCACAGCGGCGACGATCGAAAGTGCAATCAGCAGCCACAGGACCGGCAGTTCCACATTGACGTCGGTGAAGCCTGCGCCGACCACCACGCCGTTGTCGCCGTACAGCAGGAGATAGCGGTCGAGACTGTAGGACCACGCCTTCACACCAAAGAAGAGGCCGAGAAGCCCCGAACCGTGCGAGATCGCCGCTGGTGATACTCGCTGCGCCCGGTCCTCGATGTCGCCGTGCACCCAGTAGATAAGCCCGGCGAGCAGCGCGCTCATGACGAGTGTCAGCAACGCCCAATTCTTGATGGCCACAAAGACGGGCAGGGAAAACAGGTAGAATCCGATATCCTTGTCGTACAAGGGATCATTGGTGCCGTAGGGCACTTGATAGATGAAGCGCAGAAAAGTGCTCCAGTTGCCGGCTTCTCCCCAGCCGACAAGCAGAGCGACGAGGCCGCTACTGGCGGCGATCATGCTGCGCCACCGCAGCCGCTCGCGCAGGAATTCAAGCGGATCGGGCAGCGCCGCAGCGGCCACAAGCCTCGGGTCGAAGGCCGCGGGCAACCGGGTTCGGCCCCCGGCAAGGCCAAGTGCAAGGCGCGCGTTCGCCCACAAGATGGCGGCGGTCGCCGCGAAAACGACGAGGAAGACGGCGGCTTTCGCGGCGATTGTGGTCCAGAAAACCTGTTCGTAGCCGATCGACGAGAACCACATCCAGTCGACCAGGAAGTCGCCGACGAGAGCGAGCAGGATCAGGCCGATTGCGGCGATGATGGCCGCGATGATGAATCCCACCACGGCGCTTCGCCCTGGTGCCTTCCGTTCGGGTCCGGAAATCCCGATCGTCATAGTAACATTATAGCAGAACGAGCGACGTGGCGCGCCTGTCACGGGGCGCCGCACCTGCTTTTTCCTCCGCAGTCCTAAAGCGGAATGGCTTTAGGTTGAATCGATTGCCGCGGGTGGTTCACCTCTCCCGCTTGCGGGAGAGGTCGGCGCAAAGCGCCGGGTGAGGGCTTTCTCCTCTTGGGGATTGTCCCATCGCGGAGACACCCTCTCCCGCAAGCGAGAGAGGGAGTGCACCTCGCTCGTTGCAGCGTCAAGCCTCATCCCATCAAGCTTTTACACGCGGATACCCGCAACAGGCTGCGCGCCGAACTCGGAAGGACGCGCGAGGTCTTGCAGAGCTGCGTGTTGTCCCCTGAAGCAACGCCGCTTTTTTGAGCGTGCGCCCTAGCCTTTCCCCATCGCCGCGATCGCGTCTGCGATCTCGATCGTGCGCCGGGCCATGTCGGCGTGCAGGCGTTCGACCATGGCGCCGTCCAGCCGGATCGCGCCACGTGAGACGTTTTCCGGCAATTCGAACGCTGCGATGATTTTTCGCGCGCGCGCGACTTCCTCTTCGGGTGGGGTGAAGATCGCGTTGCAGGCATCGATCTGCGAGGGATGGATCAGCGTCTTGCCGTCGAAGCCGAGATCGCGCCCTTGCGCGCATTCGGTGGCAAAGCCGTCGGAATTGGCGATGTCGCTATAGGGCCCGTCGAGGATTTCGAGGCCGTGGGCGCGCGTTGCCAGGATGCAATGGGTGATCATCGGGATCATCGCGGCGCGGCCCGGCAGCATCTTGATGCGGGTCTCGCGCGAGATGTCGTTCGGGCCGAATACGAAGCCTGAGAGGCGGCTCGATGGATCGCGGCCGGCGGCGGCCAGCTCCTCGGCATGGAGCACGGCGCGCGCGGTCTCGATCATGGCCCAGACTTTCACGGTCGGCGCGGCGCCAAGCTCGGCCAGCTTCCGGTCGATCGCGCCGAGATCTTCGATGCTTGAAACTTTTGGAACCAGGATGCCGTCCGGCGAGGCCTTGGCGGCCATCGCGACGTCGTCGGCCCACCAGGACGTGTCGAGACCGTTGGTCCGGATCAGGATCTCGCGTTTGCCAAAACCCTTGGCCGCGATCGCGGCGGCAATGCCGTCGCGCGCCACCGCTTTGGCATCAGGAGCGACGGAGTCCTCGAGATCGAGGATCAGGCCGTCGGCGGCGAGATTGCGCGCCTTTTCCAGCGCGCGGGGATTGGAGCCGGGCATGAACAGGTGGCTGCGGCGCGGGCGGGTCATGCAAGCGTTCCTTCCTCGTCAGTCCTCTTACCGAAGCCGATAGCATTTGGCCTGCTTATTCGAAAGGCTTGTTCGCCCCTGCGGTCTATGATTAGGCATGGGTATGGTGACATTCCCGAAGCATTTGCTGGAAGGCTACGAGGCCTTCGCCACCCAGCGGCTGCCGGCCGAGCAGACCCGCTACCGCGAGCTGTCGGTGAAGGGACAGTCGCCGGAAGTGATGGTGATCGGCTGCTGCGACAGCCGTGTCTCGCCCGAGGTGATCTTCGACGTCGGTCCGGGTGAATTGTTCGTCGTCCGTAACATCGCCAATCTGGTGCCGACCTACCAGCCCGACGAGAACGCACATGGCGTCTCGGCGGCGCTGGAATATGCGGTGACGGTGCTGAAGGTGAAGCACATCGTGGTGCTCGGCCACGCGCAATGCGGCGGCATCCGCGCCTTCGTCGACAAGATCGAGCCGCTGACGCCGGGCGACTTCATCGGCAAATGGATGCAGATGTTCATCAAGCCGGGCGAGGTGGTCGAGCAGCGCAACCACGAGACCATGGCGCAGTTCATCGAGCGCATCGAGAAGGCCGCGGTGTTCCGCAGCCTCGAAAACCTGATGACCTTCCCGTTCGTGCGCAAGGCGGTGGAGAACGGCCAGATGCAGACCCACGGCGCCTATTTCGGAGTCGCGGAGGGATCGCTGTTCGTGCTGGATAAGGTCGCGAAGGAATTCAAGAACGCGCGAAGCGTAGCGTAAGCCATCGCTCTCGTAGGGTGGGCAAAGCGAAGCGTGCCCACCACCTGTCGGAATCGGAAAGAATGGTGGGCACGGCGCGCGAAGAGCGCGCCTTTGCCCACCCTACGGCAGCGCGTTACGCCGCCTTCTTCTTCGCGCTGATCAGCTTGCGGTTGATAAGCACTTCCGCGATCTGGATCGCGTTGAGCGCGGCGCCCTTGCGCAAATTGTCGGACACGCACCACAGCACGAGGCCGTTCTCGACCGTCGCGTCCTCGCGGATGCGGCTGATATAGGTGGCGTCCTCGCCGGCCGCTTCGTAAGGCGTGGCGTAGCCGCCGGGCTCCTGCTTGTCGATGACGAGGCAGCCCGGCGCCTTGCGCAGGATCTCGCGGGCTTCATCGGCTGTGATCGGGTTCTCGAACTCGATGTTGACGGCCTCGGAGTGGCCGACGAACACCGGCACGCGCACGCAGGTGGCGGAGAGCTTGATCTTGGGATCAAGGATCTTCTTGGTCTCCGCCATCATCTTCCACTCTTCCTTGGTGTAGCCGTCCTCCATGAAGACGTCGATATGGGGGATGACGTTGAAGGCGATGCGCTTGGGAAATTTCTTCGCGACCAGCTCGTCATTGGTGTAGACGGCCTTGGTCTGCGAGAACAATTCGTCCATCGCGTCCTTGCCGGCACCCGACACCGATTGATAGGTCGAGACCACGACGCGCTTGATGGTCGCCTTGTCGTGCAGCGGCTTGAGCGCGACCACGAGCTGCGCGGTCGAGCAGTTCGGGTTGGCGATGATGTTCTTCTTCTTGAAGCCTTCCGTCGCGCCCGCGTTCACCTCCGGCACGATCAGCGGCACGTCCGGATCCATGCGCCACGCCGAGGAATTGTCGATCACGACCGCGCCGGCGGCACCGATCTGCGGCGACCATTCCTTCGACACCGAGCCGCCCGCCGACATCAGGCAGATGTCGACGTCGGAGAAGTCGTAATGCTCGAGCGCTTTGACCTTCAGGGTGCGGTCGCCATAGGAGACCTCGACGCCGACGCTGCGGCGTGACGCCAGGGCCACGACCTCGTCGGCGGGGAATTTGCGCTCATCCAGGATGTTGAGCATTTCCCGTCCGACATTGCCGGTCGCGCCGACGACTGCGACTTTGTAACCCATCGTTCACTCTCCGATGAAAAAGCCCGTTCCCGAAGCTGACGCTTAAACAGGAAGAGCAGCGCTTCTATGCGAGAACCGGCCTCAAGACAACGTTGGACCATGCCTGAAGGCCGTGGATGCAGTCGCCTGAGGCCAGCATGGCCGTTAGCCCTACCCAGATCCATCTGGCGCTTGCAGCCTTTGCCGACGAGGTCATCGGCACGCTGGCGCACCTGATCGCCTATGTGGGGGCGCTCGCGCTGTTTGCCATCCTCGCGCTCGGGGCGCTGGGCCAGCTGCCTGACTTGCGCGACGATGAGCCGGCGGACAAGCCGGGCTGGAGCGCGGCCGACCGCTCGCATCCGGCCTTCGCCGTCAGCCGGCTTGATTCATCAGAGAAAACAGCCTCTTACATCATCCTAAGGCATCCCGAAGGAGGCCGCCGGGACGTGCTGCGCTGGGCGAGCGAGGCCGGCCAGCCGCTGGCCGAGCTCGAAATCTACCGGGAAGGCAGCGAGTTCGACGTGGCCCGTCCGGCGACTGCGGACCTGGCCGTCCAGATGGGCTTGAGCGCGGCGACCACGCTCGAGCAGGCCGGCCTGATCGACACCAAATTCGGCCCGGTCGCCCTGTTCCGGCCGGTCGGCGCGGAGGGGACGCGGGCGTGCCTCGGCTACCTCAAGCGCAGCGAGGAGCCGGCACTGCAGATCTCCGGCTTCTCCTGCCAGGGCGACACCCTGCCCGCCCGGCGCGCGGCGATCGCCTGCACGCTGAACCGGCTGACGCTGCTGACCTCGGGCAACGAGCCCAGGCTGGCGGAATTGTTCGCCCGTGCCGAGCTGAAGCGCCGCGCCTGCGATTCCCAGGGATCGTCGGACTGGCTGCTGGGCGCCGCGAACGCGCAATTGCGCGGGGCGCTCTAGGCCGCATCAAGCTCAAGTGGCTGGTATTGATGCAACTTTTGCCGGCGCGCACGATTATTCCGAGCTGGTGTGACCCAATTGACCTAGTTGCATCCGCCCCGGCCGGGCTAGTATGGGGTGAAATCGACTGGCGGCCTGCCGCCTGAAGGGGACGTGATGAGCTTGAAATTCTCTGCGGCGAACACATTGGCGACCTGGCTTGCGGCGGGCGCCGTCATTGCCATGTCCCTCGCGTCGCCGGCTTCGGCCGACACCAGGACCAAGCGCTATGACGAGCGCGGCCGGCCCTATTACGGACCGAGCGGCCCCAACGCGGTCTATCAGCAGGGCCGCACCCGCATCTATGTGAGCAAGCGCTCCTGGCTCGACGGCGGCACCGAGGTCAATCCGGGCGACCGCAAGTTCAGCGACTATGCCTTCCCGCCGGCGGTGGGCTATCCGTCCTTCGCCCGCGAGAACCTGAACCGCCCGATCGATCGCCAGCCGCTCTCGCCGCCCGCTGATGTCGGCGGCTACCCGCAGAATTTCCCGCTGTACTGAGGCGGACGCAGGCTTCGAATCAAATGGCCGGGCTCACACCCGGCCATTTTTTGTCGCGTAGCCCGGATGGAACGAAGCGCATCCGGGAAGTCTATCCACGAGGCGAGAACCCCGGATTTCGCTGCGCTCCATCCGGGCTACGACTCTACCCGTGCAGCTTCTGCAATTCCTTCAGAATCGCTTCGCCCATCTGCGTGGTCGAAGCGGCGGTGGTGCCTTCCGACTTGATGTCGGCGGTGCGCAGGCCGCTGGCGAGCACGGCGGCGATGGCGGCATCGACCTTGTCGGCGAGATCGCCCATGTCGAAGGAGTAGCGCAGCGCCATGCCGAACGACGAGATCATCGCGATCGGATTGGCGAGGCCCTTGCCCGCGATGTCAGGGGCGGAGCCGTGCACCGGCTCGTACAGCGCCTTGCGCTTCTTGCTCTTGACGTCGACCTCGCCAAGCGAAGCCGAGGGCAGCATGCCGAGCGACCCCGTCAGCATCGCCGCGATGTCGGAGAGCATGTCGCCGAACAGATTGTCGGTGACGATGACGTCGAACTGCTTCGGCCATTTCACCAGCATCATGCCGCCGGAATCGGCGAGCTGATGCTCGAGCGTGACGTCGGGGTATTCGCGCTTGTGAACTTGCGTGACGACCTCGTTCCAGAGCACGCCCGACTTCATGACGTTGCGCTTCTCCATCGACGTCACCTTGTTCTTGCGCTTCTTGGCAAGCTCGAAGGCGACGCGAGCGATGCGCTCGATCTCATAGGTGTCGTAGACCTGGGTATCGATGGCGCGCTTCTGGCCGTTGCCGAGATCGGTGATGGTCTTGGGCTCGCCGAAATAGACGCCGCCGGTGAGCTCGCGCACGATGACGATGTCGAGGCCCTCGACCGCCTCGCGCTTCAGGCTCGAGGCGTCTGCCAGCGCCGGGTAGCACACGGCGGGACGCAAGTTGGCGAACAGGGCGAGATCCTTGCGCAGACGAAGCAGACCGGCCTCGGGGCGCACCTCGTAGGGCACCGCATCCCATTTCGGGCCGCCGACAGCGCCGAAGATCACGGCGTCGGCGTCCTTGGCTTTGGCCATGTCGCCCTCGGAGATCGACACCTTGTGCGCGTCATAGGCCGCACCGCCGACGAGACCGGTGTCGGTCTCGAATTTGGCGATCCCGGCCGAATTGAGCCAGTCGATCAGCCGCTTCACCTCGCCCATCACCTCGGGGCCGATACCGTCGCCGGGGAGCAGCAGCAATTTGTGGGTCGCCATGGTCGTTCTACCTCCGTTGCGTCATGTCCGGCTTGTCCCGGCCATCCACGTCCTCGGCTTGCGGGGCCAAGAACGTGGATGCCCGGCACAAGGCCGGGCATGACGGCATCTCGTGAATTTCGGCCGGAGTGCTAGAGCGGCGTTGCGCGCTTGGCAAGACACCATTGCCGCGCCGCGGCTGTGCAAGGCCGGCAGGGCCTGCCACAGTGCGGGTTGCCGGAGTACCCCTTGCACGCCCCTGACCGTCCCCCGAACCCGCATCCTGCGCGGCTGATCCTGACCCTGTCGCTGGCGGCGACGGTCGGGCTCGGCATCGGCCGCTTCGCCTATGCGCTGGTGCTGCCCGACATGCGGGAGGACCTTGGCTGGTCCTACTCGGCGGCCGGTTTCATGAACACCATCAACGCCGTCGGCTACCTCGTCGGCGCGCTTGTCGCGTCGCGGCTGATCCAGCGCGTCGGCTGGTCAGCCGCAATCCGCGGCGGAACCCTGGCCTGTGTCGCCGCGCTCGCGACCTGCGCACTATCAGGCAATTTCGTCGCGTTGAGCCTGGCGCGCCTCGTGCTGGGCTTGGGCGCAGCGGCGGGCTTCGTCGCCGGCGGCGCGCTGGCCGCGACCATTGCGCAGTCGCAGCCCGCGCGCGCCAATTTCCTGCTCAGCCTGTTCTATGCCGGACCAGGCATCGGCATTCTCGCCTCGGGGCTGATCGCCCCGTTCACGCTGCAATATTTCGGACCCGGCTCGTGGTGGATCGTGTGGTGGGCGCTGACGCTCTTGTCCGTCGCCATGACGATCCCGCTGTTCCTGATCCGCATCGAAAGCGGCGCGCGTTTCTCGGAAGGCAGTCACGCATCGTTCGCGATCCTGCCGGTGCTGATCTATCTCGCCGGCTATTTTCTGTTCGGCGCGGGTTATATCGCCTACATGACCTTCATGATCGCCTATGTGCGCGACGGCGGCGGCGGGGCCGCGGCGCAGGCGGCGTTCTGGAGCCTGATTGGCCTGTCCGCCTTCGTCACGCCCTGGGCCTGGCGCGGCGTGCTGGCGCTCGACCGCGGCGGGCTCGCCACCGCGATTATCCTCGGCACCAACGCGTTAGGGGCCGCCCTGCCGATGCTGGGGCATTCGCCGGCCTGGCTCGCGATCTCGGCGGTCGTGTTCGGCGTCGCCTTCTTCGCCGTGGTCGGCTCGACCACTGCCTTCGTCCGTTTCAACTATCCGCCCGAGATGTGGCCGACCGCGATCGCAGCGATGACGATCTCGTTCGGCGTCGGCCAAACGCTCGGCCCGATCGTGGTCGGCGCCATCACGGATGCGCTGGGCAGCTTGAGCTACGCGCTGAACGTCTCGGCCGCACTGCTGGCGCTCGGGGCGGTGGCGGCGCTGTGCCAGCGGAAGGTGGGGCCGGCCAGGCAATCGGTGCCGTAGGGTCGGCATAGGCGCGAAGCGCCGTGCCCACCATCTTCTTCAGCATGGATGGAATGGTGGGCACGCTTGCGCTTTGTCCACCCTAGGAGACCTGCTTGTTCATCACGAGAACTGACCATATCGCCAGTTGAACGAGGAATCCGAGCGAGAACAAGCCAAGGAAGCCGACGAACATCCATAATCCAGCGACGCGTCTCGTGCGCCACAGATAGTAAGGCAGATACGGCAGCCAGAACAATATGAGGAGAAATCCGTAGTCGAACGGCCGCTCGACTTGTGGGTGATCTCGCTGGTCAGCCACGATCCACATGATGAGCAAAAACGCCAACAGGGTGTCTGCAAAAGCAGCGGTCACAGGCCTTGCGTATATGCCGCGCCAAAAGAAAAGGCCCTCGGCCAGCGCGGACAACGCCGAAACGCAAATCAGCGAAGCTGCCAGCCATTTCTTGACGTTCATTCTGGTCGCTGATTCTACACTCATGCGGCCCACAAAATAGGACCGCTGCAGCGATCATGTCCAGCATCGCGCTACCGTAGGCTGGGCAAGGCGCCTAGCGCTGTGCCGCCACAGCCTCTGCCGCGGATGCCGGTGGCACGCTTGCGCCTTGCTCATCCTACGGCAGCGGAGCTAGCTCCCGCTGAACGAATTGTACCCCTGGTCTTCCCAATAGCCGCCCTTGTAGTCGTTGGTGACTTCCATCGAGACCACGTATTTCGGGTTCTTGAAGCCGAGCTTTGTCGGCACGCGGATCTTCATCGGGAAGCCGTAGGCGCGCGGCAGGATCTCGTTCGCGTATTTGAACGTCATCTGGGTCTGCGGATGCAGCGCGCTGCGCATGTCGAGCGGCGAGTTGTAGCCGTCCTTGTCGGCACACTGGAACCAGACATATTTCGCGCGCGTGTCGGCGCCGATCAACTTGAGGAAATCGCGCAAGGGCGTGCCGGTCCAGCTGCCGATCGCGCTCCAGCCCTCGACGCAGATGTGGCGGGTGATCTGGGTGACCTGCGGCAATCGATAGAGCTCGTCCAGCGTCCAGGGCTTCTTGTTATCGACGAGACCGCGCACTTCGAGCTTCCAGTCCTTGCCGTCGACATCCGGCGCATCGTCGAGATCGTAATAGGCGTTGAACGGGAACGGCTTCGTGATCGCGCTCTCGGGGAAGGTCGGCGCCAGCGCATCGGGATTGAAAATGAAGGACTGCACGGCGTCGTTGAACTTCGACACCTGCTTCAGCATCTCCTCGGCTGAGGAGGAGTCGACGACGTCGCAGCCGGTGAGCAGCGTCAGCGCGCCGAGGCTGGCGCCGCCCGCGATGAAGCGGCGGCGGGTGACGTCAGGCATCGTCTTGATGGAGTCCTTGATCAAGAGCCGCTTGTCGACGCCGGGGATCAGGAATGAACGTTTCGCCATGTTCTCCTCCTCAGCGACCGATGATCATCGCGCGCAGGCTCTTCGGCACCAGCAGCGCGAGCAGAACATGAATGACCAGGAACGCGCAGATCGCGGCCATGCAGAAGAAGTGCACGTAGCGCGCGGTCGGATAATCGCCGAACAGCATCACCAGGTAATAGAGCTGCACCGGCTTCCACATCGCGAGGCCCGACAGCACGATCAGCACGCCGACCACGATGATGCCGGCATAGAGCAGGCGCTGCACGTAATTGTAGACGGTGAGATCGTCATGGCCGAGCTTGAAGGTCAGCGCCGCCCTGACGTCGTGAAGCACGCCGGACGCCGTGATCGGCAGCAGCTTCTTAGCGAAACGGCCGGTGGCGAAACCGGTGATGAGATAAGCGAGGCCGTTGATCATCAACAGCCACATCGCCGCAAAATGCCAGAGCAGACCGCCGGCGAGCCAGCCGCCGAGCGTGTACTCGCGCGGAAAGCTGAAGCCGAACAGCGGTGAGGCGTTGTAGATCTGCCAGCCCGACAGAATCATCAGGATCATGGCGAGGGCGTTGACCCAATGCATGATCCGGACCCAGGCCGGCTGGATCACTTTGGCCGGAGTGGCCCTGACCTGCTCGTCGGTGACTGTGAGGCTCGCCATGATGGTTCCGTCCTGAACGTCGTTTGACAGCAATTATACGCCGATGCTTCCGCTTTCGTTACGCCCCGTCCGGCATCAAATCGATACTGGCGGGCTATCACGGTCACAAGAAAGCGAGCCGGGCACCCCCGGCTCGCCGTCTCGAGACCTCCTGTTCGGGGGATGAAACAGGGGTGGGCGGTGTTACGTCGCCGGCATCAGCACGGTGTCGACCACATGGATGACACCGTTGGACTGGTTGACGTTGGAGATCGTCACCATCGAGGTGCCGCCCTTGGCATCGACGATCCAGGTCTTGCCGTCCATCTTCTTCACCGTCAGTTCCTCGCCCTCGGCGGTCTTCATCTTCTTGCCGTCGGTGAGGTCGGAGGCCGCGAGCTTGCCGGGTACGACGTGATAGGTGAGGATCTTGGTCAGGGTCGCCTTGTTCTCGGGCTTGACCAGGTTGTCGACGGTGCCGGCCGGCAGCTTGCCGAAGGCGGCATTGGTCGGCGCGAACACCGTGAACGGGCCCTTGCTTTCCAGCGTCGGCACCAGGCCCGCCGCCTTCACCGCCGCGACCAGCGTGGTGTGGTCCTTGGAGTTGACCGCGTTCTGGACGATGTTCTTGGACGGGAACATCGCGGCGCCGCCGACCATGACGGTCTTCTCCTCGGCGCTGACAGGCGCGATGACGGTCGCGGTGATGGCGAGGGCGCTGAAGGCGGCAGCAGCGAGATAGGCAATGCGCTTCGACATGGAGAATCTCCCGATTGAATTGAGACCGGCGATGGCCGGCGTTTGAGTTGGCAACAACGGCGACTGTGTCTCCTTGGCTTGAAGCAGCAGTGCCGTCGTTGGACCGAACTACGGGAGGGTTTGCTGGGCGGTTTCGGAAAAAAATTCTTTGTGATGCGTGAAACTATGGGGGAGGGATTTCGTGTGGTGCATCCACGCCGTCATTGCGAGGAGCCCTTGCGACGAAGCAATCCAGACTGTCTCCGCGGCTACATTTCTGGATTGCTTCGCTTCGCTCGCAATGACGGACTCGCGGCTGCGCCCCACCTCAGTCCCTGCTGTGCGGCGTCTGAATAAAACCGCGATTATGCGTCGGGCTGATCAGCACCTCGTTGATGCAGACGCGCGCCGGCATGCTCGCAATGAACGCGATGGTGCGGCCGAGATCTTCGGATTGCAGCATCCTGGCCTGCTCCTCCTCGCTCGGCACCACCGGGCGCAGCTTCAGGATCGGCGTTGCCACCTCGCCCGGCATCAGGCAACAGGCGCGCAGGCCGTTGACGCATTCGTCCATGTTGAAGGAATGGGTCAGCGCCAGCACCGCATGCTTGGTCGTGGTATAGGCCGGGCCCGGCATCTTCGAGACATGGCGGCCGGCCCAGGACGAGACGTTGATGATCGCGCCATCCTGCTGCTTGCGCATCGTCGGCAGCACCGCGCGCATGCAATAAAGCACGCCGTTGAGATTGACCTGGACGAGCTTATCCCAGCCTTCCAGTTCCATGTCCTTCCAGCTGCGCTTGGGAACATTGATGCCGGCATTGTTCACCAGCAGATCGATCCGGCCGTGCCTGGCGACGATTCGATCGGCTGCCTTCTGGGCTTCAGTGGCGTTGGACACGTCAAGCACAATGGCCTCGGCCGTCCCGCCTGCGCCATTGATCTTCGCAACCACCGCATCGAGGGCTGACTGGCGCCGGCCCGACACCACCACCGTCCAGCCGTCGGCAGCTAATGCCTCGGCGCCGGCCTCGCCGATCCCGCTGCCGCCGCCCGTGACCCAGGCCACGCGTTTCCCGTTTTTGGTCATGCAAACTGTCTCCGTTGCTTCTGCGGGGCGGTTTTTGCTAATCCAGCCCTCGGTTTTGACCGGCCTTCGCCGGCGAGGAATGTTGCATGAACCAAGCTGCCAACGCCAATCTGTTTTCCCGCCTGTTCGACGGCCTGGACGATCCCAAACGCCTCGCAATCGAGACGCATGACGGCGCCCGTATCAGCTATGGCGATCTGATCGCGCGCGCGGGGCAGATGGCGAATGTGCTGGTCGCACGCGGCGTGAAGCCCGGCGATCGCGTCGCGGTGCAGGTGGAGAAATCGGTCGCCAACATCGTGCTGTATCTGGCCACCGTGCGGGCCGGCGCGGTCTATCTGCCGCTGAACACCGCCTATACGCTGAATGAGCTCGACTACTTCATCGGCGATGCCGAGCCGTCGCTGGTGGTTTGCGATCCCTCCAAGGCGGAAGGCCTCGCCCCGATCGCCGCCAAGGTAAAAGCCAAGGTCGAGACGCTCGGGCCTGACGGCAAGGGCTCGCTAACGGACGCCGCCGACAAGGCAAGCGGCGAGTTCGCGACGGTGCCGCGCACAAGCGACGACCTCGCCGCGATCCTCTACACATCTGGCACCACGGGCCGCTCCAAGGGCGCGATGCTGACGCATGACAATCTGGCGTCCAACTCGCTCTCGCTCGTCGACTATTGGCGCTTCACCGACAAGGACGTCTTGATCCACGCGCTGCCGATCTATCACACGCACGGCCTGTTCGTGGCGACCAACGTGACGCTGTTCGCCCGCGCTTCGATGATCTTCCTGCCGAAGCTCGATCCTGACCTCATCATCAAGCTGATGTCGCGCGCGACGGTGCTGATGGGGGTGCCGACCTTCTACACCCGCCTGCTGCAGAACCCCGCGCTGTCGCGCGAGACGACGAAGCACATGCGGCTGTTCATCTCGGGCTCGGCGCCGCTGCTCGCCGACACCCATCGCGAATGGTCGGCGCGCACGGGACATGCCGTGCTCGAGCGCTACGGCATGACCGAAACCAACATGAACACGTCGAATCCCTATGACGGCGAGCGCGTGCCCGGCGCGGTCGGTTTCCCGCTGCCGGGCGTCTCGGTGCGCGTCACCGATCCCGAGACAGGGAAAGAGCTGCCGCGCGAGGAGATCGGCATGATCGAGGTCAAGGGCCCGAACGTGTTCAAGGGCTACTGGCGCATGCCGGAGAAGACCAAGGCCGAGTTCCGGCCCGACGGCTTCTTCATCACCGGCGACCTCGGCAAGATCGACGACAAGGGCTACGTCCACATCCTCGGCCGCGGCAAGGATCTCGTGATCTCCGGCGGCTTCAACGTGTACCCGAAGGAAATCGAGAGCGAGATCGACGCCATGCTGGGCGTGGTCGAGTCCGCCGTGATCGGGGTGCCGCATGCCGATTTCGGCGAGGGCGTCACGGCGGTTCTCGTGCGCCAGCCCGGCGCGAGCATCGATGAACCGGCCGTGCTGAAGGGCCTGGAGGGGCGCCTTGCGAAATTCAAGATGCCCAAGCGCGTGCTCGTCGTCGACGAGCTGCCGCGCAATACGATGGGCAAGGTGCAGAAGAACGTGCTTCGCGAGACCTACAAGGATATTTACGCGAAGAAGTGAGGGGCGCAATCGCTCCGGGGGTGGGGGGACGTATGAACCGCGAGCAGGCTGTCCGGATCAACGATCATCTTCTTGATGCTTACAGGGCCCTCGACCAGGCCCGAATGGCCATCGCAGCGCTTGGCAAGGCTGAGCGGATTGAGCTCGAGGACTGGCTGGACGAAGTCGTTGCTGCTTTGGAGGATGAGTTGCTTCAGCCGATCTACGATCAGTATCCGGATCTGGAGCCTCCGAAGTCCGATCGAGAACCCCTCGTATATACCTGCGAGCTCACATGGGACGAGGTGCGCCTGCCGCCGTCGGTGACCGAGCAGCAAATCGATGAGGTCATTTTCTCGGTCATGAAGCCGACGTGGCGGAAGACCGCCATGATGGTCACGCTTGTGATGGACCGCTGTAAAGAGCTGGGATTGCCAATCGAAGGCGAAATGATTGCTGCGCGACTAAGACTGCTTTCAGATTCCGATCGCATCGAAGGCATCGGCGATCTCCGATCATGGTTCCACAGCGAAGTGCGATTGAAGGACTAATCGCTGATTAGACCCGATCGACGCTCCCCGTTCGCTGTCCAGTGCTGCGATGGGACTGGGATCGCGCGCTCTTTCAACAACGTCATTGCGAGGAGCTCTTGCGACGAAGCAATCCAGACTGCCGCCGCGGAAAGATTCTGGATTGCTTCGCTGCGCTCGCAATGACGGAGGGTGTAGCGGCTATTGTCCGCCCACCAGGCTCAGCACAAACCGGCTGCCGACGATCAACAGATAGCACCCGAACGCAGCTTCCAGCGTCCGCTTCGACATCGCATGCGCGGCCTTCACGCCTAGCGGCGCGGTGACGAGACTCGTCGGCATGACCAGCACGGCGCCGATCAGCGAGACGTAGCCGAGCGCGAACGGAATCTGCAGCGCTGCGACGGCCGGATAGCTCGCCGCCGCGGGCCAGCCCGCATAGATGTAGCCGAGCGCGCCGGGGATCGAGATCAGCACCGCGAGCGCCGACGAGGTCGCCACGGCCTGATGGATGGGACGGCTGTAGAAGGTCATCAGCAGGTTGGAGAACAGGCCGCCGCCGATGCCCATCAGCGTCGAGAGGATGCCGACCACGAAGCCGTAGACGCGCATCAATGGGCCCTTCGGCAGATCATCGCCGAGCTTCCAGGTCTCGCGTGCGAAGATGAGCCGGACCGCGGCTGACCAGGCGACGGCGACGAATACGATCTTGAACAGCCGTTCCGGCGCGTAGCGCGCGACCACGCTGCCGGCGATGACGCCGATCACGATCGGCAGCCACCACACGCGCAGGATCGCCATGTCGACGGCGCCGCGTTTGTAGTGCGCCTGGAATGAACGGATCGAGGTTGGGATGATCACCGCAAGCGAGGTGCCGACGCAGAGTGGCATGCGCACCTCCAGCGGCACGCCGGCGATGCGAAAGCATTCGTAGAACACGGGCACGAGAATCGCGCCGCCGCCGATGCCGAACACCCCGGCCAAAAATCCCGAGAGTGCGCCGGTTGCGATTAGCAACAGCGCAAGCTCCACGATCTCCTTGATGTCCAGCCCTGCAATCACCTGTGACCTGCCCCGGCGACTGGTCGCTGCGGCTCCGAGATGTCGCTTCGGAACGCCGCGTAGGGAGCATTAGGCGATCTGATTCTCGCGGTCGACACACCGAACCTCCCGGCTGGGGTGGAATGCAGGGTGCGCATATCCAAGGGGGTCGAACGGAAGCGGAATGGGAGGGACCGTTCGCATGGGCGCACGAGTTTGCGCGACGACTGGACCCACCTCTGGCCGATTTGGACGGGACGGTCCGTTTAGAGGCGTTCCAATAGCAATTTCAACGCACCTCGTTCCCTCCAGAAGAAATGAATAAAGACTCTTTACTTCGTTGGCGGACCGACGCTCTGGTATACCAAGCCACTGATTGGCCTTGTTTCATCAACGCTCTAGAGCTGAACCACCGTTCGATTTATGGCGATTTGGTGATTGCGCCAGCGAAATCGACTCCGTAAATAGAGCCCACCTTTCCGATCCCCGCGCGCCCTTCTGTTGGGCCGCAATACAACATCAAAGCCCATGACCGCACGGATCGAACGACCGCTCTCACCACACATGCAAGTGTACCGTTGGACGTTGACGATGGCGCTGTCCATCATCCATCGCGCCACCGGTATCGCCCTCTATGTCGGAACCCTGCTGCTGGTCTGGTGGCTGATCGCGGCGGCCTCCGGCCCCGCCGCCTACGCGCACGTCCAGGCCTTCGCCGGCAGCATCATCGGACGGCTGATCGTGTTCGGCTACACCTGGGCGCTGATGCATCATATGCTCAGCGGCATCCGGCATTTCGTCTGGGATCTCGGCTACGGCTTCAAGGCCAATGAGCGGGAAGCGCTGACCTGGGGCGCCCTGATCGGGGGCATCGCGCTGACGGTGCTGATCTGGATCATCGCCTATGCGATCGGAGGTGGACGATGAGCGCAACCGATACGCCGAAGCGCAGCATGCGCACCCCGCTTGGCCGCGTCCGCAATCTCGGCGCCGCGCATTCGGGCACGTCCGATTTCTGGCGCCAGCGCATCACCGGCGTCGCCATGACGCTGCTGATGATCCCGGTGCTGGTGATCATCATGATGCTGCTCGGCCGCAACCAGATCGGCGCTGCGCAGATTCTCAGCTCCATTCCCGTCGCGGTGATCCTGCTCCTCTTCATCTTCGCCAGCGCCTGGCACATGAAAATCGGCATGCAGGTGGTGATCGAGGACTACGTCCATAACGAGAAGCTGAAGCTCATCTCCATCATGCTCAACAACTTCTTCTCGGTCGCCGTGGCGCTCGCCTCGACCTACGCGATCCTGAAACTGTCATCCGGAGTGTAACCCATGGCCACTACAACGAATGGCTCGGGCAACGGCGCTCCCGCCACCAACGGCAAAGCCTATCCGATCGAAGACCACACCTATGACGTCGTCGTGGTCGGCGCCGGCGGCGCGGGCCTGCGCGCCGTGGTCGGCTGCAGCGAAGCGGGCCTGCGCACCGCCTGCATCACAAAAGTGTTCCCGACCCGCTCGCATACGGTTGCAGCGCAGGGCGGCATCTCGGCCGCGCTCGGCAACATGCACCGGGACGACTGGCGCTGGCACATGTACGACACCGTGAAGGGGTCGGACTGGCTCGGCGACCAGGACGCGATCGAATACATGGTGCGGAACGCGCCGGAAGCCGTCTATGAGCTCGAGCATTGGGGCGTGCCGTTCTCGCGCACCGAGGACGGCAAGATCTATCAGCGCCCGTTCGGCGGCATGACCATGGACTTCGGCAAGGGTCAGGCGCAGCGCACCTGCGCGGCCGCCGACCGTACCGGTCACGCGATGCTGCACACGATGTACGGCCAGTCGCTGCGCCACGCGGCCGAGTTCTTCATCGAGTTCTTCGCCATCGACCTGATCATGGACGACCAGGGCGCCTGCCGCGGCGTGATTGCGCTCAAGCTCGACGACGGCACGCTGCATCGCTTCCGCGCCCAGACCACGATCCTGGCCACCGGCGGCTATGGCCGCGCCTATGCCTCCTGCACCTCGGCGCACACCTGCACCGGCGACGGCGGCGGCATGGTGCTTCGCGCCGGCCTGCCACTGCAGGACATGGAATTCGTCCAATTCCACCCGACCGGCATCTATGGCGCGGGCTGCCTGGTCACCGAGGGCGCGCGCGGCGAAGGCGGCTATCTCGTCAACTCCGAGGGCGAGCGCTTCATGGAGCGCTATGCGCCGTCGGCGAAGGACCTCGCCTCGCGCGACGTCGTCTCGCGCGCGATGACGATCGAGATCCGCGAGGGCCGCGGCGTCGGCAAGAAGAAGGACCACATCTTCCTGCACCTCGACCACCTCGATCCCGCGGTGCTGGCCGAGCGGCTGCCCGGTATCTCCGAATCCGCAAAGATCTTCGCCAATGTCGACGTGACGCGGGAGCCGATCCCGATCGTGCCGACCACGCACTACAACATGGGCGGCATTCCCACCAATTATCACGGCGAAGTGCTGACCAAGAAGGACGGCGACGACAATGCTGTGGTCCCCGGCCTGATGGCGCTCGGCGAAGCCGCCTGCGTTTCCGTGCACGGCGCCAACCGCCTTGGCTCCAACTCGCTGATCGACCTCGTGGTGTTCGGCCGCGCTGCGGCGCTGCGCTGCGCCGAGAAGCTGACGCCCAACGCCGAGCAGCCGGAGCTGCCGGCGAACTCGGCCGAGATGGCGCTCGGCCGCCTCGACCATTACCGCTACGCTTCCGGCGGCACGCCGACGGCGAAGCTGCGCGAGGGCATGCAGCACGTGATGCAGAACAACTGCGCGGTGTTCCGCACCGGTGAGGTCTTGAGCGAAGGCCAGAACCTGATCGCGAAGGTCCACAGCGGCATCACCGACATCGCGGTGTCCGACCGCTCGCTGGTGTGGAATTCGGATCTCGTCGAGACGCTCGAATTCGACAATCTGATCTCGCAGGCGGTGGTGACGATGAACTCGGCCGCCAACCGCACCGAGAGCCGCGGCGCCCATGCGCGCGAGGATTTCTCCGAGCGCGACGACAAGAACTGGATGAAGCACACGCTGGCCTGGCTGGACGATTCCGGCAAGGTCAAGATCGACTACCGCCCGGTTCACGACTACACCATGACCAACGACGTGCAGTACATTCCGCCGAAGGCGCGGGTGTATTGATCGAACAGCGAAGGCCCTATCGAAATGGTTGAATTCGCACTTCCGAAGAACTCCAAGATCAGCGGCGGCAAGACCTGGCCGAAGCCTGCGGGCGCGACCGAGCTCCGCGAGTTCAAGGTCTATCGCTGGAATCCGGACGACGGCAAGAATCCGAGCGTCGACACCTATTATGTCGACACCAATGATTGCGGTCCGATGGTGCTGGACGGCCTGATCTGGATCAAGAACCACATCGACCCGTCGCTGACCTTCCGCCGCTCCTGCCGCGAAGGCGTCTGCGGCTCCTGCGCCATGAACATCGATGGCCAGAACACGCTGGCCTGCACCCGCTCGATGCACGACGTGAAGGACGGCGCGGTGAAGATCAATCCGCTGCCGCATCAGCCCGTCGTGAAGGACCTCGTCCCCGATCTCACCAATTTCTACGCGCAGTACGCCTCGGTCGAGCCGTGGCTGAAGACGACCTCGCCGACGCCGCAGAAGGAATGGCGCCAGAGCCACGAGGACCGCGAGAAGCTGGACGGCCTCTACGAGTGCATCCTCTGCGCCTGCTGCTCGACCTCCTGCCCGAGCTATTGGTGGAACAGCGAGCGCTATCTCGGCCCCGCCGCGCTGCTGCAGGCCAACCGCTGGGTGTCCGATTCGCGGGATGAAGCGACTGGCGAACGGCTCGACAATCTCGAGGACCCCTTCCGCCTCTACCGCTGCCACACCATCATGAACTGCGCCAAGGCCTGCCCGAAGGGCCTCAACCCGGCCGAAGCCATCGCCGAGCTCAAGCTCAAGATGGTCGAGCGCCAGATCTGAGACGAATGTTCCCGCCCCCGGCCGGGCCGGCCGGGGTATTCTGCGATCGCAGTCAATTTGAGCAGAATTTTCTCCAACCCGCTGCGCGCGCAAGTTTTAGGTCCACAACCAGCGGTTTTCGCATAAGCTGCTTCCTTCCCTGCGCGAGATTCAGTTAAGCTCGCGCCAGGGACCGGAGCGACTGTGCAGAGGGCGCAACGCAACTCGCTGAGGCTGTTGCAGTGGATGATGGCGGCATCCCTGGCGCTGCCGGTTGCGCTATTCGTCATTGCGGCCACGATCTCCTACACATCGACGAATGACATCGCCGACCGCGAGATCGAGCGCACCCTCGACGTCGCGCATGAGCATGCGCTGAAGGTGTTCGAGACCATCGACCGCAGCCTTGCCGAGCTCAACGAGGTCGTGCGAAACCTTTCCGACGATACCATCCGCGCGCGCGAGCCGGCTTTGCACCGTCGCCTGAAGCGGCTGACCGATTCGCTGCCGCAGCTCAAATCGGCCTGGATCTTCGATGCGGACGGAAAAGCGCTGGTCAACAGCCTCGCCTCGCCGCCACCGGCGCTGAGCTTTACGGACCGCGATTACTTCTATTCCCACATCGACCAGAGCATCGGCACGTTCATCGGCATGCCGCTGACGCCACGCCCGCCCTATCAGGGCGCGCGCTTCTTCAGCGTCAGTCGCCGCCGCGATTCCGACGACGGCAACTTCATCGGTGTGATCCAGGCCTCCGTCCTGCCCGAATATTTCGAAAGCTTCTATGCCAGGATCGGCTCCGATCCCGGTAGCTTCTTCGCAATGGGGCGTGCCGACGGCGCCGTGCTCGCGCATTTCCCACGGCTCAACCACGACCTGCGGCTCGACCCGGGCGGCCCGGTTGGCCAGCAGATTGCCGGCCAGCCCGAGCGTGGCCTGATGACCATCGGCTGGCCATCGGACGGGATCGAGCGCCGCATTGGCTACCGGCGCATCGCCGAATATCCGATCTATGTCAGCGCCGGGCTCGAAACCTCGGCGATCCGGGCACGCTGGTTCGCCACCATGGGCCAGCATCTGGTGTTCGGCATTCCCGCCACCGCGCTGCTGTTCCTGCTGCTCGCCTTCGCATTCCGCCGCACCCAGCATCTTCAGGCCGAGGCCGCAGCGCGGCGCGAAGCCGAGGACGCGCTCAAGCACAGCCAGCGCCTGGAGGCGCTCGGGCAGCTCACCGGCGGCGTCGCGCACGACTTCAACAATCTGCTGACGGTGATCCGCGCCTCGGTCGACCTGCTGAATCGCCCGCAACTGACGGAGGAGCGGCGGCAGCGCTACATCACGGCCATCGCGGACGCAGTCGCACGCGCCGCCAAGCTGACCTCGCAGCTGCTCGCCTTTGCGCGACGCCAGACCCTGAAGCCAGAGGTGTTCGACGTCGGCCAGCGCATGCAGTCGCTGCACGACATGCTGGCAACGCTGCTCGGGCCCGCCATCGAGATCGTCACACGGCTGCCGGCCGAGCCCTGTCTCGTCAATGCCGATGCCGGCCAGTTCGAGACCGCACTGATCAACATGGCGACCAACGCGCGCGATGCGATGCAGGGCAAGGGCAGGGTCATCTTCGAGGTCGAGACCGCGACGACCATTCCGGACACGCCGGCTCCTGTCTCCGGCAACCACGGCTTCGTCCGCGTCACTGTCCGCGATACCGGGATCGGCATTCCCGCGGCGCGACTCGGGCGCATCTTCGAGCCGTTCTTCACGACCAAGCAAGTCGGCCACGGCACCGGTCTTGGCCTATCCCAGGTGTTCGGCTTCGCTCGGCAATCCGGCGGCGAGGTGACCGTCACGAGCGAGGTGGGGCAAGGCAGCACCTTCTCGCTCTATCTGCCGCGCGTGCCGCCGGACCTGCGGTCGCAGCGGCTGGCGCCGAACACGGCGCCGGCGGTGGCCGGCAGCGGCATGTCGGTGCTGGTGGTCGAGGACAATATCGAGCTCGCCAATTTTGCCGCCGACGGCCTCACCGAGCTCGGCTACAACATCACGCTGGTCGACAATGCGACCGATGCACTTGCTGAGCTCATCGTGGACGCCAATCGTTTCGACGTCGTGCTCTCGGACGTGGTAATGCCCGGGATGACCGGGCTCGATCTGGCGCAGGCGGTCCGCGACCGCGGCATCGGCGTGCCGGTGGTGCTGACCACGGGCTACAGCCAGGCCCTGTCGCAGGATGGCGCTGCCGGCTTCGATCTCGTGCAGAAGCCGTATTCGATCGAAGAGCTGTCGCGCGTTCTGCACCGGGCCGCACGGCTGCGACGTGTGCGAGATGGCGCCGCCGAATGATTCGGCTGGGAACCGAAGGGAACCGGTTGATTTCCTTCGCGTTGTCCGCCCATGCACAAGCCCGCCGTGAAGCGCGAACAGGGCGAGAAGCCGCCCATTGTCGAGATCAAAGGCGAGAACGGCGATGAAGTGGCACCGCCGCCGCCTCCCGAGCTGCTCGAACCCGACCCCGAACTATCACCCGAGGAAGCCGAACAGGTCCGCAAAGATTATCTGCTGACGCGCTTCTGGATCAGCGCGCGCGACTTCTGGGGCCGTAACGGCGATCGTCTCGCCTGGCCGTTCTCGATCGGCCTCGGCGTGCTGATCGTCCTGACCGTCTGCTTCCAATACGGCATCAACGTCTGGAATCGCGCCATCTTCGACGCCATCGAGCAACGCGATGCGACGAGTGTCTTCCATCTCAGCGCAATGTTCTTCCCGCTCGCGATCGGCAGCATCGCGCTCGGCGTCGCCCAGGTGTTCGCGCGCATGAGCATTCAGCGGCGCTGGCGCGCCTGGCTCACGGCAAGCGTGCTGACACGCTGGCTCGCCAACGGCCGCTATTATCAGCTCAACCTCGTCGGCGGCGACCACAATAATCCCGAATACCGCATCGCCGAGGATTTGCGCATTGCGACCGACTCACCGGTCGATTTCCTCGCCGGCGTGACGTCGGCGCTGCTATCGGCCGTGACCTTCATCATCGTGCTCTGGACCATCGGCGGCGCGCTCACCGTCACGCTCGGCGGCTCAAGCATCACCATTCCCGGATTCCTGGTGATCGCCGCGATCCTCTACGCCGCGATCGCCTCCAGCTCGATCGTGGTGATCGGCCGCCATTTCGTGCAGATCTCCGAAGACAAGAACCAGGCCGAAGCCGATTTCCGCTACACGCTGACGCGCGTGCGCGAGCACGGCGAGAGCATCGCGCTGCTCGGCGGCGAAGAGGAGGAACGCGATGGCATCGACCGCAATTTCACCAGCGTGCTTCGGCAATGGGCGCGCCTGGCCGGACAACACATGCGCACGACGCTTGTCTCGCAGGGCTCCAGCCTCGTTGCGCCCGTGGTCCCTCTCCTGCTCTGTGCGCCAAAATTCCTCGACGGCAGCATGACGCTGGGTCAGGTGATGCAGGCGGCCTCCGCCTTCACCATCGTGCAGAGCGCGTTCGGCTGGCTGGTCGACAATTATCCGCGGCTTGCCGACTGGAACGCCTGCGCGCGCCGCATCGCCTCGTTGATGATGTCGCTCGACGGCCTCGAGCGCGCCGAGCAGGGCGATGGCCTTGGCCGCATCCAGCGCGGCGAGACCGGCAATGACGCCATGCTGGAGTTGAAAGACCTTTCCGTCACGCTCGACGACGGCACCGCGGTGGTCGGCGAGACCGAAGTGGTGATCGAACCGGGCGAGCGGCTTCTGGTCGCGGGCGAATCCGGCACCGGCAAGAGCACGCTGGTGCGCGCCATCGCCGGCCTCTGGCCGTGGGGCGGCGGCAGCGTCAATTTCCATCCCGACCGGCGGCTGTTCATGCTGCCGCAGCGGCCCTACGTGCCCTCGGGATCGCTGCGCCGCGCGGTCGCCTATCCCGGCGCCGCCGACGACTGGACGATCGAGGAGATCGGCCAGGTCCTGCGCAAGGTCGGTCTCGCTCACCTCAAGGAGAAGATCGAGGAGGAGGCGCCGTGGGACCAGACCCTATCGGGCGGCGAGAAGCAGCGTCTCGCCTTTGCGCGGCTGTTGCTGCACAGCCCCGACATCGTCGTGCTCGACGAGGCCACATCCGCGCTCGACGAGAAGAGCCAGGACAAGATGATGAAGATGGTCACCGACGAGCTGCCGAAGGCGACCATCGTCAGCGTCGCGCATCGCGCCGAGCTGGAGGCCTTCCACAGCCGCAAGATCGTGCTGGAGCGCCACAAGAGCGGCGCCAAGCTCGTCAGCGACGTCGACCTGATCCCGCGCAAAGGCAAGCGCAAGCTGCTCGGCCGCATCCTGCGCCAGCGCATGGCTCCGCCGAAGAAGGCGGCGTGAAGGCCGTAGCCCGGATGGAGCGCAGCGCAATCCGGGATAGGTCCCCCAAACGCGAGAATCCTGGATTACGCTACGCTCCATCCAGGCTACAACCCGCCGTTGGAGTCCTCATCAAAACCGGCTATGCATGCGCCGCTTGCAACGAGGACCGCCTGCTTGACGACCGACAACGCCCCTTCGTCCGCGCCGTTCGGCGCGTTTGCGCCGAATGCGGCGCAGGCCGCGCTCATTCGCCTCGCCCAACAGTCTGGGCTGAAGCGCGGCGCATTCCGGCCCTGGATGTCGCGACTGGTCAACCTGCTGCGCGGCGGTCCGGTCGACGTGCAGTATCAGGGCGCCTCGTTCCGCTTCTATCACCAGGGCAGTGCGACCGAGCGCGGCGCACTGTTCAACCCCGACTACAATCTCGACGAGCTCGATTTCCTGCGTCAGCACACCCCGGCGGGCGGCACGTTCGTCGACGTCGGCGCCAATGTTGGCACGTTTGCGCTGGTGATGGCGCGGCAGGTCGGCACCAAAGGCAAGGTCGTTGCGATCGAACCGCATCCGACGACATTTGCGCGACTCGCGTTCAATCACGCCGCATCGAAAGCGACGCAGGTGCGCCTGGTGCAGGCCGCGGCAGGCGACAGCGACGGCGAGCTGATGATCGAGAGCGGCGGCGGCAATCTCGGTGCCACCCACGTCGTCACCGGCGCCGTGAGCGCCGATGCCATCAAGGTCCCATCACTGCGGCTGACGCGCATTCTCGACGAAGCCGGCGTCACGCAAGTCGATTCGCTCAAGATCGACGTCGAGGGCTTTGAGGACCGCGTGCTGATCGGCTTCTTCCGCGACGCGACGAAATCGCTGTGGCCGCGCGCGGTCGTCATCGAGCACCTGTCACAAAACGAATGGCAGCAGGATTGTATTGCCGACATGGTCGCGCGCGGCTTTGCCATCGCGCGCAAGACGCGGAGCAATACGTTCCTGTCGCGCTGACAGGGACGAACAGCGGAGGTTGCGATGATTGATCACATGGGATTCTCAGTCTCCGACTATGAGCGCGCCAAGGCGTTCTACGCCAAGGCGCTGGCGCCGCTCGGCTACAGCCTGATCATGGAAGTAACGGCAGAGCAGACCGGGCACGCCGCGGCCGCAGGCTTTGGCGCCGACGGCAAGCCCGATTTCTGGATCGGCGGCGAAGGCGCGATGAATAAGCCGGTGCACGTCGCCATTCACGCCAAGGACCGTGCCACGGTGGACGCGTTCTACAAGGCGGCAATCGCGGCGGGCGGACGCGACAACGGCCCGCCCGGCATCCGCCCGCATTATCATGCGAACTACTACGGAGCGTTCGTGCTCGACCCCGACGGGCACAACATCGAGGCCGTCTGTCACGCACCGGAATAAGCCGCGTTCCACACCACGCGAAAAGGGAACATTGGCACGGCATCATCGTTATTGTCCTCTGGACAATTGATTACGAAGATGCCGATGCCAATCGAGCCGCCCGAGATTCCGCCGACAACACCGGGGACTCCGACCGAGCCGCCTCCTGGAATTCCGCCGGGCAATCCGCAACCCGACATCACGCCGCCGATGCACGAGCCTGGCGAAACACCGCGGCCGGATGAATTGCCGCCGCACGTTCCCGAAGAGATTCCACGACGCGGGCCGAACGGACCGCTCACGCCCAATCCTGCGACGGACGCACCTTCGCCGCGGGATCACACGTGAGGGCGAGCCATCACATGTGGGGCGATTGCAACCTGCGTCTGAATGCGCAATGAACGTCGTCATAGTGAGTTGATTTGCGTGCAGAAATAAATCGGGCCGCGACTGCTTGGCCCGCCACATTCCGGCCTAACGCGTAGCTGTTCATCCCAACACTTCGTCAAAGAACCTTCCCGGGGAAGTTCACCACCATGACCAACCTTCGTTTCGTGCTGCTTGCAACGACGGCTCTGACCGCGATGCAATTCGCAAGCTCCGCATCGCATGCGCAAAGTGCGCCGCCGCTCGTCGTCGCACAGGCCCAGCCACAAGAGACGGGCCCTGACGGAAAACCGAAGCAGCCGCCGAAGGGACCGCCAGCGGCCGCGCCGCCCGCGCGCCCGACCACACCGCCGCCAGCGGCTGCACCGCCGCATCCGCCCGCCGCGCCTCCGCCGGCGGCCGCACCGCCGCGCCCGGCAACGCCGCCACCGCCGTCGCCTCCACCTGCGGCCCGTCCGGCTCCGCCGCCGCCACCTCCGCCGCCTGCCGCACCGAAGCAGCCTTCACCGCCGCCGGCTGCGGCCCCGCAGCAGCATGCGCCGACGCCGCCTCCTCCGGCACCGCCTGCAGCGCGTCCGTCTCCCACGCCGCCACCCCCGCCGCCTGCCGCGAAGCAGCCTTCGCCGCCGGCCGCGGCTCCGCAGCAACACGCGCCCACACCACCGCCGCCTGCGGCTCGCCCAACTCCGACGCCGCCGCCCCCGGCAGCGGGTCCCGCAGGGCGGCCCGCGCCTGCGCCCACGGCGACACCCCCTGCACCGGCAGCAGCGCCCACGGCTCGTCCGGGCGCTCCTGCCCCGGCGACCACACCGACACCGACTCCCGCGCCGACTGCGACCCCCGCCCCCGGCAGCACGCCCGCGGCTCCGCCGCCGGGCCGCCCGGGCGCGCCGTCGCCCGGCGGACGTCCCGGCACGCCTCCGGCTGCAGGATCACCGTCGCCGGCTCCAACGGCCACGCCGGCACCAGGTGGCGGCACGCCGACGCCGCCGCCCGGACGTCCCGGTGCAGCACCGACGCCTGCTCCCGGCGCAACCCCGGGCGCGACGCCGACCCCTGGCCCTCAGGGTGGGACGCCGCCTGCGGGCGCGCCCGCTGCCGGAACTCCGGCTGCGCCGCCCCAGGCCGGCGGCCTCCCGCCTCGGCCTCCGGCTCCAGCCGGCGCAGCAGCACCGACCGTCGTGCCCGGCACGCCGGCCGCAGCGCCGCCGCCGAACCGGGCGCAGTACGCTCCGCCCACGGTTGCGCCAGCCTTCCGGGCCGCACCGACGGTCGCAGCACCCTTGCCGCCACCGCCGCGTCCGCCGCAGCGTGACCTGACGCCGCTCGCGGTCGGTGCAGGCGTGGTGGCTGGCGCCGTGATCGGCGCCACCATCGCCGACCTCCACAACCAGCGCCGCGAGGTCGTCGAAGGCGGCCGCACCGTCTACACCGAACCGGACCGCATCATCATCCGCGATCCGGGTGGGCAGGCCTATGTCCGCGGCAACGATCTCTATCGCTTCCGCTACGGTGCCCGCGACATCCGCACCGACACTGTCGGCGGCGAGACCCGCACTGTCGTGGTCCGTCCCGACGGCAGCGAGGTGATCACTGTGGTCGGTGCAGACGGTTCGCTGCTGCGGCGAATCCGCAGGGATCCCGGCGGGCGCGAGATCGTCATCATCGACAACAGCTACCGCGATCCGCGCGCGGTCGGCGGCTTCTATGTCGACGTGCCGCCGCCGGTCGTGAACATTCCCTATGATCGCTACATCGTCGATGCCGAGGAGGCGTCGCCGGACGTGATCTACGCGACCATGCAGGCACCGCCGGTGCAGCGGATCGAACGGCGTTATTCGCTCGACGAGATCCGCTACAGCCCCAATGTTCGCATGCAGATGCCGAGCATCGACGTCAACACGATCAACTTCGAGACGGGATCGTGGACCATCCCGCCGGACCAGGCGGCCCGGCTGCAAGTGATCGCCGACGGCCTCAACCAGGCGATCCAGCGCAACCCGCGCGAGGTTTTCCTGATCGAGGGACATACCGACGCGGTCGGCAACGACGTCGACAATCTGTCGCTGTCGGACCGCCGTGCGCAGTCTGCGGCCGAATTGCTGACGCAGCAGTTCAATGTACCCGCGGAGAACCTGACGTCGCAGGGCTACGGCGAGCAGTACCTGAAGGAGCAGACGCAGGGGCCGAGCCTGATCAACCGGCGCGTCACCATCCGCCGCATCACGCCGCTGCTCAACGGCGGCCAGGCCTCGCTGCCGCCGCCCCCGCCCGGCACCGCGCCGCCGCGCTGAGACGGGACCACAAACGCAAATGGCCGGGAGCGATCCCGGCCATTTTTGTTTTGAGTAATCGCGCGCGAGGTTGCGGCACGGCGCGAACTCGTAGGGTGGGCAAAGGCGCACTAGCGCCGTGCCCACCACCACGGCAATTGTGGGACGATGGTGGGCACGCTTCG
Source organism: Bradyrhizobium sp. C-145 (assembly GCF_023375135.1). Taxonomy (NCBI): domain Bacteria; kingdom Pseudomonadati; phylum Pseudomonadota; class Alphaproteobacteria; order Hyphomicrobiales; family Nitrobacteraceae; genus Bradyrhizobium; species Bradyrhizobium sp. C-145. The sequence goes on along the minus strand of NZ_CP088150.1, from coordinate 120,896 downwards.
CTTTGCCCACCCTACGGCGTCAACCCTTGTCGCTCTCCAGCCGGAAGATCTGCGAGCCTTCGCTGCCCGAAAGCAGGCCGGTGTCGCTGTAGAGCTTCAGCTTGGTGCGGGTGTCGGCGATGTCGAGATTGCGCATGGTGAGCTGGCCGATGCGGTCGGCCGGCGTGAAGGCGGCGTCCTCGACCTTCTCCATGCTGAGCCGCTCCGGCGCATAGGTGAGGTTGGGGCTCTCGGTGTTGAGGATCGAATAGTCGTTGCCGCGGCGCAGCTCCAGCGTGACCTCGCCGGTGACGGCGCGCGCGACCCAGCGCTGCGCGGTCTCGCGTAGCATCAGGGCCTGCGAGTCGAACCAGCGGCCCTGATACAGCAAACGGCCGAGGCGCATGCCGCTGATGCGGTACTGCTCGATGGTGTCCTCGTTGTGGATGCCGGTGACGAGGCGCTCATAGGCGATGTGCAGCAGCGCCATGCCGGGTGCCTCATAGATGCCGCGGCTCTTCGCCTCAATGATGCGGTTCTCGATCTGATCGCTCATGCCGAGGCCGTGGCGTCCGCCGATCGCATTGGCTTCGAGGAACAGCGCGACGGGATCAGAGAAGGTCTGGCCGTTGAGCGCAACCGGCTGGCCTTCCTCGAAACGCACCACGACCTTCTCGGCCTTGACGGCACAGTCGTCGCGCCAGAACGGCACGCCCATGATCGGGTTGACGATCTTGATGCCGCTGTCGAGGCTCTCGAGATCCTTGGCTTCGTGCGTGGCGCCGAGCAGATTGCTGTCGGTCGAATACGCCTTCTCGGCGCTCATCTTGTAGGCGAAGCCTTGCGCCGTCATGAACGCCGACATCTCGGCGCGGCCGCCGAGCTCGTCGATGAACTGCTGGTCGAGCCAGGGCTTGTAGATCTTCAGGCCGGGATTGGTGAGCAGGCCGTAGCGGTAGAAGCGCTCAATGTCGTTGCCCTTGAAGGTCGAGCCGTCGCCCCAGATGTTGACGCCGTCTTCCTTCATCGCCGCGACCAGCATCGTGCCGGTGACGGCGCGGCCGAGCGGGGTGGTGTTGAAATAGGTGATGCCGCCGGTCGAGATGTGGAAGGCGCCCGACTGGATCGCGGCGATGCCTTCGTGGACGAGCTGCGTGCGGCAATCGACGAGCCGGGCCTTCTCGGCGCCGAATTCCTGCGCCTTGCGCGGGATCTCGTTGTAGTCGGCTTCATCCGGCTGGCCGAGATTGGCAGTGTAGGCGTAGCAGCGCGCGCCCTTCTGCTTCATCCAGAGCAGCGCCGCGCTGGTGTCGAGCCCGCCCGAAAAAGCGATGCCGACTTTCTCTCCCTTGGGCAGGCTTTTCAGGATCGTGGTCATGGCGCTTCCAATCGGGTCACAAGGGGCTGATGACAGGGCGAATTCGACCGCGCGAATATCAAATTTCGCACGCCTCGGCACCCATTTAATGGCTCAAATCGTGGCTCAAATCGACGGCTCGGGACCCGTCTTGCGGCCGAACAGGCGCTGGCGGAGCTGGTAGGCGGGCCAGTTCAGCCGGGTCAGCGCGGCGTCGACCGCCGCGTCGGAAAACCGCGTCCGCGGCCAGCGGTAAATCAGCGCGTAGGCAAACCAGATCACCACGAAACTGACGAGCCCGGCAATCGCCACATCGGTGAAGAAATGTCCGCCGAAGGCCATACGCAGCCCGCTGGTCACAGCGCCGAAGATAACCGCTCCGGCATAGGCGAGCGGCCGCCAGGCCGGCGGGGCGAGCGCGGCAGGCGCCAGCGTCCAGAACGCGGTCGCGCCCTCGCCCGAGAAGAACGAGCAGTTGCGCGCGCAGCCGCCGCGCGGATCCCACCACGGCACGAACTGCTGGTCGCCGGCAAATTCCGTCACCACCACCGGACGCGGACGTCCCCAATAGGTCTTGAAGGTCAGGTTGGTCAGAATGCCGGCCGACATGGTCAGCGTCACCAGCAGAAAAATGATCGCGCGCCCCGACACCATCAGCGGCCGGTCGGGCCGGAGCATCTTGACCACGAGCGCGACGAGCGATGGCAATGCAAAGGCCCAGGCGACCCACATCGCCGCGTCACGCGCGAAGCTGGCCCAGCCGTTCAGCTTGAGCGGGAAGGTCTTGGTCTGGGGATCGAAGAACAGCGAGGCGAGCTTGAGATCGAGCTCGGGATAGAGGCCGAAGACGAGGCCGATCACGAGCCACAGCGCCAGGGCGATGAAGAGTCCAGTCCGGTTCATGGCGCGCGGTTTAGCGGAGTGGGCGCCCTATGGAAAGGCCCGGCGACAAGGTGCCCGCGCTATGTTTCATCGCTTGCTGACCTTGCCGCACGCCATTGACCCATATTCGCGAAGATGGCCATTCGCGGCCATGGGCTGCGCTCGGGCTTGCCACTCCAAGTCAAATGCACTTCAGCAACTCGCCCGTCACCGACGAGAAAAATGGCATCGTCGCGATCATCACGGCGAGCAATTAGCCGCAGGCCGCAATTCCAGAGTGGATGTTCCGGACCAATCTCCTTGCGAAGCTCGTCTTCCCAAGCCTTGCAGACATGCTTGTCGATGATGGCATACCAAGGAGCGGTCCAGACCTCCTCCATATTGATCTCCATAATGCTCTAATTGGATGATCGCGACTGCGACTGCGACGGCAGCGGCGGGGGCGGCCGGCGCGGGGGCGGCGGATCGCGCCAGGCGCCGGCGTTGCGGCCGGCGATCAACCAGTAGACCACGCCGGCGACGATGCCGGCGCCGGTCATGATCTCCAGATGCCGCCGCACGATGCCCTCGAACTGCAACGTGTCGGCATGAAAGGGAACGAGGCCGAGATAGCAGGCGAGCCCGACAAGGCCGCCGCCGACAGCATAAGCGAGCGCGCTGCGGATGTAGAGCGCTTCAGTGATCGCGACGATCACCGCAGCCGGCACCAAGGCAAAGCCCGAGACGAAGATGAAGCCGAAACCGAGCAGGATGTCGATCGTGCCCTGATCGACGGGACCTGCGCCGAGATCAGCGAACTCCGGAAACAGCAGCGCGACGACGACGATCATGCCGCCGACGAAACAGGCGGCGAGGAAGCCGATGAAGATGACGACGAGGCGGCCGATCAGGGACATGACGCCAAAGCCATCGTGACCGTCATTGCGAGCGATGCGAAGCAATCCAGAGATGCGTTCGGGGAGACAGTCTGGATTGCTTCGTCGCTACGCTCCTCGCAATGACGAGGATGCGAGAGCGCGAGCATGATCCGGCTAGTCCGTCATCGCCATGGCGCGCAGCGCCTGGCGTTCCCTGGCCGAGAGCTTTTCCGTCTCCGACTTGAGCTGGCCGCAGGCGGCTAGAATGTCGCGGCCGCGCGGGGTGCGCACCGGCGAGGAATAGCCGGCATTGAAGATGTATTCGGAGAATTTTTCGATCTGATCCCAATCCGAGCACTCATAGGCCGTGCCGGGCCAGGGATTGAACGGGATCAGGTTGATCTTGGCCGGAATGCCCTTGAGGAGCTTCACCAGCAGCTTCGCGTCATCGAGCGAATCATTGACGCCCTTGAGCATCACGTATTCGAAGGTGATGCGGCGCGCGTTCGAGGCACCGGGATAGTCGCGGCAGGCCTGCAGCAGCTCCTTGATCGGATATTTGCGGTTGAGCGGCACGAGCTCGTTGCGCAGCTCGTCGCGCACCGCGTGCAGCGAGATCGCCAGCATCACGCCGATCTCCTCGCCGGCGCGGACGATGTTCGGCACCACGCCCGAGGTCGACAGCGTGATGCGGCGGCGGGAGATGCCGATGCCTTCGTTGTCGCCGACGATGAGCAGCGCATCGCGCACCGCGTCGAAATTGTAAAGCGGCTCGCCCATGCCCATCATCACGATGTTGGTGACGCGGCGCGTGCCGTCCTCGCGATCGGCCCAATCATTCAGGCGATCCCGCGCGACCATCACCTGTCCCACGATCTCGCCGGCGGTGAGGTTGCGCACGAGGCGCTGCGTGCCGGTGTGACAGAAGGCGCAGTTCAGCGTGCAGCCGACCTGCGAGGAGACGCAGAGCGTGCCGCGATCGGTCTCGGGGATGTAGACGCACTCGACTTCATGCGCCTTCTCGACATTGTCGCCGCTCGGCAGCCGCAGCAGCCATTTGCGCGTGCCGTCGTTGGAGATCTGCTCGGCCACGACCTCGGGCCGGTCGACGGTGAAATGCTGCGCGAGCTCGGCGCGAATGCCCTTCGAGATCGAGGTCATCTCGTCAAAGCTCTGGGCGCCGCGAAAATAGAGCCAGTGCCATAGCTGCTGCACGCGCATCTTGCGCTGTGCCGGCGCGACGCCGATCTCGCCGAGACGATCGGCAAGCTCGGTGCGCGACAGACCGATCAGCGACGGTTTTGCCGGCGGCACATAGGTTTCGAGCGGAGTCTTCTCCACCAATGTTGCGTTGTGCGGCTCGGTCATCGGTTGCCTGAGATTGCTGCTGTCTCGTCATGCCCGGGCTTGTCCCGGGCATCCACGTTCTTTCCCGCCCGGAGCCAGCGCGTGGATGGCCGGGACAAGCCCGGCCATGACGGCAGCACCTTTGGGATAACCCCTATATAGCAACCGGAACAGCCGATTGCGACCTTATCGCCCGCAGCTTTACCGCCTGCAGTCCTGGGCGATCTTATCGAGCGCCTGGGCGAGGCCCTTCAGCGAGAAGGTGTCGGTTGTCTCGGTGCCCTTGGCCGAGACGCCCTTGACCACGAGATCGGCGGATTTGCGCATGGCTTCGACCATCCGCTCCTCCTCGGCCGCGTTCTTGATCCAGAGGCCGTCGCCCTGCGTATACATGGCGAAAGCAGCGCCGCCGACCTCGACTGTCGATTCCGAGCCTGGTTTCAGCGCATAGCCGATCATGACCGAGACTTCGTTATTGACCTTCTCGGCCGGCCGGGTCGACACGAACGCATAGGCGGGATCGCGCGGCCGGTTCGGCGGGTTGGTCTTCGACGACGAGGGCTTGGCCAGCGCGAAGCAGACCTTCTTGCCGTTGGGCGTGGCCGAATAGGCGCCCCAGGTGCCGAACTGGCCGATCAGGGTTGGTTCCGCGCCGCCCGCAACCGCCGCGGTCGGGGCGGCCGGTTTGCTCTCTGGCTTTGCAGCCGTCTTTGCGTGGGTGTTGGCGGTCGTACTGGCCGCCGGCGCAGCCGGTTTCGGTGTCGCCTTCGGCGCCGTCTGCGCCCGCGCGAGATCGGCGATCCCGCACGTCATCATGCCGATCATCAAAACGAAAGCTAGCACCCGCCACATGCTGGAGTGGTTCCCTCAATATTGTGACTGGAAGATGGCCCGGCCGCGTTTTGTCCCCGGGCAGGGATAGCCGGGAAAGTCCCAATTTGGGAAGGTAGTTAGCAGGTTGGTCAGCACTAGGCCCTGGATCGCGCGGCGCGCTGAGCGGCCCACTGCGCCTCGCTCCAGCCGAGCAGGTCCTCGGCGCCGGAACTGCGCAAATGCGCGCCGCCGTCGATCACCACCATCTCGCCGTTGATGTAGCCGGCACGGTCCGAGATCAGGAAGCTGGCGAGATCGGCAAGTTCGCCGTGCTCGCCGGTGCGGCCGAGCGGGTTGCGCGCGGTCCAGCCTTCGTCGCGGCCCTCGGGGCGGAGCTGCCCGGAGGCGCCGGCGGTCGGGAACGGTCCGGGCGCGATGGCGACGGTGCGGATGCCCTTAGTCCCCCATTCCACGGCGAGACTTTTGGTCATCGCCAGCACCGCCGACTTCGCCATCGCCGAGGGCACGGTGAAGGCGCGGCCGGTGATGGTCGAGGTCGAGAGGATCGAGAGCACGACGCCGCCATGCTTGCCCTCGATCCAGCGCCTGCCGGCGGCGAGCGTGCAATACATCGCGCCGTGCAGTGTGGGCGCGAGGATCGCGTCCGCCGCGCGAAAGGAGAGATGCTCGCTCTGCGCGATGAAGGTCGCGGCGGCGTTGTTGACGAGGATATCGAGCGGCGCTTCGCGCCAGATGGTGTCCATCATGTTGTCGACGGCGGCACCGTCGCGGATATCGCAGGCGATGGTCGTGACCTTGCCGCCGGTCTCTTCGCGCATCTCACTCGCCGTCGCCTCGAGCCGATCGAGCTTGCGGCCGCAGATCACGAGCTCGGCGCCGAGCGCGAGGAAGCGACGGCCCATCGCAGCGCCGAGGCCCGAGCCGCCGCCAGTGACGAGGATGCGTTTGTCCTTGAGCAGGCTTGTTTCAAACATCGTTTGAATCCTCTTTCCTTCTCGCTCCGTCATTGCGAGCACAGCGAAGCAATCCAGACTATTTCCGCCGCACGGACCCTGGATTGCTTCGCGGCGCTCGCAATGACGTGAGGATAGGTCGGCGCGTCGCTTTGGCAAAGAAACCGGATTGTCGCCCGTGCCTAAATCCGGCAAAACCGGGCCAACCATAATTTCACTCGAAACGCCCAGGTGCCGCCATGAAAGCCATCCTCTGCTCGCAATATTGCCAGCCCGACGATCTCGTTCTGGCCGACGTGCCGGATCCGGTGGCAGGGCCCAGCGAAGCCGTGATCGCGATCAAGGCGGCGGCGTTGAACTTCTTCGACATCCTGATGATCCAGGGCAAGTATCAGATCAAGCCGCCGTTCCCGTTCTCGCCGGCCGCCGAAGTCGCCGGCGTGATCGAGAGCATCGGCGCTGGCGTGACTGACCTGAAGGTTGGCGATCGCGTCGTCGCCTCCTGCGGCCACAACGGCGCACGCGAGAAGATCGCGCTGCCGGTAGCATCGATCGTGAAGATTCCGGACAATCTCGATTATGATCGCGCCGCCGGCATCATCATCATTTACGGCACCGCGCTGCATGCGCTGGAGGATCGCGCGAGCCCGAAGCCGGGCGAGACGCTCGCAGTGCTGGGCGCAGCCGGCGGCACGGGCCTTGCTGCCTGCGAGCTCGGCAAGCTGATGGGCCTGAAGGTGATTGCCTGCGCTTCGTCGGACGAGAAGCTCGAATTCGCCAGGGCGCACGGCGCAGAGCTGACGCTCAATTACGCCAAGGAAGACTTGAAGGAAGGCTTGCGCAAGCTCACCGATGGCAAAGGCGTCGACATCATCTTCGATCCCGTGGGCGGCGCCTATGCCGAGCAGGCGCTGCGCTCGATCGCCTGGGAAGGCCGCTTCCTCGTGATCGGCTTTGCCGCCGGCGACATTCCGAAGATGCCGCTGAACCTCGCACTGCTGAAGGGCTGCGACATCCGCGGCGTGTTCTGGGGTGCCTGGACCCGGCTCAACCCGGCCAAGAACCGCGCCAATCTGGAGAAGCTCGTGAAGTGGACGGCCGAAGGCAAGATCTCATCGCATGTCGACCGCACCTTCCCACTGGCCCAGACCGCGGACGCGTTGAAGGTGCTCGCGGGACGTCAGGCGATGGGAAAGGTGATTTTGCACCCGTGATGACAGTGTCATCACGAGGCTGTTTCGACACACTCAACTGTCATCGCCCGGCTTGACCGGGCGATCAGTACTCCGAGACAATTGCGATTAATCGACAGGCCGCAGCGTACTAGATGCAACGGTCAAAGCCTGGGCATGACAGCTGAGTTGATGGCACTCCGCTCGCACGTCGCCACTTGGTAAGGTCTCCTCAACCACAGCTGGCAAAATTGCGGTGCATTCCGCAACCTCGCCCGAATCAAACCCAAATTTTTCCCGATTCGCCCCAATCGCCGTCGCTTTTTGGACTGATTCAAACTGCGATTTACCGGTTCCAGTTTGCTGGGCGCTCCTGGACAACAACAAAAAAACTGAAACCGGTATGCCCCGCGTCGTGTCAGTCTTGGGGAGCATCACCATGGAGACGACGGCCTTCCGTGCGTCCAGGGAATCGAGGGCAGTCGATTCCGATCAAGCCGCATCACATCCGTCCACCGCATCCTATATCCGTGCGCGCGCCGCACGGCTCGATCTGTCGCCGGACGATCCAATACCACTGTTCCTGTCCGATCCGCTCGGTGCCCCGGACCCGGACGAATATACCCCGCTGGAATTGCGTCCCCGGGTCAGAATTGTCCCGCGTGTTCTTGCGGGCGTTCTGGCAGCCGTTCTCGTCGCATCCACCCTGGCAGTTCTGGCCGCGCTGTTTCAGTCCGACCTTCGCGGCATCTTCGATGCCGGTGGCTCGGTGGGTGCCGCGCTGGAGCAGGTGGTGGCCTCGGCCAACGCGCTGGCCGTACCGCAGAGCCCGCGCAAGGATCCGGCGCACGTGACCGACGCAAGGCTGGCGAGCGCTGACGCGCAGGATCTCCCTGCACCGTCAACGCCGAGCCGCGAAGCGATCGCGACCGCCTATCAGACCGCGCTGCAAGCCCAGACGCCTGCGCCTCTGCCCGCGCCCGTCGCGCCGCCGCCTGCGCCCTCTCAGCCCGCCAAGACGCTCGACGCCGACACCCTGGCCGGGCTGATGACGCGCGCGAAGAGCCTGTTGGGGGTTGGCGACATTTCTGCAGCCCGCCTGCTGCTCGAACGCGCGGCCAATGCACAGGATGCCACGGCGGCGTTCCTGCTGGCTCAAACCTATGACCCGGCCGTGCTGGGCACCAGCGACGCGCGGCGCATCGCCGCCGACGCGACCGCCGCGCGCGAGTGGTACCAGAAGGCCGCGGCACTCGGATCGACGGAGGCGCGGCAGCGCCTTGTCCAGCTTCAGAACTAGTAATTTAATTTTTAGAGGACATCATGCGTAACGCTTTGGGAATGGCGCTTGCCGCCATCATGACGATCTGTGCCTTTGCGGCACGCGCTGACCAGACCGAGTACGATCCGGCCAAGGTCTCGGACGGCCTGAAGGCCATCTTCCAGTTCGGCTCGAGCTCGACCAAGCAGGCGTTGAACGCCAACACGGTGACGCTGATCACCGGCACGATCGGCGGCACCTATGTGCAATTCGGCGCCGACCTCGCTTCCGTGCTCGACGACGGCAACAAGATCCGCGTGCTGCCGATCGTCGGCCGCGGCTCGGTGCAGAGCGTCGCCGACATCTTGTTCCTGCAAGGTGTCGATCTCGGCATCGTGCGCGCCGACACGCTCGACTATCTCGAGCGCAAGGGTTTTGCCAAGGACATCAAGAAGCAGTTCACCTATGTCACGAAGCTCTACAATGAGGAGATGCAGGTGATCGCGCCGAGATCGGTCGCGACACTCAAAGACCTCGAAGGCAAGACGGTGAGCGTGGACCTGCCGAACGGCGGTACCTTCGTCACGGCGCTCACCGTGTTCGAGCGGCTCGGCATCAAAGCGAAATTCGTCTATGTCGAGCAGCGCATCGCGATGGAGAAGCTGAAGGCCGGCGAGATCGACGCCGTCATCGTGGTCGGCGGCAAGCCGTACAAGTCGGTCTCGACCTTCGGCAATGACGGCCGCTTCCATCTCGCAAAGGTCGACTATGCAAAGCCGCTCCAGAGCGACTATCTGCCGGCAACGCTGACCGCCAAGGACTATCCGAACCTGATCAAGGAAGGCGAGAGCGTGGACACCATTGCAGTCCCTGCGGTGCTTGCGGCTTACAATTGGGCACCCAACACCGAGCGCTATCGCAAGCTTGCGTTGTTCGTGGACGCGTTCTTCACGAAATTTCCGTCGCTGCAGAACCCGCCGTTCCATCCCAAGTGGAAGGAGGTCTCGCTCGCGGCGCCGCTGTCGGGCTGGAACAGATTGCCGGTGGCGCAGCAATGGCTCGACAAGCACGGCGTCGAGCCGGTGACGCGCCAGCGCTTCGAAGCGTTCCTGAAGCAGAGCCCGGCGGCCGCGCAGGTATCCGATGCGGACAAGGAAGCGCTGTTCAAGCAATTCCAGGCTTGGGACGCAGCGAACGCGCGGGCGGGGGAAAAGAAGTAGTGGCGCCGTCACTCCTCTCGGTGTCGCCGGAGGATATGGCGGCGGCGCGCTGTCAACAACGCTTACTCCTCCGCCTCTTCCACACCGCGCTTCAGTGCGGCACGGGCAGCCTCGCGGTGCTCGTTCGTGATGTGGCCGGCGACCATGCGGATGGCGGTGGCGAGCACGGCGGCATCATCGGCGAAACCGAGGACCGGCATCACATCAGCGACGAAGTCGAATGGCAGGATGAAATAGGCGATCGCGCCGAGCAGCGAGGCCTGAACATGGCGCGGCGTCTGCCGGTCGAAGGCGCAGTAATAGGCGGCGAGCAGGTCTTCGGCGAACGGCAGTTGCGCGGCGACGCGCTTCAGCTTGCGCCAGAAGCGGCGGCGAACGCCCTCCCGGTCTTGCGCGAGCCGATCGGCGGGCTCAAAGCCGACGCTGTGTTCGGCAGCCATGCTCGAAAACTCCCCGTTCAGGCGGAGCGGCGGATCGCCGCGTTGCCTGCTGATCACAAGATGGGGATGAGCTCGCGGCCTGCAAGACGTCAGCCAAGTGTCAGTCAAGTGTCAGCCAGCTGTCAGCCGGCGATGGCGTTCATCGCCTTGGCCAGCTCGATGTCGCGCGCGGTGACGCCGCCGGCGTCATGGGTCGACAGCACCACCTCCACCGTCTTGTAGACGTTGCGCCATTCGGGATGGTGATCCATCTTCTCCGCGACCAGCGCCGCGCGGGTCATGAAGCCGAAGGCCTGGTTGAAATCCTTGAAGACAAAGGTCTTCCCGATGGCGTCGCGGCCGGAAATCTCGCCCCAGCCCGGTATGCCGCCCAGCGCCTGCTTGCGCGCCTCCGCCGATAGCCGCTCTGCCATGATCGCCTCCGTCATTCAGGGGAACTTTACCCTAACACCGTGCCGGCGGCTCGGTTCATGCGGGATTTCGTCCATCCGCTAACCATGACGGAGATGTAACCCCTCCGGACAAGAAATTTGCTACAATTGCCGGCGTAAATCGCCGGCCAAGATGAAACTGAGCCTCAAGCGCCTGTTTGGGAGATCGATGACCGGGGGATTGAACCTGGCCGAAACGCCCTCTCCGCCTTCGCCGCGATCCGCGGCGCGGAAGACCGCGCTCGTGTCTCTGGCGCTCGTGCTTGCGATCGTCGGTGCGCTCGCCGGCGGTTACTACTTCGCGATGCGGCCGGTGACGCTGAAGATCGCGGTTGGTCCCGCCAACAGCGATGACGTCAAGGTCGTGCAGGCGCTGACTCAGGCTTTCACCCAGAACAAGAGCCAGGTGCGGCTGCGCCCGATCCAGACCGACGGCGCCACCGCCAGCGCCAATGCCCTCGCGGAAGGCAAGGTCGATCTTGCCATCGTGCGCGGCGACCTCGATGTGCCGAAGAACGCACAGGCGGTCGCGACGCTGCGCAAGAACGTCGTGGTGCTGTGGTCCGTCCCGGGCAAGGGCAAGAAGAAGGGCGCCAAGATCACCAAGATCGCACAGCTCGCCGGCCATCGCATCGGCGTCATCGGCCGCACCCAGGCCAATGTCAATCTGCTCAAGGTGATTCTCCAGCAATACGGCGTCGATCCCGCCAAGGTCGAGATCGTGCAATTCCCGGCCAACGAGGTTGCCGAGGCGATCAAGGCGCAGAAAGCCGACATCTACCTCGCGGCCGGTCCCGTCAACAGCAAGATCACGGGGGACGCGATCGCGGCATCGGTCAGGGAGGGCGGCACGCCGACCTTCCTCGCCATCGATTCCGCCGACGCGATCGCGCAGAACCATCCGGTCTACGAATCCTCGGAGATTCCCGCAGGCACTTACGGCGGCTCACCCGATCGTCCGGACGAAGAGGTCAAGACGATCAGCTTCGCGCACCACATCGTGGCGCGCAAAGGTGTGTCCGAAACCACCATCGCGGCATTCACGCGCCAGCTTTTCGCCGTGCGCCAGCAACTGGTGGCGGAATTCCCGCTGGCAGCGAAGATCGAGACACCCGACACCGACAAGGATGCAGTGATCCCCGTGCATCCCGGCGCCGCCGCCTTCGTCGACGGCGAGGAAAAGACCTTTCTCGACAAATACAGCGATTACATCTGGTGGAGCCTGATGGCGCTCTCCGCCATGGGCTCGATCGGCGCCTGGTTTGCGGGCTATCTGAAGAAGGACGAGCGCGACAACAACAGCCATCTGCGCGACCGCGTGCTCGACATGATCGCAGCAGCACGCAAGAGCGAGACCACCGAGGAGCTCGATCAGATGCAAACCGAGGCCGACGAGATTTTGCGCGATACGCTGCGCTGCTTCGATCACGGCGCGGTCGAGGAAGCTGCGCTCACCGCCTTCAACATCGCACTCGACCAGTTCCACGCCGCCGTTGCCGACCGCAAGGCCGTGCTGTTCAGCTTGCCACAGAACCTGCAACGCGCGGGCGCGCAGTTCAGAGCCGCCGGCAACGCGTAGCGCCTGCACGTTATTGCTGCGTCACATTGTCTCAATATAGGTTCACATCATTCAGGGGCGCGCAACGCGCGAGCCCGGAATCCATCGCACCGCATCCGCGACGGGAAATGGATTCCGGACTCGCGCCTGATGGCGCGCTCCGGAATGACGAGTCTTCCCGTGACCCCAGTTCGAAATCATCCTCCATGAACATCAAATTCTCCCGCCGCCGTTTCCTCACCACCAGCGCCGGCGCGCTTGGCGCGGTCGCGATGCCTTACCTGTCGCGCGCGGCCGACCGACCTGCAGTCACCCACGGCGTGCAATCGGGCGACGTCACCGTCGACGGCGGCGTGGTCTGGGCGCGCACCGACCGGCCGGCGCAGATGCTGATCGAGGTGGCGACGACGGAATCGTTCAGGGATGCCCGCGCGCTGCCGCCGATCGCGGCGCTGCCCGAGAGCGACTTCACCGCAAAAATGCTGATCGAGAACCTGCCGGGCGGACAGGACATCTTTTATCGCGTCCGCTTCCGCGATCTCTCGCACAGCGCGGTCGAGGGCGAGCCGGTGACCGGCCGCTTCCGCACCGCGCCGGCCGACCGCCGCGACGTCAGCTTCGTCTGGGGTGGCGATGTCGCCGGCCAGGGCTGGGGCATCAACCCCGACGACGGCGGCATGTTCACCTTCGCCGCGATGCGCAAGCACCGCCCGGATTTCTTCCTGCACTCGGGCGATACGATCTACGCCGATAGTCCGATCCAATCCGAGGTGAAGCTCACCGACGGCAAGATCTGGAAGAACGTCACGATCCCAGAAAAGGCCAAGGTCGCCGAAACGCTGGACGAGTTCCGCGCCGCGCACAAATACAATCTGACCGACGACAATCTCCGTGCCTTCAATGCGGAAGTGCCGATCTTCGTGCAGTGGGACGACCACGAAGTGACCAACAACTGGTCGCTCTCGAAGGAGCTGCCGGCGACCTACAAGGAGCGCAACATCGCGCTGCTCGCCGCGCGCGCGGCTCGCGCCTTCCACGAAATGTATCCGATGCGCGAGAGCATCATTGAGCCGGGCCGGGTCTATCGCCAGATCGCTTACGGTCCGCATCTCGACGTGTTCGTGCTCGACGAGCGCAGCTATCGCGGCCCGAACGGCGCCAATCTCGATACCGCTTACGGACCGGCCAGCTACTTCCTCGGACCCGACCAGATCGCCTGGCTCAAGCGCAGTCTTTTGAATTCGCGTGCGACCTGGAAGGTGATCGCCTCCGACATGCCGATCAGCCTGATCGTATCGGACACACCGAAGGGTGGCTCGGAGGCAGTCGCGCAAGGCGACGGCCCGGTGCGCGGCCGCGAGCTCGAGATCGCGGACATCCTGCGCTTCATCAAGATGGCGCCGATCAGCAACACGGTATGGCTGACCGCGGACGTGCACTACGCCGCCGCGCATTATTACGATCCGAACAAGGCGCAATTCCAGGATTTCGAGCCGTTCTGGGAATTCGTCTCGGGTCCGCTGCATGCGGGCACGTTCGGTCCGAACGCGCTCGACAACACCTTTGGACCCGAGGTCCGCTTCGTCAAGGCACCGGGCAAGGACAACCAGAATCTGCCGCCGTCAGCCGGCATGCAGTTCTTCGGTCACGTTAAGATCGACGGCGCTTCCGGCCAGATGACGGTGACACTGCGCGACCGCGCCGACGTCGCGCTGTGGTCGACCACGCTCGATCCGAAACAGGCCTAATGGCTAGAGCAGGATGAATTTGGTGGAATCGATGTTCACCTCTCCCGTAAGGAGAGGACACAAGAATGCACGGCGCACTATTTTGAACGTGATCGTGCTATGCTCTCCCCTGCATGAGCGGGGCTTTCCTTCACACCGTCTTTGACATCGCGGCGTGGCTGGCGGCGGCAGCTGCCGTCTACTGGCTGTCGCGACGACGCCTGGAATTTCCCGCGCAATCTTTCGCGCTGCCCTATGTCGCCGCCCTGGTGTTCGGTGCGGGCCTCGGTGCTTATTTGTTCGGGTCGGTCAATCTGTGGCTGTCGGGCCAGAGCGGCATTGCGCGCTCGGTCGAGGGTGCGCTCGCCGGCGGCATCGTGGCGATCGAGCTCTACAAATGGTCCGCGGGCATCGCTGTACGAACCGGCGCCCGTTTTGCCTTGCCGCTGGCGCTCGGGATCGCGGTCGGGCGGCTCGGCTGCTACTTCGCAGGCCTCGACGATTTCACTTACGGCACGCCGACGGGGCTGCCCTTCGGGCATGATTTCGGCGATGGCATCCTTCGCCATCCGGTGCAGCTCTACGAGAGCGCCGCCATGGGCGTGTTCGCGCTTCTCTATGCGCTGGCGGTCTTGAACCGAAACGGGTTTGTGGTCACCAATGGTTTCTATCTTGTCCTCGTCTATTATGGAGCACAGCGCTTCCTGTGGGAATTCCTCAAGCCCTATGGCACGCTGATCGGCCCCTTCACGCTGTTTCACCTGCTGTCGCTGTCCATCCTGCTCTACGCCGCCTTCATGCTGGCGACGGCGCCCAAAGCGAGATCCCTGCATGAACGCGCCGTTGCGTAAGTCGCGTCCCTATATCTTCTGGGGCCAGACCCAGTCTCTCTGCGAGACCTGCCTGGAGCTGGTGCCGACCAAGATCCAGATTCTCGGCAACGAGGTCTGGTACGAAAAACGCTGCAAGCAACATGGCGTCCAATCGACGCTGGTGTCGACGGACGCTGCCTATTGGCGTCTGTGCAAGGATTTCATCAAGCCCGGCGATCGGCCGCTGCAATTCCAGCAGCGCACGGAATTCGGCTGCCCCTATGATTGCGGCCTGTGCGCCGACCACGAGCAGCATTCCTGCCTGGCGCTGATCGAGATCACAGAGCACTGCAATCTCACCTGCCCGGTCTGCTTCGCCGACTCCTCGCCCGCGCGGACGAAATTCACGCCGCTCGCAAAGGTCGAGAGGATGCTGGACGCGCTGGTCGCCAGCGAAGGCGAACCCGACCTGGTGCAGATCTCCGGCGGCGAGCCGACGCTGCACCCGGATTTCTTCGAGATCCTGGAGGCCGTCCGCGCCCGCCCGATCCGCCACGTCATGATCAACACCAACGGCCTGCGCATCGCCCGCGAGAAGGATTTCGTGGCGCGGCTCGCCGAGAGCAAGCGCGGGCTGGAGGTCTATCTCCAGTTCGATTCACTGCAGCGCGATGCGCTGATCAATCTGCGCGGCGCGGACCTGCGAAAAATCCGCCAACAGGCGCTGGAGAATCTCGAGCATTACGGCATCTCGACCACGCTGGTCGCGACCATCAAGCGTAGCGTCAACGATGCCGAGATCGGCGACATCGTTCGTCACGCGCTCACCTGGACATGCGTGCGCGGCGTCACGCTGCAACCGGTGCAGGACGCTGGCCGCAATGAGGATTTCGACAAGAATACCGATCGCATCATGCTGTCGGATATCCGCAAGCGCGTGATTGCGACCGGCGTGTTCGGCGACAAGGACATGATCCCACTGCCCTGCAACCCTGAGAGCATCTCGATCGGCTATGGCCTGCGCAACGGCGAGAAGGTGCTGCCGCTGACCTCGCTGTTACAGCAGGAGCAGCTCGTCGCCGTGATGCCGAACACGATCAGCCCGGAGAAATATCCGGTGCTGCGGGAGAAATTCGTCGATCTGTTCTCGCTGTCCTCGGGGCCGCTGAACACCAGCGAGCGGGTCTGCGAACTCTTGTGCTGCCTGCCGAGCTTCGAGGTGCCGCAAGGCCTCACCTACGAGAACGTCTTCCGCGTCACCATCGTGCAGTTTCTCGATCGCTTCAATTTCTGCGTCGGCAACGTCAAGCGCAGCTGCATCCATTTCGTGACGGAGCAGGGGGCGATCATTCCGTTCGACACCTACAATCTGTTCTACCGCAACGGCGCAATCGGTCGTATCCGCGCCGGGCTCGAAGGGCAGACTTATCGCGAGGCAAGGCAGGGCGAGGAGGCATCACGATGAGCGATACGCCACCACCGGTTCTGCCGCCCGTCCCGACGCCCGTTGAGCCACGCAGCGGCTGCCTCACCGCGTTCATGGTGATTTCAGGGGTGATCCTGCTGCTTCCGGGTCTCTGCGCCTTGCTCTTCGGCGGAGCTTCAGTGATCGACGGGGGCAAGATCGACTCGGACATCGCGCCGCTGGTCTTCCTGGGACTGGTCGTCGGCATCGGAGGCGTCGTCCTGATCTGGGCGGCCATCAGGGGGCGAAAGGCCCCCCCCCACCCCCGGGCCCAGCCCTAACCCCGGAGATTCCCGGACAAAATTCAGTCAACCAACGGCCAAAGAACACATTGTTTTTTGGCGTTTTTTGCATATATTGCGCCGCAACGCGTAGGGCGCCCGGTCTGATATGGCCGGGCTTCCTTTTTGGGCGGCGAGCGCCCGTTTCCAGTCTTCCAGCGTTGTTTCGAGAAGAGGTCCCGGTCCGACCGGCGAGATCGCGCTTAACCCATTGTTCGAACGCAAAGAAGCTCACTCATGAACCTCCGCAACGTCGCCATCATCGCCCACGTCGACCACGGCAAGACGACCCTGGTCGACCGCCTCCTGCAGCAGTCCGGCACGTTCCGCGAGAACCAGAAGGTGACCGAACGCGCCATGGACTCCAACGATCTGGAGCGCGAGCGCGGCATCACCATCCTGGCCAAGGCGGCCTCGGTGCAGTGGAAGGACACCCGCGTCAACATCGTCGACACCCCCGGCCACGCCGATTTCGGCGGTGAGGTCGAACGCATCCTGAACATGGTGGACGGCGCGCTGGTGCTGGTGGACGCCGCCGAAGGCCCGCTGCCGCAGACCAAGTTCGTGGTCTCCAAGGCGCTCAAGGTCGGCCTGAAGCCGATCGTCGTCATCAACAAGGTCGACCGTCCCGACGCGCGCCCGACCGAGGTCATCAACGAGGTGTTCGACCTGTTCGCGGCGCTCGATGCCAGCGAGGAGCAGCTCGACTTCCCGATCCTCTACGGCTCGGCCAAGCAGGGCTGGATGGCCGAGAGCCCCGAGGGTCCGAAGGACAAGGGCATGGAGCCGCTGTTCGACCTGATACTGCGCCACGTCGCGCCGCCGAAGGTCGAGGAAGGTCCGTTCAAGATGATCGGCACCATCCTGGAGGCCAACCCCTATCTCGGCCGCATCATCACCGGCCGCATTTCTTCCGGCGTGCTGAAGCCGAACCAGCAGGTCAAGGTGCTCAACGCCGACGGCAAGCTGGTCGAATCCGGGCGCATCACCAAGATCCTGGCGTTCCGCGGCCTGGAGCGCACGCCGCTCGATGAAGCCGAAGCCGGCGACATCGTCGCGATTGCGGGTCTGACCAAGGGCACCGTTGCCGACACCTTCTGCGATCCGACCGTGGAAGTGCCGCTGCCGGCGCAGCCGATCGATCCGCCGACCGTGTCGATGTCCTTCATCGTCAACAACTCTCCGCTCGCCGGCACCGAAGGCGACAAGGTGACGAGCCGCATGATCCGCGACCGTCTCTTGCGCGAAGCCGAGGGCAATGTCGCGCTGCGCGTCGTCGAATCCGCCGACAAGGACGCCATGGAAGTGTCGGGCCGCGGCGAATTGCAGCTTGCGATCCTGATCGAGACCATGCGCCGCGAGGGCTTTGAGCTCTCGGTGTCGCGCCCGCGCGTCGTGTTCCAGAAGGACGAAGCCACCGGCGCCACCATGGAGCCGATCGAGGAGGTCGTGATCGACGTCGATGAGGAGCATTCCGGCGTCGTCGTGCAGAAGATGAGCGAGCGCAAGGCCGAGCTGATCGAGATGAAGCCGTCCGGCGGCAACCGCCAGCGCCTGGTGTTCTACGCGCCGACCCGCGGCCTGATCGGCTATCAGGGTGAGCTGCTCACCGACACCCGCGGTACCGCGATCATGAACCGCCTGTTCCACGGCTATGCCCCGTACAAGGGCGAGATCCAGGGCCGCCGCAATGGTGTCCTGATCTCCAACGATCAGGGCGATGCCGTGGCCTACGCCATGTTCAAGCTGGAAGACCGCGGCCCGATGATGATCGAGCCGGGCTGGAAGGTCTATCGCGGCATGATCGTCGGCGAGCACACCCGCGACAACGATCTCGAGATCAACGTGCTCAAGGGCAAGCAGCTCACCAACATCCGCACGACATCCAAGGACGAAGCCGTGCGCCTGACCCCGCCGATCCGCATGACCCTGGAAAAGGCGCTCGCCTATATCGAGGACGACGAGCTCGTCGAGGTCACGCCGAAATCGATCCGCCTGCGCAAGAAGCACCTCGACCCGAACGAGCGCAAGCGCGCGGAGAAGGCCAAGGAAGCGGTGGCGTAAGGCCGCCGGTCTCCGCAGTGCCGTAGGGTGGGCAAAGCGAAGCGTGCCCACCACTTGAAATCGCGGTCGACAATGGTGGGCACGGCGCAAGAGCGCCTTTGCCCACCCTACGAAACTATCTCTAGAATGCTGAATCACCCGCTCCAGTACGCAATTGCGCAACAAGGCGGGTGATGACGGCCATGCTTGCGGCGGCTTCAGCACACCCGGCGAACGTGCTAGAGCCCGCGCATGACCTCCCTCTCCTCCTCCGTCGACGTCGCGATCATCGGCGCCGGTGCCGCCGGCCTCGGCGCCGCGCACGCACTGGCGGGCTCCGGCCTCTCCGTGATCGTGCTGGAGGCGCGTAACCGGCTCGGCGGCCGCGCCTGGACGGTGCAGGCCGCGCCCGAGGTCATCTTCGACGTCGGCTGCGGCTGGCTGCACTCGGCCGATAAGAACTCGTTCGCTCCAATCGCGAAACAGCTCGGTTTCGAGCTCAACACCGCCCTGCCGCCCTGGCGCGAGCGCGCCTTCGGCAACACCTTTCCGCAAACCGAGCGCGACGATTTCATGCGCGCGATGGAGGCGTTCTACGAGCGCCTCTGGCAGGCCGCGCAAAAGAGCAAGGACGAACCCGCGAGCCTGAGCCTCGAGCCGGGCAACCGTTGGAATCCGATGATCGACGCGGTCTCGACCTACGTCAATGGCTGCGAATTGGAGGACATGTCGACGCTGGACTGGGACGCCTATGAGGACAGTGACCTCAACTGGCGCGTCCGCCGCGGCTATGGCGCGCTGATCGCCGCCTATGGCGCGCCGGTCACGGTTGCCCTGAGCTGCAACGTTACATTGGTCGATCATTCCGGTCAGCGCATCCGGCTCGAAACATCGCGGGGCACGCTGACCGCGGACAAGGTGATCGTCACCGTCCCGACCAATCTGATCGCCGACGAGACGATCCGTTTTTCACCACCGTTGCCGGCCAAGATCGATGCAGCCGCCGGCCTGCCGCTCGGCGTCGACGACAAGGTGACGCTGGCGCTCGATGGCGCCGAAGCCTTCCCGACCGAAGGTAATCTGCGCGGCGCCACCATGCGCACCGAGATGGGCACCTACCACATCCGCCCGTTCGGCCAGCCTTGCATTGAAGGCTTTTTCGGCGGCAGCTTTGCGCGCGAGCTGGAAGACGCGGGCGAAGGCGCCATTGCCGCGCAGAGCATCGACGAGATCGCGGGCCTTCTCGGCAACGACATCAGGCGCAAGCTGAGGCCGCTGTATGAATCGCGCTGGGCGCGCGATCCCTTCGCCAGAGGCGCCTATTCGCATGCGCTGCCGGGGCACGCCGGGGATCGTGCTGTGCTGGCTGCGCCGGTGGAAGGGCGACTGTTCTTCGCGGGAGAAGCGACGTCGCCGAATTTCTTCACGACGGCGCATGGGGCGCGGGACAGCGGGGAACGTGCGGCTAACGAGGCGCTCGCGGCCCTTCGCAAGCCCTAGCTACGACCTCCGTCATTGCGAGCGCAGCGAAGCAATCCAGACTGCCGCCGCGGCAAAATCCTGGATTGCTTCGCTACGCTCGCAATGACGCGTCACTCGATCACCCGCGTCCGCAAATCGGCATCGGGCACGAAGCAGGTGTCATACTTGCCGAAGATGCGATAGCGGTTGCGTGCGACGAGGCTGTAGACGGGGTCTCTTAAGAGTCTCGGCACGGCGAACAACGCGCGCACCCAGCCCCAGCCGGGGAGCAACGACAACACGGTCAGCGCGGCGTCCGACTTCATGAACACCTCGCCGCCATGGACTAGGGCGTTGGTATCGGGATCATCGGGGTCGATACCAAACGTTCGCGCGAGCCGGGTCCCGTAGTCCGACTGGATCGGCGTGAAGCGAAACCGCTTCGCCGTATCGCGGGTCGCCACGAAGCGAACCCAGCGCGAGCAGAAGATGCAGACGCCGTCATACAGGATCACGTTGTCGTCGGGCCATTTGCTCATCAGCGATTATCCAGCGTCAAGAGAGCCACAAGCATCAGCACGATCGCCGGCCCGGTCTTCACCAGTGCGCCGAGCGGCTCTATCCAAAGATCGGGCGTGAGGATGGCTGCACCCACCATGTAGCCCAGCGAGGCGACGATGCCTGCAACGAGCCCGATCGCCGCGGTGCGGCGGAAGGCGATCAGCACGCCGATGCTCATATCCATCAGGCTGGTGCCGATGGTGATGGGATCGACCAGCGCAGGCGAGAAGTTATGCGCGGTCAGGATGCCGGCGGCGGCACGATAGGACACAAACAGTGCGATGAAGCCCGAGACGAGCCAGAATGCGACCAGGCTTGCGAAGATCAGCGCCTTGGCCAGGAACAGCCGCGCGAACCATTTGTCCTGGATACTTGCCGGATGGCGACCGATCGTCTCAGCCAATGTCTTCGGCGCGATGCCCGTGGCTGCGATCCACGCCGAGGGATCGCCGGTCACGCCATGGCGCAGCTCGGCGATGGCCGTGGAACGCAGCGGTGGCATCCAGCCAAGATGATTGGCAAAATCGCCGATTTTGGCGCCGAGATCGAGCAGGAAGGCCGGCATCACGAGACGCCGCCAGGTGGCCGTGCCGAACGCGTGGCGAAACTGCTTGATGACTCCGGCCATCGTGATCGGCTCGGCCTGCATCAGGTCCCAGCTCACGGCTTTCAAGGAGGCGTCGTCGATGTCCCGCGCGGCGAGCCAGGCGATGGTGGCGGCGATGTCCTCGACCGCGACGGGCTGGAAGAGCGTCGCCATTTCCTTGTCCGGCAGGTCGAGCGGAAAAGCGGCCAGCGCACGCAGCATGGCGCTGCCGCCATAGGCTGACGGCGCAACCACGAAGCCCGGCCGCAGGATGGCATGGGGAATGCCGGACGCCGCGATCAAACGTTCGGCGTCGCGTTTGGTCGTTGCGAAGGCGGTCCGATCCGCCTCCACCATCCCGGGGATCGAGATGTGCACCAGACGGATCGCACGGCCGCTATCGCCAATTGCCTGAAGCAGGCGCGCGACGAAATCACGATGCACGGCA
The DNA here is from genome assembly GCF_023375135.1 of Bradyrhizobium sp. C-145. Classification (NCBI taxonomy): domain Bacteria; kingdom Pseudomonadati; phylum Pseudomonadota; class Alphaproteobacteria; order Hyphomicrobiales; family Nitrobacteraceae; genus Bradyrhizobium; species Bradyrhizobium sp. C-145. The sequence continues at coordinate 99,221 of NZ_CP088150.1, read as the reverse complement.
TTTGTGTCACTGCCGGGCCCGTCCTGGAGCACGCCGAGGCAGTTCACGACGACATCGACGGCATGCTCGCTGAGCACTCGCGCCAGTGCAGCCGCATCCAGGATGAGGATCGGCAGCTCGATGTCCAGCGCGCTCATCTGCTGCGCCGGCGACAGCCTACGTGCCACGCCGACAACGCGAAAGCCACGCGCACGCAGATCGTCGGTGACGAAGCGGCCGATCAGGCCGGAGGCGCTGAACAGCAAGATGGTTCGCTTACTCATTGCGCCCCTCAAAACGGTTTTGCGATCATCAGCCAGAGGATCAGCATCGTCGCGCCGAAGCCGGGGAAGCCGAATATGAACCAGCGGCGGAACAGAACGAAATAGCGCTCCGGAAGCGCGTTGCACTGTTCGGCCGCCTTGCGCGCGAGGTCGCGCATCTCGATCTGCATGAAGACGACGGGGACCCAGAACAGGCCTGCGACGGCATACAGCCCGAGCGAGGCCAGCAGCCAGCGCTCGGTGAGCGACGTCGCCGAGAGCATCATCAGCAGGCCACCCGTGACCGGCTGCAGGATCACGGCCGACAGCGTGAAGATCGCATCCGCGATCACGACCACAGCGGCAGTGCGCGCAATGAACTCCGCGTCGTTCGTGCGATGCGCCATCAGCATGAAGAAGGCGATGCCGGTTCCGGTGCCGAGGATGACGATCGCGCCGAGCACATGCAGGAATTTGACCAGGAAATACAGCGTCATGGCTTCTTGGTCGCCATTGGCTTGGGCTGGTTCAGCACACGCGCGAGATCACCGCTTGCGGCTTTGACGCCGGCCTCGGTTTCGATCATCCAATGACCCTCGCTGCCGACGGCCGGCAGGGTGTGGAAGTCGGCTTTGCCGCCAGCGCCGCGAAATGTCTCGACCAGCTTTTGCGAAAACGCCGGCGCGAAGTAACTGTCATTGGCCGCAACGAGCCATGTGACGGGAATGCGCGCGGCCTTGCCGAATTCGGCTGCGGCCGCAAGCAGCGCGTGCGGCGCGCAGATCCTGTTCGGCTCATCATTGGCATGGCCGCCGCGCCCCGGTGCGAAGGCAATGATGGCGGAGACCGCCTTCGGATCGGCGTTGGCGAGCGCCAGCGCGCCCCAGCCGCCGGCGGAATGGCCGAGCACGATCGCGGCGTCTTTGCGGATAAATTCCTGCTTTCGCAAATAGTCCAGCGCGACCGAGATTTGGTCGGCCGTTGCGCGGGCCGATCGCGCGTAGTCCGCCTCGTCGCAGCCGCCCTGGTCCTCGACATAGCGGCCACCGGTGGCGCCATGGCCGAGCCGTTCCGGCACCAGCACGGCAAAGCCGCGCGCGACGAGATACGCCGTGAGCGCGCGATATTCCGGCCGCGGCATTTGCGCGCGACGGAAGCCATTCTGCGTCGAGGCGTGGGCGATGACCGCGAGCCGGAACGGGCCGGCACCGAGGGGGCGAAACAGCAGCGCATGCGCGGCCATGCCGGTCTCCGGCGATGGCACGCGCCACTCTTGCCGGCGAAACGGTTCGCCCACCTCTCCCAATGGGCCAAACGTGACCTGAGCGCACAGAGGCGACGCAGCCAGCACGGCCAGCAAAGACAGCAAAGACAGAAGCGCGGGAGTGACGAGGAGCCGCATGAATTGTCAGGGGAGGCGGACACGAACAGCAATGGCCACACTAATAGGAACGAATCACTCCGGGCAGACTTTCTGCGCTGCCATTGCCATTCATTCGTTGCCGCAACGAGTTTTGCACCAACACATGGCAGGCCACTGCCATTCAGAACGCCGGCTTGTCCTCTTTCGGGACAACAAGGCCGAAATACTGATGCAGAAAGTCCACACGTTAACCGATAATTAACGATAGGTCTTGCCGCCGGCGCGGCGACTTGATTTGATCGCGTCCATGAGCACAACCCTGATCGAGGTCCGGCCGGCCAAAGCCGCAGATGCAACTGCGGTGGCGTCGACCCATGACGAAGCTTGGCGCTCGGCCTATCAGGGCATCATCCCCGGCGCGGAGCTGGAAAAGCTGATCAACCGCCGCGGTCCACAGTGGTGGGACAGTGCAATCCGCAAGGGCAGCCGCGTCAGCGTGCTCGTGTTCGGCGACAAGATCGCGGGCTACGCCAATTACGGCCGCAACCGCGCCCGCAGCCTGCATTTCGACGGCGAGATCTACGAGCTCTATCTGCGCCCGGAATTCCAGGGCCTCGGTTTCGGCCGCCGTCTGTTCGCCGCCGCCCGCCGCGACCTGATGCAGAGCGGCCTGAAGAGCATGCTGGTGTGGGCGCTCTCGGACAACGATCCGGCCACCGAGTTCTACCGTGCCCTGGGCGGCCGGATGGTGGCGCGCTCCTCGGAGCGGTTCGGGCCGAAGTCGCTCGACAAGGTTGCCTTCGCTTGGACCAATTGAGCTGCTGAAACCTGAATCGGCAGCGTTTTCCATCCGTCGATACCGCCCGCCTTTTGCGCCGGTGATCGCCGGATTCATTATTTCACAAAAACGCGATGGATCAGCGGGCCAAGCCCGCGTATGACAGCGCCAAAATCGCTGCCGGGCGCGATTTCACCTCGGCAAAAACGGAGCCTTGAATGCGTATCGATGCGGTCTCGATCGGGAAGAACGTACCCCACGACGTCAATGTCATCATCGAAGTCCCCGTGGGCGGCGAACCGATCAAATACGAGATGGATAAGGAGGCTGGCACGCTCGTCGTCGATCGCTTCCTCTACACGCCGATGCGTTACCCCGGGAACTACGGCTTCATCCCGCACACGCTGTCGGATGACGGCGACCCCTGCGACGTGCTGATCATCAACACCCGCGCCATCATTCCCGGTGCCGTCATGAGCGTGCGGCCGGTCGGCGTGCTGTTCATGGAAGACGAAGCCGGCGGCGACGAGAAGATTCTGGCGGTGCCGTCGTCAAAGCTGACGCAGCGCTACGACAAGGTGAAGAGCTATTCCGACCTGCCGGATATCACGCTCCAGCAGATCCAGCACTTCTTCGAGCACTACAAGGATCTCGAGAAGGGCAAGTGGGTGAAGATTTTGCGCTGGGGCGGCCCGGAGGAAGCGCACAAGCTGATCCTCGAAGGCATGGATCGCGAGAAGAAAAAGGCCTGAGCCTTCGGTATCCCGGACAAAAGGTGTGCTCCCTCGCCCCGTTCTTACGGGGAGAGGGTTGGGGTGAGGAGCTACCTCCACAAAGACGGCAGAGTTGGACTCGCGGAAAGTCCCGCTCACCCGGAATCCGCGCTTCGCGCGAATTCCGACCTCTCCCCGCAAACGGGGAGAGGTGAAGAAAAGCTACACCGCCGGCTTCGGCAGCCCTGCGATCGCGCAGGCGGCGCGCAGCGTGTTCACCAGCAGGCAGGCGACCGTCATCTGGCCGACGCCGCCCGGCACCGGCGTGACCGCACCGGCAACCCCAAGCGCCTCCTGATAGGCGACGTCGCCGACGAGGCGCGTCTTGCCGTCTGCTTTGGGGATGCGGTTGATGCCGACGTCGATCACGGTCGCGCCCGGCTTCAGCCAGTCGCCGCGCACCATCTCCGGCTTGCCGACCGCGGCGTAAACGAGGTCGGCGCGCTTCACGAGGCCGGGCAGGTCGCGCGAGCGCGAATGCGCGATCGTGACCGTGGCGTTCTCGTTCAGCAGCAATTGCACCAGCGGACGGCCGACCAGGTTGGAGCGGCCGATGACGATGGCGTTCATGCCTTCGAGCGAAGCGTGCACGCTTTTGGTCAGGATGATGCAGCCGAGCGGCGTGCAGGGCGACAGCGCCTCAAAACCACCGGCGAGCCGGCCGGCATTGCTCGGATGCAGGCCATCGACATCCTTGGCGGGATCGATGGCGTTGATGACGGCCTCGGTGTTCAGCCCCTTCGGCAGCGGCAGTTGCACCAGAATGCCGTGCACGGCCGGATCGCGGTTGAGCTTTGCGACGAGAGCCAGGAGTTCTGCTTGCGAGACGTCGGCCGGCAGCTTGTGCTCGAACGAGGCCATGCCGGCGCCTTGCGTCTGGGTGTGCTTGGAGCGGACATAGACCTCGCTGGCAGGGTCGTTGCCGACCAGCACCACCGCGAGACCGGGGACCAGGTTATGCTCGCGTTTGACGCGGGCGACCTCCTCGGCGACGCGGCCGCGAAGCTCCGCGGCAATGACTTTTCCATCGATGATTTTGGCGGTCATGTCAGTTCCTTCAGTCCTTCGATTTAGCCGACACGAGCTGGCGCAGGGCTTCTCCGAGCCGCGCCGGATCGCCGTCGACCGCGATCTGCTTCAGCCGCGAAGTAGCTCCCGATAGCAATTTTACGCTGGCCTTGGGCACGCCAAGCGATTTCGCCAGCAGGACCAAGACAGCCTTGTTGGCCTCGCCACCATCGGCAATCGCGCGTACCCGCACCTTGAGCACGCTGCGGCCGTCGGAGAGCTGCTCGATCCCGTCGATGTCGTCGCGGCCGCCGCGCGGCGTCACCCGCAGCGCGATGCTGACGCCTGCGGCAGAGATGCGCCAGGGATCTTTGGCAACCAAGGCGCTCCAGCCCGCTTAGATCACGTTCGGGTAGATGTAATACAGGATCACCCGCTCGATGAACATGATCAGCAGAATCAGGATAATCGGCGAGATGTCGAGGCCGCCGAGACTGGGCAGGAAATTGCGAATCGGTGCCAGCAGGGGCTCGGTGATCCGGTACAGGAACTCCGCCACCGCCGAGACGAACTGGTTGCGGGTATTCACCACGTTGAAGGCGATCAGCCAGGACAGGATCGCGGCGGCGATCAGCAGCCAGACGTACAGATCGAGCACGATGATGACGATGTCGAGAACGGCACGCATGGCTTTTGAAAACTCTGGCTTCGGTCGGGATTGACGGCTGTTGCTAGATATCGGTTCCCTCCGACCCAAACAAGGGAAGTCGGCGCCCGGATGGCCAAAACGGGGCTACACCTGTCCTTGACTTGACCTTGGCGGGGACTTAAATGGCGCCCGGTTGTCGGCCGCGTTCACCAGAGCGGCCTGCAAAGGGGCCATAGCTCAGCTGGGAGAGCGCGTCGTTCGCAATGACGAGGTCGGCGGTTCGATCCCGCCTGGCTCCACCAGCCTTCGCAGGCTGCGCCTGCTTCGGCTCGGCAAGCCCTCGCGTAGCGAAGGCTGTCCCGCCATAGCCCGAAGGGCGACGGCGGACCTCTTTCCAAAGTCCCCTACCTCCCCGTAAACCTCGGCGGCCGCTTCTCCATAAAACTCGCCACGCCCTCCCGGAAATCGCTGCCGTTCAGCGCCACCATCATCTCGCGGTTGGCCTCGATCGTCGCTTCCGCCAGGGTCTGGAACGGCACCTCGTAAAGCTGCCGCTTGATTACGGCCATCGCGCTCGGTGAGACGAAATCGGCGAGATCGCGCGCGTAAGCATAGGTCTCCTCGCGGAGTTTTTCCGGCGAGCAGAGCCGGTTCACCAGCCCGATCCGCAGCGCTTCGTCGCTCGACACGCGCCTCGCCGAGAGCAACAGATCCAGCGCATGGGCATGGCCGACGATGCGCGGCAACATCCAGCTGATGCCGTGCTCGGCGATGAGGCCGCGCCGCGCGAAGGCGGTCGTGAACACCGTATTGTCGGCGGCAAAGCGCAGGTCGCAATAGAGCGCGTGGACCAGGCCGATTCCGGCGGTCGCGCCGTTGAGCATGGCGATGACGGGCTTTGCGATCGACGGATAGAAGCCGTAGCGCGTCTGCCAGTCCGGGCGGCGGTTCATGTCGAACGGCGGCAGATTCGAGGCGCGCCCGACGTCGTTAGGATCGAGCCCTTTGAGCGCATCCATGTCGGCACCGGCGCAGAAGGCGCGGCCCGCGCCGGTGAGCACGATGACGCGGACATTGTCGTCGGCGCTTGAGGCTTCCATCGCGTGACGCACGTCGCGCTCCATCGTCGGCGTCCACGCATTCATGCGGTCCGGGCGATTGAGCGTGATGGTCGCGATCCTGTCGCTCACCTCATAGAGAATGTGTTCATAGGGCATGACGCTCTCCCTTTGCTTGCCGGCGCAATCTCGCGTGCGCGCGTTGCGAACGAGCCTAGCATATAAAGGGATGAGGCAAGGGCTTGCGCGGAGGCGCGATTCACTCGGCGGCTTGCGCCAGCACCGGCCGGCGCGCCAGCCAGCCATTGATGAAGTGATCGAGCCAGGCGCGCTCCGCGAGGTCGTAGACGGCACGATCCGCGAAATGGTGATGCCGCTGCCGCGCTCCGGGCGCGCTGAAGCCGTCATAGCCGCGCGTGGTCCAGCAATGCATCATGGCGTAGGTCACGTCTGGATGAAACTGCACACCGAAGGCGTTGCCGGCACGGAACGCCTGCACCGGAAAATCATCACCTTCCGCGAGCTGCTCGGCACCAACCGGCAGCTCAAATCCCTCGCGATGCCAATGATAGACCTGCGCAGGCCAATCCGGGCAGAGCGCGTGGCCCGCAGCGGTCGGCCTGATCGGGTAATAGCCGATCTGGGTCAGCGCATCCGCATGCGGCGCGACGCGGGCCCCTAGCTGCATCGCGAGCATCTGCGCGCCGAGGCAGATGCCAAGGAACGGACGCTGCTCACGGAGCGGAATTTCGATCCAGTCGATCTCGCGGCGGATGTAGTCGTCGGAATCATTGGCGCTCATCGGGCCGCCGAAGAACACGGCGCCGGCATGCTGATCGAGCGTCTCGGGCAGGGGATCGCCGAAGCGGGGACGGCGAATGTCGAGGCGATGGCCGAGCGCGCGCAGCGCATTGCCGACCCGGCCGGGCGTCGAGGATTCCTGGTGCAGGACGATCAGAACCGGTAACCTGGCTTCGGAAGCGGAGGCGGCCGCGCCCGGCGTCCTTCTGGGAAAGGGCACCACTTCCGCGCCACCAAATCTGTCCGTCCGGAACGACATGGCCTCTGCGAGTGCTATCGGTTCAGACCGCCAGCATAGCTAAGCGATGGTTAACATCGTGTGAGTTCGCGCACACATACCGATTGAAGCAAGCTCCGGGCCACTACGGGTGCTTCAAAGTTTTCTCTAGTGCCTGCGCCTCTGAAACCGGCTGGTAGCGGCCAGGATGAAGCCGCGCGGGAAGAAACGCAGCGCCAACGGCACAATCTTGATGCCCAGACCGGGCAGCACTGCCCGTTTGTTGGCCATCAGGCCACGATATGCATCGCGTGCAACTTCGGCGGCGGAGACGTTGAGAACGGCGGTATCATGTTGGGAGCCGACGCCGGCGCGCGCCTGGAATTCGGTGGGCACCGGACCCGGGCAAAGCACGGTGACGCGAACGCCGCGCGGCGCGAGCTCCGCCCGCAAGGCTTCGGTGAACGAAATCACATAGGCCTTGGAGGCGTAGTAGACGGCCATGCCGGGGCCAGGCAGGAAGCCGGCGACCGATCCGACATTGAGAAGTCCGCCCTTGTTCTTGATGAGCTGATCGGCAAAGCGCAGCGACAGATCCGTCAGGGCCCTGATGTTGACATCGACGATGCCGAGCTGCTCGACGCGATCGCGCTCAATCGCATCGCCGAACACGCCGAAGCCCGCATTGTTGATGAGATGATCGAGCTCGACGCCTTCGGCGGCAAGTGCTGCCGCGATGGTCTTGCCGGCATCCGCTTGCTCGAGATCGCAGGCGATCACGATCGGCTTCTTGCCGCCGTTGGCGGCGAGCTCGTTCGCGAGCGCCTCCAGCCGATCCGTCCGGCGCGCCGTCAACGCGAGGCGATGCCCGTTGGCAGCAAACACACGCGCCAGCTCCGTGCCGATGCCCGCCGAGGCACCAGTGATCAGCGTCACCCGCTCAGTCACGATCGAAGACTCTTGAATTCAAGTTTTTCGCCCCGCAATGGCGGAACGAGAGCACAGGCCGCGCGCGACATGCAAGCCGCGCCGCCAGCATGGCCGCTTGAGCAGAACGACAGGCCGCACTGAAAAACCGTTGATTTGCAGGCGGATTCAGCGCAGCCGGCGGATAAATTAAAGTTTCGTCATGTGTCCGGGCAGGCCGCGATCAGTCGTGTCTTAGAGCCGTCAGCCGCCGACAGCGCTGTCCTTGACTTGGCCGCCGACACGGTCCGCGACCGCGTGCTTCAGGTCGATCCGGTCACGCTGCGAAATCCCGAGCAGGTCGGAGGCGCGCCAGACGACGTTGTCCTCGAATTCGCTGACCTGACCGTCGGCATAGACCAACTCCCACATCATCTGCACGATGCGTTTGCGACCCTCTTCGTCGAGCGAGCGCATGATGACGCTGGTGAAATGATAGAGATCGACCGCCTCGCCCTCGACCTGGGTGGCGTCGGCGATCAACCGATCCGCGGTGCCGCGATCGAGCCCAAAATGGCTCTCGATCAGGCTGTGCAGCTTGCGCTGCTCGGCCGCGCTCGGCTGTCCGTCCAGCGAGACCACGTGAATCAGCAGCGCCGTGGCCGCCAGCCGATAGTCGCTGTCGCCAAATGCGCGGTCCTGATCATGGGGAGCAACAATGTCGGCAATGAATTGGCGCAGGCCGTCGAGCATAAAGTCCTACCGAGATCGATGACGCCGCGAGGGGTGCGGCCGTTACCAGCATTATATGAGCGGGAAACTCAACCGGCGCAACGTGCTTCAGTTCCGCGCGCTGCATTACGTTTCGGCAATCTGTTGTCGCCTCGGTGCCAGAGTGAGGCAGGCGGGCCACATCCTTCGACGTCGTCCTGGCGAAAGCCAGGACCCATTACCCCAAGACGTTGTTTCGCGAAGGCTAGCCGTCCGGTACTACGACCTATCGCACTCGATAGATTCCGCGGTATGGGTCCTGGCTTTCGCCAGGACGACGTTGGAGAGGCATAGTGCCACGCTCGCAACGACGGGGATTGCAGCAGCAGGACCGCATCCCTCACGGTATCTCATACACCACCATCTTGTCGGCGATGCCGCGCAGCGCGGCGTGCTTCTGGATCGGCTTGATCTCGCGCCGCTGAAGGATTTCAGCAACCGCGGGTGCATCGAGCACCGGGCCGGTGATGTGAATTTCCTGCGCGGTCGACAGGCTCTGCACGCGCGAGGCGATGTTGACTGTCTGGCCGAAATAATCCTGGCGCTCATTCAGCATCACCGCAAGACATGGACCTTCATGGATGCCGATCTTGAGAATGAGATCGTTGGCGCCGCGTTCCTTGTTCAATTCATCCATGGCTGCACGCATGCGCAGTCCCGCCGTAATCGCGTGCTCAGGTCTCACGAAGGTCGCCATGACAGCATCGCCGATCGTCTTTACAACCGCCCCCTTCTCGGCGGCAATGATCTCCAGCAGCGCACGGAAATGCGCGCGCACGAGATCGAAGGCGGCGAGATCGCCGACGCGCTCATAAAGCGCGGTCGATCCCTTCAGGTCGGTGAACAGGAACGTCAGCGAGGTGATCTGGAGCCGCTGGTCGAGACCGAGATTGTCCGCCTTGAAGACGTCGCGAAAAGTCTGGTTCGACAGCATCCGCTTGGCGGTGAGGAACGGCTTACGCTTGCCGATGAGATGATGAAGCGCCTCGGCCGCGATAAACACCGACGGCAGCACGCGCACACCGGCCTGGTTTTCCAGCGATAGCCGCAGCGGACCCGGCCGCATGGTCGTCGTCCCCGTCGGGGCCTGCACCTTGTTGTACATGATGGCGAGCTGCTGACGGTCCTTGGTCGGCTCGCCCTGGACATCGATGAAATGAGCGGCGTGCGTCACCGGCTCGAAGATGATGACGAAATCACTCGGCAATTGCAGCGACATCGTCGCCTTCTCGCCGGCCGGCAGCTCCATCGTATCCAGCGTCACCTCGTTGGCCAGCGTCGCAAACGATTCCTTGTTGAAGTCGACCCCGGAGCTCCAGAACACCTGCTTGAAATATTCCCACACCGGAAGCGTATCGGGATCGTGCGCCGCGATGCGCCGGACGCGCGGATTCACGGTGAAAGAGACCTCGACCTGGTCGTCGACGGACGCCTTGTACCCGCAGGCGCAGAGCGCGCAGTGATAGTCGTCCGGCTTGAGCGCCTTGAGCGTCGAGTGAGCGCCCAGCACGCCGCCGCAGCCCGGACACAGCACGTTCCAGCCGAGATCGAACAGACCGAGCCTGGCCGAATGCAGGAAAGCCGAGATGACGCGCTCTTCGTCGAGGCCGTGATGCCGGGAGAAATCGAGGACATTGACGCGGTTGAGCTCGTGGTCCTCGCCATCCTGGATGAGGCGCGCAATCGCATCGACCACCTTTGCATCGGCGGTCTGCTTCAGAACGGAAAACTGGGCCTGGATGTCGCTCATGGCGGGGCTCTGTCTAAGCTGGATCACGCCATCGGCCAGACGAGGGTCCGTTACCGACGGGTGATGCGGAACATGGGTGAGTGGTCCGGCTGGGTCGTGACGACGCCATGCGGGATCACGGGAACGGTATCGGCAAGCTCGACGCGGAACGCACCGATCAGTCGGGCCAGCGCCAGCACCGATTCGGCTTGCGCAAACGGCGCGCCGATGCAGACGCGTGGCCCCGCGCCGAACGGCAGATATGCGAAGCGATCGGGCTCCGCCGACATGAAGCGCTTTGGAATGAACGCGTTCGGCTGATCCCACAGTTTCTCGTGCCGGTGCAAAAGCCACGGCGCGATCATGATGATATCGCCCTTGCCGATCTCGATACCGGCCGCGTTGTCCCTATCGCGCGCGGCACGCGCGACCAGGAAGGCGGGCGGATAGAGTCGCATCGTCTCCTCGATCACGGCACGAGTGAACTTCTGGCGATCGATGTCGGCGATGCTGTCGAGATGTTCGCCGCGGGTCTCAGTGGCGACCTCCTCCTGCGTGTCAGGATCGAGCGACAGCAGATAGAGCGCCCAGAACAGCGCCGTCGCCGTGGTCTCGTGACCCGCGAGAATCATGGTCGCGACCTCGTCGACGAGCTGTTCGTCGGAAAAGCCCTTGCCCGTTTCAGGATCCCGCGCCTCGTCCATGAGATCGAACAGGTCGCGTGGCGGCGCGCCGTCCTTCTTGCCGGCCGCGCGGCGTTCGGCGATCAGCATGGCAACGAATTCGGTCCAGCGCTTGCGAAACCGCGCCCGTGCGAAATCCATCGGGCTCGGCCAGGACACGGGCAGCACCATGTCGAGGAAATAAGCCCGTCCCAGCCGTGCGGCATATTCCATGATGAAGTTGCGCAAGGTCGCGCCATGCCGGTCCATGCCGAACGAGAACATCGTGCGTCCGGCGATCTCGAGCGTCATGCGCTGCATGACCTCGCGCAGATCGACCGGCTCGCCGGTTCGCGTATCGAGCTTTGTGATGGTCTCGTCGAGCACCGCCGTCATATGCGGGACGAGATTTGCGGTGGCGCGCGGCGTGAAGGCCGGCGCGAGCGTGCGGCGCTGAAACGTCCAGGAATGACCTTCCGCAATCAGGAGGCCGTCGCCGAGCACGGGACGCAGCATGCGGATTCCCGCCGGCGTGCGCGTATAATTCTCGTAATTGCTGAGCAGGACGTGCCGGATCGCGTCCGGCTGGTTCAGGATGAAACTGTTGCGGAGAAAGAAGCGACCCGGGATGACGTCTTCCTCATAGGCACGCTGTCCCCAGGTCGCGATCATGTTCTGGCGGATCACCGCGAGCTTGCCAAAGAACGACATGTCATCCGGCGCACGCGGCGGCGTCGGAGGGATGAGGGGCCGACGCAGGCTGGCGATGTTCATGGCTCGCTCCCGCAGAAGTGACGCAGATCAATAGCTAGTAAGTCAGTTCGGCGATCGCAATCCTGTTTTCGGCGGCGGGCCAGGCGCGTGCCACAATCCGTTCTTCGCCAAATTGGGCCACGATGTTACGTCCGACCTCGCTGGCCGGAAGCCGCAGGGTTGCTGCCGCATCCGTGGGCACGCCCGGTTTGACGTCGGCGGGCTCCTTGCCGTCGAGCAGCACCACGTCCCGCGGCAGGCCGAAATAGCCGCGCGGCCGCGACATGATCACGACAGCTCCTGCGTCCTTGTCAGCCGGCCCGAGCGGGCGCGCGGGCCGCAGGTGCACGACGTCGGACGAGCGTGGGAATGGCGAGCGGTAGATGTGCGTCGTCGGCGCGTCGGGCGATGCCAGGACGAATTCGAGCGACCAGGCCGGATTGACCTGCGCCGGTCCCCAGCGGCCGTCGGCACCGGTCTTTGAGCTGTGCAGCGCCCCGCCCTTGCGCTCTCCGGTTTCAGGATCGACGCGGAAGACGTCGACGGTTGCGCCCGCCACCGGACGGTTGGTCGACACGCCGCCCGGCGTGCCCGTGACCAAACCGCTCAGCTTCACGCTTGGCTCCGGCACGATCGCGATGCGCGTGGGCTCGCGGCCGGCGATGAACTTGTAGATCTCGCGAAAAGCGCGCGGATGAAACGCCACTTCGCGATGATCGAGCGCACCAAGCACAAGGTTGGTGGCGCCCTTCAGCTCCGGACCTTCGGCGGTGACACCGGTCGGAACGCCGGGCTTTCCGATGAACCGGCCGTCGGCTTGGGCATATTTGTCCAGGCCGTCACTGCGCAGAGTGAGAAAAGCTGTGCCCGGCGTCACCTCGCTCTCGCCCTCGTTCAGGCCGCGCAGGAATGCGCCGCGGCCGTTGAACTCGTTGTTGGACTGGTCGTCGGTCGCAAACACGCCGTGATTGGGCGTGCCGCACAAGATGGCGTGACTGACATCGCCGGCACCGCCGTTCTTGATGACGTTGCGGATGGCATAGCCGCCGCGGGAGCTGCCAACCAGCGCCACGCGGGACGCGCCGGTACGGCGCTTCAGGTCCGCGATGGCCGCAGTGAGCTCGCTGCGCTGGTCCTCGGTCGAGGACCGGTTCGCCTGCTCGACCTTGTCGTCGCTCCGCGCCAGCGGATCGGTGAAATTGATCGCCGCCATGCGATCGCGCGCGATGCCGTTGGACTCCATCCGCCACAAGGTCGTCATCCAGAGCGCGTCGTAGTCGCCATTGCCGTGGACGAACAGGATCGGCGGCACCTCAGTGCTTGGCGTCACGGTAGATGCGGTTTGGGCCATCGCGCCGGCCCGCAAGCTCGCAACTGCGAAAGGCAAGCTGCCTACTGCTTGCAGGATCGTCCGTCGCGACAGCTTCATCTGTTCCTCCCCCGGCAAACGCCTCTTTGCACCGCTTATAGCGACCTAACCACTGGACAGCGAAGGACTTTCGCAGGCATCACTGAATTTGCCGGAATCGCCAAGACCACTTCTGACACCCGATATGGAAGGGGACATGACCGAGCAGACGAACCGCCAGAGAATTGCCGCCGAGGGCATCACCGCACCTCTGCGGTACACCGTGTTCCGGCGCATCTGGCTCGCTAGCCTGCTCTCCAATCTCGGCCTCCTGATCCAGGGCGTCGGTGCCGCCTGGGCGATGACACAGATGGCGGCCTCGGCCGACAAGGTGGCGCTGGTGCAGACCGCGCTGATGTTACCGATCATGCTGATTTCGATGCCGGCCGGCGCCATCGCCGATATGTATGACCGCCGCATCGTCACCCTGGTCTCGCTGTCGATCGCGCTGACCGGCGCTACCGCGCTCACCATCCTGGCCGGGCTCAAGCTGATCACGCCGGAAACGCTGCTGGCGTTCTGCTTCGTCGTCGGCAGCGGCAATGCATTGTTTGGACCTGCCTGGCAGTCCTCGGTCAGCGAGCAGGTGCCGCCCGATGCGCTGCCGTCCGCGGTGGCGCTGAACGGCATCAGCTACAACATCGCGCGCAGCTTCGGTCCTGCGATCGGCGGCGTCATCGTCGCCGCGGCCGGCGCAGTCGCCGCGTTTGCCTGCAACGCGGTCCTCTATCTGCCATTGCTGGTGGTGCTGCTGCTATGGCGACGCAGTACCGAGCCCTCGCGCCTGCCGCGGGAAAAGCTCAACCGCGCCATGGTCTCCGGCTTCCGCTACATCACCAACTCGCCGCCGATCAAGATCGTGCTGCTGCGCACGCTGGTGATGGGCCTGATCGGCGGCGCCGTGATGGCGCTGATGCCGCTGGTGGCGCGCGACCTCTTGCATGGCGGCGCGCAGACCTACGGCATCATGCTCGGCGCGTTCGGCATGGGCGCGGTGGTCGGCGCGCTCAACATCCATGAACTGCGCAAGCGCATGAGCGGCGAGGCGGCGATCCGCGCCTGCACCATCTCGATGGCGTTTGCGATGGCCGCGCTCGCCTTGAGCACGGAGCCGGTGCTGACGGCAACCGCGCTGGTGCTGGCCGGCGCGGTCTGGATGGCCGCGGTGGCGCTGTTCAACATCGGCGTGCAGCTCTCGGCGCCGCGCTGGGTCGCGGGTCGCTCGCTTGCGGCGTTCCAGGCCTCAATTTCGGGCGGCATCGCGATTGGCGCCTGGGGCTGGGGCCATCTCACCGACTATGCCGGGGTCGAGGTCGCGCTCCTGGTCGCGGCCGGACTGATGCTGATCTCGCCGCTGATCGGCATCTGGCTGGCGATGCCACGCGTCGGCGCGCGCAACGAGGATGCCGAGGTGCTGGCCGATCCCGAGGTGAAGCTGTCGCTGACCGGCCGCAGCGGGCCCTTGGTGGTCGAGATCGAATACCGGGTGAGCCAGGAGAATGCCCGCGCCTTCCACAATGTGATGCAGGACGTGCAGCTCTCCCGGCAGCGCAACGGCGCCTATGGCTGGTCGATCGCGCGCGACATCGCCGATCCGGAATTATGGACCGAGCGCTATCATTGTCCGACCTGGCTCGACTATCTACGCCAGCGCAACCGCTCGACCCAATCCGAACGCGCGCTGCATCAGCAAGCGATCGATTTCCACATCGGCCCCGAACCGGTACGGATCCGGCGCATGCTGGAACGTCCGTTCGGCTCGGTGCGCTGGAAGGAGGAGACGCCGGACCGCGCCAATAGCGAGGTGCTGCCGGTGGTCGCGACTGCGGCGGGGAGCAGCACGTAAGTCTGTCAACCTGTAGCCCGGATGGAGCGAAGCGCAATCCGGGACGGTCTCACCGCGGAAACAGAACCCCGGATTACGAAAACCACTACTGCCCGTGATCCGTCAGCACCTTGTCGCAGCCTTTGCTCAGCCGGGTGCGGTTCTGCTTCAGGCAGGCGAGCACGGCGCCATCGCCATTGTTCATCACGGCGCGGCAGAAGCGGCTGACATCACGCGCGCAGGCATCGTGGCCGGGCTGCTGCTGCGCGAACGCGCTCGATGCGCACAGGAGCAAAGGAATAATGAAAAGAAATCTGGCCATCGCGTAATGCCTCTTACCCGGAAGAAATGTGCGGGCGAAGCTAGTGCGCTGATCCCGTGGCCGCAACGGCTTTGTTGACTGGCTGCAACGTGCCGCCGCATGGCCCCGGCTTGACGCAGGAGCACATCGCGAGGGGAGCTAACCGACGCAACGATCATCGTGTTGCTTACTGCTTGTCCTGCGCGTCAGCGACCTTGCGCGAGGCGCCCTTGGCGAGGTCCTTGTCCATCACCGCGCGGCAGCCGGCGCTTAAGTCAGAACGATGCTTGATCATGCACGCCGTGATCTTCGGGATGTTGGGGATGTCCGCCGAGCAGAGGCGAAATGCATCGCCGGTGCACATCTGCTGCGCCTCCGCAGTGAAGGCGAAGCTCGAGGTCGCCGAGACGATCGACGCGATGGCGGCAAAGCCCAAGGCCAGGCTGGTATCGCGGATCTTGGTGGTCAGGGACTTGCCAGAAAGAGACTTGGCAGAAAAAGACTTGGCCATTTGAAGCTCCCATTGGGGGCCGTCGGAACGGCGCCCGTTGTTGATGGGAACTACGATGCTCCGGCAAAACGGTTTCCACTGTGATGACAGTCACGGCAGGCACAGCCTCTGTGACCTCCGTCACTTTGGCGCACCTCGCTGAAATTCCTCCGCATCCGCTGTCGCGTTGGTGTCACGTTAACTGTTCCTTCGCATTAATGGCTCGTCGCGCGGGAAATTCCGCCGGTTTGGTTGCGTAATTGGAAAGAATAGCGATGCGTAATGCGTTGGGCCTGATGCTGGCCAGTGTAGTTGCGGCGGTCGTGATTGCCGCCGGCGGTTGGTTTTATTATTCCGCGCGCGCCGATCAGGGCGCCCCCAAGACAGTTGCCGCCCGTGCCGCCGATCCATTGCCGGCACCGGCGAAGCTCGCCACCAAGGATGACGTCGAGACCACCGCGACGATCGCGGCCAAGCCAGCGGCACCTGCCCCGACGCCCGCCCCGGCCATGCCGGTGCAGCAGAAACAGGCCTGCGCCAATCCGAACGCGCTGGGCGTTGCCCGGGTGGTCGAGATCGACACCACAGGCGGTCCCGGCTTCGGCTTCGAGCACTTCAAGCAGTTCGACTTCCTCACCGAGAAGGAGGTCGTGCTGACCTTCGACGACGGTCCGTGGCCGGTCAACACGCCCGCCGTGCTGAAGGCGCTTGCGGATGAATGCACCAAGGGCCTGTTCTTCTCGGTCGGCAAGCACGCGACCTATCATCCGGAGATCCTGCGCCAGGTGCTGGCCCAGGGCCACACGGTCGGCACGCACACCTGGTCGCATGTCAACCTGAACAGCAAGAAGATGACCGAGCAACAGGTCAAGGACGAGGTCGAGAAGGGCTTCAGCGCAGTGAGATTCGCGCTCGGCACCAATCCGGCGCCGTTCTTCCGCTTCCCGCACCTTCAGCACAATCCGGCGATGGTGACCTATTTCGGCACCCGCAACGTCGCGATGTTCTCGACCGACATCGACTCCTTCGACTTCAGGAAGGGCGCCACGCCGGAGAAGATCGTCGAGACCGTGATGACCAGGCTGGACAAGCTCGGCAAGGGCATCATCCTGATGCACGACTTCCAGAAGCACACCGGCGAAGCCCTGCCGGCCCTGCTCGCGCGGCTCAAGGCCGGCGGTTACAAGGTGGTGCAGATGAAGGCCAAGACGACCTTCCAGACGCTGCCGGAATATGACGAGGCGTTGCTGAAGGACCTGAAGGTGCCGACCTCGAGCGCGCGTCCGATCGGAAGCGTGGTGCAGACGGTTTCGCAATAACCGCGATCACCGCTTCAATATGCGCATGGCCGGGCCTTCGCCCGGCCATTTGCTTTGGGCGAGCGGCTTACCAGTAGATACCGTGACGGTGCAGCTCGCTGATGATGCGGCGCTCGGTCCAGCTGCGCTTGTGCTTCGGCTTGTCCGCTCTTGCCGTGGTCTTGGTGGCAGGCTTGGTCGTCGTGACCGGCACGGAGCTCGTCGTGGGCGTCGTCACGGCCGGAGCGGTCGCCGCAACCGGCGCAGAAAGCGACACGGCCGGCGGACGATCGGAATATTTCGGAGCCTCCGTGGCTGGCGCGACTTCGCTCACCTGCGTCGTTGCGGCGGCGGTCGCCGACGTCGTGATTTGCGGCGCGGAGGTCTGCTCGCCCGCCGCGGCCAGCGACAGACTGCGGGACCCGCCTGCCTGGGCAGACGCGGAGGCCAGGAGCATGGCGGCAACCAGAATGATCTTGCGCATGTGAAATCTCCCCGTGTTGGCGTGGCTGGACGTTACGGGAAGCGCGCCTGAGGTTACGTGATCATGATCACGCAGGCTGCCGTGCCCTTGCACCGTGTGCTCAAGCAGGCTGGATGTGCTGGTCAAAACGCCGGGCTTGCGGAGATCGGATGAACCGTGAGCGGCCCGAGACATAGGTGACAGAACGTACCGGACACATGGGTTACACTTTCCGCTTTTGTTCTGCGGGAGGTGTGGATGCCGTGGAAAGTGAGTTCGGTAATGGAAGAGCGCCTGCGCTTTGTCGCCCGGCTTCTGGATGGGGAAGCCATGACCGAGGTCTGCCGCGAGTTCGGCATCTCCCGCAAGACCGGCTATAAGATTTTCGACCGCTACAAGGAGCAAGGGCTTGGGGCGTTGAGCGACCGCTCCAGGCGGCCCATACGCTACGCCAATCAGCTCCCGCAACAGGTCGAGACCCTGATTGTCCAGCTCAAGGCCGAGAAGCCGCACTGGGGCGCCCGCAAGATCCGAGAACTGCTGGTACGCCGGCTCGATGGCGACATCAGGGTTCCCGCCAAAAGCACCATTCATGCGGTGCTCGACCGCCACGGTCTGGTCAAGCGCAGCAGCGGGCCGCGCCACCATGCGCACGGCACGCCGCTGTCGCCGGGCACGCTCCCCAATGATCTGTGGTGCGCCGACTTCAAGGGCGAGTTCAAGCTCGGCAATGGCCGATACTGCTATCCACTGACCGTTACCGACCATGCCTCGCGCTTTCTGCTGCTCTGCGAAGCGCTGGACTCAACGCGCGAAGACGCTGCCCTCACAGCCTTTGAGCAGCTGTTCCGCGAGCGCGGCCTGCCGTTTGCCATCCGCTCCGACAATGGCGTCCCCTTTGCCAGTCCCAATGCTTTGTTCAATCTCTCGAAGCTGTCAGTGTGGTGGCTCCGGCTCGGCATTGCGATCGAGCGCATTAAGCCAGGCCATCCGCAGCAGAACGGCCGTCATGAGCGCATGCATCTCACGCTCAAAAGGGAAGCCACCAGACCGCCGGGGTTCAACAGCCTCCAGCAGCAGGATCGCTTTGATAGCTTCCGGCACGAGTTCAATGAGGAACGCCCTCACGAAGCTCTCGATATGAAGCGTCCCGCAGACCTCTACACAGCTTCAGCACGCCGCTACGATGGCCTGCCCGAACTGACCTATCCCTTCCACGATCGCGACGTCGTCATCACATCCTGTGGGCGCCTTTGCCTGCACCGCAAGAAAATCAATATCTCCGTCGTGCTGGCCGGCCAAAAGCTCGGCATCAAGGAGGTCGACGACGGCATTTGGCTCGTCAGCTTCATGCACTACGATCTGGGCTACTTCGACCTGGAGCAAAAGACCTTGCAGCCCCTCGACAACCCATTCGGCCCAAAGCCCGTCACCGATGTCTCCGGTACGACATCCTCGCTTTGACCGAGAGGCAGTCTTGCTCATTCTTGGCACGGCAGCCCTTGGCTCGGCCGCGCTGAGCGGTCAACCCCCGCAGCCCGCAGGGGCGCGCCTTTGGCGCGCGGGGTTGACGGCGAACGCGCGTGCCGAGCAACAATGCGGCTGTGCCATGAATGCTTGGAGTGAGTGACCCTGCAACCCCTCGACAACCCGTTCGGCACGAGGTTGTCACCCATGTCTTAGGTACGACCTGTTACCTATGTGTCCGGGCTGGACACCGAGGCGCTGGTGCCGCAAGAGGGATTCGAACCCCCGACCCCGTCATTACGAATGACGTGCTCTACCGACTGAGCTATTGCGGCGAACCCTGCCGGAGCCAGGACAATGCCGGCCCCGATACGCGCGCCCCTGATATCGGGCATGGCCCGAATTGGCAAGGACAAGCGGGGTGCGAAATGCGCCTCACGCGCCCCAGCGGGACCAGAATCCGCGCCAACCGCCGGCCTGGGCCTTGGGCGTGCCGATTTGTTCCGTAAATTCATCGCTCGGGCCCTCGTCGTCGATCCCGGGATCGTCAGGCGCGCGGACGATCGGGATCACGGCAGGGATGGGGGCCGATCCGGGTTTGCCGAGGTCGGCCCGGCTCCGGAACACCGGCGTTGCCGCGGGCGGCGATGATTCGACGGGCGCGGGGGCCGGATCAGCCGGCTCCGAATGCGTGATCGTCGGCTCTTCCTTGACAGCTTCCTTGACAGCTTCCTTGGCAGGTTCCTTGGCCGGAGGGGGCGAATTGTCCTGGGCGGCCGGCGCCGGCACTGGGGCCGCCACCGGCGGTTCCACCGGAGCTTCGCTGGCAGCCGCCGTCACCCGCTTCGGCGGTGGGGCCGCCAGCATGGCCTCCTCGAAGGCCGAGGATTCGATCGTGGCGCCCTTATCCGAAGGCAGGCTCGCGACCGGTGTCTGCCACTGGAACGCATCGAGACGGCCGGTGACCGGGGAGACCGGACGCCAGCGGTCGCTGACATAGCCGTCCGCAGTCCAGGCCGGATCGTGGCGGGCCCGCACCGCGCGCAAGGTCCAGGCGCGGGCACGGCCGCCGTCGCCATGCTCGGTGCGTTCGATCTCGGCCATCAGCAGCGCGACGCGTTGGGTCGGATCGTTGACGTAAGGCGCGAGCGCATCGCGCGCGCGGGCGAACTCGGAGGCATCGATCGCAGCGCGAGCGATCGCGAGCTGGCCCTCGATCTGACCTGCCTTGTCGGCAGGCATCTTGGCCGCGAGCGTCTCGACCCGCTGCAAGCGCTGCCGCGCGGAATCGCCGAGCTTCACATGGGCATAGGCGTCCGCGAGATCGGGATGCGGATTGGCGAGCCAGGCGGCCTCGACCAGCTTCATGGCGCGGCGCACCTGATGCGCCTCGCTCTCGAATTTCGCGGCGAGCACCGCGGCCGGCACCAGGGTCGGTGCGAGCTTGATCGCCTCCATCACGCTCTCGCGCGCGACGTCGCGGTCCATGGGCTCCAATTCCAGCGCGCGCGCGGTGAGCAGGACGCCGCGCTGCCGGCGATAGGTCTGTTTGTTGATCAGGCCAGCTGACAAATTCGAATCGAGGATCGCGAGCGCGGCGCTCCAGTCGCCGCGCGCGCAGCGGAAGCCGAGCACCGCCTGCGAGGCCCAGGTCGAGGACGGCGACAGCTTGATGGCTTCCTCCGCGATCATCACGGCGCCGACGGCATCGTCGGCGCGCTGCGCCTCGATGAACAGGCCGCGCAGGCCGAGCAGCCGCGTGTCCTCACGCTCGGCCATGGCGCGGAAGACGCGCCGCGCTTCGTCGCGATTGCCTTCGAGCTGCGCCGACTGCGCGTGCAAGAGCAGCGCAAGCGGATCGTTCGGCGCATGCCGCCGCGCCGCTTCTGCATGCCGACGGGCGAGCGCGGTGTCGCCATGGCCGATCGCGAGCAGGCCGTGGGTGATGGCGTGGCGGCCGCGGGCGTGGCGCTTCTCATGACGACGGCGGCGCAAACGCCCCGGCGTGCGCCAGATCATGGTCAGGATGCTCCAGACCAGCACGATTGCGGCTGCGAAGATGCCGAGCCCGAGCACGAACCCGGGAAACGTCGTCGTGGCACGGAGACCGCCCCAGGTCAGGACCAAATCGCCGGGCTGATCGGCAACCCAGGCTCCGCCGGCCGCCGCCAGTGCGATCAGAATGAGAAAGAGGACGATGCGAAGCATGGTGATCTCTATACGCGCTGATTGTTGCGCGAACCTTATTGAGCAGGCTTGACCGGATCAGATTTGGCGAGATCCGCCATGGCATCGTCGGCGAATTTGCGGGACGCGGCGAGGGCGGCGTCGCGGGCATCGGCCTTGTCGAGCCAGGCTTGCGCCGCGGTGCGATCGGCCTCCGGCAGCGACTTCAGCTCGCGACGTGCCTCCGCAAAATCGTTGCGTAGCGCCGCCGCGGTGACACGCGTCACGATCGCACCGCGATCATTGCCGACGCCGTCGGTGCGTTCGATGCGGACGAGCTTCGATGCGCCGGCCTGGAGGCGCTCGACGATACCGCTGCCGCCGGCCGGGGTTTCCGCCGGCGGCGACAATTTCGGCACGATGTTGAGAAGCTCGCGGCTCAGCGCGACCGGCGTCGGGATGCCGGAGGAAGCAAAGATGTCGAGCGGCTTCAGCATATCGGGCTTGGCCGCCAGTGACCGCGCCGCGGCCAGTTGCTGTTGATAGGGATCGCCATGACGAACGGCGACATCGAGCAGGGCCGCCGCAACCACATGACGCAGCGGCTTGTCGTCCATCGTCTTGGCGTCGGCGATCTTCTCGCCCTGCTGCGCGAGCTCGGCCCGTTCGGTCCTGCCGGCGCGTTCGAGCTGCGCGATGCGGTCGTTGAGAGCGCTAAGATCGGGCGCGGCAGCGCTTGGAGCGGACTTCACGTCGTTCAGTGCACTCACCACCTTGTCGGATTGTGCGCGCAGACTGGCGATGTCGCTGCGCAGGCTGCCGACGGACTTCTCCAGCGCGTCGATCCGCGCCGCCATCGCCGGGTCGGCGACGGGCTTGGCGGCCTTGGCTTCGACCGCGCTAACGCGGCCGCTGAGCGCATCGACCGTCGCGCTCGTGACTTGCGGTGCGGCAGGCGGCGCCTGCACCGCGGGCCAGCCCAGCATCCAGCCGACAGCGATCACGACTGCCGCTGCGACAGCGCCGGAGAGCGGCGCAATGACCCACGGCGAAATCGGCCGAGAGACGGGCGCGGAAGCAACGGCGGCCGGCGCCTCATCGCGCTCCGGCTCAGCATCCGCCGGCTCGGACTTGACCTGCTCGGATTGTGACGACTCGGTCTCGGCGCGCTCCGGCGCCGCCTGAGCCTCGGGCTCGCCCGCCGCCTGCTGCGGCTGGGTCGAGACTTCGGTCGCCTCGAGGTCGATGGTGGGCGGGGTGCGCTTGGCACGACCGCTGTCGGGGGCCAATCCTGCGTCTTCAGGCTTGTCATCGACCATCGTGACGGTTCCTCACATCCATACCTTGCACAGATCCTTCGGATCCGATTGCGTCGGATTCGGCCCGACCTCTTACGCCAAACGGGTGCGCAAAGCACGCTCCAAGGTGTCGAATAGGGCATTTTCGTCCGGCGTCGCCGCCACCAGAACCTGCGACGCGCCGGCCTCGCGCAGCACGCTAGCAACCGTCTCGGACAGGCAGCATTGCGGTATCGCCAGCGCCGAGATTTCGACACCTTCGTCCCGCGCCGCATCCAGAAACGCCCGCGCGCTGCGCCGGGAATAGTGCAGCACCGCCTCAATCCCATGGGCGGCAAAGCCGTCGCAAACCTCGCGCGGCAGCAACTTGACCGGAGCCATGCGATAGGTGGTCTGCGTGACCACATTGAATCCTTCGGCGCCGAGCTCGTTGCCGAGGTCACGCGACAGATCCGCACCCGCCAGGTAAAGCAGCGTGCTCCTTTTCTTCAGCACCTTGTCGCGTGCACTCTGCACCACCTTGTCGCGCAAGGCCGCCGCATCGCCACCGGCGACGATCACGTCGGTAAAGCCGGCGTCGCGTGCCGCAGTAGCCGTGTGATCGCCGACTGCAAACAGCGGCAGCTCCAACAAACCAAGGTCCCGCAATTGCGCTGTGACGCCACGGATTGCATTGGCCGATGTAACGATGACGCCGTTATAGTTCGTCTCGCTCTCGTCATGAAAGGCGACCGGCTCGAACTTGAGCACCGGCGCAAGCAGCACCACATGCCCCCGCGCGCGCAAACTCTCCGCCGTCGCCTCATTGTCGGGATGCGGTCGTGTGACAAGAATGGACATCGCTGGTGTTCCCGACCACGTGACGGTGGCGCATTCGCGAGGACGGCCGCGCGTGACGATTGCGCAAGCCAGCCCCGGAATGCTACCGGACGTACCAGAACTCTGCTTTACGGATGAGCGCAAGGGCGCAAATTGGATAACAATTCGCCAATGCTGGTATTGGGCATCGAAACCACCTGCGACGAAACCGCCGCGGCCGTGATCGAGCGTGCGCCTGACGGCAGCGGCAAGATCCTGTCCAACATCGTGCGGTCGCAGGTCGAGGAGCACGCCCGCTTCGGCGGCGTGGTGCCGGAGATCGCCGCCCGCGCCCATGTCGATCTGCTCGACGGCATCATCGACCGCGCCATGAGCGAGGCCGGCGTCGACTTCGCCCAGCTGGGCGGTGTTGCCGCGGCGGCGGGGCCGGGGCTGATCGGCGGCGTCATCGTCGGGCTCACCACCGCCAAGGCGATCGCGATGGTGCACGACACCCCACTGATCGCGGTGAACCATCTGGAGGCGCATGCGCTGACGCCGCGTCTCACCGACGGGATCGAATTCCCCTATTGCCTGTTCCTCGCCTCGGGTGGACATACCCAGATCGTCGCCGTCACCGGCGTCGGCCAGTATGTGCGGCTCGGCACCACGGTCGACGACGCCATTGGCGAGGCCTTCGACAAGGTCGCGAAGATGCTGGGCCTGCCCTATCCCGGCGGTCCGCAGGTCGAACGCGCTGCGGCCAGCGGCGATGCGATGCGCTTCGCCTTCCCGCGCCCGATGCAGGGGCGCCCCGATGCCAATTTCTCGTTGTCGGGCTTGAAGACGGCGGTCCGCAACGAAGCGAGCCGCATCGCCGAGCTCACGCCGCAGGACATCAGCGACCTCTGCGCGAGCTTTCAAGCCGCCGTGCTGGATTCGACGGCGGACCGGCTAAGCGTCGGCCTAAGACTTTTCCGCGAGCAGTTCGGCGCGCCACGCGCACTCGTGGCCGCCGGCGGCGTTGCCGCCAATCAGGCGATCCGCGGCGCCCTGCTCGATGTCGCGCAGCAAGCTGGGACCCAGCTGATCATGCCGCCGCCCGCGCTCTGCACCGACAACGGCGCGATGATCGCCTGGGCCGGCGCCGAACGCCTCGCGCTCGGCTTGACCGACACGATGGAAGCGCAGCCCCGCGCACGCTGGCTGCTCGACGCCAACGCGACGGCACCGGCGGGTTACGGCAACACGCGGGCGGGATTCTAGTAATGACCGCGTTCGACTCCGTCACCGTGATCGGGGCAGGCGCCTGGGGCACGGCGCTGGCAACCGTGGCGGCGCGGGCAGGACGGAACGTGACGCTGTGGGCGCGCAATGCCGAACATGCGACGCGGATTGCCGCGACGCGCGACAATCCGCGGCTGCCCGGCGTGCGGATCGCTCCTGAGATCGTTGTGACGAGCGATCTGGCGCTCGCCGCGCGTGCCGATATGCTGCTGATCGCAACGCCTGCGCAGCACTTGCGCGGCGCGGTCAACCTGCTGGCCTCGCGCATTGCAAAGCCGGTCCCCGTCGTCGCCTGCGCCAAGGGCATCGAGCACGGCACCCACAAATTCATGACTGAGGTGATCGCCGAAGCCGCACCGGGCGCGCAGCCGGCGATCCTGTCCGGCCCGAGCTTTGCCGACGATGTCGCGCGCCGCCTGCCGACCGCGGTAACGCTGGCCGCGAAGGAAGAAGCGCTGGCCAGCGGCCTGGTGCAGGCACTGGGCTCGGCGACATTCCGTCCCTATCATTCCACTGATATCCGAGGTGTCGAGATCGGCGGCGCGGCCAAGAACGTGCTGGCGATTGCGGTCGGCATCGCGGTCGGGCGCAAGCTCGGTGCCTCGGCCCAGGCCGCGCTGACGACGCGCGGCTTTGCCGAGCTGACACGCCTCGGTCGCGCGCTTGGTGCGCGCAGCGAGACGCTTACGGGCCTGTCCGGGCTCGGCGATCTCATTCTGACCTGTTCGAGCCCGCAATCACGTAATTTCGCGCTGGGCCTCGCGCTGGGCCGCGGCGAGAACCCGCCCGCGGGCAAGCTTGCCGAGGGCGAGTCCACCGCGCCGGTGCTGATCGAGCTTGCGGCTTCGCAAAACATCGAGATGCCGGTATCAGAAGCGGTCGCTTCGATCCTGAGCGGCCGGAGCACGATTGACGCCGCGATCTCGGGGCTGTTGACGCGCCCCTTCAAGGCAGAGGAATGAACATGGCGTACTGGCTGGTGAAATCCGAACCTTCGGTGTGGTCCTGGGACCAGCAGGTGGCGAAGGGCGCCAAGGGCGAGGCCTGGACCGGCGTGCGCAACTTCACCGCACGCCAGAACCTCGTTGCGATGAAGAAGGGCGACAAGGCGTTCTTCTATCATTCCAACGAGGGCAAGGAGATCGTCGGCATCGCGGAGATCATCAAGGAGGCCTATCCGGACCCGACCGACAAGACGGAGAAATTCGTCTGCGTCGACATCAAGGCCGACAAGCCCTTGAAGACGCCGGTGACGATGGCCGCGATCAAGGCCGAGAAGAAGCTCGCAGACATGGCGCTGGTGAAATATTCGCGCCTGTCGGTGCAGCCGGTGACGGCGGAGGAGTGGAAGCTCGTCTGCAAGATGGGTGGGATCTAGTTGGTGCGTAGCGCGGGTGAGCGAAAGCGACATCCGGGACCGGTCGATCCGCATATCGCTGCGCTGATGCGGCTACGATGTCCGAGCTTGCGTCTCCGGCAGCGCAAAAACCTCGCATGGCGCGGCAATGCCGCGCAGCGAATGCGATCCGAGCGCGATGAGGGGCGTATCCGTCTCTGCGGCGAGCGCGCCCGACACGAGCACGGTCCGCCCCAACGGCTTGCATAGCCCTTCGAGCCGACTGGCGAGATTGACGGCGGGACCGATCGCCGTGAAATCGAGCCGGTTGGCGGCGCCGATATTGCCCCAGAGCATCTCGCCGAGATGGAGGGCGGCACCGAACGCGAGCGGCGGCAAGCCCTGGCCGCGGCGCTCCGCGTTGAGATACACCATCCCGGCTTCGGCCGCGCCTGCCGCGCGCAGAGCGGCATCGCAGGCGCGGCGGGGCGACGCCTCGATCACGGGAAAGATCGCGAGCACGCCGTCGCCGATGAATTTCAGCACCTCGCCGCCGAAGGCGTGAACGGCGCCGGCGATGCGGTCGAACCATGCATCGAGCGCCGCGATGACATCGGCCGGCGGATTGGTCTCCGACAAGCTGGTGAAGTTGCGCAAGTCGGCATAGAGCAATGCGGCCTGAATGGTCTCGCCGAGATCGCGTCGCAGCGGCGCCGCCAGCACCCGCTCCGCACTGCGCTTGCCGAGATAGGCGTCCAGCGTCGCCCGCAGCGTGGCACGCGCGGCGAGCACGGCGAGCGGCGTCGCGGCAAAACGTGCGGCTTGGCGCAGCTGCTCGATTTCATCTGCGGTGAACGGGCGCGGCCCGATCCACCCGAGCTGCGGCCCATCGGGCCGTCCGACGATATCTTCATGCACCTCACCGCCCGCAATGTCGCGCAGCCAGCGGCGGCCGGCATCGTTGGGCGGGTCCGGTGCCAGCCCGCCCGGCGCAAAGCCGAGCGCTTCGATCACCCGACGGCTATCGGCGCGCCACAACCAGGTCCGCTTCGCGATCAGCGGGTGCGGCACCTCCAGCGTCAGGGCGCCCGCCGCAAGCGGCACGCCATCAGCAACCAGATGGGCGCCGAGTTCCGCAAGCAGGCGGTCCGCCCCAGGACTATCTGAGGCGGCGTCGACAAGCCAGGCGAGCGTCGGAGAGAGCTGCATGGCGCGATCATGACGAAGGCACGCCGTCTTTGTCACGGGCAATCCTTGACGGACCGCGCTGGCGCCGCCATGTCCGAGTGTCAGCCCAGGGATGATCGCCGATGACCGAACCGTTCATAGTGCGACGCGAGACCCAGATCGCCGCCCCGCGCGCGACTGTTTTCGCCTATCTGACCGACCCTGAGAAGATTTTGAGCTGGATGGGTTCCGACGCGACCACGGAGCCGCATCCCGGCGGGCTCTATCTGCTGAAGGGCGTCGGCCCGCGCGGCGGCGTCGCCCGAGGCGCCTTCCGCGAGGTCGTGCCGGTGCATCGTCTCGCCTACACGTTCGGCTGGGAGGGCGGACAGGAGGTGCCGCCCGGCTCGAGCCTGATCGAGATCGACCTGATTGAGCACAACGGCGGCACTTTGATGCGGATGACCCATAGCGGGCTGCCGACGGAAGAGCAGGCGGCCGCGCATGCAAAGGGCTGGGCGCATTATCTGGTACGGCTCACCACGGCAGCCGCGGGCGGCGATCCCGGTCCGGACAAGGGCGTGTCCGAGAAGTCGTAGGGACTGTAGGTGGGCAAAGGCGCACTTGCGCCGTGCCCACCATCTATCCCAACACCGCAGCAGAAATGGTGGGCACGCTCCACTTTGTTTGCCCACCCTACGGAAGCGCGACGCTAAACCGCCGCGGTCGCCACCACCTGGGCCAGAAGCTGCTCGCGCCTCGCCTGCGAGCGCTGACCCTTCATGGTCGCGGCGAAGCGTTCGAGAATGCCGTCCTCGAAGGCGGTGACGATGGTGTCGTGGACGTAGCTCTTGCGGCAGATCGCCGGCGTGTTGGAGAGCTGGTCGGCGGCGGCGCGGATCGCGTCCAGCACCTGCTTCTTGCGGCCGCGCTGGCTGGTCGCCGGCGTGATCCGCGACAGCGATTCCACGACGACGGCAGACGCCATCAGCGTGCGAAAATCCTTCAGCGAGATCTTGATGCCGGCGATCTCGCGCAGAAACGCATTCACCTGCGTGGTATTGACCGCGCGCACGATGCCGTAGGCGTCGCGATACTGGAACATGCGCTTACCCGGGACGCCCCGCAAAATGCCGATGGCGCGCACCAGCTTGGCCGCGTCGCATTCCTTCCGCACCGCCTTGCCGCCCTTCGCCTTGAAGGTCAGCACGAAGCAATCGTCTTCCAGCGTCACGTTGGACTTGAGCAGCGTGGTGGCGCCGCGGGTGCCGTTGAGACGGGCATAGGATTCGTTGCCGGGGCGGATCGCGGTGCGGGCGATCAGCTCGATGACGGCCGAGAGCGCGAATTCACGCGTCGGCTCGTCGCCCGACAGGAACGCCGAGACCTTGCGACGGATCTTTGGCAGCGCGCCGACAAGCTTCTCCAGACGATGCGCCTTGCGGTGCTCGCGGACCTTCTCCCAGTCGGCGTGATAGCGGTATTGCAGCCGGCCTGCGGCATCGCGTCCCACGGCCTGGAGATGCGAGCTCGGATCGGCGGAGTAGCGCACCTCGCGATAGGCCGGCGGCACCGCCATGGCGTGCAGCCGGCGGATGGTGCGGGCGTCGCGAATATGCGCACCGTTCGGGCGGACGAAGGAATAGCCCTTGCCGCGCTTGATGCGCCGGATGGTCAGCTCGTTCTGGTCGCCGAGCCGCAGGCCCAGCCCCTTGGCGAGCGCCTCGACCGTCGCCGCCGGTGTCGTGTCGAAGGTCTTTTTGGGGCTGAGACGCCTGAAACCGGCCGGTTTCGGCCATTGTCCGAGGGCTTTGGCGAGGGCAATGGCCGCAGGATCGGCGGAAGCGGGCTGCATCGCCCCGAGATTCTGCTGATCCATCATAGTCTTACGCCTTAGCCTTGCCTGTTATCGATCAATGCGATTGTTCTGATTTTTGTTCCAGGAGCCTCGTTGGGATCCCGGGTTGGCCATTTAGGGTGTTCCGAACCGTAATGCGAGTCCCGAATCAGTGAGGAAAGGTTCCCAAATACCTCCGTCGGCTGCGTGGCGCCCTGCGCGGGCCTGTTCCGGAGAGTTGGGTAAAGGCCCGAAGCCGGTCCCCCGGCCTGTTTCAGATCTGCGACAGTCGCCCAAGTGGGCTTGATCCTCCGCATGGCCGGCGGCCCGCCGAAGGTCCAGCTTGTGCTCCTTGTCGGGTCCGGTTAGCCCGACGCATAATCATTCAATGATCAAGTCGGCTCGCCAGGCGCCAGCGTTCGGCCTGCCGTATGTGGAGGGAAAGCATGTCCGAGAAGATCTACGACGTACCGGCAGAGTGGGCGAAGCGCGCCTGGGTCGACCAGGCCAAGTACAAGGACATGTACGCGCGCTCGATCTCGGACCCGAACGGTTTCTGGGCGGAGCAAGCCAAGCGCATCGACTGGATGAAGACGCCGACGAAAATCGAGAACGTCTCGTTCGCGCCCGGCAACATCTCGATCAAATGGTTCGAGGACGGCGTCCTCAACGTCGCCCACAATTGCATCGACCGGCATTTGGCCAAGCGCGCCAATCAGACCGCGATCATCTGGGAAGGCGACGATCCCTCGCAGTCAAAGCACATCACCTACAAGGAGCTGCACGACGAGGTCTGCCGGATGGCCAACATCCTGCGCACCCGCAACGTCAAGAAGGGCGACCGCGTCACCATCTACCTGCCGATGATCCCTGAGGCCGCCTACGCGATGCTGGCCTGCGCGCGGATCGGCGCGATCCATTCCGTGGTGTTCGCCGGCTTCTCCCCCGACAGCCTCGCCCAGCGCATCAACGACTGCCAATCCAAGGTGATCATCACTGCGGACGAAGGCCTGCGCGGCGGCAAGAAGGTGCCGCTGAAGGCCAATGTCGACGCGGCGCTCGCCAAGACCGACGGCGTCGACTGGGTCGTCGTGGTCAAGCGCACCGGCGGCAAGGTCGACATGAACCCGACGCGCGACCTCTGGTATCACGACGCCGCCAAGATGGTGACGACGGAGTGCCCGGCCGAGCACATGCACGCCGAGGATCCGCTATTCATCCTCTACACCTCGGGCTCGACCGGCCAGCCCAAGGGCGTGCTGCACACCTCCGCCGGCTATCTCGTCTATGCCGCGATGACGCATCAATACGTCTTCGACTATCACGACGGCGACGTCTACTGGTGCACCGCCGACGTCGGCTGGGTCACCGGCCACAGCTACATTCTCTACGGACCGCTCTGTAACGGCGCGACCACGCTGATGTTCGAAGGCGTGCCGAATTATCCCGATAATTCCAGATTCTGGAACGTCATCGACAAGCACAAGGTCAACACCTTCTACACCGCGCCGACCGCGATCCGCGCGCTGATGCAGGGCGGCGACGAACCGGTGAAGAAAACCTCGCGCGCCTCGCTGCGCCTGCTCGGCTCTGTCGGCGAGCCGATCAATCCGGAAGCCTGGGAGTGGTATCACCGCGTCGTCGGCGACGACCGCTGCCCGATCGTCGACACCTGGTGGCAGACCGAGACTGGCGGCATCCTGATCACGCCGCTGCCGGGCGCGATCAAGCTCAAGCCGGGTTCGGCGACGCTGCCGTTCTTCGGCGTGGTGCCGGAGATCGTCGATGCCGATGGCAAGACGCTCGAAGGCGAGACGACGGGCAACCTCTGTCTCACGCGGTCATGGCCGGGCATGATGCGCACGGTCTATGGCGACCACGCCCGGTTCGAGCAGACTTACTTCTCGACCTACAAGGGCAAATACTTCACCGGCGATGGCTGCCGGCGCGACGCCGACGGCTATTACTGGATCACCGGCCGCGTCGACGATGTCATCAACGTTTCCGGCCATCGCATGGGCACCGCTGAAGTCGAGAGCGCGCTGGTCGCGCACGAGAAGGTGTCGGAGGCTGCCGTGGTCGGCTTCCCGCACGACATCAAGGGCCAGGGCATCTACGCCTATGTCACCCTGATGGCCGGCGTCCAGCCGACCGAGGATCTGCGCAAGGAGCTTGTCACCTGGGTACGCAAGGAGATCGGCCCGATCGCCTCGCCGGACCAGATCCAGTTCGCCCCTAGCCTGCCCAAAACCCGCTCCGGCAAAATCATGCGCCGCATCCTGCGCAAGATCGCCGAGGACGAGCCGGGCAGCCTGGGCGACACCTCGACGCTGGCCGATCCGGCCGTGGTCGACGACCTCGTCAAGAACCGGCAGAACCGGAAGTCGGCGTAGGAAGCGGCTCCGTGCCCCAGACGCAGCGCAGCGTGCTCTTCAGCGGTGCGCTGCAGAGCCGGGGCCCATCCTATCCGCACTAGAACTGGGTCCCGGCTCAGCGTCGCGGCGCTGCGCACCGCGCCTTGTCCGGGACACGAGACCTAGCTGCGCTCGGGTTCGCTAACGCCTCCTGAAATAACAGCCGTTCACATCCTCACGCATTCGTCAGGGTGCGCCCCAGGACCTGCGCGGCTTTCCCGCCGAGTGTTGTTTTCAGGTCATTTACTTTATTTCGAACATTTCCTTTGTTCCCGTGCCGGCTGGCCCTTGGCGGCCGCGCGTGGAAACCATCCGGTTAACGAGCGCGGTTAAGAATATGTGGGCAAGCCGCGATTGCCGGGTTCTGCGTAAATTTCTGGACGACCCGTTTGGGGTAAGGGGAAGCATCGATGTCGATGAGGATTGCGGTGGCGCTGGCCGCCACCATCGGGGCTGGGGTTTTGATGTCGACCGCGGCCGAGGCGCGGCCGGAAATGGTCGGGACGCACCTCGCCGACTATTCGCCGGGCACCATCGTGGTCAAAACCAGCGAGCGCCGGCTCTATCTCATCCTCGATAACGGCCACGCCGTGCGCTATCCGGTTGGTGTCGGCAAGGCCGGCAAGCAATGGGCCGGCACGACGAAGATCGACGGCAAGTATCTCAATCCAGCCTGGGCACCGCCTGCCGAGGTGAAGCGCGACAAGCCGAACATTCCCGACGTCATTCCGGGCGGCTCGCCGCGCAACCCGATGGGCGTTGCGGCGATGACCTTGGCCGGCGGCGAATATGCGATCCACGGCACCAACGTGCCGGGCTCGATCGGCGGCTTCGTCTCCTATGGCTGCATCCGCATGCTCAACGACGACATCACCGATCTCTACGGCCGCGTCTCCGTGGGCACGACGGTGGTCGTGACGCGCTGATCGAAGAGATCGGGAGAGGATTGCGAAAGCCGCGTCTAAAGCGCGACGAGATCAGGATGAATCGTCATCGTGCTTTAGGCTCTTGTTGGAGCATGATCTTTTCGGAAAACCGCTACACACTTTGCGCGAACGCGGCCCTTCGGGTCCGGATCATGCTCTAGCGACGCGGCTTTTTTATTACCAGAAACGCCAGCTGCGCGCACACCAGCCGTCGCGATGGCCGCCATTGTAACTGCGCACGTAACCGCCCGCGAGCAGCGTGGCCGAGACGTTGGCGGTGCGCCGGGTCGCGACATCAGCAAGAATGCGTCCGTATTTGTCGGGCCCGAGATTGGAGATCGTCACATCCCCCTGGCCGAGCAGATTGCGCAGCGCGTCGGTGGCGGCTTCAGCCTTGTTCAGCTCATCCTGGCAGGATGCCTTCAGTTCAGGTGCATCGATGCCGCGCAGGCGAACCCGCACGACGAGATGACCGCCATTGCGCTGATGCACGCGCGCAAGAAAAGTGTCGCCATCGACAGTGCGGATGACCTCGACCGGTTGGGGAGCGCCGGCAGCTCCGGCCTGCTGGAGGACGATGTCGGTCGCCTGCGACTGGCCCTCGGCCCCATGCGGGACGGGCCAGTTCGTGCCGTGCCGGAAGGCAAGCACGACAGCCGACACGACGCCGACCACGAACATCCAGGGCAACAGTCCCGAGAATCGGCGATGGAACGGAGAGCCGCTGAACGATGACCGATACGGATTGAGACGATCGCGGGAACGCATTGTCTGACGCTAGAGCTGAGTCGGCAGAACCGGCAAGCCGCGTTCCAAACGCTTTCTAGCGGTTACTGCCTGTAGTTGCACGGAGAGCGATCTTCACATTCCGTTTAGCGCCTGCGTAGTCGCATTGAGTCCCGGCTCGGACCTGTTTCCGTGCGCCGTGGTCCTCGCACGATCATAGCGCGGTCTGCATCCCGAGATACCGCCACTTCATGGTTCTGCGGGGCGGGCGCCTGCGGCGCATCGGCCGTACTTCTACGGCCATCGGTGAATATTACCCAAATCTCAATCTTTGGTTGCGAATACCTGATGCGGGACGGAATTGAGGAGAGAGCGGTGGGATTATTCAAGCTTCGCATTGGAACAAAGCTCGGCATCGTCACGGGCATCAACGTTCTGCTGGTCGGCGGTATCCTGACCAACCAGATGCTCGGCAACCAGTCGATCGCGGAGTCCAACCGGCTGGTCATCATCAATTACCTCAACAAAGGCAATGCGCAGGCGGCACAGACGGCGATGGCGCGCGCGCAGCTCGCCGCCCTCGAGCTCGGTTCCGCGCCGTCGGTCGGCGAGGTCGACAAGCTCCTCGAAACTCTCCGCAACCATGCAACCGAGGCCGGTACGGAAATCGACGCCGCAAGGGAGCGGGCGACGCGGAAGGTCACGCAGGATGCCTATCGCGAGGCGAGGAAGTTCGTGGATACTTATCTTGCCAGTGCCGTCGAGCTGGCGGCGGCGCAGAAGGCCGTCATCAATGCTCCCGCCGGCGGCGCCAAGTCCATAGCCGAGACAGCAAAGGCGGGCATTCTCGCAGAACAGATGCGCCCGGCAGCCAAGGAGGTCGGCAAACGCGTCGACGATCTGGTGGGCGTCGCCAACGAATTCGCAGCGCGACGCAAAGGCGAATTGCTGGTCGAACTGGAGCGCGTCGCCAACTTCGCGATCATCGTCGGCGTGTTCGTGATGCTGATGCTGATCGGCTCCGCGGTCTTTTCGGTGTCGAGCATCGCCCGACCGATCCGGCGCATCGGCGATGTGCTCCTGCAACTCGCCGGCGGCAACAAGGCCGTCGAGATCCCCTATACGGCGCGCGGCGACGAAGTGGGCGACAACGCGCGCGCGGCGCAGACCTTCAAGGACAACCTGATCCGCATCGAGCAGATGGAAGCCGAGCAGAAGCAGCAGGAAGCCGCTGCGGCCGCGCAGCGCAAGGAAGAGATGATCCGGCTCGCCGGCGCATTCGAAGCAGCGGTCGGCGGCATCATCAATTCGGTGTCCGCCGCTTCCCAGCAGCTCGAATCCGCCGCCGGCACATTGTCGGGCACCGCGGAAGAGACCCAGCAGCTCTCCGGAATGGTGGCAGCGGCCTCCGAGGAGGCATCCACCAATGTCGGCGCCGTGGCGTCGGCCGCCGAAGAAATGAGCACGTCGGTGGTCGAGATCAGCCGTCAGGTCCACGATTCCAGCCGTATCGCCGGCGAAGCGGTGAAGCAGGCCGAGCGCACCGACATCCGCATCAATGAACTGCTCAAGGCCGCGGGCCGGATCGGCGACGTCGTCAAGCTAATCACTGCGATTGCCGAACAGACCAACCTCCTGGCGCTGAACGCCACGATCGAAGCGGCCCGCGCCGGTGAATCCGGCCGCGGATTTGCCGTGGTGGCGAGCGAGGTCAAGGCGCTCGCCGCCCAGACCGCGCGAGCGACCGAGGAAATCGGCACGCAGATCGCCGGCATGCAGGCAGCGACGGAAGATTCCGTGGGCGCGATCAAGGAGATCGGCGCGACCATCGCCAGGATCTCGGACATCTCGACCACCATCGCCGCGACCATCGAGGAGCAGGGGGCCGCGACATCGGAGATCGCGCGCAACGTCAGCGAAGCGGCCAAGGGCACGGTCGAGGTCGCCGACAAGATCGCGCAGGTCAGTCACGGTGCAAGCGCCACCGGCGCGGCATCCGGACAGGTGCTCGCATCGGCGCGCTCGCTGTCCACCGAAAGCGGTCTGTTGAAGGCCGAGGTCGAGAAATTCCTCAATACTGTGCGCGCCGCCTAGATCGGCAACGAAGCGGCGAGCACAGTTTCTGTGCTCGCCGGACATTCATGACACCCCCGGGATTTCCCGGATTTGACCGACATCGTGAGCAACGATAGGTTGAATATAAGACCGTAAGCAACTCGCTTGCGGAGCCTGTTCAGCGAGTCCCCCAACATGAACATCGACGTGACTTCACACGATTCGCTCGAACGAATCGCCGATCTGGTGCGCCAGCAACACAATTCCCTCGACACCACGCGGCTTTCGCCGGTGGATGGATTCCAGACCCGGACAGTCACGCTCGAAACGCTGATGCGCGAAGTGACGGAATGTCTTGCCGAGAGCTTTCGGTATCGCCCGGCGCAGGATTTTCCCATGCTTTATTTTGCATGCGGCAAGGCGCGGGTCGGATCGACGGCCCTGAGCAATTTGTTCGGCATGACCGGGATGCCCTCGTATTATCAACCGCTGAAGGCCATGCTGCGCGATGCGCTCGTCGGCAAGGCGCTGACACCGTGGATCGTGCCGTCGGCGGCCGATGAGCCGAATATCTTCAGCAAGGAGACGATCGGGCCCTACGTGCTCGCCGAGAGCCTGTTCAATCCGCTCAAGCTGCTGATCGAGGCAGGCTATCCGCGGCACCGGCTGCACCTCATCGCGCTCGACCGCGAGCCGGCCAGCGCGCTGGCATCCTGGCTCGAGAAGCTGATCTCGCGCGCTCCCGAAAGTACGCTGCTGGCGCACTATGTCGTCGCCGCACTCAGCGCAGTCTGGGTCGCTGGCTACGCCAGGCAACAGGGCGTTCCGGTCACGCATTACGTCTACGAGGTGAGCAAGGAGGCGGTATCGTCGGTTCGAGTCCTGTTCGACCGCCTCGGCATTTCGGGCAGCTTTACCGAAAATGCCGTGACCTCATGGCGGGAGCCGGGTCAGGAGCAGGCGAACAACGCGCGCGTCATCTTCCCGAGCGAAGCGGCGATCTACAAGGTGCCCAATCTGCACACCTCGGATAGCGCCTATCGCTACCAGCGCCGCGTAACGACCTCGCTGAGCCAGGCCCAGCTGGACGTCTTGGAGCGCTGCGGCGTCAACGATGCCTATCGCGCCTCGGTTGCGGCATGCGTTCGCGATCTCGACCTGAATGCAGCGACGTCGGCGCACCTGTTCGGCGAATGGCTCGTTACGGCCGCGTGATCACCATGCTCGACGTTCCCGCGACCGCCGAGCCAGCCTTTCCTGGAACGGTTGACGACAAGCCGAGCCGCGCGACTGCCAGCCACCTGCGGCGCCTGGAGGCGGAAAGCATCCACATCCTGCGGGAGACGGCGGCCGAGTTCCGCAAGCCGGTCATGCTGTATTCGATCGGGAAAGACTCTTCGGTGCTGTTGCATCTGGCGATGAAGGCGTTTCACCCCGGCAAGCCGCCGTTTCCCATGCTGCATGTCGACACGACGTGGAAGTTCCGGGAGATGATCGCATTTCGCGACATGCGCGCGCGCGAGCTTGGCCTCGATCTGATCGTCCACACCAACAATGACGGATTGAGCCAGGGCATTGACCCCTTCACCTACGGCTCGGCCCGTTACACCGACGTCATGAAGACGCAGGCGCTCCGACAGGCGCTGGACCTCCACGGCTTCGACGCCGCGATTGGAGGAGCGCGGCGCGACGAGGAGAAGTCGCGCGCCAAGGAGCGCATCTTCTCGCATCGCAGTGCGGCGCATCGCTGGGACCCGAAGAACCAGCGGCCAGAGCTGTGGAGCCTGTACAACACGATGCTCGCGCCGGGCGAGAGCATGCGGGTGTTTCCGCTGTCGAACTGGACCGAGCTCGACGTCTGGGACTACATCCTGCTGGAGGACATCCCGATCGTTCCGCTCTATCTGGCGGCGCCGCGTCCGGTGGTCGAGCGCGACGGTGCGCTGATCATGGTGGATGACGAACGGATGCCGCTGCGTCCGTACGAGGAGCCGCGCTGGCGCTCCGTCAGGTTTCGCACGCTCGGCTGCTATCCCCTCACCGGCGCGACGACGTCGACGGCGGCGACCCTGCCGGAGATCGTTCGGGAGATGATGGCCTCGCGCACCTCCGAGCGGCAGGGTCGCATGATCGACCGGGACAGCCCCGCATCGATGGAGCGCAAGAAAGCGGAAGGCTACTTCTGATGTCCTATCACGAGGCCCCCGCGATCGCCGCCTCCGATGCGCCGCGGCTGGATCAGGACGACCGCCCGACGCTGCGCTTCGTCACCTGCGGCAGCGTCGATGACGGCAAGAGCACGCTGGTCGGCCGCCTGCTCTACGATTCCAAGACGCTGCTCGACGACCAGCTCGACGCGCTCACCTCCGAGAGCCGGACCGTTGGCACGACCGGCGGCGATCTCGATTTCGCGCTGCTGGTCGACGGCTTGCAGGCCGAGCGCGAGCAGGGCATCACGATCGACGTCGCCTACCGGTTCTTCGCCACGCCGTTGCGCCGCTTCATCGTCGCCGACACGCCGGGACATGCGCAATATACCCGCAACATGGCGACCGGAGCCTCCAACGCCGATCTCGCCGTGGTTCTGGTCGACGCGCGCAAGGGCGTGATCTCGCAGACGCGGCGTCATAGCCACATCCTGTCGCTGCTCGGCGTCCGCCACGTCGTCCTCGCCGTGAACAAGATGGATCTGATCGGATTCGACGGCGGTCGCTTCGCGGCCATCACCGCCGAATATCTGACGCTGGCCGGGCAGCTCGGCATTTCCCAGGTCCAATGCATCCCGGTGGTGGCGCCCGACGGCGACAACATCGTCGCCGCGAGCACGCGGATGCCCTGGTACACCGGGCCAACCGTCACGGCCTATCTGGAATCGGCGGACGTGTCCGGCGACGTCTCGCAGCGGCCGTTCCGGCTGCCGGTGCAATGGGTCAACCGGCCGCATGCGGATTTTCGCGGCTTCTGCGGCCGAATCGCCAGCGGAACGATCCGGGCCGGCGACGCCGTTGCCGTGCAGCCCTCGGGCCGTCAAACCCAGGTCGCGCGCATTCTCACGCCCGGCGGCGAGCGAGATCGGGCTGCGGCGGGCGAATCGGTGACGCTCACATTGGCGGACGAGATCGACGTCAGTCGCGGTGACGTGCTGACGGCGGGGTCCACACCACAGATCTCGGACCAACTGGCGGCCCATCTCGTCTGGTTTGATGACCAGGCCATGGTCGCGGGCCGGCGCTACGTTCTCAAATGCGGCACGGCTTCGATCGGCGCGGTGATCACGTCACTCGAGCACCGCATCTCAATCGACACCATGGCGCAGGAAAGCGGCACGACGCTCGATGCCAACCAGATCGGCCAGGTCCATCTCCGCCTCGACCGCCCGCTGGTATTCGAGGCCTATCGCGACGACCGCGACATGGGCAGCTTCATCCTCATCGATCCGATCAGCCATCGCACGGCTGCCGCCGGGATGATCGATCTCTCGCTGAGCCGCGCAACCAACATTCACCGCTATCGACTCGCAGTCGACAAGTCGGTGCGTGCGCGGCTCAAGCAGCAGCGGCCCTGCGTACTCTGGTTCACGGGCTTCAGTGGAGCCGGCAAATCGACGATCGCAGATCTCGTCGACCGGCGCCTTGCCGAGCTCGGACGCCACGCCGCGCTGCTCGACGGCGACAATCTCCGCCACGGCATCAATCGCGATCTCGGCTTTTCCAGCGCGGAGAGAATGGAAAACGTCCGGCGTGTCGCGGAGATCGCGGCGCTGTTCGTCGATGCCGGCATGATCGCGCTGGTCGCGCTGATTTCGCCGTTCCGTAGCGAGCGCGCACTGGCGCGGCAGCGGGTCGAGACGAGCGAGTTCATCGAGATCCATGTCGCGACCCCGCTTGCCGAATGCGAGCGTCGCGACCCCAAGGGCCTCTATCGCAAAGCGCGCGCGGGCGAGCTGACAGGCTTCACCGGGATCGATGATCCCTACGAGGCACCGCAAGCGCCGGAGATCAGCATCGACACCTCGGAACTGTCCAGCGAGGCGGCCTGCGAACGCATCATCCGCTATCTCAGAGACAATCACTATCTATAGCGGCGTGCACCAGCGCGGAGCTTCGCAGGCATCAGAAGTCGGAGGCGATGCCCTTGCTTTCCCAATCGCCATAGCGGGTGGGCTCCGGTCCCTTCGGTCCCTGAAGCTCCTTCGGCCGCGCCTTGGCTTCGGCCGCCGCGGCTTGCCGCCGCACCTCGGCTTCAGCCAGCGCACGCTGGGCTGCGGGCGGCAGCGGCTTACGATCGGGAACGGGAGGCTGGTCACTCATGGTCCGGCTTATTAGCGCAGGACGGCCCGCGGCGCGACGTCCAATAACGCATTCCTGAAATCGGGCCCAAAGGGCTGAAAAAGCCGGAAGCGATTCTTACATTTGGCATATTCGCGTGCCAAAGATGAGCTGGTTAAGGCATGCGCCCATCGCGGCGGAACTGCCGCTCGCTCAGAACCTTGCTTCCGCATGCCATCTCAACGTTTCGTTCCTCCGTCCGAAGTGCCCGGTCTTGCGGCGCGGCGGATTGCCGCCGACATCGTCGACGGCGTCCTGCACAAGCACCGCACGCTTGACGACCAACTCGACGGCGGCGGCGCCCATCCCGGACTGAAGACGCTGGCCGACCGCGACCGCGCGCTGATGCGGCGCCTGGTCGCCACCGTGCTGCGCCGGCTCGGCACGCTCGGTCATGTGCTGTCCCGGCTGCTCGACAAGGGCATTCCCTCCGATGCACCGCGTGCGCAGAGCGCGCTGTTGATCGGCGCCGCGCAGATCCTCTGGATGGACGTGCCCGATCACGCCGCCGTCGATCTCTCCGTTCGCCTCGTGCAATCCGACCGGCGCGCTGCGCGCTATGCCGGCCTCGTCAATGCCGTGCTGCGCCGCTGCGCGCGCGAGGGCAAGGCCCTGGTCGAGGAAGTTGCCACGCAATCGCTGGATCTGCCGCCTTGGCTGCTGGCGCGCTGGAGCGCACATTATGGTGAGGCGACCGCAAGAGACATGGCGCTCGCGCTCGGCCACGAACCGTCGCTCGATCTGACCGTGAAGTCGGATGCCGCGCAATGGGCAAGCCGCCTGCATGGCGAGACGCTGCCGACCGGGACGGTGCGGATGCTGCTGCATGGCTCGGTGACCATGCTGCCAGGCTTTGCCGAGGGACAATGGTGGGTGCAGGACGCCGCCGCTGCGCTGCCGGCCCGGCTGTTCGGCGACATCAAGGGCAAGTCCATCGCCGATCTCTGCGCCGCCCCGGGCGGCAAGACCGCGCAGCTGGCACTTGCCGGCGCCCATGTCACGGCCATCGACCGCTCGCCCGCCCGCGTGGCGCGGCTGCGCGAAAACCTCGGGCGGTTGTCGCTGCAGGCCGAGACTGTCGTCGCTGACGCCGTGGAATGGGCCGGCCCCACCGAGGCCTTCGACGGCATCTTGATCGATGCGCCCTGCACCTCGACTGGCACGATCCGCCGTCATCCCGATGTGGCATGGCTCCGGCAGGAATCCGACATCGCCGCCCTGACCGCGCTCCAGCAGCGGCTGCTGCGCAAATCGCTGTCGCTGCTCAAATCCGGCGGGACGCTGATCTACTGCACCTGTTCGTTGGAACCCGAAGAGGGCGAGCAGGCCATCGCCGCGCTGCTGGCCGCAGAGCCCGCGCTTCGCCGTGTCCCGATCGAGGCGTCGGAGGTCGCAGGTCTCGACGAAATCCTCACCGCGGAAGGCGATCTCCGCACCCTACCGAGCCATCTGCCGAATGCCGATCCCAAGCTTGGTGGGCTCGACGGATTTTACGCGGCCCGGCTTGTTAAATCCTGATTTTGCACTGGATTTTGCAACCTCGATGCTGATTCGCGCCGTTCAAGGTGGTGTCAGCCGTCCGATTTTGGGATTAATAAGGATTCGTCGGAATCCTCCTCTCCCCTCCAAGGCAAGGCGTGTCGGTCGCTCAACGCAGACGTATCTCGACGCTGGTGATGAACCGCTTCGCGCGGAACATGCTCGCGCGCGCGAGCGGCGGGCCGGTGGCGGTGTCGCGGGTCTGGCCCAGCCGGACCGACCGGCTCATCATCGCGCCGCATGACCTGCGCACCGCGGATGCGACCCGCGCCGCCGAGATCTATGCCGGCCGCTTCGTCTTCGCTGGCAAGATCGTCAATTGCCACGGACGCTCGATCTTCGATCTCGAACCGCCGTCCGAGGATTGGGAGGTCGCGCTGCTTGGCTTCGGCTGGCTGCGGCACTTACGTGCCGCCGACACCGCGCTGACGCGGGCGAATGCGCGCGCGCTGGTCGAGGACTGGATCTCGAATCCAGCCAACAAGCGCCGCCAGGTCGCGCGGCGCGCCGACGTGCTGGCACGGCGCGTGATCTCCCTGTTGTCGCAGGCGCCGCTGGTGCTCAATGACACCGACAACAAGTTCTACCGCCGCTACCTGCGCGCCCTCGCACGCGAGATCCGCTTGCTGCGCTACACCATGCTCGACATTCCCGACGGGGTGCCGAAGCTCCAGGTGCTGATCGCACTATGCTATGCGGCGCTGTGCCTCGCCAACCAGGCGCGCCACATCCGCAGCACCTCGAAAAAGCTCTCCGACGAATTGCAGCGGCAGATCCTGCCCGATGGTGGACACATCTCCCGCAACCCGGGCGCCCTGATCGACCTCCTGATCGACCTGTTGCCGCTGCGGCAGACCTTCGCGGCGCGCAACATCGCGCCGCCGCCGGCGCTGCTCAACGCGATCGACCGTATGATGCCGATGCTGCGCTTCTTCCGTCACGGTGACGGCAATTTTGCGCTGTTCAACGGCATGAGCGCGACGCCATCCGACCTACTTGCGACGCTGCTCGCCTATGACGACACCCATGGCGCACCGATGGCGAACATGCCGCATACCGGCTTCCAGCGTCTCGATGCCGGCCAGACCACGCTGATCATCGACACCGGCCCGCCGCCGCCGGCCGGCGTCAGCCACGACGCCCATGCCGGCTGCCTGTCGTTCGAACTGTCCTCCGGCATCAGCCGCATCGTCACCAATTGCGGCATGCCGACCACGGGCCGCGACAATTGGCGGCCGTTCGCCCGCGGCACCGTGGCACATTCGACACTGGCCTATCACGACACCTCCTCATGCCAGTTCGTGGAGATGTCGGCGATGAAGCGGCTGTTGCACGGCGCGCCCGTGACCAGCGGCCCGGTGGAGGTCGAGAGCTATCGCGAAATCGTGCCGAACGGCACGCTGCTGACGACCTCGCATGACGGCTATCTCTCTAAATTCGGCGCGATCCACCGCCGTGTGCTGATGATCGCCAATGACGGCGCTCGCATCGACGGCGAGGATACGTTGTCGCCGCCGCAGGGCGGGCGCTTCAAGGGCGCAGATGCCGATTTCGCGCTGCGCTTCCATCTGCATCCGGCGGTGAAGGCGAGCCGCCTGTCGGATGCCCGCGGCGTCATGCTGGTGCTGCCGAACCGCGACGTCTGGACCTTTGAAGCATTGGACGACAAGGTCGATCTCGAAGACAGCGTGTTCCTGGCCGGCAATGACGGGCCGCGCCGCACCGCGCAGATCGTGATCCGACAGGATGCGCGGCAGGCCCCGTCGATCCGCTGGAGTTTTGTCCGTTCCACTGCCTCGCCGGCGGTGACCAATGCCCGAAGAAATGCGCGGCGGGAGCCGGAACTGCCGCTATAGACGCCCGTATTTCAGCCCTATCTGGTCGTTGTGAAGGGCGCCGAAAACTGCTAACCAGCACGCGCTCGCGCGACTGGCGACCTTGGATGGAGCACCATCGGGAAGCGCGAGATACACCTGCCGCGCGCCTGGGCATAGACACTCCTTAAGACAGAGGATCTTGCTCATGACTGACCATCCCCGCCGCGTCACCCGCGCCCTGCTCTCCGTTTCCGACAAGACCGGCCTGATCGAGTTCGCAAAGGCGCTTGCCACGCACGATGTCGAGCTGGTCTCGACCGGCGGCACCGCCAAGGCGATCGCCGCCGCCGGCCTCAAGGTGAAGGACGTCTCCGACCTCACCGGCTTCCCCGAGATGATGGATGGCCGGGTCAAGACGCTGCATCCGAAAGTGCATGGCGGCCTGCTCGCGATCCGCGACAACGCCGAGCACGCGTCTGCGATGAAGACCCACGGCATCGTGCCGATCGATCTCCTCGTCGTCAATCTCTATCCGTTCGAAGCGACGGTCGACAAGGGTGCCGGCTTCGAGGATTGCATCGAGAACATCGACATCGGCGGCCCCGCGATGATCCGCGCCGCCGCCAAGAACCATGACGACGTCGCCGTCGTGGTCGAGGCCGACGACTACAAGGCCGTGCTCGACGAGCTCGCCGCCAACAACGGCTCAACCACGCTGAAGCTGCGCCGGCGCCTTGCGGCAAAGGCCTATGCCCGCACTGCGGCCTATGACGCTGCGATCTCGAACTGGTTCAACCGGCAGCTCGAGATCGACGCGCCGGATTTCCGCGCCTTCGGGGGCAGACTGATCCAGTCGCTGCGCTATGGCGAGAACCCGCACCAGACCGCTGCGTTCTACGCGACGCCCGACAAGCGCCCGGGCGTCTCAACCGCACGGCA
Organism: Bradyrhizobium sp. C-145; assembly: GCF_023375135.1. Classification (NCBI taxonomy): domain Bacteria; kingdom Pseudomonadati; phylum Pseudomonadota; class Alphaproteobacteria; order Hyphomicrobiales; family Nitrobacteraceae; genus Bradyrhizobium; species Bradyrhizobium sp. C-145. The sequence continues at coordinate 55,626 of NZ_CP088150.1, read as the reverse complement.
GCTGCAGGGCAAGGAGCTCTCCTACAACAACATCAACGACACCGATGCGGCCTATGAGTGCATCGGCGAGTTCGACGCCAAGCGCACCGCGGCCTGCGTCATCGTCAAGCACGCCAATCCCTGCGGCGTCGCGGAGGGCGCGAACCTCGTCGAGGCCTATCGCAGGGCGCTGGCCTGCGATTCGACCTCGGCGTTCGGCGGCATCATCGCGATGAACCGTCCGCTCGACGCCGACACCGCGCGCGAGATCACAAAAATCTTCACCGAGGTGATCATCGCTCCCGACGCCAGCGAAGAGGCAATCTCCATCATCGGCGGCAAGAAGAACCTCCGCCTGCTGCTGGCCGGCAGCCTGCCCGACCCGCGCGCGCCGGGCCTCACCGCCAAGACCGTGGCCGGCGGTCTGCTCGTACAGAGCCGCGACAATGCCGTGGTCGACGACATGACCTTCAAGGTCGTGACCAAGCGTGCGCCGACCGAGGCCGAAATGCGCGACCTGAAATTCGCGTTCCGGGTGGCAAAACACGTCAAGTCCAACACCATCATCTACGCCAAGGATCTCGCCACCGTCGGCATCGGCGCGGGCCAGATGAGCCGGGTGGACTCGGCCCGGATCGCGGCGCGCAAGGCGCAGGATGCCGCCAATGAGCTGAAGCTTGCCGAGCCGCTCACCAAGGGCTCGGTGGTGGCGTCGGATGCGTTCTTCCCGTTCGCCGACGGCATGCTCGCCTGCATCGAAGCCGGCGCCACCGCGGTGGTGCAGCCCGGCGGCTCGATGCGAGACGACGAGGTCATCAAGGCCGCCGACGAGCACGGCATCGCCATGGTGTTCACGGGAACGCGGCACTTCAGGCACTGAGGTCGCCGTCATTCCGGGGCGCGCCACTTGGCGCGAGCCGGAATCCATTTCTCCGCATGACACGCTGCACGATGGATTCCGGGCTCGCGCTCCGCGCGCCCCGGAATGACGGCGAGCTGCGGCTACTTCCGCACCCGCATCAACAGCGCTAGTCCCGCGACGAAAAACACCACCAACACCGCCATGCCGGCTTTCTGGCTTGCCGTCGCGGCGGTGATCATGCCGATCAATAGCGGGCCGATGAAGGACGTCACCTTCCCGGTCAATGCGAACAGGCCGAAGTACTGCGCGATGCGATCCTTCGGCGCGAGGCGGATCAGCAGCGTGCGCGAAGCGGCTTGCAGCGGGCCGCCAGCGGCGCCGATGAGACAGCCCAGCACCAGATAGGCGCGCTCCGCGGCGCTCGAGAACAGGGCCGCACCCGGCTCGGGCGGCGCGACCTTGACGAACAACACACTGTCCTTGTCGACCAGCAGGATCGCCGCCACCGACAGCAGCAGGATCAGCAGGCTGCCGGCGATCACGCGCTTCGGCCCGAGATGATCGTCGAGCTTGCCGCCAAACCATGCGCCGAACGCACCGGCGATCGCGAGCATGATGCCGAACGTGCCGATCTGAATCGTGTGCCAGCCGAAGGTGCCGGCGGCATAGATGCCGCCGAACGCAAACAGCGACACCAGACCATCGGTATAGATCATGTTGGCGAGCAGGAACGCCGCAAGCGATTTCTGGTGCGGCAGACTCTTGATCGACTGCTTCAGTTCCGACAATCCTTCGCGCAGCGCCTCGCGCACCGGAAGCTTCGCGGGATAGTCCGGCGTGAACAGGAACATTGGCGTCACGAAGATGATGAACCAAAGCCCTGTCAACGGCCCGGCAGCACGGTCGCCCTGATGAGTGACGGGATCGAGCCCGAATAGCGGCGTGAAGCCGAGCAGCGTGCGGCCGGTCTCGGGATTGGCGGCGAGCAGGCCGAGCACGATGATCAGGCTGACGATGCCGCCAATGTAACCTGTTGCCCAGCCGGTGCCGGACAGCCGCCCGATGTGCTCTGGCGGCACCAGGGTCGGCATCATCGCGTTGTTGAAGACAGTGGCGAATTCCGCACCGACGCTGGCGAGCGCGACGGCGGTGAGCAGCGGCGGAATGATGGCGTATTCACCGGGCTTGCCGATCCACAGCGTGCAGGACGCCAACACCAGCACTGTGCCGAAACCTGCGATCCATGGTTTCCTGCGGCCCGAAGCATCCGCGATCGCCCCGAGCACAGGCGACAACAACGCGATCGCAAGACCCGCGGCCGCCATCGCAAAGCCCCACAGCGATTGGCCGGTAGCCGGATTTGGCGCGATGGCGGTCGCGAAATAGGGCGCGAATACGAAGGTCGTGATCAACGTGAAATAGGGTTGCGCGGCCCAATCGAAGAAGATCCAGCTGACGACGGCGGCACGCGGCGGATAGGTCCGCGGCACACCGGCCATGCGCACATCCGGGGCGATCGTCGTCATCACGCGGTCCTCATCACGAACAGTTTTGCCTCTCTCGGGGCAAACCGTATAGCATTGCCGTGACGCGTGTGAACTGGCCCGGGGGCGCAACGGGAATTTTGATGATGTCGTCATATTCGACGCGGCGGACATTTTTCGCCGTCATAGCCGCTTTGGCGCTCGGTCTCGCCCCCGCGACGGCTCAGGATGCGCGGCGGGGCTATGTCCCGCCCGCGCGCGATACAATGCGTGCCGTCGCTGCCGAGCACGGCATGGTGGTGGCGCAGGAGAGGATATCCGCGCAGGTCGGCGCCGACATCCTGCGACGTGGCGGCAATGCCGTCGATGCCGCGGTCGCCACCGGCTTTGCGATGGCCGTGACCTATCCGCGCGCCGGCAATGTCGGCGGCGGCGGCTTCATGGTGATCCATTCCGCCGACCGCAATGAAGACATCACGATCGACTATCGCGAGACCGCCCCGGCCGCGACCACGCCGCAGATCTTTCTCGGACCGGATGGCAAGCCTGACGCGACCAAGTCACGCGATTCCGCGCTCGGCATCGGCGTGCCCGGCACCGTCGCAGGTCTCACGCTCGCATTGGAAAAATACGGCTCCGGCCAGTTCACGCTGGCGCAACTGCTCGAGCCGGCGATCGCACTCGCCCGCGACGGCTTTGCCGTCAGCGACGATATCGCCGATACGCTGCCGAGTTGGCACCGGCGGCTGGCGCGCTGGCCTTCCTCGGCCAAAATCTTCTCGCGTCCCGACGGCGCGCCGCTTGGCGAGGGCGACAGGCTGGTGCAAGCCGATCTCGCCGCAACGCTGTCGGCCGTCGCCGCACAGGGGCCGCGCGGCTTCTATGAAGGGCTAGTTGCGGAAAATCTCGCCAAGGCCGTGACTGAAGCCGGCGGCATCATGACGCCAGCCGACCTGAAAGCCTATCAGGCGGTGATCCGTGCGCCAGTGCGCGGCAGCTATCGCGGCTACGATATCGTCTCGATGCCGCTGCCCTCGTCCGGCGGCGTGGTGCTGGTGGAGACGCTCAACATCCTCGAAGGCTTTCAGCTCGCCGATCTGAAGCAGGGATCGCCGGCATCGCTGCATCTCTTGATCGAGGCCATGAAGCGCGCCTATGCGGACCGTGCGCGCTATCTCGGCGATCCCGCCTTCGTCAACGCACCGATCGAAACGCTGACCGCGAAGGACTACGCCACCAAGCTGCGCGCAGGCATCTCCGCCGATCGCGCCACGCCTTCGAAAGAGCTCGTTTCCGCTGCTGCCGCGCCGCGCGAAGGCAGCAACACCACGCACTTTTCCGTCGTCGACGGCCGCGGCAACGCCGTCAGCAACACCTATACGCTGAACTTCAGCTATGGCGTCGGTCTCGTTGCCGACGGCACCGGCGTGCTGCTCAACAACGAGCTCGACGACTTCACCGCGGCGGTGGGCGCGTCCAATGCCTATGGCCTCGTCGGCTTCGAGGCCAATCTGCCTGGGCCTGGAAAACGCCCGCTGTCCTCGATGTCGCCGACCATCGTGCTGCGAGGCGGCAAGCCGGTGCTGGTGACGGGCTCGCCTGGTGGCAGCCGCATCATCTCGACCGTGCTCCAGGTCATCGTGAACGTTCTCGACTACAAGATGGATGTGGCTGCTGCCGTTGCTACACCGCGGCTGCATCACCAATGGCTACCGGACGAGGTGCGCGTCGAGAGCGGCTTTCCCGGCGATGTCCTGTCCGAGCTGAAGGCGATGGGCCATCTCATCGTCGAGCCCATGGGACAGACATCGGCCAATTCAATTCTCGTGACTCGGAACGGGCCACTCGGCGCGCCAGACCCACGCACGCGAGGCGCAGAAGCAGCGGGCCAGTAACCACGTCGTTTGCGTGGCACGGCAGCGCGGGCTGGGCGGCTCGCAGAGCCGAACCCGGGATCTCGCTGAAAGTACCTTACCGCCCGACCTGATACGGCCCGCCCTTTTCGAGCGCGCGCGCATACGCTGGCCGCGCGTGGATGCGCTCCAGGAACGCCATCGCCTTGGGGTGGCCCTGCTCCAGCCCGCCGCGCGCTTGGGCTGCTTCCAGCGGAAAGCTCATCTGGATGTCGGCGGCGGTGAATTCGCTGCCCGCGAACCACTCGCTCTTGCCGAGCTCGCCTTCCCAGTAGTCCATGTGCTGCTTGAGCTGCGGATTGACCAGCGCGGTCAGCGCCTGGTTGCAGACCTTGCGGACCAGCGGGCGGAGCAGCGCCGGCGCGCGCTTCGGCATCAGCGTGAACAGCAGCTTCAAGAGCAGCGGCTGCATCGCCGACCCTTCCGCATAGTGCAGCCAATAGGTGTAGCGCAGACGTTCCGGCGTGTTCGGCGGCGGGATCAGCCGACCATTGCCGTAGGTGGCGATGAGATACTCGATGATCGCGCCAGACTCGGCGATGGTGTTGCCGTTGTCGGTGATGACCGGCGACTTGCCGAGCGGATGGATGGCGCGCAGCTCCTTCGGCGCGCGCATATCCGGCTGGCGCTGATAGCGCACGATCTCGTAGGGCACGCCCAACTCCTCGAGCAGCCACAGCACGCGCTGCGAGCGGGAATTGTTGAGGTGGTGAACGGTCAGCATCGCGCAGGTCCCCAGCTTGGCTTGGTCGGTTGCGCCGTTGGTGCCAGCCCGGGGACGCAATGTCGAGCCATCGGCGCGGATATTTTCACCCGGGTATATTGACGCCAGGAATTTACCCGGGTATTAAACTGCCAACGCGATCAATCTGGCAATGATTCCAATGCAAACGACCTTCACAGCCTTCATCGGCCAGCGCCGGCTGGCCTCGGGAGCGGCGGGCGACGTCGCACTCGCGGTCAAGCGGGCTGGGTCGCAGCCGGACCAGCCGATCATCATTTTCGACGACGGGACGGGGCGGTCGATTGATTTCGACCTGCGCGGCGAGGATCACGAGGTACTGGCGCGGCTGGCCAAGCTCATGCCGCCGCCACCGACCGAAGTCACCGGACCGCCGGGCGAGCCGCGCGGTCGAGGCCGGCCGAAGCTCGGCGTGGTCGCGCGCGAGGTGACTTTGCTGCCGCGGCACTGGGAGTGGCTCAACGCGCAAGCCGGCGGCGCCTCGGTCGCGCTGCGCAAGCTGGTCGACGAGGCCAGACGCGCCAGCGGCGACAAGGACCGCGAGCGGAAGGCGCGCGATGCAGCTTATCACTTCATGTCGACCATGGCCGGCAACCTGCCGCAGTTCGAGGAAGCCTCGCGCGCGCTGTTCGCGGATGACCGGCGGCGCTTCACCGGGCTGATCGCCGACTGGCCGACTGACATCCGCGATCACATCGTCAAGCTCGCCTACAGCGACCGCGCTTAAGGCGCGCGCAGCATTCACTCCATCAACGGCCGAGCCGCGCATCGCGCGGCAACGGCTTCGCACGCCCTGATGAAAGGCAAATCCATGTCCGCACCCGCACCGCTCTGGACCGTGTTCCTCCGCTTCCTCGCACCCTTGATGCTGAGCAATGCGCTGCAATCGCTGTTCGGAACCGTCAGCAACGTCTATCTCGGCCAGATGATCGGCATCGACGCGCTCGCCGCGGTCTCGGCCTTCTTTCCGGTGATGTTCTTCCTGTTCGCCTTCGTCATGGGCCTCAGCACCGGGGCCACCGTGCTGATCGGCCAGGCCTTTGGCGCGGGCGAGCACGGCCGGATCAAGCTCGTCGTCGGCACGACGCTCGCGATCGGTCTAATGCTCTCGGCAACGGTTGCACTCACTGGCGGGATCTTCAGCCGGCAATTGATGGTCATGCTTGCGACGCCCGCTGATATACTCGACCAGGCCAGCGCCTATGCCCGCATCATGCTGCTGACCATGCCGCTCGGCTTCGTCTTCCTGTTGATGACGGCGATGATCCGCGGTGTCGGCGACACCGTGACGCCGCTCCTCGCGCTGGCGCTGTCGACCGCGATCGGCCTGATCCTGACGCCGCTGCTGATCCGCGGCGCCTTCGGATTGCCGGCGGTGGGCATCACCAGTCCGGCATGGTCAGCTGCGATTGCCAACGCGCTGACGCTGAACGTGCTGGCCGTCTATCTGCTCCGGAAAAAGCACGCGCTGGCACCGGACGCGGCACTGCTGCGTCATCTGCGGCTCAACGGCGCCGTGCTCGGAAAAATCCTCGGCATTGGACTGCCGAGCGCGATTGGCATGGTGGTGATGGCGATTGCCGAGCTGGTGCTGCTTGGGCTCGTCAACGGCTTCGGCTCAAACGCCACGGCCGCGTATGGCGCGGTCAATCAGGTGATGGGCTACACACAGTTCACGGCGATGTCGATTTCGATCGCGGTCTCGATCCTCGGTGCGCAGGCGATCGGCGGCGGCGACAGGGCGCGGCTCGACGGCATCGTGAGCACCGGCCTTGCGTTCAACCTCGTGCTGACCGGCGGGCTGGTGGCGCTGATTTACCTGGTGCCGCGCGCCGTGCTCGGCATCTTCATCACCGACGGCGCCGTGCTCGATCTGGCGAAGGAACTGCTTTACATCGCCTTGTGGAGCTCGGTGCCGTTTGGCCTCGCCACGGTGTTTTCGGGCGCCATGCGCGCCGCCGGTGTCGCCTTGACGCCGATGCTGCTGGCGATCTTCGCCATCGTCGCGATTGAGCTGCCGTCTGCAGTGATCCTGAGCCGCACGATCGGCCTTAAGGGCGTATGGACCGCCTATCCGATCGTGTTCTGCGCCATGTTCGTTTTGCAGATGGGCTATTACCTTCTGGTGTGGCGCAAGCAGACGATCCGGCGTCTGATCTGACGGGAGCCATCAAGGTATTATGACCATCATTAAACGGTGGACCTGCGGCGCGGCCTACGCCAAAATGGATGAAAAGCGCCGCCAGGGAGATCGAATTTGACCCGCACAGCCCCGCAATTCCTGTTCGATTTCGGCAGCCCGAACGCCTATCTCAGCCATCTGGCGATCCCGGCGATCGAGCAACGCATCGGCGTCAAGTTCGAATATGTGCCGATCCTGCTCGGCGGCATCTTTAAGGCGACCAACAACAAGTCGCCGGCCGAGACGCTCGCCGGCATCAAGAACAAGCGTGAATTCCACGCGATCGAGACCGAGCGCTTCATCAAGCGCTTTAAGGTGCAGCCCTACGTCATGAATCCGTTCTTCCCCGTCAACACGCTGAACCTGATGCGCGCGGCGATCGCGGCGCAGCTCGAGGGCGTGTTCGAGGCCTATGTCGAAGCGGCCTTCCACCACATGTGGCGCGAGCCGAAGAAGATGGACGATCCCGAGATCGCCGCGAAGGCGCTGGCGTCATCCGGCCTCGATGCGCAAAAGCTGTTCGCCCGCGCGCAGGAACCCGAGGTGAAAGGCAGACTGATCAAAAACACCGAAGAGGCGGTGGCGCGCGGCGCGTTCGGCTCGCCGACCTTCTTCGTCGGCAATGAGATGTTCTTCGGCAAGGAGCAGCTGCGCGAGGTCGAGGAGATGGTGCTGGGGAAGTGATTTCCGTATTGCTTTGAAAGCTGGCAAGCTCCTCGCGTCGTCCTGGCGTTCGCCAGGACGACGGCAAAGAAGAAACAACAAGGACAATCCTCATGCGTATCCTCGTGGTCGGCGCCGGCGCCATCGGCGGCTATTTTGGTGGCAGGCTGTTGCAGGCCGGCCGCGACGTCACCTTCCTGGTCCGGCCGCGCCGCGCCAGCGAGCTCGCGAGCGCCGGCCTCGTCATCAAGAGCCCGAATGGCGATGTGACGCTGAAGAATCCGAAGACGGTGCAAGCGGACAAGCTCGCGGAAAAATTCGACGTCGTGCTGCTCAGCTGCAAGGCGTTCGACCTCGACGACGCCATCAAGTCGTTCGCGGCCGCCGTCGGGCCGAACACCACGATCATCCCCATGCTCAACGGCATGAAGCATCTCGACGTCCTCGACCAGAAATTCGGCGCCGGGCGGGTGCTGGGCGGGCTCTGCGCCATCGCCGCGACGCTGAACGAGAAGCGCGAGGTGGTGCAGCTGCAGCCGATGCAATCGATCAGTTACGGCGAGCGCGACGGCAAACTGTCGGACCGCGTCAAGGCGATCGACGAGGCTTTCAAGAGCGGCATCAATGGCGCCTCCGCCAGCCAGAACATCATGCAGGACATGTGGGAGAAGTGGGTGTTCCTCTCGACGCTCGCGGCGTCCACCAGCCTGATGCGCACCTCCGTCGGCAACATTCTCGCCGCCCCCGGCGGCAGGGATTTTCTGCTCGGCATGTTGGACGAGACCAGCGCGATCGCCGCTGCGTCGGGCTACGCACCTGGCGGACCATTCTTCGAGCGGGTGAAGGGCAATCTGACCACCGAGGGCTCGCCGATGACGGCATCCATGTTCCGCGACATCAAGGCGGGCCTGCCGGTCGAAGCCGATCACGTCATCGGCGATCTCATCGCGCGCGGAGATGCTGCCAAGGTGCCGGTGCCGAAGCTGCGCATCGCCTATACGCATCTGAAGGCGTATGAGAAGCAGCGAGCGGGGTAGGGCAGCTACACTCTCAGCTATCGTCCCGGACAAGCGAGCGATAGCGAGCGCTGATCCGGGACCGATAACCACAGCAAGTGGTTATTGCGCGAGACGGAAGCTACGAGTCTTCGCAAGACGCGATCCTGTGGCTATGGGTCTCGGATCGGCGCGCGCTTGAGGCGCGCTTGTCCGGGACGACGGCAGAGTTTGCCGCAACAGCCCCAGCTATTTCAGATGCGCAAGATAGTGCGAGACGGCGGTGATTTCCTCATCGCTCATGTGATAGGCGACATCGGCCATCGCGGCGACTCCGCCGCCGACGCGCTGGCCCGCTTTATAGTCGTGCAGCGCCTTGACCAGATATTCCTCGCGTTGACCCGCGAGCCGCGCCACCGCCTTGGTGCCGGCATAGCTGTCCGTGTGGCATGAGGCGCAGCGGCGGCCGGCAGCCACCTGCGCCCCCTTTTTCGACAGGTCCGGATTCCCGTCCTCCGGTCCCTTCGGCGGCATTAGCTGCGAAAAATAGGCGCCGAAATTGCGGATGTCCTCGTTGTTGATCTCCTCGACGATCGGCTGCATCTGCTCGTTCTTGCGCGAGCCGGCACGGAAGAACACCAGCTGCCATTGCAGGAATTGATCAGGCTGGCCGGCGAGCGAGGGAATGTTCTCGGTCTGCGAGATGCCGTTATCGCCGTGACAGCCGGCGCAGGCCGCCGCCTTCTCCTTGATCGCGGAATTATCGGCGGCGCCTACTGGAAGGGCGCCGGGCGTCAGGAGCGCAACCGCGCTGATTGCGTGCGAGATGAACTTCCGGCGCATGATGGGAATTCCGTTCTGTCGACTTCGTCATTCGGGGGCACGAGCCCGGAATCCATAACCCCCGCTCGTGGGTATGGGTTCCGGACTTGCGCGCAAGTCGCGCACAATCCGGAACGACGCATGAGACTTTGAGAATGAAAGAGGCTGCGACCGTCGCCCGGTCGCAGCCTTCCGTTACGTCGCGCTACTTCTTGCTGTAGCTGATGCGATAGATCGCGCCGGCCCAGTCATCGGCGACGAGGATCGAGCCGTCCTTGGCGAGAACGATGTCGGCGGGACGGCCGAGATAGCCCTGGTCACCCTCGAGCCAGCCGGAGGCGAAGATCTCCTGCTTGGGGTTCTTGCCGTCGGGCCCGACGATCACGCGTACGATGCGCGCGCCCTGATACTTGTGGCGATTCCAGGAGCCGTGTTCGGCGATCAGGATGTTGTTCTTGTACTCGGCGGGGAATTGGTCGCCGGTATAGAACTTCATGCCGAGCGGAGCGACATGCGCGCCGAGATTCAGCACCGGCGGCGTGAACTCGGAGCACTTGTGGCCCATCGCGAACTTGTCGTCGGGCAAATTACCCTGGTGGCAATAGGGATAGCCGAAATGCTCGCCGATCTTGCTGATCATGTTCAGCTTGTCTGAGGGCAGATCATCGCTGATCCAGTCGCGGGCATTCTCGGTGAACCAATATTTGCCGGTGCGCGGATCGACGTCGCCGCCGACGGAGTTGCGGACGCCGAGCGCCCAGATCTCGGCATTGCCGGTCTTGGGATCGACGCGCCGGATCTGCGCGACGCTGGTCGGCGGCATGCCGATATTGAAGGGCGGCCCGAACGGCAGGAAGAACCAGCCATCCTTGTCGACCGAGATGTATTTCCAGCCATGCGCGGCATAGGACGGCATGTCGTCGTAGACGACCTTGCCGTCGCCGAGCTTGTCGAGATTGGCTTCGGCGTCGTCGTAGCGGATCAGCTTGTCGACGGCGATGACGTAGAGCGCGCCGTCCTTGAAGGCGAGGCCGGTGGGCATGTTCAGCCCCTTGAGGACGGTCTTGACCTCCTTCTTTCCGTTGTTGTCCTTGATGGCATAGACGTTGCCGAGGCCGAACGAGCCGACGAACAGCGTGCCCTTGTCACCCCATGCCATTTGCCGCGCGGCCAGCACGCCGGGGGCGTAAACCTCGATCTTGAAGCCCGGCGGCAGCTTGATCTTCTTCATCATCGCCGCGAGCTCGGCCTCCGACGCACCGGTCGGCGGACCCGAAGGCGGTGCCAGGCCCTTCTGTGCCTCGGTCTCGTCGCCGAGGAACCAGTCGTCCGGCGGATGGGTCCAGAACTCCTTGGTGCCAGATTCGTATCTCTTCAGCGCCCTGTTCTTGTCCTGCTGTTGCGCATTGCCAGCGCTGGTCCCCGCGAGAAGGGCAACCGCTGCAAGCGCCACGACGGATCGAAAGACGGATTGATGGAATTTCATCGCGTCACTCCCCTAAGGCAGCCGTCAGGGCTGCACGTTATTTTATCTTGCTAGTCGAGAGGCGAAGTTTTGGGTCCGTCAGGACGACAGACGCAAAAAGGTTAGCACATCTGCGAACGGTGAGAAGCGCGCCGCGTGCACGCGATTGCGCTCCGAGAAAATTGAGACGGAACGTCAATGCGCAGCGAACGGAGCGACGACAACGCTCTCGCTGCAGCGCGGAATAAAGTTGGCGCGCGGATCGTTTGCAGGCGGCTCGCGGGGCGGATCATACAAAAAATGCGCAAACAACCCCATGCACAGTAGAACGGCTCAGGCCGGGTTGTTCTCGGTGACACCGGACAGACATTTGAAGCGTCGAGCAAAATAGCAATCGCGGCGCTCACGAAACGACGGGATAGGGCCCATCGTCGAACACCGTGTCATGATAGCCTTTCGACCCGATCTCGCGCGCCAGCGCGCTACGAAAATCGCGGTCACCATGCAAGCTGCGCAGCACATGCGCGAAGTCGAATTCGGGCCGCCAGCCCAGCTCGCGCCGCGCGCGTTCGTTGACATAGACGCGGTCGATCGCAGGGAAGAGGCGCCAGCCGCGCGCCGCATAGAGCTGCGCACAATCCGGATAGAGCTCGCGCACGACATTGGCGGCATCGCGCGCGAGCGCCGCGAGATGGCGTTGCTCAAACGGGCTCGTGGCCGAGACGATGTAGCGGGCAAACCCGATTCTGGGCGCGCGCTCGGCGGCGAGCAGGTGGGCGCTCACCGCATCCGCGATATCCAGCCGGCGATAGAGCAGCTCGTTGGCCTGCGCGTTCTCGGTTGTGTAAGCCGACCGCATCTCGGGATCGTCATCGGCTTCCGGAAAGAAGCGCGAGGTCCGCAGGATGACGACCGGCAGGGCACGCTCGCGAAAGAACAGCTCGCAGAGGTTTTCGGCCATCAGCTTGGTCGTGCCGTAGATGTTCTTTGGCACCGGCGGCAGGTCCTCGCTGACCCAGACGACAGCCTGTCCCGCCTCCGGCCTGAGCTGCGAGCCGAACGCGCTGGTGGTGCTGGTGAAGACGAAGCTCCTCACACCGGCGGCCGCGGCCGCCTCGAGCAGATTGAGCGTGCCGGTGACGTTGGTGTCGACGAAATCCTGCTTGCCGTGAGTCGCCACATGCGGCTTGTGCAGCGTCGCGGTGTGGATCACGGCAGTGACGCCGTCCATCTGGCGCCGGACGAAGGCTGGGTCGACGATGGAGCCGACGGCATCGGTGAAGGGCGATGGCTTCAGATCGATCCCGCGCGCGGACGAGCCGCGCGCCCGGAGTGTCCGCAAGATGGCCTCCCCGAGATGACCGGCGCTGCCCGTGACCAGAATTGTCATGCAAAACCCAATACAGCCGCCAGCGGCGCGGAAAACCACGGCCCGACCCGGTTTGGCTGGATGCTCTGGGAACAATTGGAGCGGGCGAAGGGGCTCGAACCCTCGACCCCGACCTTGGCAAGGTCGTGCTCTACCACTGAGCTACACCCGCATCCTGTGTCGGTCGCGTGACGCGCCGGCAACGGCTGTCGTATGCCAAAAGCGGGAGGGGAATGCAACAGCTACCGGCGGCATAGATTCGCAATCGGAGGCCCGATATGGACCCTGAATGCGACCAAATCGCCCGAAACTGCTCCGGAACCGGCGAATCGGCCGCAATGGATTGAAATTCGGCCGTCCCGGCCCAATTTAGGAGCCGACGACGCGCATCTACATCGACGACGTGCTAAACAGCCGCCATTCCAGACATGACGAGGGGATCCCGTGACGATCATCGACCAGGGTAACGGAGCGGCGGGCCCGGCCGCCGCCGATCTGATCAAGGACACCACCACCCAGACCTTCGTGAAGGACGTCATCGAGGAATCGAAGCGCCAGCCGGTGCTGATCGATTTCTGGGCGGAGTGGTGCGGCCCCTGCAAGCAGCTCACCCCGGTCCTGGAAAAGGCGGTCAAGGCGGCCAAGGGTAAGGTCAAGCTGGTCAAGATGAACATCGACCAGCACCCGGCGATTCCGGGCCAGATGGGCATCCAGTCGATCCCGGCCGTGATCGCCTTCGTCAACGGCCAGCCGGCCGACGGCTTCATGGGCGCGGTGCCCGAAAGCCAGCTCAACGCCTTCATCGAAAAGCTGACCAAGGGCGTGACCGCGCCGGGCGAGGTCAACGTCGCTGAGATCGTGCAGGAGGCCGAGGCCGTGCTCGCCGAGGGCGACACGGCTGCGGCCGCGCAGATCTATGCCGAGGCGCTCCAGCATGATTCGACCAACATCGCGGCGCTTGCGGGCCTTGCGAAGTGCTACGCGGTGTCCGGCGCGATGGAGCAGGCCAAGCAGACGCTGGCCATGGTGCCGGAATCCAAGCGCAACGATCCCGCTGTGAAAGCGGTGCAGACCACGATCGACCTCGCCGAGCAGGCGGAAGCGCTGGGACCGGTGGCCGAGCTGGAACAGAAAGTCGCCGCAAACCCGCTCGATCATCAGGCACGATTCGATCTCGCCACCGCGCTCAATGCGCAAGGCAACCGCGCGGCCGCCACCGAGCAGTTGCTCGAGATCATCAAGCGCGACCGCAAGTGGAACGACGACGGCGCCCGCAAGCAGCTGGTGCAGTTCTTCGAGGCCTGGGGCGGCACGGATGATGCAACCGTTGAGGGACGCAAGCGTTTGTCGACGATCCTATTTTCGTAGGGCGTGCTGGCAACGCCAGGGGGACCGGGCAGATGCCGATCAACATCGAATATCGCGGGCCCGCCGACCTTCCGGAGATCATTCCGGTATTTCCGCTGCCCGGCGCGCTGCTGCTGCCCCGCGGCCAGATGCCGCTGAACATCTTCGAGCCGCGCTACCTTTCGATGGTCGACGATGCCTTCCGTGACGGCCATCGCCTGATCGGCATGATCCAGCCCGATGTGGCGCACTCGCCGAAGGATTCCGACAAGCCGGCGCTGTTCCGCGTCGGCTGCGTCGGCCGCATCACCCAGCTCGCAGAGTCCGGCGATGGCCGCTACATCCTCGAGCTCACGGGCGTCTCGCGCTTCAAGGTGGTCGAGGAGCTCGACGTGCTGACCGCCTACCGGCAGTGCAAGGTGGATTTCTTCGCCTTCGTCGACGATTTCACCGCGCGCATGGGCGAGGACCAGGTCGATCGCGAAGCGCTGCTGGCGGTGCTGGCGGACTTCCTGAAGGCCAACAACCTCAAGGTCGATTGGGAGGGCGTCGAGAGCGCTCCCAACGAGGCACTGGTCAACGCGTTGGCAATGATGTCGCCCTATGGACCCGCGGAGAAGCAGGCCATGCTGGAGGCACCCGACTTGAAGACCCGCGCCGAGATCCTGATCGCTGTCACCGAGATGGACCTCGCCAAGAAGCGCACCAGCGGCGATCCACCGCTGCAGTGACGGCCTGAATCCTCACGCAGCGCGGATGGCCGCTCCGGAATCTTCCCGCAGCATTGTGGCGATGTCGGATGAAGGCATCGGCCGGCTGAAATAGTAGCCTTGCGTTTCGGCGCACCCCTCTTCGCGGAGGATATCCAGCTGCTCCTTCGTTTCGACGCCTTCGGCGGTCGTCGTCTTGCCGAGGCTGACGGCGAAACGAACCACTGCTCGCGCGAGATGGTGCGCCTCTGCCCTCGCGCTGGATAGTTCGCCCACGAAACTGCGGTCGATCTTGACCTTGTCGAACGGGAATCTTTGCAGAAAGCTCAACGATGAATAGCCCGTGCCGAAATCGTCCAGGGCGATTCGCACGCCGAGCTCGCGCAGCTGAGCGAGGACCGCAAAAACAGCGTCGCTGTCATGCATGATTACGGTCTCGGTGACCTCGAGCTCGAGCCTGTGCGGCGCAATTCCTGAACTCGCCAGCGCGCCGACAACGACCGGAACAAGCTCCGTGCTCCTGAATTGAGCGGGAGACAGGTTGATTGCGATCCTGACATAGGCAGGCCATTTGGCAGCTTCCGCGCAGGCGGTCCGCAAGACCCATTCTCCCAGCGGCACGATCAAGCCGGTTTCCTCCGCAAGCGGAATGAATTCGCTCGGCAGGACCAGGCCTCGCTGCGGGTGATGCCAGCGTAGCAAGGCCTCGAAGCCGATGGTCTTGCCGGTAGCAGCGCCGACGAACGGCTGGTAGTGAAGCTCGAATTGACGGCCGGCAAGCGCATCCCGCATGTCGCGCTCCAGATTGCGTCGCGCATGCATGAGCTCGTCGAGTTCCGGCTCGAAGAAGCGAAATGCTCCGCGTCCGCCACTCTTGGCCGAGTAGAGCGCGAGATCCGCGCTCTTCATGATCACGTCGGAATCGTTGCCATCGCGCGGCGCGATGGCGATGCCGATGCTGGTGCCCACCGTGACCCGGTGATCGCCGAGATCGAAGGGTTCGCAAAGTGCCTTTCTGATGTTCTCGGCGAGGGCGGCGGCCTCCACGGCCGGGTTGGTCACGTAATCGATCACCGCGAACTCGTCGCCACCCAGTCGAGCAATCAACGCCGTTTCCGTGGTGCATTCGCGCAGACGCTCAGCGACGGCGCGCAGCAGGGAATCGCCCGCCGGATGTCCAAGCGTGTCGTTGACTTCCTTGAAGCGATCGAGGTCGAGCATGAGCACGGCCAGATCGAGGCCGCCGTTGCGCGTAACGGCAATGGCATGCTCCATACGTTCCCTGAGCAGCACGCGATTTGGCAGATCGGTCAGCGCGTCGTGTTGCGCCATATGAGTGATCTTGGCCTCGGACCGGCGTTGCTCGGTCACATCGAGATGAGTGGCCACCCATCCGCCACCGGTCATCGGCTGTCGCGTCACGCGGATCAGCCGACCATCCGCAAACTCGTCGATCCTGCTCGAGACTGCATCGAACGGCAGGGCCGCCAATTTCGAGATGAATTGCTCGGCAGCACCCTCGCTGGAATCGCCCTTGAGGATTCCCTTCACAATACGATGCCTGATGATCTCGGTGTGCGATGTCCCCGTCCGCAGCAGTTCCGGCGGCAGCCGATACAGTCGGGCATAACGCTCGTTGCAGACGACAAGCCGCTTTTCGGCATCGAACATGCAAAGGCCCTCGACCATGTGGTTGATCGCAGTGTCCAGCCTGACCGTCTGGTCCTGCAGTTCCTGCTGGGAGTCTTCAAGCTGCTGCCGGGCGTCCGAAAGCTGGCTGATGATCTCCTCGAATTTGGCGGTTCTGCTTGCCAGGCGACGATCGGCCAGCACGCCGATCAGGCTCATGCCCAGCACAGATAGCGCCACACCGGCGATAGCAAGCGCGAGCACGGCCGGAGACAGCGACAGGGCGCCCGTCGCACGCGTTGGATCCGGCGTGATCTGCACGGCGCCCATGGCCGTGAAGTGGTGCGATACGATGGCGAGTGTCAGCAGGACCGCCGCGGCGAGCGTGCCCCGGTAATTCTGATACCTGATCGCGACGGCCAGAGCGGCATAGCCGAGGCACATGGCCAGAATGATCGAGACGAATACGAGGTCCAGTGACCAGCTAACCCGACCCGGCACTTCAAGTGCCCACATTCCGAGATAGTGCATGCTGGCGATGCCGCCGCCGATGATGACGCCGCCGGCCGCCGCGCGCCACCGGCCGGAATCGCCGACCGTAACGCCGAAGCCCCCCGAGGTCAGAAGCATTGCCGTCGCAAGCGAAAGTGCCGTCAGCACGATTCCGTAGCCGGTGGTAACGCCGGGCTCGTAGGCAAGCATGGCGACGAAATGCGTCGCCCAAATTCCGTATCCGATGGCAGCGCCGGCAATCGCGACCCAGATCAGCCGCGTTCTTGCATGCGCCGCGATCGCACGATGGAAGATACTGACTGCAACAATACTCGCGACGAAGCAGACCAGGCCGGCGAGCACGACGAGCCGGAAATCATGCTCGACGGTAAGGCAGGACAAAACGCGGAACATCCAATATCGCTCCATCGCCAATAGTGTCGATGGTGGACGGGCTAAACGTCGTTCGCGTTAATTTCGTGCAACGTCTGATTGCATGCTTACCGCCACGTTAATGCTCCCCGCGCAATTCGATTTTGCCGAGCATCGCGAATGTCTTACCGCAGTCGCGCCCAAGCTGAGGGAACAACACGTGCGACGATGGCAAGGTAATCCTAGAGGCGATTGCGAATGTGCTTGCGCCCGGTGAACATCGCGCGGATCAGGTTCTCGCGCTGGAGAATCCCCATCAGCAGCACGCCGAGCACGTGCAGCACGACCAGGACGATGACCGCGTCCGATGAGTAATGGTGGGTATCCTCGACCCACCAGACGCCGAAAAAGGTGACGGTCACCGACATCGCGCCCGTGATCGTCGACACCGCCAGCGAAACCAGCAGCGCCACCAGCATCAAGGTACCGGCGGGGTTGAGCCCGATATAGCGGCCGGTGATGCCGCGGCGCAGATTCCAGAGATAGTGTGGTGCGGCGCGCAGCCTGACGCCGACCATCCGGAAGCGCGAATAGCGGCTTCCCATCAAGCCCCAGATCAGGCGGAAGGCGAGGAGGCCGATGACCGCATAGCCAACGATGCGGTGAAGGCCGTCATAGACGGTCGGCGTGAACCACGCCATCAGAACTGAGATCGCAAGAAGCCAATGCCAGAGGCGCAGCGGGAGGTCCCAGACCGCGACCGTCCGCGAAACGATTCGATTCGCGGGGGTCCTGTCGGACGCCCCGCGCGTTTGTCGCGCCGCTTCTTCCATCAAGCCCGTTTCGCTTTGGGGCTCACTTGCCGCAGGTTACTTGCGCAGCTTACTTGGCAATCGTGTGCTTCAAGCTGAGGTCTTCGGGGCTGTAGAACAGCTCATAGAGCTTGCCTTCCTTGACGCCATAGACCTCATAGCACGAGCCTTCGATCTTGGAGCGCCGCACCTCGTAGCCCAGCGCCTTGGCCTTGGCTTCGGCTTCGCTGGCCGGCTTCCACGACGCCTTGTCGAGCTTGGTGCAGTCCTTGAAACCGTCGGCCATGGCCGCCGATCCCATACCAATCCCGATCGTCAGCGCAATGGCAACAACACGAATGACCTTCACGAACATCTCCTTCTCTGTGCGCTGTGTGCTCAGCGCGAAGCGCAGCCGAAGGAAGCAAAGGTGAAGGTGAAGTCAATCCGGTTCGGGGGTGACCAATCTTAGATTCATTCTAACGGTCGTCAAAAGATCAGCGCTCTCCGTATGCAGCGCGCATTTGAAGCGCCGCTGCGGCCTTACGCCTCACGGGCCAAGACGCGGGTGTCGCTAGTAGCCGGCAACCGCAAGCGCCACGACAGCACCCATGCCGACCCAGCCAAAGTGGCGGCCGCGCGTCGCCAAGGCATTGGCGAGTGCCGCGAAGCCGAACACGACGGCGAGCGTGACGATGATCCAGTGCCGGGCGAGGTTGGATTGCATCCAGGGTGCCGCGAGCAGCAGTACGCCGCCGCCGATCCACGCCACCGTGCCGGCCTGCCACACCAAGCGGATCAGCGTACGAAGGCGCGGCGGTTCGATCGTGGCCCGCGCGAATACCTTGGTCTCGCCGAGCATGCCGTGGATCAGCGCCAGCACGATCGCGGCGGCGCCGGAGCATTGCAACAGGAGGTCGCGCATGACGGAAACTCCCGATCCATCCAGTTGTCCATACAGTCGTGTATGGTATGGACCCACGCGCGGTGATCTGTCAATACACTCGTGTATGGTCCTGATCATCGGGAACCCGCCATGACCGAACAGCTCTCCGCCGACGACTGGATCAAGGAGGGGCTCAAGGCGCTCGCCAGAAGCGGTTTTACGGCGCTGAAAGCCGATCCGCTCGCCAAGGCCATGGGCGTGTCGCGCGGCAGCTTCTACTGGCATTTTGCCGATCTCGGCGCCTTCCACGCCGCCTTGCTGAAGCGCTGGCGCGAGATCGCGGCCGAGCAGATCATCGCCGACGTCGAGGCCGGCAGTGACGAGCCGCTGAATGCCCTGTTGCGAAGATCCTTCGGCGCGCGGCTCGACCTCGAGCGCGCCGTGCGCAACTGGGCGGCGTTCGATGCGGCCGCGCAAGGCGCAGTCCGCGCGATCGACCGCCGCAGGCTCGACTATATCGAGGCGCTGCTGAAGCAGCGGGGGCTCGACCCGGCGATGGCGCAGGCGCGCTCGCAGATCCTGTACTGGACGTTTCTCGGCTTCGCCTTGTCGGGCGCGCCGGTGCCGCCGACGCGGCTCCAGGCCCTGCTCGACGAGCTCTTGCGGATGGTCTCCGCTTAGATTCTTATTTTGACGCGTTTTCTTTCCGCGAACCGGTACCCATTTCGCTGGAAAACGCTTTGGCAGCCGCGATGGGCGGATGCGAATTTCTGTGCTAGAGGCAGCCGACTGCCGGAGACCATCCATGAACGCGCCCACCGAACGCCCCGAAGCCAGCGTCGATCCGAAACTGCTGGAGATTCTGGTCTGCCCGCTGACCAAGGGCCCGCTGGAGTTCGACGCCGCACGGCAGGAGCTGATCTCGCGCAGCGCCAAGCTCGCTTATCCGATCCGCGACGGCATCCCGATCATGCTACCGGAAGAGGCGCGCAAGATCGATTGAGATAAGCGAGAGTTGCACGCGATGGCCGCGCAGCACTCTCGGGGTCGTCCTGGCGAAAGCCAGGACCCATAACCACGGAATTGCATGGTTGCGTGAGCTGGCAACTCCGAGTCTTCGCAAAACGATTGCTGCGGCGTATGGATCCCGGATCTGCGCGCGCTTGAGAGCGCGCTTGTCCGGGATGACGGCGGAGAGTTAAGGCAGCAGCGAGACCTATAGCGCCTCGCCCTTCAACAAGCGCGGCACTTCACCAGTCAAACCAGCCGCCTGGCGGATGAAGAGATTCTTCAGCGGCGGGGCGCGGTCGACGAGGCCGAGGCCGATGTCGCGCACCGTGCGCAGCAGCGTCGACTGGTTGGAGAACAGGAAGTTCAGCGAGTTGGTGGCAACGCCCATCGCCATGGTGTCGAACCGGCGCCAGCGCTGGTAACGGTCCAGCACGTCGGCGCCGCCGAGATCCATGCCGAGCCGCGCGGCATCGACGACCACCTCGGCCAGCGCGGCGACATCCTTCAGCCCCATGTTGAGGCCCTGGCCCGCGATCGGATGGATGACATGGGCGGCATCGCCGACCAGCGCCAGGCGCTCGGCGATGAAGGAGCGCGCGACGAAATAGGACAGTGGGAATGCGCGCGGCTTGTCAAGCGCCTTGACCTCGCCGAGATGCAGGCCAAAGCGCTGCTCGAGTTCAGCGTGGAACTCCTCGTCACTGAGCGCGATGATGCGCGCGGCCTCGCTGCGGCGCTCGGTCCACACCAGCGATGACCGCCTGCCGGATAGCGGCAGGATCGCGAACGGGCCGGCGGGCAGAAAGTGCTCTTCGGCGCGGCCCTCGTGATCGCGCTCGTGGCCGACGGTAACGACGATGCCGGACTGATCGTACTCCCAGCCGTGGGTGGCGATCCCGGCGCGCTCACGCAGCTTGGATCCGGCGCCATCGGCGGCGACCAGCAGGCTCGCCGCGATCACGCTGCCATCGCCGAGCGTCACGTCGATGCCCTCGGAACGCGCGTCGTAGGACGCGACAGTGGTGGCGCGCAGATCGATGCCCTCGGCCTCGGCGCGCGCCACCAGCGCATCGATCAGGCGGCGGTTCTCGACCATATGGGCGAAGGGCTCGCCCGGCGCGACATCGCCGGCGAAATTCAGGAACACCGGGCGCGTAGCGTCCTCCAGCTTGGAATCGGTGACGACCATGTCGAGGATCGGCTGCGCCTCGCCCCGGACATCGTCCCAGGCGCCGATCGCCTCAAACAGGCGGCGGCAGGCGGCCACGATCGCGGTGGCGCGCGGGTCGCGGCTCGGACGCATGCTGAGCGCGGGATCGGCGACGATGACGGGAATCTCGGGTCCGAGCCCCTGGCGCAGCGCCAGCGCCAGCGCCAGCCCTGCAAACGCGCCGCCGCCAATGACAATGCTACCCTGTACCGACATACCCGACTTTCCCGGCCAATTCCTGGTCTTGCTAGCAGACTTGAGGTGGGCGAAACAGTGCGGTGAAACAAGGGCGGAACGGCCCGTATGTCATTTCGGAGCTTCAATCCGGAAATGACGGCAAGAAAGCTCACGCATGTCCAAAAGCCTGATCGACCTCATTTCGATCCTCGACCTCGAACAGCTCGAGGTGAACCTGTTCCGCGGCAACAGCCCGAAGACGAGCTGGCAGCGGGTGTTCGGCGGCCAGGTGATCGGGCAGGCGATGGTGGCGGCCTGCCGCACCGTCGAGGGCCGGCTGCCGCATTCGCTGCATTGCTATTTCATCCTGCCGGGCGACCCGCAGATCCCGATCATCTACCAGGTCGAGCGCCTGCGCGACGGCAAGAGCTATTCGACGCGCCGCGTCACCGCGATCCAGCACGGCAACGCGATCTTCTCGATCATGGTGTCGTTCCATGCCGAGGAGGAGAGCGCGTTCGACCACCAGGACAAGATGCCCGACGTGCCGCCGCCGGAAAAGCTCACGGCGGAGGAGGTGGCGAAGCAGCCGATGTTCAAGGAGATGCCGGAGTTCATCCGCCGCTACTACGAATCCGATCGTCCGATCGAGCTGCGTCCGGTCGAGCTCGGCCGCTATTTCGGCCAGAAGATCGAGGACGGCCGCATTCACGTCTGGATCAGGACCGCTGCGAAACTGCCGGACGATCCGGCGCTGCACATGTGCGCGCTCGCCTATGCCTCGGACTTCTCACTGCTGGACGCGATCATGGCGCGCTATGGCCGCACGCTGTTCGACAAGCGCATGATGCCGGCGAGCCTCGACCATGCGATGTGGTTTCACCGCCCGTTCCGCGCCGACGAATGGCTGCTCTACGCCCAGGATTCGCCGAGCGCACAATCGGGCCGCGGACTGACCCGCGGCTCGATCTTCAAGCCCGACGGCACGCTGGTCGCCTCCGTCGCGCAGGAAGGCTCCGTGCGCGAGCGGAGGGCGTGATCGCTTAGAGCGAGCCGCGCGGAGCGAGTTCGGTCTGCGACGCAAACCAGTTCATGATCCAGCGATACACCCACGGGATCGGGATGATGAAGCTGCACAGGATCGCGGCCACGATTCCGCGCCACAAGATCTCAAGTCCGCTGCCTTTGAACACGATTTCGCGCCGTGTGCCTTCGACGCTGCGGCAGAACCAGCGCATCTGCGCCGCGGCGACCCAGGCCCAGCCGATGATGGTGATGATCGAGATCGCGAACAGCAGGCTCCAGCCGATATAGGCCCAGATCGAGCCGGTGAAGCTCAGGCCCAGCGGCTGGCCGTTGGAGGCGAGGTTCGCGACCATCCATTTGATCAGCAGCCAGTAGAGGACGATCTGCACGATGAACAGCAGGTTGCTGAGCAGCTGGCTTCCGATGAAGGAGATGGCGATCGCCAGGACGATGAAGCCGAAATACCAGGGCACCAACGTCATCGCATTGCCGGTGAAGCTGAGATTCGGACGCCCCGGGACCCTCACGCAGGACACGATCCATTGCGTGTACCAGACGAACACCCACGGCGCCGGCAGGACGAAGATCATTCCGATCAGCAAGACGATGCTGCGCCAGGTGAACTCGAGGATGCCAAAATCGACCGCCAGCGATCCTCCACCTGCGCCACCATAGCCGCCGGCGCTGGCATACCCACCGGCGCCCATCATCGGAGGGCCGCCGGCCGGCATCATCGGCGGCGCGCCGCCGCCTCCGATCAAGCCGGGGATTTCGGCGGCCTTCTGCCAGCCGGCCATGCCTTCGGTCCAGACCAGCGTATCCGGGCGCACGACGCCTTGGGCGATGAGATCGCGGAACTGCCCTTCCGCAAAGGGCCCCTGCTGCTTGCCCTCGGATGCGTAGAACCAACTCGCCATGATGCGTCCCCCAAAATACTTATGTACCGCCCGGGGCCGGCAGGTTCACCCGATCCATGCCGAAAATGCATTGTGAAGGATGGACGGCTGCCCTGTACAGAGGCGGCCGTTCACATGGCCAAACGTTTTTCCGCTTCAATCTGCAACTTTTTTGTGCCATTTGCCCGGAAAGATGCCAGATTGACGCAGCGCCGGGGACATACGGCGCGGCGCATCCCGGGGAATAGGCCTGCCATGAAACTCGTCGTCGCGATCATCAAACCCTTCAAGCTCGATGAGGTCCGCCAGGCCCTGACGGCGATCGGCGTCCACGGCATGACTGTGACCGAGGTGAAGGGCTATGGCCGCCAGAAGGGCCACACCGAGATTTATCGCGGCGCCGAATATGTCGTGAACTTCCTGCCGAAGCTGCGTATCGAGATCGCGGTCGCGTCCGACGTTGCCGACAAGGCGGTCAGCGTGATCACTGCGACCGCGCGCACCGGCCAGATCGGTGACGGCAAGATCTTCGTCACGCCGATCGACCACGCGCTGCGTATCCGCACCGGCGAAACCGACAGCGACGCGCTCTGATCTAATCTAATACATCTTCTTCGATCGCACCGGGCAACGACGCCACAGCGTGCGACGCCAGTTAATGCCGGGGGAACGACATGGCGGGATATTTGCGCCGCGCAGCTGCTATGGCTGCGCCGATCGGATTTGCGTCTGCCATTGCCTCGCCGGCGCACGCCGCAGGCTCCGAGATCAACACTGCCGACACCGCCTGGATGATCGTCGCCACCGCGCTGGTGCTGATGATGACGATCCCCGGACTTGCGCTGTTCTACTCCGGCATGGTGCGCAAGAAGAACGTGCTTGCCACCATGGCGCAGAGCCTCGCCGCAGTGACGCTGATTTCGATTCTCTGGGTTGCGTTCGGTTATTCGCTGTGCTTCGTCGGCGACGGCCCGTGGATCGGCACGCTCGACCGCTGGTTCCTTGCGGGCATGACCATGGACAGCGTCAACCCCGCGGCCAAGACGATCCCGGAATCGCTGTTCATGCTGTACCAGATGACGTTTGCGATCATCACGGTGGCGCTGGTCGCGGGCTCGGTCGCCGATCGCATGCGGTTCTCCGCCTACCTCCTGTTCTCCGTCGCCTGGTTCATCTTCGTCTATATTCCGCTGGCGCATTGGGTGTGGGGTGGCGGCTTCCTCGCCAGTACGGGCGTTTTGGATTTCGCCGGCGGCCTCGTGGTGCATTTGTCCGCCGGCACCGGCGGCCTCGTCGCCGCGAAGGTGATGGGGCGCCGTCACGGCTACGGCACCGAGAATCTTTCGCCGTTCGATCTCTCGCTGGCGGTGATGGGCACCGGCCTGTTGTGGGTCGGCTGGTTCGGCTTCAATGGCGGCTCGGCCGGCGCGGCCAATTCGCGCGCGGTGATGGCGATCATTGCAACGCATCTCGCCGCTTGCGCCGGCGCCCTGACATGGGGCGCGATCGAATGGTCGACGCGGCGCAAGCCCTCGGTGCTCGGCATGATCTCCGGCGCGGTCGCAGGCCTCGGCACCATCACACCGGCCTCCGGATTCGTGGCGCCCTGGCACGGCATCGTCATCGGCATCATTGCCGGTGCGGTTTGCTACTGGGCCTGCACCTGGCTGAAGCACCGCTTCAACTATGACGATTCGCTCGACGTGTTCGGCGTCCACGGCGTCGGCGGCCTGACCGGCACCCTGCTCGGCGGCGTGTTCGCAACCAGCGCCATTGGCGGCACCGCCGGCCTGATCGAGGGCCACCCGCAGCAAGTGTTGATCCAGCTCTATGGCGTCGCCGTCACCTTCGTATGGTCGGCAGGGGTGAGCTTCGTCCTGCTCAAGCTGGTCGGCCTGTTCGTGCCCTTGCGCGTATCCCGTGAGCACGAGCTCGAGGGGCTGGATATTTCGCAGCACGGCGAGGCGCTTCAGTAACAGGGGCTTGCGCGACACATAAGTACGTGCTTATGTGTTGTCATGATCGAAGCCGACATCTTCAAGGCGCTGGCCGACCCGACGCGCCGCAAGGTCTTTGAAAAGCTCGCTGGCGGAAGCCTGAATGCCAGCGCCTTGCGCGACGGATTGGAGATCAGCCAACCCGCGATGTCGCAGCATCTTTCGGTGCTGCGCGCGGCAGGCCTCGTGCGCGAACAGCGGCAGGGCCGCTTTGTGAATTACGAAGTCGACCCGGACGGAATTGTCGCCATCGGGGCATGGCTTGCGCGCTACCGCGCCTATTGGCCGAAGCGCATGGAAGCACTCGCTGACCTCCTGAAGGACATGGATCAATGAGCGACACCGTGAAGCCTGATCGTCCCGACGAAGCCCTCGTGCTCGAATATGATTTCGATGCACCGCCGGCAAAAGTCTGGCGCGCCGTGACCATTCCTGCATTGCGCGAGCGCTGGCTGCCGGATTGCGACCTTGCCGGCGCCGAGCCGGAATCAACGATCGCAGGTGAAGAGGTGCGCTACCGGCTTCGCGATTCCAAACCGCCATTTCGCGAGAGCCACGTCATCTTCCGGATCGAGCCGAACGAAGGCGGCGGCACCCGCTTTCGCATCATCCAGCAAGCCTGCGACGAGCGAACAAGGCTGCCGCAGCCGGCCAATAGCAATTGCTGCCTGATGCGCGCGGCGGCCTAGCAACAACACAACTTCATCACCTGCAGACATGGAGGTCGTCGATGCGCGACATGCTTCAGCTCGTCCCTATGGTCGTCGAACAATCCGCCCGCGGCGAACGATCCTTCGACATCTACTCGCGGCTGCTGCGCGAACGCATCATCTTCCTCAACGGCGAGGTCAATGATGCGATGTCCGGGCTGGTTTGCGCGCAGCTGCTATTCCTGGAGGCGGAGAATCCGAGCCGGCCGATCAATCTCTACATCAATTCCTATGGCGGCGTGGTTACCAGCGGGCTCGCGATGTACGACACCATGCAGTTCATCAAGGCGCCGGTTCATACGCTGTGCATGGGCACCGCGCGCTCCATGGGCTCGTTCCTGCTGATGGCCGGCGAACCCGGTCACCGCGCCGCGCTGCCCAATGCGAGCCTTCACGTGCATCAGCCGCTCGGCGGCTTCCAGGGCCAGGCGTCAGACATCCTGATCCACGCCAACGAAATGCAGGAAACCAAGCGGCGCATCACCAGGCTCTATGCGCGGCATTGCGGACGGACTGAAGAGGAGGTGGAACGGACCCTGGACCGCGACCACTTCATGACCGCGCAGCAGGGAGTCGAATGGGGATTGGTCGACCGGGTTTTTGCAGAGCGCGACGCCGCCTGATGGTGCGACAGCGGCCCTCAGCGGGATACCCTCGGCGAGGTTCGTCGGCTCGACCCGCGGCCGCCGCGATGAGCGTATCCCGTAAGCAGCGGGCGCAGTGGTCTCGATATTTCTCAAGTTTCTCCCGTATCGAAATACCTTTTGACTGCCCGACACATGAGCAACATTGTGTCGGCAGCCTGTCCTGCCTGCGTTTTGAGCAGACGTGACCACGTTTTGAGCGCGACGTAATATCGCACCGCACGGCAATGCGCGTTAGGCGCGAAAACACGCGTTTTCATAATCCGTTAGGCAACGCGCCTGATCTGGCACGGCATTTGATTCTACGGGTCCCGGCTGAGCCCGCGTAGTGAACTTCTCCCTCGTGGCGAACCAGTCGAGAACGCCCGGCCATGTCCGGACCGGGCCAAGCGGGGATAGGACCCATGAAAATCGTTATGGCGATTATCAAGCCATTCAAGCTGGAAGAAGTCCGTGACGCCCTGACCGCCATTGGCGTTCACGGTCTCACGGTGACGGAAGTCAAGGGATATGGCCGCCAGAAGGGCCATACGGAAATCTACCGCGGCGCCGAATATGCCGTGAGCTTCCTGCCCAAGATCAAGATCGAGGTCGCTGTCGCCTCCGACCAGGTCGACAAGACCATCGACGCCATCACGTCCGCCGCGAAAACCGGCCAGATCGGCGACGGCAAGATCTTCGTCATCAACCTCGACCATGCGGTGCGCATCCGCACCGGCGAGGCCGACGCCGCGGCCCTTTGATTTCGCGCTCAACCTTTATCCAATCAGGAGTGAATACAATGACGTTTAAGCGTCCCTATGGCGCGGGACTGGCGGCTCTCGCAGTCGGCCTGTTCGCTGCGACCGCAGCCTATGCCGAGCCAACGGTCAACAAGGGAGACAACGCCTGGATGCTGACATCGACAGTGCTGGTGCTGTTGATGACGATCCCCGGCCTCGCACTGTTCTACGGCGGTCTCGTCCGTTCCAAGAACATGCTCTCGGTCCTGATGCAGGTGTTCTACACCGTCTGCGTCGTCACCGTGATCTGGGCCGTGTACGGCTACAGCCTCGCCTTCACCGGCGGTTCCGACTTCATCGGCGGCTTCTCCAAGGCCTTCATGATGGGCGTCACCACCGACTCGAAGGCGGCCACCTTCTCGGTCGACGCCAACATCTCGGAGCTCATCTACGTGTGCTTCCAGATGACCTTCGCGGCGATCACGCCCGCCCTCATCGTCGGCGCCTTCGCAGAGCGCATGAAGTTCTCGGCGATCGCTCTGTTCATCCCGCTCTGGGTCACGCTGATCTACTTCCCGATCGCGCACATGGTCTGGTACTGGCCCGGCCCGGACATGATCCAGGATGCGGCCAAGGCGCTCGCTGCGGCGGGTGATGCGGCAGCCAAGACCGCGGCGCAGGCCAAGCTCGACGAGATCAACGCCGACGCCGGCTGGATCTTCAAGAAGGGCGCGATCGACTTCGCTGGCGGCACCGTGGTGCATATCAACGCCGGCATCGCAGGTCTCGTCGGCGCTCTCCTGATCGGCAAAAGGGTCGGCTACGGCAAGGAGCTGATGGCTCCGCATTCGCTGACCATGTCGATGATCGGCGCCTCGCTGCTCTGGGTCGGCTGGTTCGGCTTCAACGCCGGCTCCAACCTGGAAGCCAACGGCGGCGCTGCGCTCGCCATGACCAACTCCTTCGTCGCCACCGCCGCCGCCGCGCTGTCGTGGATGTTCGCGGAGTGGATCGTGAAGGGTCATCCGTCGGTGCTCGGCGTGATCTCCGGCGCTGTCGCGGGTCTCGTGGCCGTGACGCCCGCTGCCGGCTTCGCCGGCGCGATGGGTGCGATCGTCCTCGGCCTCGTGGTCGGCGTGGTCTGCCTGTTCTTCTGCACCGTCGTGAAGAACGCGCTCGGCTACGACGACTCCCTCGACGTGTTCGGCGTGCACTGCATCGGCGGCATCGTCGGCGCCCTCGGCACCGGCATTCTCGTCAACCCGGCGCTCGGTGGTGCCGGCATCATGGACTACACCGCGATCCCGCCCAAGGTTGCCGATTACGACTTCGCCACGCAGATGATCGCCCAGCTCTGGGGCGTCTGCACCACGCTGGTGTGGTCGGGCATCGGTTCGGCGATCCTCTACAAGGTCGTCGATGTGATCGTTGGCCTTCGCACCAATGTCGAGAGCGAGCGTGAAGGCCTCGACATCACCGAGCACACCGAGCGCGCCTACAACATGTAACTCTCCTCCCGGCCGCGATCTCCTCGGGGATCGCGACCAGACCTACGGTTTGGGCACATACCCGGCAATGCCCCGACCGTTGAGGGGCTCCAGCGCAAGTTGGAGCCCCTTTCTTTTGGTCGGAGCGCCGAAGAAAAACATTGCCATTGCGCACCGCCGGCGCAGAAATATCGACCTCAAGAACAACAATCGGGAGGTCGTCATGCGTTTGGAAGGCGGATGCTATTGCGGCGCAGTGCGCTACAAGGCCGAAGGTGATCCGATGATGCAGGCCCAGTGTCATTGTCGCGAATGCCAGTACATCACCGGCGGCGCGCCCAACACCTTCATCGCAATGCCGGCGGCCGGCTTCAGCTACATCACCGGACAGCCCAAGCAGTTCACGCGCAAAGACCTCGAACGCGCCGTCACGCGCGAATTCTGCGCCGAATGCGGCACCCATCTGGTGACCAAGGTTCCAGGCCTGCCGGCCGCGGTCGTGAAGGTCGGCACGCTGGACGAGCCCGGCCAGTTCCATCCGCAAATGGCGATCTACACCTGCGACAAGCAGGAGTTCCACGCGATCCCCGCGGGCATGAAGACATTCGAGAAGCTGCCGGGGCATTGAAGCTCGAATCGAGCCAGGGAGACGCTGCGCTCCCTCTCCCGCTTGCGCGGGAGGGCTGGGGTGGGGGTGCCTCCGCGGGGGACCCCAAGAGGAGAGAACCCTCACCCGACGCTTCGCGTCGACCTCTCCCGCGAGCGGGAGAGGTGACGAACCCGGCCATGCATCCCGTTATTATCCGGCCCCATTATTCCCGCTCTGGACGGGGGCGGCGGCCGATGGTTAATCGCGTCTTAACCTCGCCCTATCTATGGTGAACTGAACCGCTTCCCGCCGGCGCCTTGGTGCGACCGGCTGTTCCAAGAGTGCTGGCGCCCAGAATGGTCATGACCGCTTCATCCCGTGCGCCGCAGGCCAGTGGAAGCTCCGACAGCGAACGCTCGCCCTTCGTCCGGCTGAACGAGCTCTTGGGCCCGCATCAGCCGGGTAAGCCCTTGATTACGCTTGCAGTCGGCGAGCCACAGCATCCCGTGCCTGACTTCGTCGGCCCGGTGCTGGCCAAGCACATCGCCGAGTTCGGCCGTTACCCGGCGAACAAGGGCACCGACCCCTTCCGCAACGCGGCGGGTGCCTGGCTGTCATCGCGCTTCAAGCTGCCGCGGCCGCTCGACCCCGAGAACGAGATTCTCGTCCTCAATGGCAGCCGCGAGGGGCTGTTCCTCGCCGCGCTCGCGGCGGCGCGCTATGTCGGCCCGCGCCCCGGCAAGCCTGCCATCCTGATGCCGAACCCATTCTATCCGGTCTATGGCGCCGGCGCTCGCGCCGCGGCCTGCGAGCCGGTCTACCTGCCGACAACGGTCGAAAACGGCTTCCTGCCCGATCTCGACGCCATCGACGAAGCGACGCTGGCGCGCACCGTGGCGTTCTATCTGGCCTCGCCCGCCAATCCGCAAGGCTCGGTCGCCAAGCCCGATTATTTCAAGCGGTTGAAGCAGCTCGCCGACCGCTACGGCTTCGTGATCCTCAGCGACGAGTGCTATTCCGAGATCTACACCCGCGAGGCACCGGGCAGCGCGCTCGAATGCGCCGGCCCCGATTTCACCCGCGTGGTTGCGTTCCAGTCGCTGTCGAAGCGCTCCAACCTGCCCGGCCTGCGCGTCGGCTTCGCCGCCGGCGACAAGAGGTTCATCGGCATCTTCCTCGAGCTGCGCAACATCGCCGCGCCGCAGGTGCCGGTACCGCTCCAGCATGTCGCGACCGTTGCTTACGGCGACGAAGCGCATGTCGAGGAGAACCGCAGGCTCTACCGGATCAAGTTCGATCTCGCCGACCAGATCATCGGCAATCGTTACGGCTATCGCCGGCCCGATGCCGGCTTCTGCGTCTGGCTCAACACATCCGCGTTCGGCGACGACGTGTCGGTGACGCTGAGACTGTTCACGGAAGCAGGCGTGCGCGTGGTGCCCGGCAGCTATCTGGCGCGGCTCCAGCCTGACGGCTTCAATCCCGGCGCGGGCTATATTCGCCTCGCGCTGGTGCAGGATGGCGAGACCACGGCGCAAGCGCTGCACCGCCTGGTCGAGACTCTGGGTTAGGCGGGGCCCATGAGCATGTCGGCAATCGAACGTGTCATTCCACTGGTCGGCCATCTGCCGCCCTCGATCCGAGAGGGGCTGGCGCGACGTCTGCGCGAGCTCACCGGCCTCGGCCTGATCGCGCTGGCGGGCGTCGCATCGGCGGCGCTGATGACCTGGTCGGTGCAGGATCCCAGCCTCAGCCACGCCACCTCACGGCCGATCCGCAACATCCTCGGCTATGCCGGTGCGATCGGTGCCGACCTCTCGATGCAGATCCTCGGCCTTGGCGCGATCATGCTGGTCCTGACCGTCGCGGTCTGGGGCTGGCGCATGATGACGCATCGCCCGTTCGACCGCGAAGCGCTGCGGCTCGGCTCCTGGATTCTCTGCACGGTGATCGCCGCGGGCTTTGTCAGCTGCTGGCCACATGGCGGCGCCTGGCCGCTGCCGACCGGCCTCGGCGGTGTCGTCGGCGATGCCCTGGTGCGCGCGCCCGCCGTGATCTTCGGACCTGCAGGAACAATCTATCGCATCGTGCTGGGCACGATCCTGTTCGCCGCGATGACGGCGACCTTCCTGATCGCCTGCGGTCTCGGCGCACGCGAGCATGACGACGAGCTCGCAGAGATCGAGGATGACGACAAACCGCTCGACGAAGACGAGGAGAGCGATCGCGGCTCGGTGTCGCTGGGCTGGCTGTTCCACGCCTTGATGAGCACCAAGGCGCGACTGATCTGGCTCTTCGGTGCCGCTTACCGCTCGCTGGTCTCGAGCGGGCCGAAGACCAAGGCCGCTCAGTTCAGCCGTCAGGAGCCCAATCTCGGCGGCGGCCGCGCCGCGCCCTCGATCTCACCGCAGTCCGAAGACGAGGACTACGAGGACGAGTACGAAGAAGAGGAAGAGGAGGAGGAAGAGGAGGAGCCCGCCGCGCGCGCACCGCGCAAGAAGGCCGCGCCGAAAACCTCTGCCAAGAAATCCTCCGACAAGTTCGATCTTCCGTCCGTCTCCATGCTGGCCGCACCAAAGGCCGGTGACCGCCAGCCGCTCAGCAAGGCGGAGCTGGAGACCAATTCCCGCTCGCTCGAAGGCGTGCTCCAGGATTTCGGCGTGCGCGGCGAGATCGTGAAGGCCAATCCGGGTCCCGTGGTCACGCTGTACGAGCTGGAGCCGGCGCCCGGCATCAAGTCGTCGCGCGTGATCGGGCTTGCTGACGACATCGCGCGCTCGATGAGCGCGCTGTCGGCACGCGTCGCCGTCGTGCCCGGCCGCAACGCGATCGGCATCGAATTGCCGAACGCGCATCGCGAAAAAGTTTACCTGCGCGAACTGCTGGTGGCGAAGGAGGCGACCGACACGGTGGCAAAGCTGCCGCTCTGCCTCGGCAAGACCATCGGCGGCGACCCCGTGATCATCGACCTCGCACGGACGCCGCACATGCTGATCGCCGGTACCACCGGCTCCGGCAAATCGGTCGCCATCAACACCATGATCCTCAGCTTGGTCTACAGGTTGCGCCCCGACCAGTGCCGGCTGATCATGGTCGATCCCAAGATGCTCGAACTCTCCGTCTATGACGGCATCCCCCATCTGCTCACGCCTGTTGTGACCGATCCGAAGAAGGCGGTGGTCGCGCTGAAATGGGCCGTGCGCGAGATGGAAGAGCGCTACAAGAATATGGCCAAGCTCGGTGTGCGCAACATCGACGGCTACAACACGCGCCTGCTCGAATTGAAGGCCAAGGGCGAGGAGCCGACGCGCACGGTGCATACCGGCTTCGACAAGGAGACCGGCAAAGCGATCTACGAGGAAGAGAAGCTCTCGCTCGACCCGCTGCCTTACATCGTGATCATCGTCGACGAAATGGCCGACCTGATGATGGTCGCCGGCAAGGACATCGAAGGCGCGGTGCAGCGTCTGGCGCAGATGGCGCGCGCCGCCGGCCTGCACGTGATCCTCGCCACGCAGCGTCCGTCGGTCGACGTCATCACCGGCACCATCAAGGCGAACTTCCCGACCCGCATCGCCTTCCAGGTCACCTCCAAGATCGACAGTCGCACCATTCTCGGCGAGATGGGCGCCGAGCAGCTGCTCGGCCAAGGCGACATGCTCTACATGGCCGGCGGCGGCCGCATCAGCCGCGTGCACGGACCTTTTGCCTCCGACGAGGAGGTCGAGAAGGTGGTGCGTCACCTCAAGACTCAGGGCCAGCCCGAATATCTCGAAGCGGTCACGGCCGAAGAGCCCACCGAGGACGAGGACGGCGCAGTGTTCGACGCGACGGGCATGGGTGCCGATGGCGGCGGCGATTTGTTCGCGCAGGCCGTTGCCATCGTCAAACGCGACCGCAAGGCTTCGACCAGCTACATCCAGCGCCGCCTGCAAATCGGCTATAATCGCGCTGCATCGCTGATGGAGCGCATGGAACTGGAAGGCATCGTCGGGCCCGCCAACCATGCCGGCAAGCGCGAGATTCTGGTCGAGGAAGAAGACAGCCATATGTGAGGCGAGGAGCCTCAACACATCATTTCACGCAAAATCGATATCTGCTTTTGCCCGAAATCACGCTAAAAGGCGCCCAGCCACGTTAGGACGACGCGTTGATCAGACATCCGGACATTCGATTCGCTGCCACCATCGCTGCGCGAAGCGCGCGCGTGGCCGGCGTGCTTCTCGTCACCGCCGCGATGGTGACCGCTACGTCGCTCGCGCAGACCGTGCCCGTGCCGAAGCCAGCGCCGAAGGGCCGCGATGGCGGTGCGGCGGGGGGAGGGCCCGCCGTCACCGGTGCGACGCAGGCGCCGCCGAATCCGGTCATTCCGGATCCGCGCCGCAACGTGCCGAGCAGCATCTTCCAGACCTTCGATGCCAACCAAAAGGCGCAGGCCGCCAAGATCAGCGCCTATCTCTCCTCGCTCCAGACACTGGTCGGGAATTTCGTCCAGGTCGGCCCCGACGGCAGCAAGACGCAGGGCGATTTCTACATCCAGAAGCCGGGCAAGGTCCGCTTCGAATATGACGCGCCGAGCCCGATCGACATCGTCGCCGACGGATCATCGCTGGTGGTGCGTGATCGCAAGCTTGCGACCCAGGACATTTATCCGCTGTCGCAGACGCCGCTGCGTTTCCTGCTGTCCGATCGCATCGACCTGATGAAGGACACCAACGTCGTCAACGTCTCGGCCGACGACGTCTTCACCAGTGTCACTATCGAGGAGAAGCAGGCGCTGGTCGGCACCAGCCGCCTCCTCTTGATGTTCGGCGCCAAGGACGGCCAGTTGAAGCAGTGGACCGTCACCGACCCGCAGGGCTACGACACCACGATCGCGGTTTACAATCTGGATTCGAGCAAGAAACTCGATCCGGGCATGTTCAAGATCGATTTCACCAATTACGGCCCATCGCCGGGTTAAGCGCTCCGCTGCCGTAGGGTGGGCAAAGGCGCGTTTGCGTCGTGCCCACCATCTTTTTCCTCCTCTCGATCGGCACGTCGGCACGCTTCGCTTTGCCCACCCTACAAAAGCACGCCCAGATCCTCACATCTCGCACCCGAAAAGACGGTGGGCACGGCGCTTTGCGCCTTTGCCCACCCTACGAGAGCTTGCTAAGACGCATCCCTCATGCGTCTCTCCCTGGCAACCTGGAACATCAATTCGGTGCGGCTGCGCATCGATCTGGTCGCGAAATTCCTCAAGAGCGCGCGGCCGGACGTGCTGTGCTTGCAGGAGACTAAATGCATCGACGACGCCTTTCCGCTGAAGCGCTTCAAGCGGCTCGGCTATGAGCACGTCGCGCTGAACGGACAGAAGGGCTATCACGGTGTCGCCATCGTCTCGAAGATCCCGTTCGAATCGAAGGACATCCGCACCTTCTGCGACAAGATCGATTCGCGGCACATCTCGGTGTCGTTCGGCGAGAAGGCCAACATCGCAAAGCCACTGGTGCTGCATAATTTCTACGTGCCCGCCGGCGGCGACATTCCCGATCCCACGCTGAACGAGAAGTTCGACCACAAACTTCGCTTCCTCGACGAGATGAAGGCCTGCGAGCCGCTGCATCCGCGCGGCGAGGACCGTCACATCCTGGTCGGCGATCTCAACGTCGCCCCGCACGAGAACGACGTATGGTCGCACAAGCAGCTCCTGAAGGTGGTGTCACACACGCCTGTCGAAACCGAGAAGCTGAAGGCGGCGCTGGCGGCCGGCGAATGGATCGATGTCGCGCGCGAGCGCATTCCGATGTCGGAGAAGGTCTATACCTGGTGGAGCTACCGCTCCGCCGACTGGACCGTCGGCGATCGCGGTCGCAGGCTCGACCATATCTGGGTCTCGCGCGCGCTGAAGCATGCCGTCAGTGATTTCAAGATTCTTCGCGATGCCCGGAGCTGGGAGCGGCCGTCGGACCATGTCCCCGTCACGGTGACGCTGGATCTATGATTGTCGCCCTGGCGAAAGGCAGGGCCCATTACCACCAGTCTTCGTTGTTGCGCGAGGACGTCGGCAGTCGCACCAAGCCACAAACATTTGGGGTAATGGGTCCTGGCCTGCGCCAGGACGACTTCAGCTCGTCAGCTTCGCGCCCGCCATCAGGATATCGCTGGCGATCTGGCTGGATCGGACCGCGAATTCGTCGCGGAGGCGAACCGCGGCGGCGGGGTCGCTTTCGAGCACGCGCTGGAACAGGCTGCGCGCGATGCGGATGACGGAGGCGTGCTCCAGCGCAACCGCGCTCGACGGCCGCTTCATCGGCACTACCAGCGCGAGCTCGCCGATCAGGGCGCCGGGACTGGCGATCATTTCGGCGCCGGCGCCGTCCTCGACCCGGAAGGCGCCGCGCTGGACCACGAAGCCGGCATCGGCCTCATCGCCGAGATTGAACAGGACGTCGCCGCGGACGAAGTTCCGCTGCTCGGAGCCGATCGCCAGCATGCGCAACGATGCGTCTCCCAACAGGCGCAGTGTCGGGACTCGCTCGAGAAGCGCTACATCGTCGTCGATTGACATTCAGGTCCGAGGCTCAAAGGCACGCGATCTCAAACGATTCGCAGGCCCCTCAAGCGTATCACGGCACCAGCTTGTAGCCACCGGCTTCCGTGACCAGGATTTCCGGGTTGGCGGCGTCCTTCTCGATCTTCTGGCGAAGGCGGTAGATGTGGGTTTCCAGTGTGTGGGTGGTGACGCCGGAATTATAGCCCCAGACCTCCTGGAGCAGGGTCTCACGCGAGACCGGCATCTGGCCGGCCCGGTAAAGGAAACGGAGGATGGCGGTCTCCTTCTCGGTGAGGCGCACCTTGCGCGCGTTCGCCGCGGTCAGCATCTTCGAACCCGGGCGGAAGGAGTAGGGGCCGACCGAGAACACCGCGTCCTCGCTGGCCTCGTGCTGGCGGAGCTGAGCGCGGATGCGGGCGAGCAGCACGGCGAAGCGGAAGGGCTTTGCCACATAGTCGTTGGCGCCGGATTCCAGCCCCAAAATCGTGTCGGAATCGGTGTCGTGGCCGGTCAGCATGATGATCGGGGCCTTGAAGCCGCCCTTGCGCAGGGAGCGGACCACCTCGCGGCCGTCGGTGTCGGGCAGGCCGACATCCATCAGAACGAGATCGGGAGCATTGGCCTTTGCGGCGCTCGCGCCCTTGGCGCCGGTATCGACGGCGGACGCTTCGAATTCTTCGTGCAGCGATAATTGCTCCACCAACGTATCGCGCAGATCGGTATCGTCATCCACGATCAGGATCTTGCGGGCATTGGCCATGGGGGGTCATCCTTTTGGATCCGGCTCGGCGCGCATCGATGCCGCACCCAGCCGCGAGGGAAAGTTAGGGTCGCCGTTGTTATTGTTGTTCGTGTTGAAGTAGTGGGCTGTTACCGATTCACAAGCCAGAACCACTCTAACCCAGAATAGCAGGGCGTTTTGATGAATGTCCTGTAATGAATTCGACATCGCACGTTCACATGAAAAACAAAGCTGCGTCAGCTAGTTACACCCAGAATCGAAGGGCCAGGCCGCTGTCCGCGATCCGCGTTAAGCCAGCTGCCGGTAATCCGCGCCGGGGCTGGCTGACGGCCGGAGCACTGACGATACCGGTGGCGTTGGGGCGAGGCGGCATTCTCGCCAACAAGCGCGAGGGCGACGGCGGTACCCCGCGCGGCAGCTTCCGTCCCAGGCGATTGTGGTGGCGGGGCGACCGGCACAGCCGCCCCCAGACGTTCTTGCCGGCCCGGATCATCACCGGCGAAGACGCCTGGTGCGAGGATCCCAAAGACCGTCATTACAACCAGGGTATCCGGCTCGGCGAGGGGCAGGGCGGCGACCGGCTCAAGCGCGCCGACCACCTCTACGATTTCATCATCGAGATCGACCACAACACCAGGCCGCGGATCGCCGGCCGCGGCAGCGCGGTGTTCTTGCACCTCGCCCGCGACAATTTCGGCCCGACTGCAGGCTGCATCTCCATGACGAAATCTGCGATGCTGCAATTGCTGCGACGGCTGGGGCCAAGAACAAAAATCATCATCGGGTGAGGACGGATGCTCGACAAGGATCAGATCGCCGCCGCATCGCAGGTTCTGGTGAAGCATTGGCGCGACGGCACCAAGCTTGACGCGCTGGATGCCCGGTTGCGGCCGCAGAGCCGCGCTGATGGCTATGCCATCCAGGCCGCGCTCGAAACGCAATCGAGCGGAAAATTATTCGGCTGGAAGATCGCGGCAACGAGCGAGTCCGGACAGAAGCACATCAACGTCACGGGACCGCTGGCCGGCCGCATCATGAGCGACACCGTAATCGCCGATGGCGGCACCGCGTCGATGCTGGGCAACGAGATGCGCGTCGGCGAACCGGAATTCGCCTTCCGCATGGGGCGCGATCTATCGCCGCGCGCGGTGCCGTACACTGTCGACGAGGTCCTCGCCGCCGTAGGCACCTTCCATCCCGCAATCGAAATTCCCGATTCGCGCTTTACCGATTTCGCCAGCGCCGGCGAGGCGCAGCTCATCGCCGACAATGCCTGTGCGCATCTGTTCGTGCTGGGCGCGCCGACGACTGCGGATTGGCGCGCGCTGGATCTCGTCGAGGAGCAGCCACAAATCACGCTACGCGGCCAGCGCTATATCGGCCACGGCAAGAACGTGCTCGGCGATCCCCGCGCAGCCCTCGCCTGGCTCGCCAACGAGCTCCGCGGCCTCGGCATCACCTTGCGGGCAGGGGAGGTGGTGACCACAGGCACATGCCATCCACCGCTGCCGATTAAGGCCGGCGATCATTTTGCGGCGGATTTCGGCGTGTTGGGGAAGGTGTCGGTGGGGTTTGTGTAGGCGCACACGCTCCGCTGTCATTGCGAGGCGCCCTTGCGACGAAGCAATCCAGAATCCCTCCGCGGAAAGATTCTGGATTGCTTCGCTTCGCTCGCAGTGACGAAATCGATGACGGTTGCTGGGTGCGTTCCTCGCTAACGGCTCTCACCTGTGTCCGAAGATCGCGCTCCCCACGCGCACATGGGTGGCGCCGAGCATGATCGCGGTCGCAAAATCCGCGCTCATGCCCATAGACAGGTTCTTCAATCCATTGCGCTCCGCGATCTTGGCAGTGAGAGCAAAGTGCGCCGCCGGCGGTTCGTCGACCGGCGGAATGCACATCAGGCCGGAAATCGTCAGCCCATAGGTGTCGCGGCAGCTCGCAAGGAAGGCATCGGCCTCGCCGGGCGCGACGCCGGCCTTCTGCGGCTCCTCGCCGGTGTTGATCTGGACGAAGAGCTGCGGATGCTTGTTCTGGGATTCGATTTCCTTGGCTAACGCTTGGCAAATGCTCGGACGGTCGACCGAATGGATGGCATCGAACAGCGCGACCGCCTCTTTTGCCTTGTTGGATTGCAGCGGGCCGATCAGATGCAGCGCGATGTCGGAGTAAACAGACGTTAACGCAGGCCACTTGGCTTTGGCCTCCTGCACCCGATTCTCGCCGAATACGCGCTGTCCGGCGGCGATGACCGGGGTAACCGCATCCGCGGCGAAAGTCTTGGACACTGCGATCAGCGTCACGGAGGCGCGATCACGCTGCGCATCCTTGCAGGCGCGTGCAATTTCGGCTTCGACTGCGGCGAGCGCGTTTGGTGAATGGCCGGTTACCGGCGCGGCATTGGCTTCTGTCATGACGTCGATTGGCTGTGGTCGTAACCGAGGTAAGTCCAATTTTACCTAGTTCAAGAAAGAGTTTTTGAACCCTTCGCTTTACCTTGGCCCATGGGGTGGGTAGCGAAGATGGCAAGCGTCAGTCTCAACCGCAAACGAGCGAAACTCAAGCAGGTTCTCGGTATCCGAGCGCGGCTGGCGTTGCTCGCGGTGATTCTGGTGGCCCCCTTGATGCTCGAGCGCATCCGTTCGCTCGAAGACACGCGCGCGCGCCAGATCGCGCAGGCCGCGGCCGAATTCACCACCGTCGCAAGGCACAGCGCCGACGCGCAGCGCGAGGTGATCTCGTCGGTCGAGACCATCCTGAAATCGGAGGCTTTCATTCGGGCGTCCGCCGGCGGCATCAGCAAGAGCTGCGACGTGCTGCGCGCGAGCCTGCCGTCCAGCCTGCCCTGGATCCGCACACTTCTGATCGCCGGCCAGGACGGACGCATCCAATGTGCCACCAACAACATGTATGTCGGCCTCGACCTCAGTGACCGGCCTTACTTCCTGCGGGCACAGCAAACCGGCCGCTTCGTGTTGAGCGACTTCATCATGTCCCGGCCCGCGCCGACGCCGACTGTCATGGCGGTTTATCCGGTGTCCGCGTTCAGCGGCGTCCCGGACGCCGTCGTGCTCGCCACCGTCAATCTCGACTGGATGTCGAAGGTCATGAGCAATCTCGGCGGCCGCGCCGGCATTTCTGCAGTGCTGATCGACAGCGCCGGCACCGTGCTCGCCGCGCCCGCCGACCAGCACAGCGCGGTCGGCCGTCCCCTCGACAACATGCCGCTGATGTCGGCGATCGCCGACAGGGCACTGCGGTCGGACCAGGACGAAGGCTCGCTGTCCTTTCTTGCTGCCGACGGCTCCCGCCGCGCGGTCAGCTATATCCGCATCGCCGGCACCAATGCCCGCCTGATCGCCAGCATCGACGAGGACAAGGTATCTGCGGCCGTGAGCCGCGACATCCGCACCGCCTATCTCCAGTTCGCCTTCGTCGTCGTGTTCGTCCTGCTCGGCGCGCTGATCGCCGCCGAGAAACTGGTGATCAAGCCGATCGAGATGCTGGCCGACATGGCCAAGCGTCTCGGCGAAGGCGATCTGTCGGCGCGGGCGGCGCGCAGTCGCCTGCCCGCCGAGTTCGTGCCGCTGGCCCGCGCGTTCAACGCAATGGCCGCGCAATTGAGCCAGCGCGAGCGCGAGCTGATCGCCAGCAACGACCGCCTGACGGTGATGGCCTCGATCGACATGCTGTCCGGCCTCGCCAACCGCCGCGGCTTCCAGAGCCGGCTCGATTTCGAATGGATGCGCGCGCAGCAATATGGCAGCGAGCTCGCGCTTCTGATGATCGACGTCGACCACTTCAAGCTCTTCAACGACACCTATGGCCATCTCGAAGGCGATTCCTGCCTGACCCGGCTCGGCGAATCACTGTCCGGCATTGCCGCCGACACGATGGGCTTTGCGGCACGCTATGGCGGCGAGGAATTCTGCCTGCTGCTGCCGAACACCGACGTGCCCCGCGCTGTCGAAATCGGCGAATTGGTGCGCGCGGCCGTGCTGAAACTCTGCCTGCCGCACATCACCTCCGCGCATATGATCGTCACCGTCTCGATCGGCGTTGCTGCGACGAAGCCAAACGAGACACTGCGCCCCGGTGATCTCATCGAAGCCGCCGACGCCGCGCTCTATGCCGCCAAGCATCGCGGCCGCAACAACGTCGTCGAGCACGGCGTGCAGGCGATCGAGACCGGCACGACTGACATGATGATGGCGGCCAACGGCTAGAGCGTTTTCGAGCGAAGAGGACACCGGTTCGCGTGAAGAAAACGCGTCAAAACAAGAATCTAGAGCTTCGGTTCTGATTCAATCGGAACCGATAATGCTCTAGCCCGCCGCTCCGGCGCGCTCGAGCTCGATCTCGGTCACCACGCGATTGCGGCCACCGCCCTTGGCGAGATAGAGCGCGCGGTCACAGCGCTCGATGAAATCGGTGATCGCTTCGCCGGTCCGGTATTGCGCGACACCGATCGACACACTGATATTGGGCAGGATCTCACCTGTCGAACGACGCGTGATCCTGCATTCGGCGATCGCGCGCCTGATGCGCTCGGCGGTCTCGGCAGAGGCGGCAAGGTCGGCATCCGGCAGCACCGCGATCAGCTCCTCGCCGCCATAGCGGGCCGGCAGATCCTGCTCGCGGACCTTCTCGCGCAACACCTTGGCGATCAGGCGCAATACCTGGTCGCCGATGCCATGGCCGAAATTGTCGTTGAAGGTCTTGAAGTGGTCGATGTCGAGCAAGAGCACGCTGAGCGGCTCGCCCCATTCCGCGGTCGCCTGCGCCTTGCGCAGGAATTCGTCGAGCGCCCGCCGATTCGCCAGCCCCGTCAGCGTATCGGTCCGGGCGCGCTGCTCGGACCTCGACAGCGAATCACGGATCACGTCGAGCTCGCGGGTCTTTTCCGCAAAGCCTGCCTCGAGCCGTGTCGCGCGGGTGGCGGCGCGGGCCAGCTCGTTCATGAGCTGGGCGACCAGTGCCTTCGGATCGACGCCGGCCTTGCCCTGGTCCGCGACCTCGCTGATCGCCTGCATCTGCGAATGGTTGTCGGCGATGGCCGTCGTCAGAAACTCCTTTGCCGCACCCATGAGGGCATGCAGCCGCTCGGAGGTGCGGACGACGATGGCACTGACCTGCGGCGCGATGTAGGTCTCGAACAGATCCTGATTGGTTCTGCTGTCGAAAGGACGGTTGTGGTCGATCAGGAGATCGATCGCGTCGCGCAGATCGTCTTGGCTGCCGGCGAGATATTGGAACCAGACGGCAAAATTGGCCGGGGTCGGCGCAATCCGCTGCTCGGCCATGCTCCGCAGCGCCCGTCCGGCAATGGACGCGGCATAGTCGTAATCGGGATCGTCGAAGCTGGAATCCATCGCAAGTATCGGGGGTCCTTGGCGGCCGCAACTTCGCATCGACCCCTTAATCACACCCCAACGACGGCCTCGGTATTTTTGCGGAGCAGTTCGGAAGGTTCCCCAGATTGCGGCAACCCATTGACCCCTTGCGGACTTCTATGGCCTAGTCCGCCGTCTTTAAGCCGGCCGAACCACGAAAAGCCAACGATTCCATGACCTCCGAACGCTACAACGCCCGCGACGCCGAACCGCGCTGGCAACGCCTCTGGGACGAACAGGCGATCTTCGTCTCCCGAAACGACGATTCGCGGCCGAAATACTACGTCCTCGAGATGTTCCCCTACCCGTCCGGGCGCATCCATATCGGCCATGTCCGCAATTACACGCTCGGCGACGTGCTGGCCCGCTTCAAGCGCGCCAAGGGGTTCAACGTGCTGCATCCGATGGGCTGGGACGCCTTCGGCCTGCCGGCCGAGAACGCGGCGATCGAACGCAAGGTCGCGCCGAAAGCCTGGACCTACGACAACATCGCCGCGATGAAGAAGCAGCTCCGCTCGATCGGGCTGTCGCTGGACTGGTCCAGAGAGATCGCGACCTGCGATCCCTCCTACTACAAGCACCAGCAGAAGATGTTCCTGGACTTCCTGCGCGCAGGCCTCGCCGAGCGCGAGAAGCGCAAGGTGAACTGGGACCCCGTCGACATGACCGTGCTCGCCAACGAGCAGGTGATCGACGGCCGCGGCTGGCGTTCCGGCGCTGTCGTCGAGCAGCGCGAGATGAATCAGTGGGTCTTCAAGATCACGAAATACTCGCAGGAGCTGCTGTCCGCGCTGGATGGGCTCGACCGCTGGCCCGATAAGGTGCGGCTGATGCAGCGCAACTGGATCGGCCGCTCCGAAGGCCTGTTGATCCGCTTCGCGCTGGATGCGGCGACGACGCCGGCCGGCGAGAACGAGCTGAAGATTTTCACGACGCGCCCGGACACGCTGTTCGGCGCGAAGTTCATGGCGATCTCGGCGGATCATCCCTTGGCGCAGGCGGCCGCCGCCAAGAACCCTGAGCTTGCGCAGTTCATCACCGAGATCAAGAAGATCGGCACCGCGCAGGAGGTCATCGACACCGCGGAGAAGCAGGGCTTTGACACCGGCATCCGCGCGGTGCACCCGTTCGATCCCTCCTGGAAGCTGCCGGTCTATGTCGCAAATTTCGTGCTGATGGAATATGGCACCGGCGCGATCTTCGGCTGCCCGGCGCACGACC
Source organism: Bradyrhizobium sp. C-145 (assembly GCF_023375135.1). Lineage (NCBI taxonomy): Bacteria > Pseudomonadati > Pseudomonadota > Alphaproteobacteria > Hyphomicrobiales > Nitrobacteraceae > Bradyrhizobium > Bradyrhizobium sp. C-145. The sequence continues at coordinate 12,560 of NZ_CP088150.1, read as the reverse complement.
AGCGCGACCTCGACTTCGTCAACAAGTACAATCTCGGCAACACGCCGGTGGTGTGCCCCGAGGGCCAGGATCCGAAGACATTCGTCATCACCGACACCGCCTATGACGGTGACGGCCGCATCATCAATTCGCGCTTCCTTGACGGCATGACGATTGATCAAGCCAAGGAAGAGGTGGCGAAGCGGCTGGAAGGCGAGCTGCGCGGCAATGCGGCGGTCGGCGAGCGGCAGGTCAATTTCCGCCTGCGCGACTGGGGCATTTCGCGCCAGCGCTATTGGGGCTGCCCGATTCCCGTCATCCATTGCCCGAAATGCGATGTGGTGCCGGTGCCGGATGCCGATTTGCCGGTGACGCTGCCGGAGGATGCGACCTTCGACAAGCCCGGCAACGCGCTCGATCATCACCCGACCTGGAAGCACGTCACCTGCCCGAAATGCGGCGGCAAGGCGCAGCGTGAGACCGACACCATGGACACCTTCGTGGATTCGTCCTGGTACTTTGCGCGCTTCACCGATCCCTGGAACGAGAAGGCGCCGACCACGCGGTCGGTGGTCGATCGGCTGATGCCGGTCGATTGGTATATTGGCGGTGTCGAGCATGCGATCCTGCATTTGCTCTACGCGCGCTTCTTCACCCGCGCGATGAAGGCGACCGGGCACATTGCGCTGGACGAGCCGTTCGCCGGTCAGTTCACCCAGGGCATGGTGGTGCACGAGACCTACCAGAAGGCCGACGGCACCTATGTGCAGCCGGCCGAGGTCAAGGTCGAGGTCGGCGGCAATGGTCGCCGCGCCACGCTGCTCGCGACCGGCGAAGACATCCAGATCGGCCCGATCGAGAAGATGTCGAAGTCGAAGAAGAACACGGTCGATCCCGACGACATCATCGAGACCTACGGCGCCGACGTCGCGCGCTGGTTCATGCTGTCGGACTCCCCGCCCGACCGCGACGTGATCTGGAGCGACGAGCGCGTCCAGGGCGCATCGCGCTTCGTGCAGCGGCTATGGCGGCTGGTGAACGATGCGAAGGAACTCGGCAAGGACGCGCCGGCGGCCCGGCCAGCTTCGTTCGGGACGGATGCGACCGCCTTGCGCAAGGCCGCCCATGGCGCCCTGGACAAGGTCACGACCGGCATCGAGCGGCTGCACTTCAACGTCTGCCTCGCCCATATCCGCGAATTTGCCAATGCCCTGTCCGAGATGCTCCAGCGCCCCGGCCAGCCTGCCGCGGACCTGGCCTGGGCGATCCGGGAGGCCGGCCAGATCCTGGTCCAGCTGTTCTCCCCGATGATGCCGCATCTGGCCGAAGAGTGCTGGCAGGCTTTGGGCCAGAGCGGGCTGGTTTCGGAGGCCAATTGGCCCCAAATCGAACGCGATTTGCTGGTTGAAGACAGCGTGACCCTGGTGGTCCAGGTCAATGGCAAGAAGCGGGGTGAGGTCACGGTTGCAACAGTGGCCCAGAATCCGGAAATCGAGGCTGCCGTTTTGGCCCTCGATGCGGTAAAGCTGGCCCTGGACGGCAAGCCCGTTCGCAAGGTGATCATCGTCCCCAAGAGGATCGTGAATGTTGTCGGCTAGGATCCGCATCGCAGCCCGCTTGCTGGCGGTCGCCGCCCTGGCGGCGCTGACGGCCGGCTGCTTCCAGCCGATGTATGCCGAGCGTAACGACGGCACTCCCGGCCTGCGCGAGAAGCTGATGGGGGTCGAGCTGCCGCCGATCGCCAAGCCGAACGCGTCGCGCGAGGCGCGCGTTGGCGTCGAGGTCCGCAATGCCCTGGCCTTCAAGCTCTACGGCACGGCGACAGGCATGCCACCGACGCACCGCCTGGAGATCCGCTTCACATCTACCCGCTCCTCGCTGATCGTCAGCGCCGCGACCGGACTGCCGACCAGCGAGAATTACGGCATCGACGCCCAGTACAATCTGATCGAGGTCGTCAGCGGCAAATCGGTGATGACCGGCACCACCTTCTCGCGTGTGTCTTACGACATGCCCGGCTCGTACCAGCGCTTTGCCCGTAACCGGGCCTATCGCGACGCCGAGGATCGTGCCGCCAACGAGATCGCCGAGAACATCACGACCCGGCTCGCCTCGTTCTTCACCGCGGGCACCTGATTCATTCCAGTCATTCCGGGGCTCGCGAAGCGAGAATCCGGAATCCAGAGATTGTGGATCGAGATTCTCAGGCGCGCAATTGCGCGCCGTAGTTCGCCCTTCGGGCCCCCCGGAATGACGAGTTTTGAGGCGGCATGGTCGCGCTGCGCGGAAAAGAGATCGATGCCTTCCTCGCCCGCCCCGATGCGGGCCGTCCGATCATCCTGCTCTACGGTCCTGACGCGGGCCTCGTGCGCGAGCGCGCCGATGCGCTGATCGCATCCGCCGTCGACGATCCCAACGATCCATTCTCACTGGTCAAGCTCGATGGCGACGAGCTCTCCGCCGAGCCGTCGCGCCTCGTTGACGAGGCCATGACCGTGCCGCTGTTCGGCGGCCGCCGCGCCATCCGCGTCCGCGCCGGCTCGCGCAGCTTTGCCAGCGGCATCGACACCCTGGCCGAGATGAGCGTGAAAGATTGCCGCATCGTGATCGAGGCCGGCGAGCTGCGCCCGGAATCGCCGCTGCGCAAAGCCTGTGAGCGCGCCAAGACGGCGGTCGCGATCGGCTGCTACCCCGACACCGAGCGCGACCTCGCCAAGCTGATGGAGGACGAGCTCCGCACCGCCAATTTGCGCATCGCGCAGGATGCCCGCGCGGCGCTGATGTCGTTCCTCGGCGGCGACCGCCAGGCCTCGCGCAACGAGCTGCGCAAGCTCACGCTCTATGCCCATGGCAAAGGCGAGATCACGCTGGACGACGTGATGTCCGTGGTCGCTGATGCCTCCGAGCTGAAGCTCGATCCCATCGTCGACGGCGCCTTCGCCGGCCGACCCGACATCGTCGAGACCGAATTCGCCAAGGCCATGATCGCCGGCACCTATCCCGGCGTGATCATCTCCGCCGCGCAGCGTCAGGCCGCGTGGCTGCACAAATCGGCGCTCGCGATTGCCGACGGCACGCCGGCCTCTGCCGTGCTCGACGGCGGCTTTCCACGGCTGCACTTCTCGCGAAAGCCCGCAGTCGAAACGGCGCTGCGCAATTTCAGCCCGGTCCGGCTTGCCGCCATCATCGAGCAGCTCGCGACAGCCGCGCTCGAGACCCGCAAGCAATCCACCCTCGCCGCCGCCATCGCCCAGCGCACGCTGATGGCGATCGCCGCGAATGCGAAGCGGCGGGGGTAAGCGCGGCGCTCACCACGTCATTGCGAGCGCAGCTCTCTCAGCACCGTCATTGCGAGGAGCACTTGCGACGAAGCAATCCAGAATCCTTCCGCGGAAAGATTCTGGATTGCTTCGCTTCGCTCGCAATGACGTGATTGATGTAGACGCGCGCCACACACGCAACTGTCGTCCTGGCGAAAGCCAGGACTCAATGCTGCAGCGAGACGTTTGGCGAAGATGTGATCCGGTACTGCGACCTTCCACGATCGATAGATCACGCGGTATGGGTCCTGGCTTTCGCTAGGACGACCCGAGGGTACAGCCAATTGCCCGGCTCACAATGCCGGAGCAGGTCGCGGCCGCGATCAAATCCCGCCCTTCGCCAGCCGCTTCATCACCTCGTCGAGCTGATCGAGGTTGCGATAGTTGATCTGCACGGAGCCGCCGGGATCACGGTGATTGACGGTGACCTTGAGCCCGAGCGCGTCGCTGACGCGCTTTTCGAGATCGATCGTATCGGGGTCCTTTTCCTTCGCGCCAGCGCGCGCCTTCTGCGGCTTGCGCTCCGGCACGCCCTCTTCATGCGCCAACGCCTCGGCCTGACGAACATTGAGGCCCTCCTCGACGATGCGCTTGGCGGCTGCGAGCGGATCGGGCACGCCGATCAGCGCGCGGGCATGGCCGGCCGTCAGCTCGCCGGTCGCGATGAAGGCCTGCACCTCGGCCGGGAGCTTCGTCAGCCGCATCATGTTGGCGACGTGGCTGCGGCTCTTGCCGACGACTCTTGCGATGTCATCCTGGCTGCGTTTGAACTCGTTGGCGAGCGCGTGATAGCCCTGCGCCTCTTCCATCGGGTTGAGGTCTTCGCGCTGCACGTTCTCGACGATCGCGAACTCCAGCGCATCGCTATCGCTGATGTCGACCGGCACGATCGGCACTTCGTGCAGGCCGGCCATTTGCGAAGCGCGCCAGCGCCGTTCGCCGGCGATGATCTCGTAGCGGTCCTGTGTGCCCTTCACCGGTCGCACCACGATCGGCTGGATCACGCCGTGCTGCTTGATGGAGTCGGAGAGCTCCTTGAGCTCGGCCTCCGAAAAGGTACGGCGCGGATTGCGCGGATTGGCCTTGATGAATTCGATCGGCACCTTGCGCTGCGCGCGCGGACGATCGACATGCTGAGCCTCGCCGCCGACATCACCGATCAGACTCGCAAGACCTCGGCCCAGTCGCGAACGCGCTTCGTCGGCCATCGCCAGCTCCCTTGGATTCACGGTGCAGCACTCCAGAACTGAATTCTCGTAGGGCGGGCAAAGCGAAGCATGCCCACGCGGTGTGTACGGAAGGTGGTGGGCACGGCGAAGACGCCTTTGCCCACCCTACGGCAGCGTCAATGCGTCATGCGCAGCTCGCGCTCGCGCTGGATCACTTCGGTGGCGAGCCGCAAATACGCTTCGCTGCCGACGCATTTGAGATCGTAGACCAGCACCGGCTTGCCGTAGGACGGCGCTTCCGAGATGCGCACGTTGCGCGGGATCATGGTCTTGTAGACTTTCTCGCCCATGAACTGGCGGACGTCGGCAACGACCTGGTTCGAGAGGTTGTTGCGCGAGTCGAACATGGTCAGCACGATGCCGTGGATCGACAGGTTGGGGTTGAGCGTCGAGCGCACCTGCTCGACCGTCTGCAGCAATTGCGACAGACCTTCGAGCGCGAAGAACTCGCATTGCAACGGCACCAGGATCGCATCGGACGCCGCCATCGCGTTCACCGTGAGCAGGTTGAGCGAGGGCGGGCAGTCGATCAGCACATAGGTGTAGTCGGCGTCCGGCGAGACATTGTTGTTGAGCGCGCCGATGGCGTCGCGCAGCTTGAAGGCGCGGCCGGGCGTGGTGCCGAGCTCGAGCTCGAGGCCGGAGAGGTCCATGGTCGAGGGCGCGATGTGCAGCCGCGGCACGGCGGTCGAGACCACCGCCTCGCGCAAGGCGGCTTCGCCGACCAGCACGTCATACGTGGAGCACGAACGGCTGCGGCGATCGATGCCGAGGCCGGTCGAGGCGTTGCCCTGGGGGTCGAGATCGACGATCAGGACGCGTTCGCCGATCGCGGCGAGCGCCGTGCCGAGATTGATCGCTGTGGTTGTTTTTCCCACGCCGCCCTTCTGATTCGCCAGCGCCAGGATGCGGGGGTGGCCAGGCGGCACCTCATTGGTCACCTCATTGGTCTCTTGGGCGCTCTGTTCTTGCTGCGGCTCGTCAATCACGCTCATCGCAAATTCCCCCACTCAGGCCCCTGAACCGCCTCACCCGCGCCGTTCGACGGACGTCAGTTCCACGATCCACCCGTCACCGGTGCGGCTTGGATGGAGCTGAGGCTGAATATTCCAATATTTAGCGGCTTCGGTCAATTCAGCCTCTACATCTTGACCCTTGAGAAACAACGCTTTTGCGCCCTGGCGCATCAGCGGCTCCGCAAAGCCGATAAGTTGATGTAGCGGAGCCAACGCGCGCGCGGTGACGCAATCGACGGGGCCGGTGATTCTATCCACATTATCCCCGATCTCAGCGAGATGTACGAGCCCTGGAGATGTGGTGACGCGAATCGCCTCGCGCAGGAATGCGGCCTTCTTGGCGATTCGCTCGACGAGATGGACGCGGGCATCCGGCGTCCCGGCCATGGCGCAGGCGAGCACGACGCCCGGGAAGCCACCGCCGCTGCCGAGATCGGCCCAGCGTTTTGCCGCCGGTGCGAGATCCACAAGCTGAAGCGAGTCGGCGATGTGCCGGGTCCAAACGTGCGGCAGCGTCGAGGGCGCGATGAGGTTGGTCTTGGCCTGCCACTCCCGGAGCAAGGCGATGTAGCGATCGAGCCGGTCTTCCGCTTCATGTGAAACGGGCGCGAGCTTGAGCGCCGCGATCTTGTCGGCAGCGATGACCGCGTCCAGTGATTGATCGGTGGCGCTGGCCTTGTCGATCTTCGGTCTGGTCGGCCTCGGCTCGGGTCGACCGCCGGCGCCCTCACCCGCCGCGGATTTTCTTGATGACGATCTGCCGCCTCCCGGCCCGCGATGTTTCACGTGAAACGCCTATGCGATCGCCTTTGAGATCTTCCGGGCCTCGCGCCGCAGATAGGCAGCGAGAATGCCGAGCGCCGCCGGCGTCATCCCATCGATCCGGCCGGCCTGGCCGACCGTGAACGGCCGGGCCTTTTCCAGCTTGGCCCGCACCTCATTGGAGAGACCAGGCACCCGCTGGTAGTCGACCTCAGCCAGCACCATCCCCTCGTCGCGTCGGAAGGCTTCGACATCGGCGCTCTGGCGCTCCAGGTAGACGTCGTATTTGGCGTCGATCTCAAGATGGGTGGCGATGACGGGGTCGATCGCCGACAGCTCCGGCCAGATCGCGCGGACCTGACTCCAGCCAATATCTGGATACGCCATCAGCTCGAAGGCGGACCGGCGCTGGCCATCGCGGTTCAGGGACAGGCCGTGCTTGATCGCCTCGTTCGGGGTGATCGCGAGAGACTTCGAGAGCGTCCGAGCTGCGTTCAGGGCATCCATCTTGGCGCGATGGTGCTGCGCGCGGGCACTGCCGACACACCCCAAGGCGATGCCCTTCTCGGTCAGACGCTGATCCGCGTTGTCGGCCCGCAGCGTCAGCCGGTATTCGGCCCGGGAGGTGAACATCCGATAGGGCTCGCTGATCCCGCGGGTGACGAGGTCATCGATCATCACACCGAGATAGCCATCCGCCCGGTCGAACACGGTCAGCGCGGCGCCGCTGGCGGAGAGCGCAGCGTTGAGGCCGGCCACGATGCCCTGCCCGGCAGCCTCCTCGTATCCGGTGGTGCCATTGATCTGCCCGGCCAGGAACAGACCGCGCAGACGCTTGGTCTGGAGGGTTGGATCGAGTTCACGGGGATCGATGTGGTCGTATTCGATGGCATAGCCCGGACGGACCATCTTCACCCGTTCCAGGCCCGGAATGCTGGCGAGGATCGCGAGCTGGACCTCTTCGGGAAGCGAGGTCGAGATGCCGTTGGGATAGACGGTCGTGTCGTCGAGCCCTTCCGGCTCCAGGAAGATCTGATGGCCATCGCGGTCGCCGAAGCGGACGATCTTGTCCTCGATCGACGGACAATAGCGCGGACCGGAGCTCTTGATCTGACCGGAATACATCGGGGAGCGATGGACATTGGCGCGGATCACCTCATGGGTCGCCGAGGTGGTCCGGGTGATCCCGCATTGGATCTGCGGGGTTGTAATCCGCTCCGTCATCACCGAGAACGGCTCCGGTGGTTCGTCTCCGGGCTGCATTTCGACCGCCGACCAATCGATCGTGGTGCCGTCCAGACGGGGCGGAGTCCCCGTCTTCAGCCGCCCGAGGGTAAAGCCGGCGCGCTCAAAGGAGCTGGACAGCCCCATCGCCGGCGCCTCCCCCACACGACCGGCGGGCCAATTCTTCTCACCGAGATGGATCAGGCCGCGCAGAAAGGTGCCGGTGGTGACGACAATCGCCCCTGCCCGAAGCTCCCGGCCATCAGCTAGGCGCAGACCGGTGACCCGGTCTTCCACCACGATCAGTTCGTCAGCCTCACCCTCGATGAAGGAAAGACCCTCGGTTTCCCTGATCGCGGCCTGCATCGCGGCCGCATAGAGCTTCCGGTCGGCCTGAGCGCGAGGACCACGAACAGCGGGACCCTTGCGGCGATTGAGGACGCGAAATTGAATGCCGCCGGCGTCGCCGACGCGGCCCATCAGACCATCGAGAGCATCGACTTCGCGGACCAGATGGCCTTTGCCGAGACCGCCAATGGCGGGGTTGCAGGACATGGCGCCGACAGTGGAGAAACGGTGCGTCACCAGGGCGGTCGCTGCACCCATCCGCGCAGCAGCAGCCGCGGCTTCACAGCCGGCGTGACCACCACCGATGACGATGACGTCGAAACTCTCTCGCTCTGTTCGCATGAGCGGACTTCTAGCTCAGAGGCGGAAAAGCCGGAAGCGGAAAACTGGGTGAGGGCGTGGACGTTTCACGTGAAACGATACCAGGGCGAAAAGCGATTTCGTAAAAAACAACCCCATGCACAGTAGAAAGAGCGTTGAAAGAGGGGTTGAAACGGGACGGTTGTTTCACGTGAAACAACAACCGTTCGATGGGAGGTAGAACAGCGAAGCCCGCCATGTTTCGATGCCCAGGTATTTCAGCATTGAGCGAGATCGACGCCCCCGCCCGTCATTGCGAGCGCAGCGAAGCAATCCGGCATCTTCTCTCGGGAGGCAGACTGGATTGCTTCGTCGCAAAGGCTCCTCGCAATGACGAGATTGAGCGCCAGGTTTCGATTCCGACCGTCGCTGTTTTCTGTTTCACGTGAAACAAACCGGAACTCGTAAGCCTATCCACCTGACCCCTTCCCGGCGCAAGAAATGGAACAAGCGCTAATCCTACAATGAAGAACTAGCGCTACTTTCCGATGCAGAATTTTTGGAAGATGGCCCCAAGGACGTCTTCGACATCCACCCGGCCCAGCAGCCGACCCAGGGCATAGGCGGCGGCACGTAGTTCCTCCGCGGCAAGTTCTTCGCCCTCTTCTACAAGCTCCAAGCTCCGGCGCAAGCTGTCTACCGCTTGGCGCAACAGGTCGCGTTGGCGCGCCCGGGTCACCAATGCGCCCTCGCTGGTTCCGAAGAATTCAGAGGCAAATGTCACCATCGCGTCGACCAGCTGAGGAATGCCATCGCCCCGGCTCGCCGAGATATCGAACTCGCTGCGCCGCCCGGCTTCCCCCACCCCACCGAGATCGATCTTGTTGCGCACGATCCAGATCGAGCCACCGGTCCGATCGCCTTCGCCGGCCTTCCACAGCGACCGCGTCGCGTCGGGATCGATGGCCTGCGATCCCTCCACCAACCACAGCACGAGATCTGCGTCTTCGGCCCTGGCCTGCGCCCGGCGCACGCCCTCCTGCTCCACTGGATCATCGGTTTCGCGAATACCGGCGGTGTCGATCACCGTCACCGGGTAGCCATCGAGATCGAGCTGTACCTCGATCACATCGCGTGTGGTGCCGGCATGCGGCGAGACGATCGCGACCTCGCGGCGGGCGAGCTGATTCATCAGCGTCGACTTGCCGACATTCGGCTCGCCTGCGATCGCAACCACCAGGCCATCGCGCAGACGTTCAGCTTGTCCCTGTGCCGCAAGGACTTCTGCAATTTCACCATGCAGCGCTCGGATCGCCTTGATGGCCGGCGCCAGGAGCTCGGCAGGCACATCGCCCTCGTCCGAGAAATCGATGCCGGCTTCGATCAGGGCAGAAGCCTCGATGATGCGCTCACGCCAATCGCGCGCGCGATGGCCGAGCAGGCCTTGCAACTGGCGCAGCGCCTGACGCCGCTGGCGGTCGGTGTCGGCGTGGATGAGATCGTCGAGGCCCTCGGCCTCGGTGAGGTCGAGCTTGCCGTTCTCGAACGCGCGCCGCGTGAACTCACCAGGCTCGGCCGCCCGCGTATTCGGTATATCAGAAATAGATGCGAGAAGCGCCGAGAGCACCGCACGTCCGCCATGGACGTGGAATTCGGCGACGTCCTCGCCGGTCGCGCTTGCCGGTCCCGGAAACCAGAGCACGACTGCGTCGTCGATCGGTTGGCCCATACCGTCACGGAGCAATCGGCGGCTGGCCTGCCGCGGCGCAGGCAGCGTACCCGTCAGCGTCGTCAACACCACGCCGGCCTGCGGCCCGGAGACGCGCACCATCGCAATCGCGCTCGGCGGACGGCCGGACGACAGCGCAAAGATGGTCTGGTCTTGCGGATGCATGGCCTATTTGTCCGGCTGCGGGAGAAAAGGCAAATCCACCATTTTCGAACGCCAGGTGGCCTAGTTTTGCTGCGCCAAGTCCCGCAACAAAGGCTGATATTGCAATGCAATAAAGCTGCGGCAATTTTGCTGCAGGATCCAGCCGCTCAAGCCCAGCAGGCTCAAACAAATTCAATCTTACTGTATTTCTGTCAAAGGCTTAACCGAAAATCGGGGTCGAGCGAGAGGCCGCCAATCTGCTGCAATTCGCCGCAGGAAAGCTGCACAATGAAAAAGGGCGCCCGAAGGCGCCCTCCAACTTTTCGCTGCACTGCACTCAGGTGTTCATCGAGTCGAAGAACTCCGAATTGCTCTTGGTCGAGCGCAGCTTGTCGAGCAGGAAGTCGATCGCATCCATGGTGCCCATCGGGTTGAGGATACGGCGGAGCACGTACATTTTCTTGAGCACCTGCGGATCGGTGATGAGCTCCTCCTTGCGGGTGCCGGAGCGCGAGATGTCGATTGCCGGGAAGGTGCGCTTGTCCGAGACCTTGCGGTCCAGGATCAACTCCGAGTTACCGGTGCCCTTGAACTCTTCGAAGATGACTTCGTCCATGCGGCTGCCGGTATCGACCAGCGCGGTCGCGATAATGGTCAGCGAGCCGCCCTCCTCGATGTTACGGGCGGCACCGAAGAAGCGCTTCGGACGCTGCAGCGCGTTGGCATCGACACCGCCGGTCAGCACCTTGCCGGATGACGGCACCACGGTGTTGTAGGCGCGCCCCAGGCGGGTGATCGAATCGAGCAGGATCACGACGTCGCGGCCATGCTCGACCAGGCGCTTGGCCTTCTCGATCACCATCTCTGCGACCTGAACGTGGCGCACCGCCGGCTCGTCGAAGGTGGAGGACACCACCTCGCCCTTCACCGAACGCTGCATGTCCGTGACTTCTTCCGGACGCTCGTCGATCAAGAGCACGATCAGATAGCAGTCCGGGTGATTCGCGGTGATCGAGTGCGCGATATTCTGCATCAGCACGGTTTTACCGGTGCGCGGCGGCGCGACGATCAGCGCGCGCTGGCCCTTGCCGATGGGAGCGACGATGTCGATCACGCGTGCAGAGAGATCCTTGCGCGTAGGATCGTCGATCTCCATGCGGAAGCGCTGATTCGGAAACAGCGGCGTGAGGTTGTCGAAATTGACCTTGTGCTTGGCCTTTTCCGGGTCCTCGAAATTGAGCGTGTTGACCTTCAGCAGCGCGAAATAGCGCTCGCCCTCTTTCGGGCTGCGAATATGGCCCTCGATGGTGTCGCCGGTGCGCAGGCCGAACCGGCGGATCTGCGAGGGCGACACGTAGATGTCGTCCGGGCCGGGCAGATAATTCGCATCAGGCGAGCGCAGAAAACCGAAGCCGTCGGAGAGCACCTCGACGACGCCCTCGCCGACGATGTCGGTCTCGGCCAGCGAGAGCTGCTTGAGGATGGCGAACAGCAGCTCCTGCTTGCGCATGGTGCTGGCATTCTCGACCCCGTTCTCTTCCGCGAACGAGACCAGCTCGGCCGGGGTCTTCGACTTGAGGTCCTGGAGTTTAATTTCCCGCATTGGGGTGGTCCTGTGGGGTAACCTTGGAAGGGGGGTGCGAGGTGGCTCTGAAATGCGGACGCGAGCAGTGCAGGTAAGGTCCGCAGGTCTGGCAAGGAGAGTGCCGATGAGGCTTCAAACCTGATGCGGTGTCCGGCCTCTGGAAAGCTCGGACACAACCACATCCGCCTGCGTTGGGTGGGATATCGATAATATAGAAAATCGCTTCCTGCTCCGCAAGCCGAAGCGCTGAGCGATTCGTCGCGCGCCTTGCCTAGAACGGCTTCACGATCACCATGATCACGATGAAAATCATCAGGACGGTCGGCACCTCATTGATAATTCGATAGAATTTCTGGGTCCGCGGGCGCCGATCGGCGGCGAAATCCTTCAGCCAGCGGGAAAAAAAGCCGTGGACCGCGGACATTGCCAGGACCAGTGCCAGTTTTACGTGCAGCCAGCCGGAGCTGAACCAATGGCCGGACCAGGCCAGATAGAGCCCGGCGAGCCAGGTGACCATCATGGCGGGATTGATGATCGCCTTGAGCAGCCGGCGTTCCATGACCTTGAACGTTTCGGACTGCTTCGAGCCGATTTCGGCTTCGGAGTGATAGACGAACAGCCGCGGCAGATAGAGCATGCCCGCCATCCAGGAGATGACGGCGATCACGTGCAGCGCCTTGATCCACTCATACATGCCGGCAGCCTTCCATTCTTGTTTTCGACCCGCTTTGCCGACGCGAACCGGGATCCATTCTGCTCGAAACCGCTTTCTGCTCACCGAACAGTGGATGGAAGGTGTCCGGTAAGAATTCATTCATAGATTTGGGCGCACACACATATCCGCGTGCTCGGCTCTTCTAAACCTAAAAATTTTAGAATCTTAAGGTTTGAGTCTTTGTGACCGTGGATTGGACTCACGCAATT